>JBDKVA010000167.1:0-25073 GCA_039679375.1 Clostridiaceae bacterium
GATTTCCATAAATACTGGACTATTTATGGAAATTGGTGCTATTATAAAGATAAGTTCATTGGCGCAATGTGTTAATTAAAAGCATGTTAAGGAATAGGATATGGACGCAATTGATGTTAAAATTCTGGAATGTCTGCAGGAAAATTCCCGCGTCAACGCTTCACTGATAGGCGAGCAGATCAACATGTCGGTCTCTGCGGTAATAGAACGTATCAAGAAGCTGGAGGCTTCAGGAATCATAAAGCAATATACCGCCATTTTAAACTCCAAACTTCTGGGTAAGGACACGACTGCGTTTATATCCGTACGTCTTGAGCATCCGAAGTACAACGGAAATTTTATGGAAAGTGTGAAGACACAGCCTGAAATCATTGAGTGTTATTACCTGACAGGAGATTTCGACTATATTCTGAAAGTGATCACCGCGTCCACTGAGACGCTGGCAAGGGTTCTGAATGAAATCAAAAGTATAAAGGGAGTTTCGCTGACTAAAACAGTGGTGGTACTGTCAACCGTAAAAAACGGAGTTTCATGTTCCCCAAAAACAACTCATTACTGAAAAACCGCATAAGAGCAAGGTCATTCTTATAATTCAAAATTTAAAAGTAATATAATTGGAGGTGCCGGATATGATTATTGGTATACCAAAAGAGATCATGCATGGAGAACGCCGTGTTTCTGCTACGCCGGAAACAGCAGGCAAAATGGTAAGGGACGGTACAACCGTACTGGTTGAAAAATCAGCGGGAGAAGGCTCATTCTATCATGACGCCCAGTATGCGGCCGCAGGCGCGCAAATCGTAGATGACTGCGCAGAGTTGTATAATAAAGCGGATGTTATTTTGAAGGTCAAGGAACCACAGTTCAATTCCGTAAAAAATCGTTCTGAAATTGACATGATGCATAAAGGACAGTATCTGATCACGTTTATCCATCCTGCATCACCTGTAAACCACGATATGGTGAAGGCGATGGCGCAAAAAGGCATTATCGGCCTTACTCTCGACGGGATCCCGCGTATTTCCCGTGCGCAGAATATGGACGCCCTGACCTCCATGAGCACGTGCGCAGGTTATAAGGGTATGCTGATGGCAGCCTCCGACCTGGCTAAATTTATTCCCCAGATCTTTTGCGCGGTCGGCATGATCAAGCCGTGCAACGTAATGGTGATCGGAACCGGGGTTGCGGGATTGCAGGCAATTGCTACAGCCAAACGGCTTGGCGCGGTTGTTTATGCCGCAGATATCCGTCCTGATGCGGCGGAACAGGCCAAATCACTTGGCGCAAGAATCGTCGATACCGGTGTTCCCGTTGAAATAGCGGTCGGGGAAGGCGGATATGCGTGTTCATTGCCGGAGGAATGGCTGGTAAAGGAGCGTGCTTCTCTCAGTGAAGCCATTGCAAGGATGGATATCATATTTTGTTCCGCTCTTGTACCAAGCCGTCTCGCACCCATCCTGCTTACCGAGGAGATGGTCGCATCCATGGCGCCCGGATCTGTGATTGTTGATATTTCAATAGACCAGGGCGGTAACTGCGCCATCACGACCCCGGGTGAAACGGCGGTCAAACATGGCGTAACGATTGAAGGAATAAAAAACATCCCGGGATTGCTTCCGATCAGTTCAACGTGGATGTTTGCAAACAATGTCTATAATCTCTTAAAATTCCTTGCTAAGGATAATAAAATCGTCCTCGACCGCAGTGACGAGATCGTTGCGAAAATCCTCACAACGATCGATGGTGAAATTGTCCATGACGGCGCAAGGGAAGCAATGAAGCTTTAATAAAGCCAACCAGCACACCAGGTTGATTTGATAATATGAATGGAGGATCGTTATGAGTCCTATTCTGCTGATTGCGATCTTTGTGATTTTCTCACTTGCAGGCTACAAATTGATTAAAAATGTTCCCAGCCTTTTGCATACGCCGCTCATGTCAGGCATGAACGCTCTATCGGGCATTACTGTGCTTGGAGCGCTTTCTGCTACGGGTGCGGCCATATATACGGGTAACCGGATCCTTGGAGCTTTTGCCGTATTTCTTGCCATGCTGAATGTGGCGGGCGGCTTTGCGGTAACACACCGGATGCTGCACATGTTTCACCATAAGGAGGGACGAGAATGAGCGAACTTGTCTATTATACATTTTGCGGTATCCTGATTGCCGGTGTGCTGGCGGGCATTGCCATGATGAGCCAGGTGGGAAGCGCCGCGTATGGCAACGCTCTTTCCGCGGTATGCACCGCAGCTGCGATCATTATAACATTATACAAATATGGCATCCTTTCCGATTACCTGCTTTGGTTCAGTATGGCTGCCGGACTGGCGGCGGGACTTATCGGTGCGGGCAGGGTAAAAATGATTGAGATGCCTGAAGCGGTCGCATTGCTCAACGGTTTTGGCGGTGCGGCGTCTGCGCTGGTCGCAGCCATAACGGTGCTGGAGGGCCATGAAGCGGATCCGTTTCCGATGCTGACGGCGGGTCTTGCGCTTGGCATAGGTATGATCACGCTGACAGGGAGCCTTGTCGCCGGAGCCAAGCTGCATAAGCTGTTGCCGCAGAAGCCCATCGTTTGGAAAAGGCATCCGGCAATCACAGCAATAAGCGCCATACTGACGGCTGCCGCTATTGCCGCTATGGTATTTGTCCGGACAGGAAGCCCCTTGCTGCTGTTACTGATCATTTTAGGCATGCTTGTTTCCGGTTTTTTTGGTGTGGCATTTGCTATCCGTGTAGGCGGGGCCGACATGCCGATCACGATCTCACTGCTCAATTCCCTGTCAGGCGTTGCCGGCACTATTGCAGGCATGGCGATTTCCGACCCGCTGCTTGTAGCCATCGGGGGAGTGGTGGGTGCTTCCGGACTGCTGCTGACACAGATCATGTGCCGCGCAATGAACCGTTCGCTGGTTGACATATTGCTTGGCAAGACTTCTTTGTATGCAAAACCCGCCTCCGCAAAACCAATACATGCAGGCATCCCTGCCGTTACTGAAGAAATCGGGGATAGGCAGGGAATCCCGGATGCAGGACAGGAAGCCGAAATACCCGAAAAGGAGGCCTCTGCACCCAATCATGGAAAAAGTCCTTCACAGCTTCTCTCTGAGGCAAAGAAGGTCATTATCGTCCCCGGTTACGGCATGGCGCTTGCACAGGCACAGAAGCTTGTTAAGAAGTTAGCCGATAAGCTCGAAGCAAACGGCACGGATGTGCTGTTTGCCATCCACCCTGTAGCGGGGCGTATGCCGGGGCATATGAACGTGCTGCTTTGCGAGGTGGATATCCCATATGAAAAGCTGCATGAGATGGATGAAATCAACCCGCAGTTTGCGCAATGCGATGTTGCAGTGGTAATCGGCGCAAATGACGTGATCAACCCGGCCGCGAATACAGCCCAGGGGACTCCGATTTACGGAATGCCGGTGCTTGATGTCGGCAAGGCGAAACATCTGATTATCTGCAATTATGATTTGAAGCCTGGTTATTCGGGCGTGGAAAATCCTCTTTACAGTAAAAAGCAGGGCGTGACTCTCCTGCCGGGTGATGCAAAGGAAACGCTTTCGGGGCTTCTGTCAAATTTGTGAAGGCGTATTTGTGCGGACCTCCAATGCGGGCTACCGCCCACAACCCAACGAATGTACTTATTACCGCGAATGTGGAATTATTTTTCTGTTTTTTATTGTAGTATCGCGGTAATAAGTTACTAAAGCTGCCGGAAATTCTCCGTCAGCTTTTTTGATGCGCCCGCATGGGCGCTCTTTTGCCGGGGCCAAGGATAAAAAAGCGCAAATGAGTAACTATATATAGTACAAAGTAGTTATACTAAGTAACAATTGGAAAGAAAGGTTTATGCATAAATTTATACGCGGCAAGCAAAATAAAAAAAGCAGGGGCTTACAGGATAAAACAGATGATCTTTCAGCGCGGGCTAAAGATTTCAGCAGCGATATTAATATCAATTTGCAATATATCAAGAAACAGCTGGGTAATAATTCTGATCTTATAGTCAGGCAAATCCCTCTTGCTGCGGATGACTCCGATTTGGGTTATATTATATATTTGAAAAGCTGCGTTGATAATGAAAGCTTGAACAGAAATTTTCTGATGCCGCTTGCAAAGCCTCTTGAGGGACTGGAATTAAAGAATATTTTAAAGCATATACCGTTATCGCTGATAGAGCAAATAACTGACCTTGGCAAATCTAGTGAAGAAATATGCAAGGGAAAAGTGCTTTTTTTAATAGAAAATGTTTCTCATGGATTCCTATTTACAATAATGAACACCATGCAGCGTTCAATTGAGGAATCGACTACAGAAAAACCTTTACACGGCATAAAGGAGAGTTTTAACGAAAATATTGATACTAATATTTTTTTAATACGCCGCAGACTGCAGGATCCGAAGCTTACCGTTGAAGAAAAGCTGGTTGGAGTCAGGACAAAGACCAGAGTTTCTATTGTTTATGTCAAGGATATTGTTAATAACAGTATCCTTGAAGAATTAAAAAACAGGATAGATAAAATTGATATAGACGGCCTTACTTCTTCAGGAGTGCTGGAACAGTTTATAGAAGATTCTCCCTATAGTATCTTTCCTCAAATACAAAACACAGATCGCCCTGAAAGAGTTGTCCATTCTCTTTTGGAAGGGAGGATCTGTTTAATTTGCAATGGTACGTCATTTGTACTACTTGTACCTTCAGTATTTTCGCATTTTTTATCCGCAACGGAGGACTACACAGAGCGCACCCTGGTTGCCAGCTTTAACCGCCTGCTGCGGTATGCCGCCGTTTTTATTACGATTACGCTTTCTTCATTGTATATAGCGCTGGCATCATTCCACCCTGAGCTGATACCTTTCGACCTTATCATACCCCTTGCGGAATCACGCAAAGAAATTCCATTTCCGCCGCTTGTTGAAGCATTCTTACTGGAAATACTGGTAGAGTTCATGCGTGAGATGGGCGTCAGGCTTCCTCAACCAATTGGAAGCACCCTTGGCGTGGTTGGCGGTATTGTTCTGGGTGAAGCTGCAATACGGGCAAACCTGGTAAGCCCTGCTATGGTTATTATAGTAGTCGCTACAGCCTTGATATCATTTGCCATACCTAATTTCAGCATGGTATTGGCACTGCGCCTGCTTCGATTCTTTGTAATGATTATGGCAGGCCTTTTTGGAGCTTACGGGATCACATTAAGCTGGATTTTTATAATTACCCATCTTATCCGCCTGGAAAGCTTCAGTATTCCATATTTAAGTCCTTTTGCCCCCATGCGCGACGGCGATATCAAGGATACTCTTTTCCGTTCTTCTTTACGGAAGATGAAATACCGTCCTAAATTTGCAGGCAGCCAGGATTCTAAAAGGCAAGCAGGATACAAAAAAGGGGGAAAGGGATGAATAATTCAAACAAGATAGAAATTACAAACAAACAGTTAATGTTTTCATTGATAAGTATTATATTAGGTACAAGCTTACTCAGTCTTCCAAGGCTTGCAGCAGCTGAAGCGGGCCAGGATGCCTGGATTTCAGTAATAATCGGAGCTTTAGCGCCGCTTTTGATTATTCTGACGACCATCTTGCTTTTCACGCGCTTTCCCGGATATAATTTTTATCAGATATGTAAATCAATTCTTGGGAAATACCTTGGCAGGATACCGCTGATTATATATGCTATCTACGGTTTGTTTTTCTGCTCCATAATATCACGGAATTTCAGCAGTATGCTGGATACGTATATACTTCCCGAGACCCCGGAATATGTAAAAATTGTCCTTCTGCTGCTTGCCGGACTATATATTGTACTATCCGGAATAAAAGTTGTTGCAAGGTTTAACGAACTTACTTTTTATATACTCCTGGCTCTGCTGATTATAATTTTACCCTCCCTGAGAGAAGCGCAATGGACATTCCTGCTTCCTGTAGCCGGGACCCCTGTCGTGAAATTACTGTCCGGGAGCTTAACTACAGCTATGGCTTTTACAGGTATGGAATACTTACTTGTGCTTTACCCGTTTGTCAAGGACAAAAAAAAAGCTGCTAAAAGCAGTGTATTTGCTCTTGCAATATCGACAGTTATTTATCTTTATACAACGATCATATCGATAGCCGTATTTGGACCATATTCGATCAAACGCCATATCTGGCCTGTTCTGGTGCTTCTTAAAGTAACCGATATTCCTGTACTGGAAAGGCTGGAATTCTTTTTTATTTTAATATATATAGGGGTAATATTCCGGCCTATCATGAATCAGCTTTTTGCGTCGAGCTATTTTGCCTCTCAGGCATTCGGAATTAAGGAATTCCGCAGGACTGCGGTCCCTGTTGTTATTATAATTTATGCACTGGCACTTATACCGCCGAATATAACCGACACATTCCGGTATATGGATTATGTAGGTATACTGGGAATGCTTATCGGCATTGGCTTACCAACTATACTTTTACTTTTATCAATCGTTTTTAAAAAAGGAGCAAATATGAATGACCAAAGCTAGGATAAACCTGTCCGCAATTACACTGTTTTTAACTTTATTTCTTACGGGATGCTGGGATATAAAGAGTATTGAGGATCTGACGATTCCGATTGCATCAGGGTACGAAATAGTTAACGGACCGGATTCAGGCGTCAAACTGATGAATGTTTACACTGTTTATCCCGTATTTTATAAAAATGCTCCCAGGAAGTCCGTTGTAGACGTTATACAAAGCGGCTATATTGGAGAGACCCGTACAATGAGGCAGGAGCATATTGGCGGGAAGCTTAACCTCGGCGGTATTCAGGTTGCGGTTATAGGCAGGGAGCTTGCACAGGAAGGGATACGCAATGCTTTAAATATAATTTTACGTACCGCGCAGCTAAAAAGCACTATAGCTATCGCAATGGCCGAAGGAAATATAAATGATATTTTTTATGCTGTGCCGGACAATTATCCCAATGTAGGCATATATATGAAGACATTGCTGGCTGATGCATATAAGCAGTCGTTTATTCTCAAAAGTGATCTGCATCACGTTAGTGTCGCCATGGATACTCCCGGCTGGCACCCTGTAATACCCATGCTGAAAGCCGAAGGAAATGAGATTATGATAAACGGGTATGGGATTTTTAGAGAAGATAAACTGGCGCATACTATAACGATTACTGAGGCTAGAGTTTTAAACATTTTGAGCGGTATGAAAAATATCGGAGAACGGACATTTCCTATTACTTGCAATGGTAATATACCTTGTACCGCTACTGTTAAAATGCAGAATGAAGCCAAAATAAAGGTTGCCAGAAATGGAGAAAGCTACCGCATAGATGTAAGCGTTAAATCAAAAGGCACACTAGACGATCTTGTACCGAATGTCAATTACCACACAATTGATAACGCTTTATCCGATAAAGAAAACCTGCTGAAGAATGAGAGAATAGAGGAGATTGGAAAAGGATACGAGGAGCTTTTGAAAAAGGAGGCAGAAGCGTTAATTGATAAGGCGCAAAACGAATTTAAGATGGACATATTTAATTGGATTAAGTATGCCCAGGCAAAATGGCGTAAAGATATTGACCGTATTAACTGGGACGACTGCTTTTCAGGAATGGATATAAGTGTAAATATAAAAGCGACTATTGAATATATAGGAGAGGAAACTTAATCATATACTTTTTTTCGTCTTCACTCATCACCTATATTCAGAGGTCAACATCTTCTTAAGGCAATTTATAAAATTCACCCGGTACTGGTTTCGGCAAACCACGCTTTTGAATATATTGATATTGAAAAAGTGTGCACAGGATTGTTAAGAAATCGATAGCTCCTGTTCCAGGCATACTAGTCATTAAAATATGCAAGGGTTATTTAGAAAAAGCTATTTGCGATGTAACCAGAATTTACATTAGCAGTACAATATATAGTGACCTGCCCCCTGCCAAACTATCAATATATTGTACTGCGGAGCTTAAAAAGAGGGACATCGCAAATAGCTCAATAAGTGAGGATTGCCATGATTAAGAAAAGCGGAGGCGTAGGCAGAAAGCCGAAGCAGCCTAAGGATAAAGCCACGAAGGATGAGCAAAGCATGTCGGAATATGCGGCATCGCAGATATCGGAAGGCGCTGTGATCGATTTTGTATTTTATGATGATTTTGATTTGGACGGTTCGAAAGAAGCAGTCATAGGAATTACAAGATTTACTCCTTTCCCGCCTGATTCGGCGGTATTACTCGTACAGAAAAAATCGGGCAAAATGGAGCATAAATGGCTTTCAACGGTTGATAAGTCCACTGCTCAAGACCTATATGGAATTTATGACAATGCGGTCGCAGCGGATACGGATGGTGATGGAAAGCTTGAAATTGTCATTTCCCAGGTGATGGGTCACGAACATGATATATCAGTTTTTTTGTTCGACTGGACAGACGAAGGGGTACAACTGGCATGGCACAGCAAGGCCAGTTTTTACCATGGCAGCATGGAAGTAAATGATATCAATAGGGATGGAATAGCCGAGATCGTGATCGAAAGCGGCACTCTTGCAGGCAGTGAAATTATTGAAATGCAGGGCGCCTGCTATCATGTCAGAAAAGGGAGCGTTTACAAATGGAATGGACAGGAATATGCAGAGTCGTCCATTCAGGTACGTATGCCTTATGAAAGCTACAATACCGCTGTGGATTTCATACGGTCGCTTTGGCTGAGACAATATGAAAGAGCCTATGATATGGTAGTGATGCCCGGATTTTTAGGCCTTGCCGGCCTGGATGACAGCAGTCTCCCGGCATTTAAAACATATATCTCCAGAAAGGTCAGGCCTGTACTGCTTAGAAACCTTTCCAGGGGCAAGCTTCACCCATCCGAACCTTATGACACCTGCTGCCGGTTCACCGGTTCGGAGGACTGCTTTACCGTCGAACTGGTAAGGGTAGAGAATGTGATGAAGGTATATGCTCTGGAAATTACAAAGAAGAGTATATGATTATACATAATCAAGTTGTACTGCTGAGCTTAAAAAAAGGGCAAATTAAAATAGCTAAAAATATCATCACGATGGAACATTATAGCAGCAAATTACGTCATAATTCTTTGTGAACGCCTTTTATTGAACATAAATGGTATTTATGGTATGATAATAGCAGTTATATGCTTTAGAGATGTCACATCCGATCATTGAGTTCTTGTACGGAAGATAAGGGGGTATATGTATGGAAAATACCACGAGGATCACAGTCTCTGCAGTTACCCACATTGGCGCCATGTGTACGGTGAATGATGATAGAATATATGCAAACGGGAGATTCCTTCACACAAGCATTGCAGATTATGCACAAATTTCGCTTGAAGTGAATGAAAGCAAATGTCTTTTCGCATTGTCGGATGGCATGGAGGATGAAGACTCTGGAATTTCACTGACAAACGATCTGAAAAAATTCCACCAGAAAGCTCAGGGCAGCTCCAAGGATATCCATGTGAAACTGGATGAGCTGGTTCAATATGTGGAACAGTCCAGCAACCTTCTACACAGTATTTCTCTTGGCGATAATGATTTCAGGGAAAGGAAAACCGCCTTTGCCGGACTTCTGATCGATGAAGGCAGTATAGCTGCTGTCAATCTTGGGAGCTGCAGGATATATAAGCTCGAGGGAGATTCCTTCAAGCTTCTGGTCAACGATTACAAAAGAGCGGAAAGACTGCTGAAAATGGGTATCATCAGCAGCGAACAGGCAGAGATGCTCTCAGGGCAGCAGAAATCTTCAATGGAAGAAGGACGCTCAACTGTAAAAAAGTCCGATATAAGCCCGCTTAAAGAAGGAGTTATATATCTTATTTGTACAAGCGGGCTCACGGAAGCCGTAAGTGAAGATGCTATCTATGACATCATTGCATCAAACAGTAACGCGGATGAGGCGGCAGGCAAGCTTGTTGCGGAAGCTGTCAAAAATGAAGGGGAAGAGAATATAACGGCAATGGTGGTAAAAGTCGAAGCGGCAGGTGAAATGCCGGTTCAGCAGCCAGGACCAAGGATGATCCAGTACAAGGCTGCAAGAAGCGGCAGTATCCATACGAAGCAGGGAAGAGCGGCAGCTTCGGTTCACGGGAAAATGGACGGTGCGGGCAGAGTGGTATATGTGGCCGTGCTGATCGTGCTTGCGGCTGCGGTATTGTTCGGCGGCTTCAAGCTTTGGCAGAAGCTCAGGAATCCGGAGGACCTGGAGGCGTCTTCGGCGGGGGATACGCAGAAGGGAACGTTGGATAATTCATCTACGAACCCTGTTACAAACGATGGAACCGTCGACGTGACGATACCGGGGACGGACAGTGAAACAGCGAATACCGGCGACGGGACAGGCGACGGCAGCACTGCCGAGCCGGGCACGGACGAGCCTGACCTGGTAGGCCCCGATGGAACGACGTACATAGTGAAATCAGGAGATATGCTTATGACCATCAGCAAGAGGTTTTATGGTGATGAGAGCAAATATACGCTCATTATGAAAGCCAATGATATAGAGAATGCGAACATGATAGCGGTCGGTCAGAAGCTGAAAATACCGCCGCTGAAATGACACGGATATTACCTGTGTCTTGTGTAAAATTAAAGTCTACTTGCATAGACAAGCCCATTTCCAATTGATTATATGGAGAATTATGATATCATTGTTGCAGAATAGTAAAAAAGTGCGGTGCGACAAGTAATAGTTATTGTTGACATTTTTGCAATCAAGTGTGCAAAATTTGAAGTAATGTTCAATGTATAGTAAATATATTTAAAATATCTGCGCATTAACTAAAAATTTGCACAGATTCTAGCCGAAATATATGTTTTAACCCAGAATATTCGCACACTAGTTAAGATTTTGCACACAATACCAGGGGGCAGTACCATTAATGTAGTCCTGCATTTGGAGTTTCGTTTATAGCTTGAATAAATTCCGATTTTTTATTAAGTTACTTCGCATTCTTTATATATTGCGGGACCATTCAGTCAAAAAGCAGCTGCGACAAAATCCCATATTGCATGAGTCTTGCCGTATTTAAATCTCATATAACAAAGTATGTTATTTTGTTAATCTAAACAACTCCGAGCTTTTCCCCATTGCCTCCGCTATCTTTTGGGCACTTCTCTCATCAATGGTGCTGCCTCTGACTACCGTTTAAAGCCCTGCTTTCCTGCTGTTGGCTTCCGTGTGCCTCTTGGGAATGTAGCCTCCACGCCAGATTTACGCCAAATTTGAGCGGGTTGGATACAAATGCTATGTCACAACGCACTGTCTAGCTTTCTAGCTTTCGCACAATCTTGCGAAAGGTAGAATCTGGTGATACAATGTTTCTATGTGTGGAAAGGGGACATTCTATGGCTGTATCATACAATCGTTTATGGAAGCTACTTGTAGATAAGAAAATGAGTAAGGCCGACTTGCGAAAAGCGTCCGGTGTGTCTCCGAACACTATGACAAAGTTGCGCCGGGATGAACCGGTCATGCTGAATGTGCTGGATAAGATATGTAAAACGTTGGATGTCAACTATGGTGATATTATGGATTATTTGCCGGACAAGAAAAGGAGCGAGATCTCTTGATCGATAAAAAACAGATGACCGAAGAAGATATCAAGCTCCAGTTCATTACTCCGGCAATCACTGCGAGATGGAGCCTTGACCGTATTACGATGGAAACCAAAATCACGGACGGTAAGATCAACCTCAAGGGCAATTTTGTGTTCCGTGAAAAGGCAAAAAAGGCCGACTACGTTCTTTATATCAATACGAATAATCCAATTGCCATCGTTGAGGCAAAGGACAACAATCACACTGTATCCTCCGGATTGCAGCAAGCCATGACCTATGCACAGATGCTTGATGTGCCATTTGCGTACAGTTCCAACGGTGACGCTTTTTATGAGCATGATTTTCTGACCGGATATGAAAGGCCGCTTGCCTTGTCCGAGTTTCCTTCTCTCGACGAGCTAATGGCCCGGTATCAGGCAGGAAAGGGTATGAACGACAAGGAAAAGCAAATTATCAGCCAGCCCTACTATACAAGTCAGACCACATATGCGCCGCGCTATTATCAGCGTAACGCCGTCAACCGCGCTGTGGATGCTATCGCCAGGGGACAGCAGCGACTCCTTCTTGTCATGGCAACCGGCACCGGCAAGACATATACCGCTTTTCAAATTGTATATCGTCTACTTAAAAGTGGCATGAAGAAAAAAGTCCTCTATCTTGCCGACAGAAACATCCTTGTTGATCAGTCGATTCAGCAGGATTTCGCACCGCTTGAAAAGACGATTCACAAAATTAATTTTGCCAAGGACGATCCAGTAACGGTTACATCCCATGAAGTCTATTTCTCGCTGTATCAGCAGTTGACCGACCGTGAGGATGATGAAGGCGAGGACGGCGAAGATGAGACAGTCAGCCGTCTTGCTACGTTGTTCCAGAAGGACTTCTTCGATCTCATCATCGTGGATGAGTGTCATAGGGGTTCTGCCAAGAAGGACAGCAACTGGCGTAAGATTCTTGATTATTTCTCCTCGGCCACGCAGATCGGTATGACCGCGACGCCGAAGGAAACAAAATATATCTCCAACATCGATTATTTTGGAGAGCCGATATATACCTACAGTCTTCGTGAAGGTATCGAGGACGGTTTCCTTGCTCCGTTTCGGGTCATCAATATCCGCACCAATATCGGTGAGGGCTGGCGTCCATACAAGGGTCAGCTTGATAAGAGTGGTCAGGAAATCGAGGACCGCATTTACACAAATAGCGACTTTGACTACAACATCATCCTTGAAGACCGCACATATGAGGTTGC
The DNA here is from genome assembly GCA_039679375.1 of Clostridiaceae bacterium. Lineage (GTDB taxonomy): Bacteria > Bacillota > Clostridia > Acetivibrionales > DTU013 > JBDKVA01. The sequence continues at coordinate 12,806 of JBDKVA010000167.1, forward strand.
ACGGGAGATTACGGAATATCTGAAGAGCGTAGGCAGAATGGACAAAACCATCGTTTTTTGCGCTACTGAGGAACACGCTGAACGCATGAGGATTGCGCTGACAAATCTCAACGCCGATATGGTCAGAGAGCATCCCGACTACATTGTTCGTATAACCGGTAACGATACTTACGGAAAGAGTAAAATTGATTATTTCATCTCGGTTTCCGCTCAATACCCTGTGATTGCAACTACATCGAAACTGCTCTCCACCGGCGCGGACTGTAAGATGACCAAGCTGATTGTCCTCGACCAGATGATCGGCTCCATGACCGAATTCAAGCAGATTATCGGTCGTGGAACACGCCTCCGTGAGAGGGAAGGTAAAACACACTTCACGGTCATGGACTTCCGCAATGTGACACGTCTGTTTGCCGACCCCGATTGGGACGGCCCCATCGAGCAGGATGATGATTATGGCAAAGGCGGCACTAATATTGCCGAACCCGGCCCTGATATGCCTTATGGCACTGGCTCAGAACCCAAAGAGAAACTTGTTGTAGATGAAAACGGCTGCACAGTCAAGGTGATTGGAAAAACCGTTTCGATTTACGACGCTAATGGTAAGCTGCTCCGTCAGGAAAATATCATCGATTACACCAAGTCCAATATTCTCGGCTCATACGCCTCTCTGGACAATTTTATCCTCCAATGGTCTGCCGAAGAGAAGAAAGAGAGCATTAAGGATTTGCTCTTGGAGCGCGGTATCGACCTTGAAAGTATGAAGGCAGACCAGAGTATGGCCGATGTGGACGATTTTGATTTCATCTGCCATGTAGCGTTTGACCAGAAACCGCTGACGCGCCGTGAACGCGCCGACAATGTCAAGAAGCGTGATTTCCTCAGCAGATTCAAGGGCGTGGCGCGTGAGGTCTTGGAGGCGCTGCTTGACAAGTACATGAACACCGGCATTTATGAGATTGAGAAGACCGAGATTTTGAAGCTTGACCCGTTCATGAAGTTCGGCAAGCCTTCAAAAATTGCACAGTTCTTCGGCGGTAAAGCCGGTTATCTGCAAGCGATCAAAGAATTAGAAGAAGAACTATATAAGGCAGGTTAATTAATATGAGCAGTTTATCGAATTTTGTAAAGAGAATACGGGACATCATGCGTAATGATGCCGGTATCAACGGAGACGCACAGCGCATTGAGCAGATTGCATGGATGCTCTTTTTAAAGGTATATGACGCCAAGGAGCAGGACTGGGACATGGACGAGGATGATTATCAGTCCGTAATCCCGGAGGAGTGCCGTTGGAGCAGCTGGGCTGTGGATGACAAGAGCGGCAGCGCCATGACCGGTGACACGCTGCTAAACTTCGTTAATAATACGCTTTTCCCGGTTCTCAAAGGGCAAGATATTTTGGACGGCAACGGAAATGTTAAGATAAAAGGCATTGTAATAACACCCGAAACGCATATCAAAAAGTCCATCGTTAAGACAACTTTTGAGGATGCCAACAACTATATGAAGGACGGCGTTCTGCTCCGTCAGGTCATCAACATCATTGACGAACTGGATTTAAGCGACTATGAGGAAAGTCACGCTTTCGGTGAAATCTATGAATCCATTCTCCGTGAATTACAGAGCGCGGGTTCTGCCGGTGAGTTCTATACGCCCCGTGCGGTCACGGAGTTCATGGCAAAAATGATACAGCCGAAAATCGGTGAGCGGTTGGCGGACTTTGCTTGCGGCACTGGCGGCTTTATAACAAGCTGGCTGAAAGAACTGGCTCCGTTGATTCAGTCCACGGATGATCAGGCTGAATATGATAATTCCATCTACGGCATCGAGAAGAAGCAGTTCCCGTATATGCTGTGCATTACCAATATGCTGCTCCATGGTCTTGATGTGCCAAAAATCTATCATGACAACTCTCTGCTGCGAGATGTGTTGGATTACACAGAAGACGATCAGTTTGATGTTATCCTTATGAATCCTCCGTATGGCGGCAGTGAAAAAGCAGATGTCAAGAACCATTTCCCATCTGACCTTGCCAGCAGTGAAACAGCAGACCTCTTTATGTCTGTGATCATGTACCGCTTGAAGAAAAACGGCCGTGTGGCTGTTATCCTACCGGACGGTTTCCTATTTGGAACGGACAATGCTAAAGTCGCAATCAAGAAGAAACTGCTCTCCGAATTCAATTTACATACGATTATCCGTATGCCGGGCAGCGTATTCTCGCCATATACCTCCATCACTACAAATATTCTGTTCTTTGACCACACGAAGCCGACTGCGGAGACTTGGCTCTATCGTCTGGACATGCCGGAGGGTTACAAGCACTTTTCCAAGACGAAGCCAATGAAACTGGAGCATTTCAATCCTGTTATCGAATGGTGGAATAATCGCCAGGAAATCAGCGTTGACGGTTTTGATAAGGCGAAAAAGTACACATATAAGCAGCTTTCCGAAGAACTGGGTTACAACCTCGACCAGTGCGGCTATCCTCATGAGGAAGAGGAAATACTCGACCCGATGGACTTGATTCGGCGGTATGAGGAGGAACGGGCCTCGCTGAATGCGGAGATTGACCGTGTGCTTGCTGATATTACTGCCATTCTTGGGGAGGCGAAGCAATGACCCCACAGGAATTGAAAAACAGCATTCTGCAGTTGGCAATACAGGGCAAGCTGGTGGAGCAGCGCCCGGAGGAAGGAACAGCAAAGGAACTATATCAGCAGATACAGACCGAAAAACACCAGCTCATCAAGGTCGGAACTATCAAAGAAGAAGCCGCTTTGCCAGACATATCTGAAGACGAAATTCCTTTTGATATTCCAGATTCGTGGAAGTGGGTGCGTTTAGGAGATTGCTCCAGTTATTCACAGCGAAAAGAAAAAGTAAACGCAGGCGCCATCACAGATGATATGTGGTCTTTGGACTTGGAGGACATAGAAAAAGATACAGGGAGGATAATCAACAAGTGCCAAGCAGCTGAACGTAAAATTGCCGGTGACAAGGTTCAGTTCCGTAAAGGGCAAATACTCTATAGTAAACTTCGCCCATACTTAAAGAAGGTATTGGTAGCACCAGGTGATGGAATATGCTCGTCAGAAATGGTACCGTTCGTGGTATACGGTAATATTGATGCACAATATCTCGTTTATGTCCTTGTCTCACCCCATGTGGATTATGTGATTAACTCTGTGACCTATGGCGTAAAGATGCCCAGAGTAGGTACGGAAACTATGGTCAATCTACTTATACCCCTCCCGCCCCTTTCCGAGCAAAAGCGCATAATAGCCAAAATTAAAGAACTGCTACCGTACATTGACCGTTATGAACAAGCGTGGAGCAAGCTTGAGGACTTCAACAAACGTTTTCCCGGCGATATGCAAAAATCCATCTTGCAGATGGCGATTCAAGGCAAGCTGGTCGAACAACGCCCGGAAGAAGGCACAGGCGAGGAACTGTATCAGCAGATTCAAGCTGAAAAGCAGAAAATCATCAAAGCCGGAACTATTAAAAAAGAAAAACCACTGCTGGAGATTACAGAGGATGAAAAGCCGTTTGATATTCCAGAAAGATGGAAGTGGGTCAGGCTAGGAGATTTAGCGAATAAGTTTACTGACGGAACGCACAGCACGCCAAAATATACAGAAACTGGAGTTCCTTTTATATCAGTCAAGGATATGAGTTCGGGAAAATTGGATTTTTCATATACAAAACACATATCAAAAGCGGAACACGATACGTTATTCAAGCGATGTAATCCTGAATATGGTGACTTACTTATTTCAAAAGTTGGCACAACAGGTGTTCCTGCTATTGTGAATACTGAAATGCCGTTTAGCTTGTTTGTAAGTGTTGCACTTATGAAGTTCTCACATGATTTAATAGATGTCCAGTATCTTTATTACATGGTTTTCAGTCCTCTTGTTGAAAAACAAGCAAAAGAAAACACCAGAGGTGTTGGAAATAAAAACTGGGTTCTTGATAAAATACGAAATTCGATTGTCACCCTACCACCCCTTGCGGAGCAGAAGCGCATCGTTGCCAGGCTGGAAGAAATACTGCCTCTGTGTGAAAAGCTGAAGTAATCTCCGATATTTCATAGTGCGTTTTTTTGTATAATCACATAAATAGAAACACCAACCAAACACCAAAGGCTTTGATAAACCCTTGAAGACGCTTGATATTGCGGCATTTCTGCTGTATCGAAGTCTCTTTTTCAAGGATAATATCATTATAATAGATTGTATATTATCTCTCTTATAATTGTAAAAATGTTCTTGATTTTTGAACTCTGGCGTGTATAATAATAGGTAGTAGGTCAAAGAAAGTCAAAGTCAGCATGCAAAACTGCCTTTGAATAATGAGTTTATACAGATACATTTTTGCATAATATAGCTTAAGGCGTGATTCGATTCGCTTAGGGGCATGGATCATGAGCGGAGCGAATTTTCATGAAGAGGTGGTTTAAGTGAAATATAGAGATTATTACGAGATATTGGGTGTTGATAAAAAGGCTTCTCAGGATGAAATAAAGAAAGCCTACAGGAAGATGGCCAAGAAGTATCATCCTGATGCGCACCCTGGTGATAAAGGCTCCGAAGATAGATTTAAGGAAGCCAATGAAGCATATGAAGTGCTCGGCGATCCTGAGAAACGGAAAAAGTATGATCAGTTTGGCAGGGAGGGGCAATTTGCAAACGGAGCGGACTTCGACCCGTCGAAGTACGGCTTTGGAAATAATGTAAGATATGAGTACAGACAGGGTGCTAACGGCGATTTCAGTGATTTTTTCAACATGTTTTTCGGGGGCGCAAATCCATTTGGATCATTTGATGAAGGCGGAGGTATTTTCGGGCATAAGGCCAGAAGAGGCGGACGTTTTACTCAAAGCAGGCAAATGAGGGGCGAGGATAGCGAGGCTATACTGGAAATAACTCCGACGGAAGGGTTTTCGGGCGCAGAAAAAAGAATAAGCCTCAGGACTTCAACCGGTGAAAAGACGATTTCACTGAAAGTGCCCGCAGGGATAAAGCCCGGCGAAAAGATAAAATTAGCAGGACAGGGCGGTCCCGGTATGAACGGAGGCGTGAACGGAGACCTCTATTTGCGGATTGAATTCAGACGTGATTCCGGATTTGAACTGGACGGATTGAATCTTGAATCCCAGATCGAGCTGTATCCTTGGGAGGCAGCCCTGGGGTCGGAGATATCATACAATACGCTGGATGGTAAAATATCTGTCAGGATACCTGCAGGCATACAGACGGGAAATAGGATCAGGGTAGCTGGAAAAGGCTACAGGGACAGGTCGGGCAGCATGGGTGACCTGTACCTGAAAGTGAAAATGGTGAACCCGGATAGGCTGAGCAAAGGTGAACTGGACTTGTATGAGCAGCTGAAAAGAATTTCACCGGCTCACAGATAATATTGTTTGTAGTAGTGAATAGTACAGGAGGTTGATTTTATGGATATGGATAAATTTACAGAAAAGGCGCAGGAAGCGATTGGCACAGCACAGGAAATCGCATTGCGCATGAAACATCAGCAAGTGGACGGAGAGCATCTCCATCTGGCTTTGCTGACACAGGAGGAAGGCCTGATTCCCAGGTTGATTAGCTTTATGGGGATCAATAACGACCTGCTTGCCGGTGGTGTGGAGAAGGAACTTGAAAAGCTGCCGTCCGTTTATGGATCGGCCGCTTCGGACATATACGCCACAAGGCGGCTGAATGAAATATTGCTGCACGCAGGAGACGAAGCGGGTAAATTCAAGGACGAATATGTGGGCGTAGAGCATATTTACCTGGCATTGTTGAGGGAGCGGAATACTCCTTCGGAAAGTGTTTTTAAAAGGTATGGCATAAACCGTGAGAATTTTCTGGCCGCTTTGGGAAAGGTCAGAAGTAATCAACGCATTACTTCAAAAAATCCTGAGGAAACATATGAAGCATTGAAGCGGTTCGGAAATGATCTTGTGGATATGGCAAGGAAGGGCAAGCTCGACCCCGTGATCGGGAGGGATTCCGAGATAAGGCGTGTTATCCGGATCCTCTCAAGGAGGACGAAAAACAACCCTGTTTTGATCGGAGAACCTGGCGTAGGCAAAACTGCGGTAGTGGAAGGCCTTGCGCAAAGGATCCTGAAGGGCGATGTTCCTGAAGGCCTTAAAAATAAAACGGTATTTGCGCTGGATATGGGTTCCCTGATCGCAGGCGCCAAATATCGGGGAGAATTTGAAGAACGGCTCAAGGCAGTCCTGAATGAAGTAGAAAAATCAGACGGCAAAATCATCATGTTTATCGATGAACTGCACAATATTGTCGGAGCCGGCAAGGCAGAGGGCTCAATGGATGCCGGAAACATACTGAAGCCCATGCTGGCAAGGGGCGAGATCCATTGCATAGGCGCTACGACACTGGATGAATACAGGAAGTACATTGAGAAGGATGCCGCGCTGGAAAGAAGATTCCAGCCGGTACTTGTGGAACCGCCGACGGTTGAGGACACCATTTCGATCCTGAGGGGATTGAAGGAAAAGTTTGAAATACACCATGGAGTGAGGATTACCGACAATGCAATCATTGCATGTGCGGTATTGTCGAACAGGTATATCAGCGACCGGTTCCTGCCTGACAAGGCAATCGACCTGATGGATGAAGCGGCGGCAATGATCCGGACGGAAATAGACAGCATGCCTGCGGAACTGGATGAAACAAGCAGGAGGATCATGCAGCTGGAAATAGAAAAGCAGGCATTGCTCAAGGAAACGGACAGGGATTCCATCGAGAGGCTTGAGGTGCTTGAAAAGGAAATCTCCGGACTCAGGGAGCAGGCGGATGTGATGAAAGCCCAGTGGGAGAGCGAGAAAAGAAATATAGGAAAAGAGAAGGAAATCAAGCAGGAGATCGAACTGACCAGGCATAAAATAGAAGAAGCCGAACGCAGATATGACCTTAATGAACTTGCCGTACTTCAGCACGGCAAGCTGCCGGAACTTGAAAAGCAGCTGCAGGAGGAGAAGGACAGGCAAAAGGCCGGCGGAGGGAAGCGGCTCCTGAAGGAAGAAGTTACAGAGGATGAGATCGCGGAAATTATCTCAAAGTGGACAGGCATACCTGTTACCAGGCTTGTAGAAAATGAGCGTGATAAATTGCTGCATCTGGAAGAGACCCTTCATAAACGGGTAATCGGTCAGGACGAAGCCGTGGAAGCTGTGTCGGGAGCAGTCCTGCGCGCGCGTTCGGGATTGAAGGATCCACGCAAGCCGATCGGATCGTTCATATTCATCGGGCCTACAGGCGTAGGGAAGACCGAACTGGCAAAAGCGCTTTCCTCTGCATTATTTGACAGCGAAGATAACATGGTGCGGATCGATATGTCGGAATACCAGGAGAAGCACACCGTCGCAAGGCTAATCGGCGCACCTCCCGGATATGTAGGCTATGAAGAGGGGGGCCAGCTGACTGAAGCTGTCAGAAGGAAACCTTACTGTGTAGTCCTCTTTGATGAAATTGAAAAGGCACATCCCGAGGTGTTTAATGTGCTGCTGCAGCTGCTCGATGACGGCAGGCTGACGGACAGCCAGGGAAGGACTGTCAATTTCAAGAATACTGTAATTATCATGACCTCCAATCTGGGCAGTCAATATCTGCTTGAAGGAATAAGAAGCGGCGAAGGGAGTGTTGAAAAGCTGAGGGAAACCGTAATGGGCGAACTGAGGCGCAGCTTCAAGCCCGAATTCCTCAACCGTATCGATGAAATAGTGATGTTCAAGCCACTCATGAAGAAAGAGATCGTGAAGATTATCGAGCTGTCTCTGGAAGATATTCAAAGAAGATTGGATGACAGGCATATTGTGCTTACCGTTACCGATGCGGCGAAGGAATTTGCGGCTGATGCGGCGTATTCGCCGGAATACGGAGCAAGGCCGGTAAAAAGGTATTTGCAGAAGGAGCTTGAGACGGAGCTCGGGAAACTTATTATAAAAGGTATTGTAAAAGACGGTACTGTCGTAAAGGTGGATGTGGAAGGAACGTCTCTTGTGATCAGGCCGGATTCCACGACGGAACAGTCCTGACCTGCTATTCACATAACTGGTCCGGATAGGCGAATGCAGCTCTGGAATTTTCCTTAAGTGTAAAGTCTTTATGTAACCTTTTGGGTTGGTATGGCATAGACTATATCAGACTTACAAAGGAGTGAGTAAAGTATGCAGGAATATTATGTTGTCCGGCAGCCGCCATTCTTTGGCGGACCAACGGGCGGACTGTTCGGACCTTTTCAGGGGATGCAGTTTATGCCTCCGGGACAAGGACCGGGTTTTCCGCCGGGTCAGTTTCCGGGATTTCCAGGCCAGGGACCGGGCTTTCCGGGGCAGGGACCGGGTGGTGTCGGAGGAATGGGACCGCCCTCGGGACCTCCGCCGTCATTCACTCCATCACAGGCGGCAGCACAGCAAACAGCAGGCGTCTTTGCAGTCAATCCGGGCGCAATAAGGCCTTGCAGGTTCAAATTCACCTATATATGGCTGGATAACGGGCGTCAATTCTGGGCATGGATTACGTTTGTAGGCCGGAACTCTGTTGCCGGTTTCAGATGGACCGGATTCGGATGGGTGTACTTTGGAATTGATATTGACAGGATTTCTTCTTTTATTTGCTATTAGTAACTTATTGCCGCGAAACTACAACAAAAAACTAGAAAATAATTTCACATTCGCGGCAATAAGTACATTCGTTGGGTTGTGGGCGGTAGCTCGCATTGGTACTGAGAAGCAGGATAATATGAATCCTTCGCTTCAGTATCCGACTCTTATGAGAAATATATGATTTCCCCCCTTCCATCTATTCAGGTGCGGAATTACTTCTGCACCTCATTTTTTAGTTACAAAAAGCCCTGGTATAAATTGTGCTTTACCAGGGCTTTTTTAGCGCCTGCCGATCCAAATTACTTATCTGTGAAAAGCTGCACAAGGAATTAAAACTTCACCTGCGGTGCGGCTGTTTCAGCCTCGTCAACAGTGAAAAAGGGCTCCTCTATAAAGTTGAACATATTGGCCAGTATGCTGGTGGGGAACATCTGCACCGCATTATTGTAGTCCATAGTGACGTCATTGTAAAATTGGCGTGCATAGCTGATCTTGTCTTCTGTTTTTGCCAGTTCATGCTGCAGTTCCTGGAAATTGGTATTCGCCTTCAGTTCAGGGTATGCTTCGGCTACGGCAAATAATTTTCCCAGGCTTTGGGAGAGCTCGCCGTTTGCTTTCATTGCATCCTGGTGGGTACCTGACGACATGTAATTGGTCCTGGCCTGCGTAACAGCTTCAAAGGTTTGGCGCTCATGAGCCGTATAACCTTTTACCGTTTCAATAAGATTCGGGATCAAATCGAACCTCCTCTTCAGTTGAACATCGATCTGGCTCCAGGAATTTGCGACCTTGTTCCGCTTGCCGACAAGGCCATTGTAGGTTGCAATGGCGAATAATGCGAGTGCTGCCGCGATTGCGAATAAAACGATTACTATTTCCATACTGTACACATCCTCCTTATTTTATCCTGCCGGTCATTTACCGGCGAATTAAGTACTGAAATACATTATTCAGAAGGCACATGTCTAAATAACCCTGCATATGGCTAAAATGCGCCGCCTCCTCCGCCGCCGCCCCCGCCGCCGGAGCTTCCTCCGCTGAAGCCGCCTCCTCCTCCCGATGAAGAGGACATCGTTGAATTGGCAACAGACATGGCGTGGCTGATGGCGTTGTCAACGGAATCTACCGTAGTGTCAAAAGCCCTGGTAAACATTGTGAAATTGGAGAAATTATAGCCATACATATAAGTAAGGCGGGTATCCTGAAGATCCGCATCGCCGAATACCAACGGAAGCTGGCTGATGACTTCCTTTGCAACTCCAAGTGATATGGCATATACCAGATAATGTTCCCAGATCACGATGGACGGTATCTCCGCCTTGTCCAGATGGCTGAAATCCTTGAGAAAGTTTTTAAATGCCAGCCACATGGCCTTTTGTTCATTCCCGTATGCCGTGCGTCTGCTGATTCTTGCCGAAAAGATAATAAGTATCATGAATTGCAGGATCAGGGCCAAACCGGATACAGACCGGAAAACGGTAAAAAGAAGTATGCCAAGGCCGAGATAGATAAATGATAACAGTACTCCTATTGTTCTGCCCTTCTTGCAGGCAGAATCAAAGAAGTCATTCTTTTCTGCTTCCTTTTTTGCCAGGTCACACCATTTGCTATAATCTGACGTAAATTTGCGTGCGCCTGTTTTTGTTTTTGCATAATCGGATATCTCATCCAGTACGACAGAGTTGCCGTCGCCGATTTTATCAATAAACCAGTCCATCAGGAAGGATTCATGCTTTTTAAGACCGATGGACGGCGCATTTTGATTACGGGATACAATGTAGTCTGTGATCTCCTTATCTTTGAAAATACCTTTCTTGACAGATTTGTTTGTGGTCAGGAGCAATTGTTCCTTCCTTACCAGATCCATCAACGTTGCCGTTATATCACGGGTTTGCACACTGCCCATGGAAAGCAGCGAGCTCATCTCGGCGGGTGTGTACTCTCCCGGAAGCTCCCTGTAATACTTGCCTTCGAAGCTGTGCTTCAGTTCCCTGTCATACTTGATGTAGATATAAGTAATGATCGCAAACCATAGAATGAAAAACAGCAGCCCCATTGCATCTCCATAGGGTTTCCTGGCTGCGATCCTCGCTTCTTCCGCCAGACGCTGTTTCTGAAGCTCCTGCTGTCTTTTTTCATATTCGGCCACCTGTTTTTTTGCTTCGTCCCTTTCCCTGTTGGCCTCGTCTGCCAATGCCTTTTCATTTGCCAGGATCCCCGGCAGCGCATCTTTGGAGACAACATTAGAAGACTGCGGCACCAGTTTGGTGGGAAACAGAACCAGTGTCTCAATAGAGCTGTAAGGGGCAAGATATTCGGATGAAAATTCTACGTGACTTGCGTTGATTATTTTGGACTCTCCGGTCAGCGGACCGTGCCCAAATACCTTTAACTCTTCATTCTGTGCACCTTCCGGGAGGGTAAAGCTGATCAACACATTGTTCATGGATATGGTCCAGTTCGGATCAATCATGACCCTGTTGAATTCAGCAATATCATTGTATTTTGTGACGGCATCTCTGAAAGTATATTTGATTATGAATGTTTTGTCTTCGTTTCTTGAACGCTCAAAAATCTTGAAATGTGCAATTTCACCCTGGTTTACAAGATTGTACTCACCGGGGTCTCCTGTTGCGTCAAGATTGCTTGAGGAATTCAACGTCCACTCAACCAGGCTGCCGTCTTTCTCAACATAAACCCGTATGTTTTCCAGCCCGCCTGTAGAAGAAAAATCAAGATCGCGCAGCACACCATTGAACTGGCCGCTGAAGTGGTAGGTGAGCCTTTCCTCAATATCGGCGGAGCCATCCGGTAGGATATCCACATTCATAACATATTTGGAAATATCGTAATACTTATCGTCTGCAAAAACAGTTTGCACCGATATCAGCATGGACAGAACAAGGACAGCCCATGTAAAACGCATTAAAAACTTCCTGGAATTTTCATAACCCGATCTAATGCTCTGCAATTTGGCACCTCCTTATAATTGATTCTATCATACCGAAGTCAGGCTGCATATATCGCAGCGTAAAATTATACATGCAGACTCGGAGCTTATTGAACGATCAACCTATTATACTTTATCAATATTCCATTTGTATGATGCCATAGCGAGGTTTAATGATTTTTTCTTTACTTCAAAGGCAACTGCGCCATTTTTGCGCCACTTTGTCCAAGGCTCCCAGTATATTTGCTGGTTATTTATCCAAAAATATTTTAAAGGATGTAAAACTCGAGCTGCCATGAGATAGTATGTAAATGCCGATAGGAGCGGGAAAGTGAATTGGGGAATAGAAAAGGCTTCATAATGAAATACCTGAAATATGCTGTAATCGGCCTGATTACAGGCATTGCCAACGGCCTCTTCGGTTCGGGCGGGGGCACCATTGCCGTGCCTGCAATGGTGCATTTACTGGGCGCACAGGAGCATAAGGCGCATGCGACCGCCATATCCGTAATCCTTCCTCTGACGGTAGTCAGCTCGCTGTATTACATATCAAACGGCTACGCCGACTGGGGACTTACCCTAAAGGTCGTTTCAGGCGGGCTCGCTGGAGGTTATATCGGCGCCAGGCTTTTGAACGTGTGCCCTGAAAACCTGCTGCGTAAAATCTTTGC
>JBDKVA010000168.1:0-37978 GCA_039679375.1 Clostridiaceae bacterium
GTTGTGTTTCCGGCTGCGAAGTCCTTCCACTTAGTACTCATTCAATGGTGTAGACCGCAATTCCCGGGATGCATGGGCGAGCAGCATACGCAGTATGCGACCAGCCCGTGGGACAGGACTGCTAACCTTAAGCTATAATTATTTGAAAGAATGCGCTAAGTCCGTGCTTGGAAACACAACCAGAATAAATAGCACTGACGATCCTACCCTGGCAACCTCACGCATTATTATTAGAAGACAAGGGAAGACAAGGGGACGGTTCTATTGTCTGTCTGCTCCATGAGACAGACAATAGAACCGTCCCCTTGTCTTTTGCACTGTGGCGGGCGACCAGTGGCTGTCCCTACTCTTTGTGCTGCGCATTCTTCCCATGTTGCGCATCACTTCGTATTATACAGTCACACATCTAAATACAGAATTATAAATCACCCGACTTATGAAGGGTATGCAGAATGGATGATAGCCTTTCAACCGGGATTTGCCCCGGCGCCGAAGCCTGGCCGGCTGTTCCGAAGGTCATGCTTGAACCGAAGAACTCACCTGCCAGCCTGCTTATCGCACCCTTTGATGACATGGAAATAGTCACAAGCGGCCTTTTAGCGTATTTCACATACATTTCATTTGTGGCAGACAGAAGCGTTAATACGTCCTCCGCAGAATTTGGCATCACGGCAATCTTAAGTATGTCCGCATCCATATCCTGCATTTTTCTCAAGCGGCGCACCAGCTCCTCCTTAGCCGGAGTCCCTGAAAAATCATGGCTGGAAGCAATCACATAACCACCGGCTTCGTGTATATTGCAAATGCATTCACGAACCGTTTCATCTCCGGAGAATAGCTCTACATCCATTATATCTACCGCGCCGCTTTGGGCGACAGCTTTGTTCAGAGCGATGTAACCGGCCGTGGAAATGTCCTTTTCTCCCCCTTCCGCTTTTGTGCGTAAGGTAAACAGCAGCGGCATATCCGGCAATACAGCTCTTAGCGACCTTGCCGTAGCCAATACCTTGTCCGTGTCAAAAACGTCCTGATAAAAGTCGGCTCTCCATTCAACCGCATCGACTGGCATATCTTCCAGGACGATTGCTTTTTCGAGGATCGAATCGCGTGTTTGATCCACTATAGGCACTATAATCTTGGGTATCCCCTCACCTATATGTACATTCCTTATTGTAACGACCTGGGTCATAACACATCCCCCTGATTATCCCTATTGTATTTACTCACCTTATTCAATTCCTGTTGTTTCACTTACTAACCTATTCCAATCCCTTTTGTATTTACTTATTTCATACTGTCTTTATTATATTCACTCACTTCATCATCTTTTTCACAACATCCTCCATGATGGCATACGGCTCCGGTTCCCCTGTCCACAGTTTGAACTGCATGGCGCCCTGGTTGACCAGCATGCCCAGCCCATTTATGATATGGCAGCCGATCGATTCCGCCTCACGGAGGAACCTTGTTTTAGGCGGATTGTAGGTAGCATCATAGCATATTTGCCCAGGATCGAGCATTTCCTTTTCTATCGGAGTTTCATCCGCACACTGGTGCATGCCTAGTCCTGTCATATTTAAGAGGACATCGGATCCGGAGATTTTCTCAAGATAGCTTCCCCTGTCAGCCGCCCTGACTGATTCGGCGACCAGTCCGATCCTCGAATTGATTTCATTGGCCAGCGTCTCGCAGCTTATGCCGGAATTCGATGAAATATATATTTTCTTTACGCCTCTGTTTGCCAGCGCAAAGCAGCATGCCCTTGCCGTGCCTCCGGCGCCGAAGCAGAATATGGTTGCATCCTTTAGTTTAATATTCGATTCATTCAGAAGCGACCTGACAAATCCGTCGCCATCCGTATTGTATCCCTTTAAAAAGCCATCGTTGTTCACAACAGTGTTGCAGGAGCCCATCATCCCTGCAAGCTCGTCCATTTCATCCAGATATCGCATGATGTCAATCTTATGCGGTCTTGTCACGCCAAAGCCGCGAAAATTCAGGTATTTCAATCCGTTCACGACATCCCCGAGGTGCTCGCTGCCCACTTCAACCGGCAAATAGCAATAATCAAGTCCCAAAACATTGAACGTATCATTATGCATACGGGAAGAAATAGAATGCCCGATAGGAGTCCCCAGCAAACCGATCAACCTGGTATCTACAGTTATTTCCATCCTTATGCCATCCCCTCTGCGGCAGAACTTCCCTGCCTTTTGCTTTATTAGAATATACCCTACATTGTATCAATTATCAATAAATATTTAACAACATATTAGCGGTTAGGTCGGTAATTCTCATGTTAATTGGTAATAACTTTAACTTTGATAGGATTGATATGGGCTTAGGTCAGCCTGGTATTTTTGATACGCTGCTGTCTGTTTAATTGAAGTCAAGTTATACATGCGAAACACATTCCCAGTCTAGTCCATCTACAGAGGTAATTATAGTCCCGTTGTTTCCCACCGCTATGAACTGTTTTCCGTCCCAGATAACCTGATTGAGGGCTTGCCTGGTGACAGGCGCTGCTACTGACCATTCAAGTCCGTCAGCAGAAGCCAGTATCAATCCTCTATGCCCAACGGCAATAAATTTATCCTTTCCCCATTCAACACTCTGAAGGCAAAGTGTATAAAAATCATCTACACTGTCGATTTGATTTATTATCTGACTTTTATCCGTCCAATCGTACCCATCCGAAGATGCCATTATAGCCAGATGATCTCCCACAGCCGCATACTGTTTACCGCTGTAAGCCATATCGCAGAACATGCCGGTTCCCATAGAATTTGGTTCCCGGACAGTCCATTTATACAAATCTTCCGATGTCAGGATGAAATTACCCCCGCCCGAAGCAATATACTGTTTCCCATCCCAGAGAATATCCGAAAAGTAATACGGTATTTTGTCCTCCGCATCGCTGCCTTGCGCCGGATCGGGAGTTTTTCCCTCAGTCCATACGGCGCCGTCTGCGGAAGACATTATTGTACGATTGCCTAAAGCCATAAAACACCGATCGTCCCATATCACATCACAGAAATCGGCATTCATGCCTGAATCCCGCCTGATCCAGCTGATGCCGTCCTCAGAAGACAATATGGCTCCTTCATCGCCGACAGCAACAAATTGTTCCCCACCCCACGCGATTCCTCTAAATCTTACATTGGCGCCAGACTGCCTGTCCGTCCATTTTATGCTGTCGGTTGATGTAAATATCTTTCCTGCAGAGTCTACTGCAACATACATATTGCTGCCGTTATATGCTATACCCGTTAAGTCATTTTTCATTGCGCCGGATGGCTCTGTATCAGGGGTGATCTCATTCTCATTAAAATCAAGTTTCCGTAAGAGGTCCTTTTCATCTCCGGTGTAATTAGCAATTGAGTCTTTCAGCCAAATGGCAGAAGCGATTAGTGAGATCAGAACGGCTATGCCTGTATAAAAGACAGGTCTTTTAAGGAAATTCACAGTGTTCCTCCTATCATTTTGTATCTTCAGCGTTCTCAAGGAAATTCGACGAGCATTTTAATTTCAATAATCCTGCTGTTTTCCGCCTCAAATGTTAAGTATGAAAATTCCTCGTCAAATGCGGCTACATAAGCGCAATTATTCTCATCGTCTCTTCCATCCTTTAACATCTCAATATTCGGATATTGCTTTTTTAATTCTGATATGCTGCTTCCCGCTTTAATTCCTTTGCTTGTCACAAATTCGCCGCCTGTAGCAACAATTTCAAATATCCAGAATCCTTTTTTATCCTCTTGAGGTGAAAACAACCGCAATTTGATTCCATCATATGATAATTCCTTTACAAATGAACCGCAGTAAGTATCGGCACCGATCCCAAGCTGTTCCGTCCCTTCGCTGTCTGGTTCGCCAAGGATACCGGATAGGTTTACAGCATCTTCTCTATCATACAGGCTAATGCCTTCGGTGCCTTTCCATATTGTAAAATCACTTTTTTCCGCAATGTATAAAAGCTCGCTGTCAGGCTGTTTTTGATCCAGGTCCGGAGCTTCCTTGATTTTACTGCTGTCTGCCGTTATGCTTCCCTCTGCGGGCGCAGTGCTTCCCCCTGCGGACGTTACACTTTTATCTGCGGCTGCAATGCTTTCCCCTCTGTCCGTTATGCTTTCCTCCTCGGAGAGGATGCTCGCAGCGGCTTCCGCATCATACGAAGACCTGCCGCATCCAGTCAAAGCAAGCAGCAATGCCAGCAGCAATCCGATTTTCACTCTATTTCTCAACCACTTCACCTCTAAAGTCGAAGTTTTTATTATGTAAACAATTGTAATAACAATATTAGGAAATTTAGGTATATTGACTGTGGGATATCTGATTTTGTTCCAGCTTTAAACCGTTGTGCCACATAAGCTGCACAGTAATAATTCATCATATATAGCACAATGTGTGAATTTAAGGCTTTTTGATACAAGGGATATAATAATCCAGTATTAAAACTTTCTGTCCATTATTCTTAGGTATTCCGAACCGTTCATCTGTATACACTTCACATGAAAAGTAATTTTCCCGGTCAACAGCATATCCATTTTGCTTAATCCCTTCAACGGTTAGTTGATATGCGTTAGGATATATATCATATTCTTCGCCCTCAATCCATGCCTTTGCAATTGTGCAGGCCGGCACCTCATAAAAAGCATATCCATGTGGAACAGGAGTATTTGCTTTCATAAAGAAACCTGCAAGATAAGTGAATGTCCCATCCTCTTTACAGTAATCCCGCATATACCCCTCATATGCATCTGGTGTTTCAGGCGGACAATATTCACTCATTTTTGCAAGAGTGTCAAATGTGCCGTCAGAAAAGCATTGTTGCCATAATGAAGGGATATTTTTATACTTTGATTGAAAAATAGGATTAAAGCTTTCATGCTTTGTTTTGATCTCTTTTCCAACAATCTTGTATGGACCAAAATCTACAAATTCAATTTTTTTTAGTATTGCCATTATTATCATTCCTTTCCTTATATCACTTGTAAAATTAAATTTTCTTAACAACAGGTATCCAGAGCTCATTTTGTGGATTGTGTCCTGGGGAATAATAGCACTCAATGGCCGGTAAATCTGCGAGGGAATAATTAGAAGCAGGAACCCAATCGGTATATAAACGTTTCCACGCTTTTACAATATCAGTAAGATTCGAGGCTTCAAATACTACCCACTCACTTTCTGGAAAGATTAGTTCTTCCATTTCTGCAGGGACTTCCTTTTCATACGGAACAGCCGCATAATAAGTGAAATCGTTTCTTTTACCCCAATCGCCGTCTGATAATATGCCAAGTACACCGTTCAGCGGCTTTTTTGAATTTACATCCATCAAGCTCAGCAGCCTTTCTGCAAAGCCATTTTGTTTAATCTCATGCCAAATCTCAGGTATCGTACTGAATGATTTATCAGTGTGCACACTATACTTGAAGCCTACTGCTGAAAATGGGCTTATTTTTTCGATTCTGTAATTCATTTCTGTCCCTCCCACAATCGAAATATGAAAAGACATGCGCGGATAAGCTTTAAGTTTTGCTCCCGGTTTACGTGCGGTTGTTGGAGCAATACCATGCATCGCATTAAATGCACGGGTAAAAGAAGAGGGAGAGTCGTACCCATATAACTGTGCAATCTCAATAACACTTTTGTTGCTTTGCTGCAGCTCAAAAGCAGCAAGTGTCAAACGTCTCCTTCTGATATACTCGGAAAGCGGAATATCTGCAATGAATGCAAACATACGCTGAAAATGATAATTTGGACAACAAGCGGCTTTTGCAATCTGCCTATAATCAATATCACCCGTCAGGTTATCTTCAATGTAGTTTATTGCCGCATTCACTCTTTCAAGCCAATCCACTGTCTATGCTCCCTTCAATTACAGTTTATCAGAGAAAACAGTCAATTTCTTTGCAATAAGCGTACAAATAATGTACAGGCCTGTATATATCATCCAGCATGCCCCTTTCACCGTATTTTTGCGGCGACATTACTGCAACCTTGTTTTTTAAATTATTCTCAATAAACGAAATGCAGTTGACTACCATTTTAGTATAATTATTCTTCACAACATCAACTCCTATGTGCTTTAAGTGTTCTTTTTTGCAGTATACCATATAGGACTGTCATGAGTCTTTGCCGGATATATCATCCTGTTTTGAATATGCTTCGGGATAATCTCCATGTAGATGTCATCTATAATTGTGTAAGCAGCAATAATGAAGTCTTTAAAATATTCTACAGTACTGATACAATGATTATATTCTAGCATATTTTTACCCCTTTATCTTTAGTAAACCGTGAGAAGTTCCTATAGATAAGTCGGTAATATGTTCGAGAATTTTCATACTATTTTGAAAGATCAATTAGCACAACGAGTTAATTTACCTAAGGGCACTTAAATATTACTTCCGATAATATTAATGTATTACCGGAAGTATGTGAAATCGGAGGTATGAACCGTTATGAACGATACAAAAAAGAGAAGAGCCAAAAGCGGTGCGGTTATTTTATTTATTATGATAAATATCATTTTCCTTGCAAACGGCTGCGCTCCCGAACCATCCGATACAGGCCGCAACTCTCCGGCGACGGTATCTCCCGTTTCAACGCAAACAGACGGGAGCAAGCCTGAAACCGCTACCGAAGTAAAGCCCGAGATCAATTTCAAGCTATACGCGCCCCATGACCGCATCATGTTAATACCGGCATCAGTACCCGATTATGACCAGGGTCTTGCTAACGGAGACGTATTATTTTATTTATTGTCGGATGATATGACCGGCTGGGAGCCGGCTGCATGTACAATTACAAAAATCGGTTCCGTTACGGGACGGATGCATTATGAGGCGCAGGACTCAACAACTGATGTTTTTCAGCTGAAAATCGGCGGCTGGACCGGATATTACCAGCGTAAATCCGATTTGATGCAGGATAGTCCGGCACGCAGAATATTATTGGATGAGAACCTTGTCTGTGAGCCGCAAAGCAAGAACTATACGGTAATGCAGATCTTCAGCGACCTGTATGCCGTAGGAGCCGACGGCACGCTGAAAATGGCCAGCAGCCGCAAAACGGGCGGCTATGATTACAATACGGCGCCTAAGGAAGGCATCGGCGATTTATATGGCTGGTCTTGGATCAGCAATCCTGTTTGCAATATAAAAGACAACCTTGTTTTTTACCTTACCGCGCGGGAGAAATTGTTTTACTCTATCTGGCAGCTTGATCTGGAAAATGGCGCGGAAAAGCGGTTCGGACAGGATATCGCCTTCCGGCTTGACGGAATTGGCAATAATCAGCTTATCGCGTCCATGGACGGCGACCATAGTAAGACTTACGGAAAACTCATTTCAACATCCGACCCGAAATCGTTCACGGAAATGGCCGATCACGGATGGTCGTCCTCGAGCGGCTGGTTATGTTTCAAAAAAAATGATGGGGATTTAAAATTTATAAATGACAATATTCAGCTGGAAATCAATGCGGAAAGAAGCTTTTATCCCTTATTTCTGAATGATAATGTCATTTGGCTTGCAGAGGTGTCACCCTCAATTAGCAGAAGACAATACGTGAAAATTGATATGAAAAATGCTGTTTTCTCTACTATAAATGCAGGTTATCACAATTCTCTGAAGGGATGGGAGCAGTTCCTCAGCGATTTTAAATCAAATGAGCGTCCCCTCGGACAAGCATCCGATAAAGGCGTCAGAATCGAACTCATGCAGTAATACACTGTCATACTTGATTCCAATATTACAGGTTGTAAAGCACGTAACATAACCGGATGGCATATGCTGAAGAAGCAAAGGAATGCTTGCAGCTTTCCTCCGATTACCGGTATTACCGCATGGCATCTACGATTTTAACGTACTTTAAAAACCTGAAGCTCATATCCTGATACATGCTCGGAGCGCTCTCGGAGGCAAGCTTCCAGTCATTCAGCCTGTCGAGGTTCGGGAAATGCCGATCGGCTTCAAATACCCTTTCAAAACGAGTTACGTATACTTCGGCGCAGTATGGCAAAAGTTGAGTATACACAGACTCCCCTCCTATCACAAAAATGTCGTCGGAAGGGTACTTTTCCAATTCTGTAAGCAGCTCTTCCAAAGAGCGGCAAATAAACAGCCGTTCATCATCAAATGATCCGTTTCTGCTCAATACAATGTTGACCCTGTCCTTGAGAGGCTGTTTTCCGGGAAAGGATTCAAAAGTCTCCCTGCCCATGACAACTACCTTTCCCGCGGTCATCTGCCTGAAAAACTTCATGTCCTCCGGTACGCGCATAAGAAGGTTTCCACAGCAGCCTATCCCCCAATTCAAATCTGCCGAAAGTATCGCTTTCACTTTAATTTACCCCGCTTTTGTCCAGGGCTCCTAGTTATTAACCCTGATCCCATATAATACTGACAGTTAAATTTCCGCAGTTCTGCGTTGCCCCGTCCTCTGGTCTCCGGTCTCTGGTCTCTGCTTTTCACACCGCCACCGGTATATTTTTTATCTGCGGCCCTCTCTGGTAGTTCTCCAGTGTAAAATCTTCTACTTTAAAATCATAAAAGTCCCTGACATCCGGATTGATCACAAGCTTTGGAGCATGGAAAGCCTGTCTGCCGATCAGTTCTCTGACCAGTGGAACATGCCTGTCGTAAATGTGCGCATCTGCGATGACATGTACAAATTCGCCCGCTTCCATGCCGTTCACCTGCGCCAGCATATGCACCAGAACGGAATACATGCAGACATTCCAGTTATTCGCCACAAGCACATCCTGGGAACGCTGATTTAGTATGGCATTGAGCTTTTTCCCGGTGACATTGAACGTCATGCTGTACGCACATGGATACAGGTGCATTTCGTGAAGGTCGCTGTGGTTGTACAGGTTGACGATCATGCGCCTGCTGTAAGGATTGTTCTTCAAATCATATAACAGCCTGTCCACCTGGTCAAATTCACCCTCGGCGTACTTGTGTTTTACTTGAAGCTGATAGCCGTAAGCTTTTCCTATGGAACCTGTCTCATCCGCCCAGCTGTCCCATATATGACTGTTGAGGTCTTTAATGTTATTTGACTTTCTCTGCCATATCCACAGTAATTCATCAATTGCAGCCTTTAAATTGGTCGGCCGCAATGTTAAAATAGGGAATTCCTCAGAAAGGTCGTACCGATTGACCACACAGAATTTCTTGACCGTATGGGCGGGACTTCCATCCTCCCATACGGCTCTCACCTTCTGGCCTTCGGAGGAATATCCGTTCTCAAGGATATCTTTGCACATATTAATAAAAATTGCATCTGCTTTGCTCATTGAATATACTCCTGTTTTATTTCGCTTTGGTAGCTATCTCATCCGTGACCCTGTTTATAAACGAATCCAGAGACATAGGACCAAGGTCTCCGTCTTTGCGGGATCTGACCGCTACCTGCCTGTTTTCGACCTCCTTGTCGCCGATGACAAGCATATACGGAAGCTTTTCCATCTGCGCTTCCCTGATCTTGTAGCCTATCTTTTCGTTCCGCAGGTCTATTTCCACCCGGATACCCCTTGCCTGCAGTTGATCGCGTACTTCCTTTGCATATTCATGATGCTTATCTATGATCGGGAGCAGCTTGACCTGCGTTGGAGCAAGCCAGGTCGGCATGGCACCGGCATACTTCTCAATCAGTAATGCAAGCGTTCTCTCATAACAGCCAATTGAAGTCCTGTGTATAACATATGGATATTTTTTCTGCCCGTCACGGTCTACATAAACCATGCCGTATTTCTCAGCCAGCATGAAGTCTATTTGAATTGTAATTAGCGTATCTTCCTTGCCAAAAACATTTCTGATCTGGATGTCAAGCTTGGGACCATAGAATGCCGCCTCTCCGACCGCCTCGGTGTAGGGGATCTTCAAGTCGTTTAAAATTTCACGCATGCGCCCCTGAACCTCTTCCCACTGTTCTTCCGTCCCGATATATTTTGCCTTATTCTTTGGATCCCATTTTGAGAAACGGTAGGAAACATCCATGTCAAGTCCCACTGTCTTGAGCATGAATAAGGCCAGGTCGACACAGCCTGCAAACTCGTCTTCAAGCTGTTCAGGCATGCACGCCAGATGACCTTCGGAAATCGTAAACTGTCTGACACGGATCAGCCCATGCATTTCACCTGACGACTCGTTCCTAAAAAGAGTGGAAGTTTCATTAAACCTCATAGGCAATTCACGATAGCTTCTTAGGCGAGCCAGGTAGACCTGGAACTGGAATGGGCAAGTCATCGGGCGAAGTGCAAATATCTCGGCATTTTCATCCTCAAAGGTTTTGGGGTCGCCCATAACGAACATGCCATCTCTGTAATGATCCCAATGTCCGGATATTTTATAAAGCTCGCGTTTTGCCATGAACGGAGTTTTCGTCAGCAAATAGCCGCGGCGCTCTTCTTCATCTTCCACAAAGCGCTGAAGTATCTGGATTACTTTGGCTCCCTTCGGCATAAGGATCGGCAATCCCTGGCCTATATAATCAACCGTTGTGAAATATTCAAGTTCCCTGCCCAGCTTATTATGGTCACGCTTTTTCGCTTCTTCAAGCGCAGTCAGATATTCTTCCATTTCGTTCTTTTTGGTAAATGCAGTTCCATATATTCTCTGCAGCATTTTATTCTTTTCGTTGCCGCGCCAATAGGCACCTGCCACCTGTGTGAGCTTAAAAGCCTTTATCTTCCCGGTTGACGGTATATGAGGGCCGGCACAAAGG
The DNA here is from genome assembly GCA_039679375.1 of Clostridiaceae bacterium. Taxonomy (GTDB): domain Bacteria; phylum Bacillota; class Clostridia; order Acetivibrionales; family DTU013; genus JBDKVA01. Next base: position 10,735 of record JBDKVA010000168.1, read on the forward strand.
TCGGTAAACTCACCTTGTTTATATAAAGAAATAATTTCACCTTCGGGTAAATCTTTAATCAATTCTACTTTATAAGATTCACCCTTTTCCTCCATAAACCTGACAGCCTCATCCCTTGGCAGAGTAAAGCGTTCTATGGCAAGATCCTCTTTTACGATCTTATCCATTTCCTTCTCGATCTTTTCCAGGTCATCTGATATAAATGTTTTGTCAATGTCAAAATCATAGTAGAAACCGTTATCGATCGCAGGACCTATGGCCAGCTTTGCATCGGGGTACAGCCTTTTGACGGCCTGCGCCATGATATGCGACGCCGTATGCCTGAATGCATGTTTTCCGCCTTCGCTGTCAAAAGTAAGCAGGTTCAGGCTGCAGTCCTTTTCCAGCACTGTGGAAAGATCCTTTACCACGCCGTCTATTTCAGCGGCAAGAGCAACCCTTGCCAAGCCCGCACTGATGCTTTCAGCCACCTGCATGACAGTCGTTCCTTCGTTATATTCCTTGACACTTCCATCCTTCAATGTGATTTTAATCATTACAATTCCTCCTTTTAAACTAAAAGCTCCCGTCGCTTGCAAATACACTTGCAAGGGACGAGAGCATTCTCCCGTGGTTCCACCCTAATTGGTTCTTGTTACGATTATAACGTCATCACCGATCATGCTCCGGGGCGGTCTTCGGCTGCCTTCCTTCAAGTCCGCTTCCAGCCTGGGCGGTCTCTCTCTGATAAGGTTCGCGGCAGTCTACTGTTCCCTTCAATGCACGATTTCTTTTATAAGCTTTTATTTATTATATCCCAATCACAGCCGATGTCAACCATTTTTAAGTTTAAAATTTTTTCATACTTATTTAGGCACTTCTTTATCTTCGGCATCCACTGTCACCGTCGTGCTGTTCGTCACCGTAAACCAGATGTATTTTCTATTTCCAACCCCATCTCTGATGGCGATCATATAGTCTCCGTTTGTGGAGCCGCTGCTTCCGCTGTCCGTGACCGAAACTGTAATGGAGCCAATTCCGTTGTCAGTGACGATGACCTGATCTCCTGCCTCTATTGTGTCAGGTATTTTCGAAAGACTGTAATTTATAGTGCTGCCGGGCATAAGGGCGGGAACCTTTTCAACCCCGGTTGCATCCAGCAACTCCAGGCTTCCGGAGGCAAAGGTAGGAGCCGGGTATTCATTTCCCGGGATGCCGGAACTTTTCGGCTTAATGATGAAGGTATTTCCGATGCCTTCAAGGATCAGGTTTTTTACCACGATCTTTGTGCCGCCGCCTGAAATCTCAAAGCCAACCGTCCGATACGCCGTTCCCTCCGCATTTCTGATTAGGAGCGCATAATATCCGTCTGAAGTTCCCGCTGCCGCTGACAGGGCCAGGATACCGTCATCTGTACCGTTGAGAGTGACCTGGTCTCCCACTGTAAGGTTTGGACCCTGCTGAGGGTTTAAGCGATATTCCAGCGCACCCGGCGTAGTAAGCGCCAGATAAGAGTTATTCACGATTCCGCTTCCGTTCAGAAAATCGATGGAACCCGAGCCTGTTGTAGGTTCGAAGGTCGTTGTGGCTCGGCTGACACGGAATTTATTTTCGTTTCCGGCGCCTTCCACAAAGGACACATTAAAATAGTCCGAAATGTAGAAAATACTATAATCACTTCTTGCATTTACGTTTGTTGCGCTGCCATCCGCTATGGAGAGAATGATCACATTGTAATTTTTTCCGGGGATAATGGCATTGCCGTCCATGTCCCTTGCGTCTGCCGGCAATGCTGCGTTGTAGCTGGCAGCTCCCGAAGGCTGAACACAGATATAGTAAGGCGTTGCTTCGGCGCAGGTAAAATCCGCCGTACCAATTTCCGGTGCTGGAGCAGCAATGATACGGTATTCTCTTATGCCGCTTTCGGAAGCGGGGGGAGAAAATTTCACTATGACGTCTCGCAGACCAAAATACCGGTCCAAAGAATCTGACGATACGTTTGTCGCAATACCTGCTGCAGCACCGACGTCAGGGCGTACGATCGTCAGTGCATATTCCCTGTTGGCACTGGTGTCGCCAGAGGTCACTATGATGCTGACAGTATTTTCTCCTGCAGAAAGAGCCTTATAATACACAGCTCCGGAGGTTGTGCTGCTTCCGTCTACGCTGAGGGTGGCCGCAGAGGATCGGGCAGTAGTCCGTATGCCTACATAGCCGGCGCTCACACCGTTGAGGTTTACACTGTAACTCAACGTATCCGGGTCGAAGCTGATATTGTTTTGTCCGGAAGCGTCGCGCAGGGTGCCGCCTCCCGTAATCTCAATATAGCTCAGTGCGGCATCAGCCAGACTAACTGCCGCAACTTTCACAGAAAAAGTTTTTGACTCAGTATATGTACCGAGGGAAAGCGTGGCAGTCAGGGTTACATCCGTTGCAGCCGCCTGTTGATGGATAAGCCCTGTATTGGAAATTACCGCGGGATTGCTTGAGCTCCAGGCAATTGTTGAGCATCCGGCCATGCCTGCGGTATCCAGCATCAGATTCTCCGATACGTTTTGCAATGCTGTGCCGGCAATATCCGCGCCATGGCTGTCTTTAAGCTGCAGAGCCTCCTTGTCGGCGTAGAGCTTGAATATATTGCCTTCCAGTTCGCTGAAGGCAATCCATGCGGTGTCATAGGTCCATGGGTTGCTCACAGTGGCGCCTCCCACGCTGGTTTTGCCCTTGAGGTGCAGCAGGATGTGAGTAGGGGGATTACGGAAATCCCTGAAAGCCGCCGCCATTTCGGAAAGGTCGTTATAGCACACCGCGCCGTTATCGCCGATCATGAAATTGCTTAGCGGAATTTCAGCAGAAACAACGGACGGGCCTATGCCTTCAGTCTTCAGTTGTACTGTGGACGCGGACTCGTCCAAATAATAGGGGGCTGCCTTTGCCTGGGCATAAGTGACTGCGCCGCTTCCGGCAGAAAAACGGTAAGAGAAATCTATGCTGCCCTTGCTTATTGATACATTTGCGCCTGTGATGGGGGTTACCGTTACGGTAGCGTCTCCGCCGCCATCACCGTTTCCCGAGCCGCCGGAGTTACCTCCTGTTGATGGCGTATTGCCGCTTGCTGCCTGTCCTCCAATGGTTGCAGTTACATTATCGGCAAGTTTCACCGTCGTCGGCTTTATCTCAAGGCTTACCCCGTTTGCATTTATGCTTGCGGTGCCAATTACTCCGCTTCCTCTTAAGTCAGCGGCAGCATTGGCGGTCAGGATTGTTACTGAGGCGTCGGCGGAAAGCTGGATGGACGAGCCCGCCGCCTGCTGTGTTACTATCAGCTGTGATACTTTTCCGCCTTCCAGATTTAGTGAAGCTGCTTGTTCCAGCGTGAGGCTTCCAATAGTGCCATCCTGTACTCTAAGGGTTGCCTGGGAGGCTTGTACGGCGACGCTGTCAAAGCTGCCGTCCAAAAAAACTTCCTGTCCCGGTTGAACTGCGATGATTTCAACTCGCCCGAAGCCAGAGCCTGTAAGTCCATCCTCCTGCAGTCTTGCCCCCGACGCCATCTGCACCTGTCCGATGCCGCTGTCTCCGGAAGCTACGATTCTAACCCTGCCATCCTGTTTCACAACGTACAAGATGCCTTCCAGATGGCTGTTTTTTACTATAATGCTGTTCTCTCCACCCCCGCGGATAATAGTTCTTCCCTTTACGGTCACGTTATCCAGTGTAACCTCTCCGCTTCCAATTCCCTGGCTCAGGTAAAGGTCTCCCGTCACTGTCATGTTTTTAAGAACGGCAGATGGTGTATTTACAAGGAGATTACTCTCGGAATTTTTTGAATATGTGCCGGCGGCGTTCACCAAATCTCCCGTCATATTGTCCACCAGCTTGATGGTCTCCGCCCTGGTGAGGTTTTCAAAGGGCGCAGCCAGATTCCCGCTGCGGCCTGACACATATCCCTTTTCTACCAGAGCAGCTATGGCGCTGCGGCTCCATGAGGCAATATCCACTGCATCGCTGAATTTATCCGCGGACTTAATATCTGAGGCTTTTAAATCAAAAGCCCTCGCTAAAATTACAAAGGCTTCCTGCCGGGTGATTTTCCCTTCAGGGTTAAAGCTTTTCCCGTCACCCTCCACAATTTTAGCGCTGCAGGCCTTGAGCACTGCATCGTAATACCAGGCTTTTTCCTGCACATCGGAAAATGGGTTTTCACCTTTCGCCTGATAGTTAAATAAACGGGTAATTATAGCTGTAAACTCAGCCTTTGTAACAGGGTTGTCCGGTCTAAAAATACCGTTCTCATACCCGCTTATGATTCCTTTTTCCATCCATTTATCAATCGACTTTTGAGCCCAATGTCCGGCATAATCGGAATTAGCCGCGAATACGGGCATGGAACAGCATAGCATCAGCATTCCAGCCAGCAGTATGCTGATAAGCTTTTTAAAGTTTGTTTGCATTCCTTCATCCATCCTTTGCATGTATTTTGAAAGCCGTTTTTACAAGAATTTCATGCTATCGGAAAAATTTTAAATCAGCCGGACTCAAAAAAGAATCACCTATTCGGGTGATTCTTTAAAAATCGACTCATTTTTGATTACAGTAAAATTATTTTTATTTAACAGCAATATGTAAGCAAGCTCGGTTCTAACGAATAAAAAAACTATCGGCATTGCCGACTCTGTGCTTGCAAAATAAAAAATAGGTAATCTGCATATAATATTTTCTAATCTTACACATGGCATAATCCCGCGAAAAATTTACTATTCGCCGGTTTCAATGCACAGCATCAAATTTTTGCGGAATATTCGGGAGGGATTGATTTGAAAAAAATACGACTGGGAGTCATCGGTACCGGCCTTGCATGGGAGCGGCTGCATTATCCGGCAATGAAAGAGCTGCAGGACAAATATGAAATAGCGGCGCTGGCAAACCGCACACGGACCGATGCTGAAAAATATGCGCAAATGATTCATCTGGATCAGAAAAATGTACATGACGATTACCGGGAGCTTTTAAAAAGGGACGATATCGACGCCGTTGATATCCTGGTGCCGATCGGTATGAATTACAAGGTATCCGCTGACGCAGCCGCCTCGGGAAAGAACTTCATCTGTGAGAAGCCTATGGCGCCGGATATGGAGCAGGCGGAAAAATTCCTGGACCTTTCCCGGAAGACGGATCTTAAAATCATGATTGCCGAGAACTACCGTTACAATGAGGAAAACAGCATCATCCGGCAGCTCGTGAGCGAGGGCAGGGTCGGCGATATTATTTATTTTATCCGGAACAACGCAGCATGTTTTCCATGTGACATGAGCAACGACACCTATGCAGGGACAGAATGGCGGCAGCATCCGGACTTTCCGGGCGGAGCTTTCCTGGATGCGGCCCTTCACGATATTGCTGCATTCAGGCTCATATTTGGAGACATAGAGTGCGTCCAGGCTTTCGGGAAACCTCAAAAGCAAGACTTCAACCCATACTGGTCGGTGAACAGCAATATCCTTTTCAAAAATGGCGTTATCGGCCAATACACCTACTTCCCGTCAGGTATGGAAACTCAGAAGCCTCTGGTCGGATTCCGCATCTTTGGTACGAAAGGTCAGATCTTCCTTGAGGACAAAACATCAGGCGTTATCAGCATTACTTATTATGATGGGAAATCGGAAACTGTCAGCTTTACTCCTGAACGGGGCTATTACAACGAATTGCTGAATTTCTACAACGCTGTCCGGGGTACGGAAGATATTCTGGTCACACCGGAAGTGGAATACGGCGATGTGAAAACGGTCTTCCGGATACTGGATTCAGTCAAATCAAGACAGATCACATATCTGGACGGGTCGAAACAAAGCGAGTATTTCGAATATATTCCGGTTCCATCAAGCATTGATCCATTTCTGCAGTAGCCGTGCGGCTGAATACCTTATGATATTTGTTAAGGATGCAATTACGCCTACCCAAAAATTCAAGATTACGTATATGACGATGCAGAAGAGCCCTGCAGGATTATTTCACCTGTAGGGCTTCTATATCAGATTATTTTCACTATCAAACTTCATTTCATAAGGGCCATCCAGATATTCAACTTCAGAATTTCCCCTGATCTCTTCATAAAGTGATTGCGATATCTCTATTTCAAACATGCACAACGTATTTTTTATACGCGCTAATTTAACTTTTTCGTAGCTGATATCATTGCAGGTACGTATGGCCAATCTCAGAGCATCATAATCATTGTTCATATATAATGGAATTCTACCGCCGTTTAACTGTGTTGAAGTGATCATGTTTGTCCATAATACGTCCCAATCAATCTGATTCAGGCAGCTCCTTGTCGTAACATCCGCAGCAGCGATCCCGCAGCCGTTATGATGGGTCTCTTCGGTAAGTCCCCTGATAAACAGCTTTTGCAGATGAAGAATATCGGAAAATCCGCTTAGCCCGGAATTTATTCTTCCTACAATATTAGGATCATGACCGAAGCCGCTTATATTCTTGCCTATTTCATCAATTACAAGCACGTCCAGCTCCTTGAACTTAAAGGATGCGATTTTGTTTTTTGCAATTTTAAGCAGTTCTTTATCTTTGGCAATAATTCCGTCGGGTTCCACCACATCAATATTGCAAATGTCATCATAGGCATTTTGGACAATGCCCACGCCAAAAGCCACCGGAGCTGAATCTATAAATTTTTGAGCTACTTGCGGCAGCAGTCCTGCAAACTTGCCGAAACCGAGCGTATGAAATGCGGATGCGCCTTTATGCTTGCCAATGCCGATCGCTATCATTTTACAGAGGCCGCTTTCTATTTCACCCCTGAAATCCGTGTGCGGCTTAATTTTATTCAATATAACGATCCCGTCGGCTTCGAATGCATATTTATCGCAATAAAGAGGAACTCCCTCAATAGTGCCGTACCGAACCGTTTCCATGCTTGACCGTACAGGTACTCCGATGCTTTGCCCGGTAATATTATAGCCGGCAAGCATCTCAGCCTGCCCTTCGGCAGTTCCTCCGCCATGGCTTCCCATGGCAGGTATGATGAAAGGCGTGGCGCCCCAGCTTTTCAAAATACCGCAAACAGTTCTCAAAATAATGTCCAGATGAGGTATTCCTCTGCTTCCCGCAGTAATTGCTATACTTTTTCCGTCATACCAGCTTTTGTTGCCGATATTGTTATTCATCTGCCCGGCAACATGGCCTGCAATATCAGTGATATGATACGGGTCATACTTCTGGGCAATGCGCACCATTTTGGGTATGCGTACTTCATCCATTCCCTCTATGACCATATTGGTCTTTGGAAAGTCGATAAACATCTTACAAGACTCCTTTAATACGTCAGCCTCCCAGATAAGCCTTCTTGATATCCGGACTTTCCCGCAGTTCGGCCGAGCCGCCTTGCTTGACTATTATCCCCAATTCCAGCACATACGTCCTGTTGCTGATTTCAAGCGCCATATAAGCATTCTGCTCTACCAAAATAATAGGCAGTTTCTTATCCTTGTTGATTTTTAAAATAATATTAAATATGTCATCGACAATAATCGGCGCCAGGCCTAGAGACGGTTCATCCAGCATCAGGAGCCTGGGTTCCCCCATCAGTCCTCTGCCAATTGCCAGCATCTGCTGTTCACCGCCCGAAAGGGAGCCGCCTTTTTGATTCATGCGATCTTTTAGTTTAGGGAATAACTCAAACTGTTCTTCAACTTTTTCCTTTAATTCTTTCGCAGTATGTTTTTTTGAGTAAGCGCCCATCAGCAGATTGTCATAGACGGATAAGCCCGGGAATATACGTCTTCCTTCCGGTATATAAATGATTCCTGATTCCACTATTTTGTGAGTTTTCATTTTTGATATCTTGCTGCCCATAAAGCTGATTTCACCGGCAGCGGAACGCACCAGGCCCATAATTGTCTTCATAATGGTAGTTTTGCCGGCTCCGTTGGCGCCGATAACCGATACAATCTCGCCTTCGCCCACAGACATGGAAACGTCCGTAAGAGCCTGTGCTTTTTCATAATATACATTGATATTTTTAATTTCGAGCACCTTTTCTCCCTCCTATACTTTTTTATATCTCTTCCCGAGATAGGCCTTGATGACCTCTGGATCATTCTGTATTTCCGAGGGACTGCCTTCAGCGATCTTGACGCCAAACGACAACACCGTAATTTTATGGCACAGGTTCATAATAACATCCATGTTGTGCTCTATCAGGAATAGCTTCATGCCCTGCGAGAATATTTTCTCCAGCATGTGAATAAGCTCCATACGCTCGGTAGGGTTCAGTCCTGCCGCAGGTTCGTCAAGCAGCAGCAGTTTGGGTTCAGACATGAGAGCTCGGCCTATCTCAAGCATTTTCTGCTGCCCGTAAGGCAGATTTTTAACATTCTCATTCCGCGCCTTATACATGCCGATATAATCCAAAATCTGCTTTGCTTTCTCCGTCAACGCCTTTTCTTCTTCTTTGCGTTTTTTGAAATTAAATAAGCTTTGAGCCATACTTACCGAGGTAAATACATGACCGCCAACCATAACATTTTCAATCACATTCATGGAATTAAATAGTTTTATATTCTGAAAGGTCCGGACAATACCCATCCTGGCAATCTCATCGGTAGATTTTCCCGTAATGCTTTTTCCATTGTAAACAACTTCGCCGCCATCGGTAGAAAGCACACCGCTGATCATATTTATTGTGGTGGTTTTGCCCGATCCGTTCGGGCCTATTAAAGCATGGATATTGTTGTCGGTAATATCCATGGTCAAATTATTTACGGCAGTAAGTCCTCCAAAAACTTTAACCAGTTCTTTTATCTGCAAAATTTCCGCCATGATTACCTGCCCTCCTTTCGTACCAGCCCCTGGAGTCTGTTGCCGAAGCTTTTGCAAACAGAAATCAGGCCGTGGGGAATCAGAACAGAAATGATCAAAATAATAATACTGAAAACAAGCCAATAATAGCTTCCTAAAAATCTCAGGACCTCGGGCAGCATATTAACTATAACAGCCCCCAGTATATTACCCGGCGTCGAACCTATTCCTCCGATCATCAACATCATAAGATAACGGATTGTGGTATCCATGGAAAAATCGGTCGGGCTTATATACCCGATAAGGTGTCCGTACATTGCCCCGCCGATGCACCCATAAATACAGCACAGCGTGAATGCAAATATTTTTATGGAGGATAGTTTTATACCGCACGCTTCAACAGCAAGGTCATTATCCTTAACAGCTTTGATGGCGCGTCCCCATTTTGAATGAATGATCCTTACTGCAATAATCAGCAAAATAACCGCAAAAGCAAGTAATAAATAGTAGTAAGGGCGGGCGCCCTTTATAATATAGCCGAAAAATGTAAATCCCGGAATATTTCTGATCCCTGTCGGACCGCCTGTAAGGTTGACCAAATTGTTTATGACAATACGTATGATTTCGCCAAATCCCAATGTCGTCAGTGCAAGATATATTCCTTTGATACGTAAGCTCGGATACCCGAGTCCGATACCGATAATAAATCCCGTTAATATCACAAATACAAGAGCCAGCCAGGGAGACATTGCCAGCTTTGTTGTCAGCATCGCGCTTGTATAGGCGCCCATAGCCATAATACCGGCAGTACCCAGATTCATCTCGCCCATTAGACCGGTAATAAAATTAAGCCCCATAAGAACAATCAAGCTTATAAGTGTCTGATCAAGCAGAATAATTATATAATCGTTGCTTATGAAAACCGGAAGCAGCATCATTAGAAGGCAAAGCCCGGCTATGGCAATAATACGGTGTATTGATTTCAATAGAGTCACTCCCTCTCAGAATTAGTGGCCAGCTTTTTTACTCATTATACCGGTAGGTTTAACAAGCAAAAATATTATTAACAGCACAAATGCAACGGCGTCGCGATAAACAGTGGGTCCGACTCCTGTATAAAGGCTTTCAATAATTCCTATCAGCAGCCCTCCGACGATCGCTCCCGGAATTGTGCCGAATCCGCCGACAACAGCTGCTGAAAACCCTTTTAGCCCAATCATATTGGCTATGTTAAGACTCACATTGAAAATGGGAATGATCAGAACGCCTATAATACAGCAAAGCACTGAGCTGATGCCTACTGTAATTGCAATATTCATATTTACATTTATCCCCATCAAAGCAGCAGCAGTCTTGTCTTCTGCAACACATCGCATTGCTTTGCCAAGCTTTGTTTTCTTAAAAAGCAGATTAATAAAAATCATAAAGGCAACCGTTACAATAATAATGATCACATAAACTCTCGAAATGGTTATATTGCCAAAATGATAGGATCCCTTTATAAAAGAAGGAAGGCTGTAGGGAGCCGGTCCCCAGAGAATACGTACTGCTTCGGACATAATTTTGCCCAGCATGATCGTACCCATTACCGCATAAATGTCAGAGCTCATCCGGCTCAAAGGATTAAGCACGCCAATAGCCGTAATTCCACCAAAAGCAGCCATTACTGCAAATGCCATGATAATAGCTATGAAAACCGGAAATCCCAGCTTTAACATAAAAGTACCGGCGAAAAAATATGCTCCAAGCATAATGAATTTATCATGAGAAAAATTCACCAGTCCGCTTGCATTCCAAACCAGAGTAAATTCTATCGCCACCAGGCAGTAGATACAACCCATTCCTATTCCAATTACAAGTAATTGAAGAAACGATTCCATACGTTACCTTCCTTTCATACTGTCTTGAGGAAAAGCTGCTTGCAGTTCAGTAAGTTATTTCAGCGGAGATGTCCGGCAATAACCGGATATCTCCGCCATACTCTATTGATTAATTGGAAGATATCATTTTACTGCATTCTTAAATCTGCACAAAGCCTAACATTATTCGTTAACTGTAGTAGAATAAACAGGCTTATTATCCACAATCTCTGTAACCACTGCGCTGTGTACTATTTCACCTCTGTCATTCGAGTAAAGCTTTCCATAAACGCTCGGCAGATCTTTTGTTTCAAGAAGAGCTTTTTGAATTGCTTCCCTGCTTGCTTCTCCTGCTCTCTCGATAGCATCCTTCAGAATATAAACGCCTGTATAATATGCAGCAGCAAACAAATCAGGGTCTACTCCGTATTTAGCTTTAAATGCTTTCTGGAAGTTTGAAGCCAGCGGATCAGGGTTGCCTGATACAAAATCCGCCACGCTGTAGAATCCTTTTGTTTCTTCAGCAGTAACAAGGCTGAGGAATGTAGGAAGAGTAAATGTAACAGGTCCGACTACAGGCACGTCAAGCCCAAGCTCGTTCATCTGCCTGGCCAGGATCGCTGCTTCCGGGTCATGAGTATAAACAATAAGGCAATTTATACCTGCATCCTTGCATTTTGTTATTGCTCCAGCCATATCCATATCGCCGGTATTATGACCTTCCATAATAACAGGAGCGCAGCCTTTTCCCGTAAGATATTCCTTAACAACGTCACGTCCGCCGATACCGTAGTCATCATTGTTGTATATAATTCCTATCTTGGTTGCTTTAAGCTTTTCGAGAGCAAACTTTGCTATTATCTGGCCGACAAAGCTGTCGGAGCCACGGATCCGGAAGAAGTAAGGGTTATTTACCTTTGTTACAAGATTGGGGGAACTTGCTCCTGTCAGGAACGGCATCTTCGCATCAGCAAATATCTGCTCCGTCGCCATTGCGTTTGCGCTTCTGTGAGGCCCTAATACAGCAACAATGTCCTTGTTTGCCACAAGTTTGTTTACAACATTCACTGCGATGTTGGATGTATTCTGGTCATCCTCTGAAGTTATTTTTAGTTTTTTACCAAGTACGCCGCCGTTCGCATTTATTTCTTCAACTGCCATATTTATTCCCTGCATTGAGCGTTCTCCATCCAAAGGAGCTGCTCCGGTTATAGCCGCGGAAACACCTATCAGGATTTCTCCTCCTGTTGCAGGCTTTGTGGATGTTGATGCAGGCGCTGCATTAGTCGAGTTAGCAGGCTGCGCATTTGTAGAGGTTGTAGGTTCTGCAGAAGCCGTTGAAGCGTTGCCGCACCCGACAGCAACAGTCGCTACCATAATAATGGTCATAAGGAGTGCAGCCAATCTTAGTACTTTCTTTGTTTTCATTTTCTTCTCCTCTTTTCATTTTATTTCTTTTAAGTTGAAAGTCTGCTTACCATTCTACAGCACTTCCAGCTCAATAAGACGTTTTTTAATATTTGCCTTCTCCTCTTCGGTTGCAGGCAGGAAGGGCGAACGCGGATAAGCCTTAAGAATGCCTCTCAATTCAAGCATGGCATAGATCGCCATTTGGGTGGATTTGGCCAGATACATAATTTCTCGTATTTCGTTGACTTTAAATTGAGTTTCACGCAGTTTATCAAATTCTTTATTCATACCTTCGACATACATCTGATGGCAGATTTCAGGCAAAGCATTTCCAAGTCCGGGAATGTATGCCTCACAGCCAAGCACACAGGCTGAGAGCCACATAGCCTCCGTGCCTAATGCTATGTCAAAATTATCGTCTTTTAGTTTGCGCATATAATTGGCATGAGCCATGATATCAAATGTAGCATCCTTAATTCCGTGTACTCCGAGCGCTTTCAGCCTTGCCAAAAGCTTTATATCCATCAGGTAACCCTGGAAGCCCGGATTATTATATACATAGATCGGGAAATCCCTTCCGGTAGCCTTTAGTATTTCATCGTAAAAAGCGCATACGCTATCCGGGTTGTGCTTGTAATAGAAAGGACCTACAGCGGATACCGCCTCCGCTCCGGCTTCTTTTGCATGCTTTGCAAGCTCTGCGGCGCTTTTGCTGTCCGCAGTACCGACATGTACCACTACAGGTATCTTTCCATTGACTTCTTTAATTGTCACCTCCGCGATCTTCTTGCGCTCTTCTACGGAAAGCAGGGCTCCGCTGCCGTAAGATCCGGTAATAAACATACCGTCTACGTTATTTTTCAAATAGTTTGACAGCTTCTTAACTCCGTCGTAGTCTACTTCGCCATTTTCAAAAAAAGGAGTAATGACCGGCGGAACAACACCCTTCATTTTAAACATCATGCATACCTCCATTTATTTTTTTAATTCGCGATATCTATTTGCAATTGTAATTGCGCCCTTAACAGTCAGCTCGCTAAGCTTGCCTTTGTCCGATATGCTTTCAACCTTTACCTTACCGCCATATTTTTTCTTAATCAGATAGGAATATATTTTGCAGCGCGATTCATGGCCAAGTAAAATAAAAGTATTTGCAAAATAACCTTGCTTCTCAAATTCAGAAATACATTTCATATCATCAACCGCTATAGCAGCATCGATAAAAAGATTGCGCTCCTTATAATCAGTAGTAAGCAGTACCTGCATGAATCTGGGAATCATCAGGCAGCGGTCAAGCCCTACTTCATTTACGACGTCCGAAGCTATCGACACAACCTCATCATAGCTGTATCCGCCGCTTTTTTCATTGTTATTTTCTACCAGACTCTTGCCTATCATGGTCTCCTTCAGAATAGCTTCATACAGCTGTCCGCTTATTGTCGTCAGGCTGGCGGACACTTTCCGCTCAATATCCGTATGAATTAATTTCGTATGGCTGCTGAGTACAATAATATTTGTGGGCTCTGTTATTCCAAATTCCTTAAGGCAGCCGATTACCTGCGTTTCCTCCCCACGCATGAAATCTACATTGCGTATATCCCGCAGCGTGGCATTTTCACCGTAATTGTTCCGTATGCCGCGAATAAAAACTATAGGAATATCAAGAGGTATTACTTTTCCGCCTTCAACCAGTTTGACATTGCCGGCAAGATCATCCAATCCTACGGGTGCAATCAAATGCGGAATTTCGATCAATCCGATTTCAGATGTGATCATCCCTGATGCTATGGCAAAATCAATATCCGCCAATTGTATTCCGGCATTTTCAACAGCTTCAATAACAGCTTCGCAGACGCCCTCTCTGAGCATATCTTTCGAACCGGTCATGGATGTATTTCGCACTCCGACTTTACGGGTACCTTCTCCTATAATCCTGTCGTCCCCATTGATGATATATACTCTTGTATTTGTTGTCCCACAGTCAATAACAGCAAACATATAAATTTTCCTCCAACACAGCTATTTATTTAGCACCGCTTTATTTACCAGATTTACAGGAACGTTACCCTTGAGGACCCTTACAATTTCTTCAGCCAATTTTGTTTTTAAGGATTCAATAGACTCTTCCGTATACCAGGATATATGAGGTGTTATAAACACATTGTCCAATTTCAGAAGTGGACTGTCATGAGGAATAGGTTCCTTTTCGGTAACATCGATTGCTGCTGCGCTTATTATCTTTTTCTCGCAGGCAATGGCAAGGTCTCTTTCATTAACGATCGGACCTCTGGCTGTATTAATCAGAATGGCGGTCTTTTTCATTTTTTCAAAAACAGACATGTTAAACATGCCGCGGGTCTCATTTGTAAGAGGACAGTGTATAGAAACATAGTCGCTGGCGGCAATCAGTTCATCAAAGCTTACCAGTCTGACTCCCAGACTGTCGGCGTATTCTTTGTTTACATACGGATCAAAAGCAACGATATTCATTCCGAATCCCGACATTTTCCTTGCGATTGCACTAGGGATACGGCCTAATGCCACAAGGCCAAGCTGTGTTCCCATAGTGCGGCGTAAAGGTTTTACCAGTGAATAATCCCACTTTTTATCCCGAACCATTTTAAACGACTCCGGCAGCTTGCGCGCAAGTGAAAGCAGCAATGCTACCGTATGTGTGCTGACCTCATCAATACCGTAATCAGGCACGTTTGCTACATAAATACCTTGTTCCGTAGCAGCCTCGAGGTCAATATTATCTACGCCTATAGCATAGCGGACAATCATCCTGCACTTAGTCAGGCTTTTGATAACCCGTCTGGTAATTGGCGCAAACTGGACAACCAGCACATCGCAATCCTTTGCAGCATTTATTACCTCATCCTCCGTACGATAGTGGTAGTCGTTGAAATCCACATCCAGTTGTGATAGGATTTTTTTCTCGGTATTCAGCGTTTCATAAGTATAATCTGTTACAACGACCTTAAATTTTTTCATGCAGCATCTGATCCTTTCGTATCATATTTAACAATTGATAAACACATTTTGTTTTACTGTGTGAAACTTAGTTTCATTTATATTGTATAAAAAATAATAATATCTTTTCATAATATCTTTCTTTTATTATGGTTTTCAGAAAAGTTTAATTTGATTTAGGCATATATCCTAAATCCCGCGAAATATCCATGGTACAGCTTAATGTCATAGACTTCAGCTTCTCGATGTCAGAACGGTTCATCGCCTCACGTATTCCACTCAGGCTTATTCCGGCGACCATCCGTTGAGTGTGGTCATAGACCGGGTAACAGATGCTGACGACGCCTTCGTCATATTCCCCGTTGTTAATGGCAAAACGCTGGCGGCGTATCATCCTGATTCTTTCAATAATTTTTTCTATATCCGTCTCAGTAGTAGATGTATACGATACTATGCTGCAATTATTTAAAAATTCCCGTACAAATTCATCGCTTTCATGAGCTAAAAACAATAATCCTATGCCAGTGCAATATGTAGGCATCATTCCGCCGACCTCCGACGCCAGCCTCATATTGAATGATACTTTTGTCAAAGGGAAAATCTTAGCTATTATTATTGCATTATTGCTTTTGAAAATTGCCATTTGAACCAAAAACCCGGTCTCATCGGCAAGTTTTTTTAGCCGTGGCTCTGCCACATTGGAGAGGTTCAGTGAGTATAATGCCGAAAGCCCTATCTGCAGTGCCGAAGTGCCAAGCTTGTATTTTTTGGTATCTTCCGTAACAGTTAAGAAGCCTTCTTCCTTTAAAGTATAAGTCATACGAAGAGCAGTACTTTTATTCAGGCTGGTCTGCGCACATATTTCCATAAGCGAAAGAGGCTGGTTAACATGAGCAAACAGCTTCAATATTTTTAACGCATTCTGTACACTGGTTATACTGTAATCCACCATTACTGTTCACCAAAATACTTTCCTTTTTAATGACTTACTTTACATTTTAAAGTGTGTTGCTTCTATTTTTGTAGGGGCGACTTCTATTTTTGTAGGAGCGACCACTGGTCGCCCTTATGTTTTATCTGATGAAACCAAGTTTTATTATTGACTATACTTATAATATAGGATATTAAAAACGCAATGTCAATAGTTTTAGAAAAAAATTTAGAAATTCAACAACAGCCGCCATATTGCATATATTGTCTGGAAATGTTAATATGAATGAATAGTACCTAATAATGATCAGAAAACATGAAAGCAGGTATTTATGCTGCAGTTTATTTTATCATTTTTACCTATGCTGGCAGTAATTACAGCCGTATTTATGCTGGTGCATAAAATCAAGCGTTCCGGTATTTGTATGGGACAAATGCTGTGCGGATTTGACTTTGACTGGTCTATTTCCGGATCACCGGCCCAGGTTGCCTTCTTCATGTTTTCTATCACCGTTGCCATCGCGGTATCGTTGATTGCCGGAGCATTTACCATGGTTTCCGGCCAATTGTTCCTCACACTTGATATCATTTTCCTTTTAAGCAGCATCCTGCTTATTCTGTTTCACCAGCTTAAGGAAGATGCTCCGGCCTTTCTGTAATTCATATCAAATATAACGAGGCGGCATATCCCCCAATTCGTTGAAACGCGCATTGGTAAGAAAATTTTCTACAACCAAATTCTTTTACTGTTGCGTTATAATATGGATTGCCATACCGCACGTTCCCATAATTAAAATCGAATGGGAATCGAGCCGCTTTAATTGCGCATTTTGCTTAGCAAAATCGCCTATCGCGATTATCGCTTAGCGAAATCATTTATTTGGAGCAAGACGTTGCTATGCTCCATTAATAAAAACAGGAGGCTTACTATGAAAAAAGATCGATTCAATCCATTTAAAAAAATAAAGAAAATAAACATAAACTCTACAGAGCTGAACCTGGAACCGGCAAAGCGTCTTTTGGATGAAATCAACGCCATCCACCTGGACAGCCTTGACAATGATACCCTGAAAAGCATGTCGGCAGAACTGAAGCGGCAGGCTGCAAGCGGTACGCCTGCAGATGAACTGTTGGTCAGGGCTTTTGCACTGGTCAGGGAAGCGGCTGCAAGAACACTCGGAATGAGACCGTATGATGTGCAGATGCTGGCCGCGATCGCACTGCATTATGGCTCACTGGTGGAAATGCAGACCGGGGAGGGAAAGACTCTCGCCGCCACTGCTCCCGTTTATCTGAATGCTCTTTACGGCAGAGGTGTGCATGTGCTGACCTTCAATGACTACCTTGCAAGGAGAGATGCTGCGTGGATGCGGCCGCTGTATGAATTTCTCGGTTTGAGTGTCGGATCCGTTCAGGAGGGTATGCCCAAAGAACAGAGAAGAAGAGCTTATTCGATGGATATTACCTATCTTACCGCAAAAGAATGCGGCTTTGACTATTTGCGAAGTTTCCTGGCGGTAAGCCCGTATGACCTGGTTCAACGGCCTTTCAGCTATGCCGTTATTGACGAAGCCGACTCCATCCTGATCGACGAGGCAAGAATTCCGCTTGTTATAGCGGGTAAGTCGGAAAAATCCCATGGGGTCGATCCGGTGCAAATGGCTCAGGTAGTTGCAAGTCTTGAACCCGAAGCGGATTATAGCCTGGATGAATATGAACGCAACGTTTTCCTCACGGAAAAAGGCGTAAACATAATAGAAAAAATATTCAACTGCGGAAACCTATATGACGAAAAGAACCTGCAGCTGCTCGTCGACGTCGGGAACGCACTGCATGCCCGCGCGCTTCTAAAAAGAGATATCGATTATATCGTCAGAAGTAATAAAATAGAACTGGTGGATGAGTTTACGGGACGAGTGGCTGACAGCCGCCAATGGCCTTATGGCCTGCAAGAGGCAATTGAAGCCAGGGAAGGTATTTACGCTGAAACAAAAGGACAAATCATCGCCTCCATCACACTGCAGAACTTCATCCGGCAGTACCCCAAAATTGCAGGCATGACAGGCACTGCCAGATCCTCGTCCGAGGAATTCCTTGAATTTTATGGCTTAAGTGTCGCTATAATACCTACAAACAGGGAATGTATCCGCATTGACCATCCGGACGTCCTTTTTACGCATATGGAAGCAAAAATAGACGCGCTGGTGAATGAAATAGAGACCGTACACAACACAGGACGGCCTATTCTCATCGGTACAAGGAGCGTGCAGGAATCGGAGTTGCTTGCTTCGAGGCTGGCTAATGCAGGGGTTTCCTGCAACGTGCTCAATGCCAAAAACGATGAACAGGAAGCCGGTATTATTGCCAATGCCGGACGTCCGGGTTCCGTAACGGTATCAACCAACATGGCAGGCAGAGGAACCGATATCAAGCTTGGCGGCGAGCTTGAAGAAGAGCGGGAACGTATTGTTGCCCTGGGCGGTCTCTATGTCATCGGGACGAACAAGCACGAGAGCAGACGAATCGACGACCAGCTGCGCGGCAGAGCCGGACGGCAGGGCGATCCCGGCTCTACAAGATTCTTCATCAGCCTGGAAGATGACCTGATGAAGCAGTACCGTCTGAAGGAGCTCATACCGGAACAGCTTTATCCGGCCAACCAGCCGGATTCCCTGGACAATAAGGTAATACGCCGCGAAGCGGCCCGCGCCCAAAGGATCATTGAAGGCCAGAATTTTCAGATACGCAAAACACTGCAAAAGTATAATGTATTGATGGAACGGCAAAGACAGATGATGTTCAAATGGCGGTATGAAGTGCTTTTTGGCAATTTACCCGGCATTTTTAAAAACAAGCTGCCCGGAAAATATAACCAGCTGCTTCCGGTCATTGGCGAGAGTGCGCTGCTAAAGGCGGAATGGCAAGTTACTCTATATTTTATCAGCACCTGCTGGACAGAGTACCTGGACTTTCTGTCCTATACAAGAGAAAGCATCCATCTGGTCCATATGGCCGGCAAAATACCCATCAGCGAGTTCAACAAAACTGCCATACAAGCCTACGAAAAACTGCTGCAGACAATTGAGGAGGAGATTGCTGCCGTACTGGCAAAAGCTGAAATCACTGCAAATGGTATCGACATGGCAAAGGAAGGCCTCAAAGCCCCCTCCTCCACCTGGACTTACCTGATCGACGACAACCCGCAGCAGCTTGGCATCCTGCCCATGCAGATGACCTTCGACCCACTGTCCGTTGTACTGACATCCATCAGCCTTGCCTTCTTCGGAGCCAGAAAATTCATATTTAAAAAGCAGAAAGCCCTGAAGTGACAGCAGAAAAAGCTGTAGTGAAATAGAGATTGTCATCCTGCGTTCAGAATGATATATTAATTTCATTCAATATAGCATAGATTAGCTCATTGATTTGAAATAAAATGAAAAGGCGGTATGACTTTATGGACAAATTCACGATTATGGACGTCGGCGGCAATGCAAGAGATATTCCCTATTTTATAAAGGAACTCCGCAAGAATAACCTGATTGTCGCTACGGAGAAGGATGCAGCCTATGATACGGTTTATCTGACCAACAACCTTTTTGCCGTGAAAAAAATCATCAGTGAGTATGATGGGCTTATGCTGGATGTAATCAGGCAGAAATAGTGTGTTCATATTTCCGGGTAATTGTGGAAATATATGTAAAGTGGTAAAATAAATACAGTTCCATAACCTCTGTAAGGAGTGTTAAAAATGAGATACAAAAGATCATACCACTTTAAAAAACTTCGGAGAAGAAAAACATGCAGATTATTCCTGTTGGCTGTTGTAATGCCATCCATGCTACTGCTGCTGGGATATCTGGTAGCCTCAGTCATCATACTGCCATCCATGTCCGGCTGATTTGTTGAAATTGCATAAAAAAAAGTCTATACCGTTCAGAAAAGTCGTTCATAAATGATATTTCGCAAATCCCATTGAAGACGTATAATTGTATACGTAGTAATAAAAGTTTTCCTCCTTTTAATATATTAAAAAAAGCTGGCTTTGTCGAGGGCCAGCTTTTTACTTATTTATTTTGCGATTCCGGCTTCGTTTCTTGTAAAGGGCTCATCAAATATCGCATGCGTATAAACTTCCCTTTTCTTGCCGTCTATTAAAAATTGCACTTTTTTCACATAATCAAGCTCTGTAAGACTGTTTACAACGGAGTCCAGAGTCATTCTTTCGCTTGCCGTCCCACCGGGGCTGTTGTCTACAAATTCGCTTGAAAGGTTCACTGTGCAAAGTCCGGCCTTTGTGCTGATCGAAAGGAGCTTGGTGTCTTTTGGTATGGTGGCGCGAAGATCCTTTCCAACCGGGCCTTTCATCAGTTCCTCAAATATTATCTTCTCAAGAGAATCTCCTTCTGCAATGATCACATCCCTTTTCTCTGCCACTACGTACATGGCCTGTGAATCGGAAAAATAAAGTGTGATCGTCTTCGTTTCACCTGCAAGTGGCTTGCCTTCCCCATCCAGTGAGGCCGGTCCCATCGCGCCAAGCGGCATGCCGCTCGGTCCGATCATGTCGGCGCCCTCAATGCGCAGCTTGACTTTCTCGATGCCATTTATCCCAGTAAGAGTATTAACGACAGAAAGTCGTGCAACAACCTCTTCCAGCCCGTTTGTCTTTTCAAACTCCTTGGAAAAATCGACAGTCGCTACGCCATCCTTGGTCGATATCCCTCTTATTTGTGTTCCTGCCGGAACTGTTTGCCTTAGTCCCTGGGTTTTAGGGCCATCGATCAGTGCAAGGACGCACGCTTTTAAAATAGCTCCGTCGATGACCTGCACCTCTCTTTCTTCCTTCTTCAGGGCACTGTTGTCCTCCGTGGCAAAATACAGCGTTGCTTTGATTGTCTTTCCTGTTGCAGTTGTACTATCTGCCTTTGAGTCTGAAGTAGCGGCATGATCAGCCGTATTATCGGCATCCTGGCCGGATTTACCGGTATTTTCCGCTGCCGTTGTTCCGTTTTTTGTGCTATCACCCGTTTTTGAGCCTGCAGTATCACTTTCCAGCAGGCTGCATGCTGAGAACGATAACGTAAATAGGATGACCAGTATCACTGCAAGTGTTCTTTTCATTTGCACAGCCCCCTTTAAAACCTTGATGATATTTAGCTTTATCCTAACAGACGAAGCAGGCATACAAATAGTTCCCCCTATTCCACAGTAATAAATTCCTTTACATTGTCAAATCTACTTTGCTTGATGCGCGGTACCTTCATGATATCCTCGATCTTCCGGAAAGGCCCGTTCTTCTCCCTGAAAGCAATGATATCCCGGGCGGTCACTTCTCCGACTCCCGGCAGCGTATCCAGTTCATCCTCATCAGCCGTATTGATGTTCACTCTTGAAGCATTGCCTTCTTCATTTTCGCCGTCTTCCGTATCGCCGACCACTTCAACACTCTCTCCGCTGTCTTTTATAATTACTGCTCCCTTTCCCAGGCTGCCGTTCGCCGCAGTATTTTTTACCAAAGTCTTTTCTACTTGGTTTTGAGGCTGCGGTTCCAGCTCCTTTTTCGATTTTATGTAAAGCATCAGATTCTCTTCCAGCTTATAAACCATATTAATGCTGCCTGCATCGGCCTGTTCGGTCAGGCCTCCCGCCAACCGGACTGCATCGTCGATCAGCTGCCCTTTTTCCAGAGTTACAATGCCAGGCTCCTTTACACACCCTACCACATAAACCTTGATCTGTTCCGTTCCCGCCGCAGCCTTACCATCCTCTATCCCGTCTGTTTCAGCCGCATCCGTGCTGCCCGCTGAAGATGCATCAACGCTGCCGGTCGACTTTGGCAGTTCCTGTCCGGGAAGTCCAGTACCGGTTGAATCCGTAACTGCAGCTGATTCGATAATAATATCGCTGTCGTCCCTGAAAAAAACATATCCGACCAAACAGCCCAATAATACAAGGACCGATATAATGATCACTGCGGCTTCCGTCTTTATTTCAACCTGTTTTCCGAAGATACATGCTTTCAACAAATCACCTCCCAGCATTTGTATTTAATTCTTCTTTTATATGTCAATTTCCTTTTTTTTCTAAAATTATTTTAATAAATTTTAACCTGATGAAAAATTTTTCTGTTATAATTAATTTTGAACAAACATGTTGTACCAGTACAACGCATTAAATCGAAAAAACCGGAGGTACAGATGAAAAGACTGATTTCGTTGTCAATAATACTGATCATATTATTGATGAATACCAGTATTGCATTTGCACAACCACCGGCTCTTGATGTCGGCGCCTACATATTGATGGACCTCAAGTCGGGCGAGGTATTGTGCGAAAAAGATTCACAAAAGACCCTTTATCCTGCCAGCACCACTAAAATCATGACCGCCATACTCGCTCTTGAAATGGGCGACATGAATCAGGAAATGACCGCCAGCCAGTCTGCCATAGATGATATCGGAGAAGACGGAAGCAATATCGGTATCATTCCCGGTGAAAAAATCAAATTGGAAAACTTGCTGCAGGCACTTTTAATCAGTTCAGCCAACGAAACGGCAAACATCATTGCTGAAAATCTATGCAAAAGCCGTGATGAATTTGTCAGCCTGATGAATCAGCGGGCAAAGGAGCTTGGCGCAACAAACACCCATTTCATCAACACCTGCGGCATCCACGACCCGATGCATTATACAACTGCCTCCGACCTGGCTAAAATAGCCATGCATGCTATGACCATACCGAAGTTCAGGGAAATTGTAAGCACACCCTCTTATAAAATGCCCGTCACAAATAAACATTCCGAATGGTCTATTCTTTCAAATACAAACAAATTGATGATTACCGATAAAAATGAACTGTATAAAATAAACGGTATAAAGACGGGCTTTACGGGACCAGCAGGTTATAACCTCGTTTCCTCGGCGATTGACAGTAACGGCATGGAGCTGATCGCCGTTGTAATGTCCGTTAAGAATGAAAATGCACCTGAAAATATACAGACCTATTCAAAGGAACTGCTGGATTATGGTTTCAATAATTTCAAACGTGTCAGCCTGCTCGAAAAGGATCAGGTTTACAGGAATGTAAAGGTGGAAGGTGCAATAGACACTTACGGCCTCAACCTCGTCACCTCGGACGGTCTGAACTGCATTCTTCCGAAGGCGGAAGCACAAAGAAACATTAAAGAGATCCCGCATATCACGGAAAATATCTCTGCGCCTGTCAATAAAGGCGATATAATGGGCTATGTGGAATTTTTCAAGGACGACGTTTCCATAGGCAAGGTGGAATTGACTGCGGCCAGAGATATCGCACAAAAACCTGAGCCTGTAACAACGGCTTCAAAAATAAAAAAAGTTTTAGACAGTTTATATTTTAAAATAGTTCTTTATGTGTTAGGCTTTCTTGTATTTTTCATTATACTGAGGATGATCCTCAGGCGGATTTCGCGGAGGAGAATCAATTCGAGAAGAATTCACTCACGAAGAATTCATATGCGCAGGTAATTCAGAACGCCGCTGCATCACACCTATGAATGTACCTTCGTTTTTTTGCTGATGCTGCAGAACTGCTCCAAAATCAAAAGGGCTTGAAGCCCTTTCAAATTTGTATTTGCAGAAGTTGAAGAAAACATAGAAAGAGGAAGCCTATGGCTTCCTCTTATATTCTCGCCTGTTTTACTGAAGGACCGGCGATTGGGCTACTTTACTTCACGACTATATTGATAAGCTTTCCCGGAACAGCTATGACCTTGACCACCGTTTTACCGGCCAGCATCGCGATGATTTTTTTATCCTTCATCACTGCTTCTTCCGTTTGCGCTTTATCCAATCCGGACGGCAGCATTATCTTTTCCTTGATCCTGCCATTGAACTGTATGCCTATCTCTGTCTCATCGCGTACCAGTGCCTTTTCATTCCAGGCAGGCCATTTCTGGTCAAATATGGAATACGGATACCCCATCTTCTCCCACAATTCCTCTGCCAGATGCGGTGCGAATGGCGCAAGCATCTTCAGGAAATCTGCAATGGTATCAATGAAGATTGCCGAATTTTTTCCTGCGCCATCATATTTATACAGTGCATTCATAAGCTCCATCAGCCTTGCAATTGAAGTGTTGAACTGGAACCTGTCGACATCTTCCGTAACGCCTTTAATTGCGACATTCCTGATATAATTGAGTTCCTTGTCCGCGCTGACAAGTGAACCTGAAGCTTTGCCGGCTGCGGCGTCCAAAGCCTTTTCCGACGAAGCGCCCGCAGATCCGCGGGCTTCAACGATACCCTCAATCAATCTCTCGATTCTGCCGACAAAACGGGAAATCGCCTTGATTCCATCGTCACTCCAGGGACCGCCCTCCGTATAGGCAAATCCGAATGCCAGATACATCCTGAAAACATCGGAGCCATTCTCACGTATATATTCATCAGGCGATACGGTATTGCCCCTTGATTTGCTCATTTTGTTTCCATCCTGCCCCAGGATCGTTCCCTGGTGCACAAGAGACAGGAACGGCTCGTCAAAATGCAGGTAACCCATATCACGCAAAGCCTTTGTAAAAAATCTTGCATACAGAAGATGCATTGCTGCGTGCTCGGCGCCGCCCACATACTTGTCTACGGGAAGCATTTTATCGATCCATTCGGTATTGAATGCTTCCCTGTCGTTTTTATTGTCCGGATAGCGCAGGAAATACCAGGACGAGCAAACAAACGTATCCAGCGTATCGGCATCCCTCTTGGCAGGCTTCCCGCATTTGGGACATGGTACATTGGTGAATTCCTCACACTTGGCAAGCGGAGATTCGCCATCCGGCTTGAACTCCACATTGTAAGGAAGCTCTACAGGCAGATCCTTTTCCGGGACAGGCACGGCGCCGCAATGGTCGCAATGGATCATCGGGATAGGCGCGCCCCAGTAACGCTGCCTGGATACCAG
Source organism: Clostridiaceae bacterium (assembly GCA_039679375.1). Classification (GTDB taxonomy): domain Bacteria; phylum Bacillota; class Clostridia; order Acetivibrionales; family DTU013; genus JBDKVA01. The sequence continues at coordinate 35,640 of JBDKVA010000168.1, forward strand.
CCAGTCCCTGAGCCTGTAATTTATTTTTAACTCACCCTTGCCGTCCTTCTGCAGCTTCCGGACTATCCCCTTTTTGGCTTCCTCCGATTTTACGCCGGAGAATTCGGCACTATCTACCAGCTTGCCGTATTCCACAAACGGCAGCGCATCGTCGACACCTTCATTGCCCTTAATGACGCGCCGGATCGGTAAATGATACTTCTGTGCGAATTCATAGTCCCTCTCGTCATGTGCCGGAACAGCCATGACACAACCGGTCCCATAGCCTGCAAGCACGTAATCCGCTACCCAGATCGGGACCTTTTCGCCATTGACGGGGTTTATGGCATAAGCGCCGGTAAAGACGCCCGTCTTTTCCCTTACCGTTGAGAGCCTTTCAATTTCACTTTGCTTCTTTGATACTTCCCTGTATTTTTCAACCGCAGCTTTGTTTTCGGACGTCGTGATCCTGTCCACGAGCTCATTTTCAGGAGCCAGGACTACATATGTAACGCCATAAAGCGTATCGGCGCGTGTGGTGAACACTTTAAAGGAGAAGCTCCCATTCGCCCCCTGGAATTCGAGCTCGGCGCCTTCCGACCTTCCGATCCAGTTCTGCTGGATTTTTTTCGTCTTCTCCGGCCAGTCCAGTTGAGGCAGGCAATCAAGAAGCTCCTGCGCGTATTCGGTTATTTTATAAAACCATTGGGTGAGATCTCTTTTTGTCACTTCATTATTGCATCTTTCACAGACGCCATCCACAACCTGCTCGTTTGCCAGAACGGTTTTGCAGCTCGGGCACCAGTTCACGGGCGCTTTTTTCCTGTAGGCAAGCCCTTTTTCATACAGCTTCAGGAATATCCACTGAGTCCACTTGTAATAAGCGGGGTCGCACGTGATGACTTCATAATTCCAGTCAAAGCTTGCTCCCATCTTTTTAAGCTGCTCCTCCATGGTTCGGATGTTTTTATATGTTGAATCCTTGGGATGAATACCCGTTTTAATAGCATAATTTTCAGCAGGCAGCCCGAATGCGTCGAAACCCTGCGGATGGAATACATTGAAGCCCTGCATCCTCTTAAATCTCGCCCATGAATCCGCCAGGCCGAAATTGTACCAATGCCCCACATGCAAATTTGCGCCTGAAGGGTATGAAAACATTTCAAGACAGTATAGTTTGTTATCAACCTTTTCCGGATCGAATCTGTACAAACCGGTTTCTTCCCACTTTTTCTGCCACTTTCTGTCTGATTCTATTGAATAAGCCAATATAAACAGCTCCTTCCGCTGCATAGTATGTTTGATCAACAATTTTGATTGCTATTTTATAATATCCCGTTCATCAAGCTCGTCAGGCGTCCTGAACTTACCGTCTGACCAGATCCTTTCGAGATTGTAGAAGCTTCTGTCCTCCTTATGGAATATGTGCACCACCAGATCGCCAAAATCCAGCAGAATCCATCTTGCGCTTTCGTAGCCTTCCATGTGGATCATATTATAACCTGCCTCACCCATTTTAAAGGCCAGTTCATCTGCCAGTGTCCTGTTATGGGTGGTGGAGGTTCCGCTGCATATAATAAAATAGTCCGCCAGTACCGAGACCTCTGAAATATCTATGATTTCGAGGTCAACGGCCTTTTTGTCCTCCAAAATCTCATAAGCCTTGTCTGCAATTTTTTTGATGCTCAAGAAATAATCCTCCTCAAAGCCGCCCTTGCGGAGCGTTGTTTCAACTATTATACCACTATTGTTCATAATTTGTGAATAAAAATTAGGGCGATGAAGAATCCTTCTTTTGTTTCTTCCCCTTGCGGAACATTTCATATACGCTCATCGCCAGCAAAAACACCCCAAAAAGCCGCTTCAAATCGTTCCCCGTAAGCCGTATGGCCAGCCGCGAGCCCAAATACGCGCCGCACAGGCCGAAGGCGATGATCGGCAGAGCCATTTTGAAGTCGATCTTCTTATTCCGGATATGTATGATCAAAGCAATGATTGCAGTTGGTATGAAGAAAAGCAGGTTGACGCTCTGGGCAATATGCTGTTCCGGGTTCATCGCAAGCACCAGCGCCGGGATAAGGATGGCCCCTCCGCCCATTCCCATCCCGCTGACGACGCCTGCAGCCAGTCCAATTAAAAATAGAATGAATGTTTCCACTCCGGCCAGGTACCTCCCGCTTTAAATTATAAAAACTACATCATCATCCTGATTCCCGCAGCAGCCATAAAAACTGCAAAGATTTTACGCAGCAGGTTTTCAGGGCACACGTTCAAAAGCCTGGCGCCGATATAACCTCCAGCGAGCCCGCCTGAAACGACCTTTAGGGTAAGTCCCCAGTCGGCGTAGCCGTTTGATATGT
>JBDKVA010000169.1:0-10145 GCA_039679375.1 Clostridiaceae bacterium
CTCCTGCAGTCAAATAAAAAGGCGTATTATAAAGGACTGAACATGTTTATTTTACGGCAGATCAATTCCAAAATAAATACAGCGCATATTTCCATGTCTTTTATTTGCCTGATGCTCTTTTGCACTATTGGCATACTGTCAACAGGTATGGGGGCGAACAACGCGTTAAACAGCGGCTATAAGTATTGCGCCCCGTATGATGCCTCATTCCGTGTGAAAGATGATATAAACATTAAAGATAAAATGAATGAATACGGGTTTGACCTAAATGATTATGCTGACAAGTATGTGGAGTTTTCGCTGTACAGGGATAAGGAGGAAACCCTAACCAAAAAGGCTGTTTTCGGTGAGGTATCGGAATATATCCCTGATAATGCCCGCATGTATTATATGAATCAGCCGATGTATCTTATCAGGCTATCTGATTTCAATAAACTAATGGAGCTTCAGGGTGAAAATAAAATCAGCCTTTCTGATAACCAGGTGGCAGTATATTCCGATTATGCGGAGTCTACGCCGGAATTGAAAGAGCCTCTCCTGAAATTTATTGGAATGAATGTTCCTGTCACAATTTCGGGGAAAAGCTATCAAGTGAACTCCAAGCTGCTGACGAACGGAATTGTGACAAGCCCCGCAAGCGGAATTATGCTGGCCCTTGTTGTTCCTGATGCAATAACGGAGGGAAACAAGGTGATTGAAACCGTACTTTCCTTAAATTGCAAGGGCGACGTCAAAAACATGCAGAGAAAGTTGGAAGCGGATCTTTACGCGCTATCTGATAAATACGGTGATAAAAAGGAGGAGATTAAGATTACCGCCGCCACTGCTGAAACCGTGAAATCGATTGCTGCAGGTTCAAAAGCAATTATAACCTTCATCGGAATATACCTTGGGATCATTTTCCTTATCACCAGTGCTGCGGTGCTTGCCCTTCAGCAGCTTTCGGAAGCTGCTGACAACAGGAAAAGGTACAATATACTGCAAAAAGTCGGTGCAGATGACAGTCTCATTAATGCCGCGCTGTTAAAACAGATCGCTATCTATTTCATGCTGCCGCTGGCTCTGGCATGCATCCATTCCATTGTTGGTATAAAGGTTGCCAATGATGTGATAGCAGGCGTCGGACATATCAATGCCATAGGGAATATCATTATTACAGCCTTACTGATTGCTGTTGTGTATGGCGCTTATTTCCTTGCAACCTACTTTAGCAGCAAAAGGATCGTTTTGAAAAGCTTCATCATGTAAAATACTCGATCACAGCATCAGGGAACCGTTCCTCAATCAGAGAAGAAATATACTCCCTGATCTGCTGTGAGGTCTCTTTCGGATAGACATACTTAAACCTGCCGTACTTGCCCCATTTCATGGCTCGTTTGGATTCGTCCATATCCAGCTTCGTGTTAGGGTACCGTTTGAGTATGAAGCTTTTTGCTATTGGTGTAAACCGGTGCTGTATCAGTTCAAAGGTCAATGTCTGACCGGATTTTGAAATATCGACCTCCTGCTTCAGCCTGTCGAACAGCTCAAGATATTCGGCCTCCCAGTTGTCATACACCATGATGGGGGCGACAATAAAGCCGGTAGGGTAACCGGCGTGGGATATTTTCGAAGCAAACGTTATACGTTCTTCAAAAGTTGCCGTATTGTGTTCGAAATGGCCGATGACGTACCTCGAGTTGATACTCACTCTGAATCGGGTATGCCCGTTATGCTGCAGGCTTAGAAGAGAATCGGCATTGTCGAATTTTGTGACTACCCGCAGCCTTCCGTTTTCCAATGTCCCAAAGAATTCGATCGTCCTTGCCAGGCTTCCGGTCAGGTGCTCGACGGATAGCGGATCGCCTGTACTTGCCACTTCAAAAGTAGTAAGCCGGTTTTCATTCTTTTCGATATGGCGTTTGATCGAGTCAAATATTTCTTCGATATTGACGTATACCGTAAGGTAGGGCTTGTTTCCCTGAGTTGTCTGCAAATAGCAGTACTCGCAGCTCCCCAGGCAATTTGTGATCAGCGGGAACTCATAATCAGCACTGGGTTTGCACACATCAAAGCTGAGGCTTTTTTTTGCCCGGACAACAAGTGACTTCTTTGACGCGGCATATTTCTCCTTCTCATTGGTGCCGGGAATATTCCTCGATACGTTTTGAATCAATGTTTTCATGATCGGGATGCCAAGCCTGTTGAAATCATCGTAAAGCTTGCGCCCTAAGGGGTAATCCAGTGCACCTGGCTCAAAAAATACTCTATCGGGCATATATTGTTTCATCTGCTTCCTCCTGATGCATGGGCGAGCAGTTGGCGCAGCCAACGACCAGCCTCGGTGCAAATTCATTTGTATTATTATGCATCGAAGCGCTTCCCGCCATTCTGAACAAAATACAATCCAGGTTGTCATTCCGAGCGCAGCGATGAATCTTTAGTGAGTAGTACCTTTAAGGCGTTATATAACATTACTTTTTAGGGTGCTCGGGGAAGGGCGCTCAGGACAGCTTGACAAACGCTGCGATCCACTTTATAATTGACTTTGCTATATACATTAAAAAAAGAATTGGGAGTATAAGTTTTTTCATATGTATTACATTGATTTGATGTTGAACAAATTTTATTTATCTATTATCCCAAATCATTTGTTCAACTTATATAACATGCGGATATGGCGGAATTGGCAGACGCGCTGGATTTAGGTTCCAGTGGGCGACCGTGCAGGTTCAACTCCTGTTATCCGCACCACAGACTGTCCGAAAACCCGCTATTTTAGCGGGTTTTTTGGCAGTGTGCTTTTCGAATTCAGTTATCTATGTTTGCAAGCCTCTTTTCAAAACTTCACGGTTGTGGCAATTGTCCTTGTTGTTCTGGACACGGAATTTAGAACCATCTATGGAGAGTAACTCTCTCTGATACAGATTAAGCTTCATATTGGAATCCAGTGATATCAAGTAATTCGGGTGAATTCACCTAATCTCTTTATTTGCTTTTTCAAGCATTTTATCTGTATGCTTAATTCCAGGTAGTGAGGGTTTTCGGACAGTCTGACCAAACACATATAATCCGAACCAATCACGGCAGGTTGTTCCTGTTGGTGAAGGGTCCGGATTTGTGTTATATTTGGAATGAAATTACGGGGCAGGCAGTTATGTCACATTCGTCTCTTTGAAAACGTTAAAAGGGTAGATGCTGATCAGCATGAATCCGAGGGGGGATTAGGCCATTGATAAATCAAGAAACACAGATTGCCTTTGTCCGGGGAGAAGAATGGGCGCTCGAAGCCGTCATTCGCGCATACAGCCGTCCATTGCTGCGATACTGCGCAACCATACTGTGTCATACCGAGGAAGCGAAGGATGTCGTCCAGGAAACTTTTATCAAAGCCTACGAGAAAAGAAAGCGCTTCGATCCGAAGACATCTCTCAATGCTTGGCTATACCGCATCGCGTACACCACCGCTGTCGATGCCGTCAGAAAGAGAAAGCGCAAAGCCGGGCTCATCTTCATTCAGAGCACAGCCGAGGATGGAGGCCGCGACGGCATATCGGAACCCTTGTACAGCATATTACAATCCTTAACAGTGATGGACAGGGCGCTACTTTATGGCAGGGTGTTGGAGGAAAAGCCCTACAAAGAACTGGCCCTGCACCTAAACGCATCGGAGGCCGTGCTTCGGAAACGCTACGAACGCCTAGTTTGCAGACTGGCGCTGCAGACCGAGCTGAAGGAATCATACGCTCTGGCCTTTGAAAAGGAGAGAGGAAAGGAGATTATGGAATGAATATGGAACAAATTCGGGAACAGATGGAAGGCATTCAGATCCGGGAACCCATAGCCACGCAGGATATACTCAATAAGATTCGGGCCCGCAGACAGAAGCGCAAGGCGAGGCTTCGGGTCATGACTGTCGCCGCATCGCTGCTGATCGTCATCGGAGCGGCCCAATTTCAGCAGATATCAACCTTTGCTCAGTCAGTATACAGGAGCATAATCCTTTCCCTGAACAAGGATATCCTCGATATCGGTTATCTTGAAACCATTCCGGCGGAAATAAAGGGGCTTAGTTGGGTAGGCGGTGAGGTAGGCAGCAAACACTATTCCGGCATCGCCGATGTTGAGGAAGAACTGGGGATTCGTGTGCTGCGGAACACTCTGAGTATCGATATGGAGCGCCATAGGAATATAAACTTGACATTCTTTAAAACCGGCAATGTCGCTAAATTGAATTTCCACAGACATTTCATCGGTGACCTTAAAAACTATCAGGAAACGATTCTGGACAACGGTGATCTCAAGTATTCCTATGAATCCGATGGTAATACCCTTTACAAGTCTCCGGTATCGATGACGATTTCCTTCGTAACCGGAGGAGGTGCCGATGTGGAAAAGGGACCTTGGGAGTTCTTTGATTATGAGGAAAAATACCTGAGCCCCGAGAACAACATCACCGCCTATCTGATGAAACCCTCCGGCAGTATCATAATGGGTGGGAAAAAAATCGCCTTGCGGGAGGCGGCAGGAGAGCCTGGGATCATCGCCGTATTTGTGTGGGACAACCTGCTGTACACTCTTTCCGGCAATATCCCCTCCAGCGAGATGAAGCGGATTGTGGATGCTTTTATCGTGAGTGATTAACCCTTTGCCAATGATCAACGCTCTTTATTCCATAATGAAAGGGTTAAATATATGGCTGATATTGAGCGTTCGGATTTATGCGTGAGCGGTGCACCAAAATTTTTAAGGTTCGGGGTTTATTTGTACAGTTTATGGTCTAATTTCCTGATAGCCTGAAAAGGCAGAGAAGTTTGTCTTTAAGGGCGTTTTGTGGTAAACTTTAGAAGACAAACAACATCATCTACATAAGTTCATGCTGGAGATGGCCGATTATACTGATAGATTGCTGAAAGGGTTGAGACGAGTAATGAACACAGAACTTTTCACAGGCAAAGCCGAAGTTTATGCCAAAGCGCGTCCGGGATACCCCGATGCGGCAATGGATTACATCGACACGCTCGTTTCACCGAATGCAGTGTTTGCCGATATTGGTGCTGGAACAGGAAAATTCACAGCCTTGCTTGCAAACCGTGGGCATTATTCAATACTTGCGGTTGAACCTAACGCAGATATGCGGGAACAGCTCGCTGTTACGCTTGCGCTATATCCTAACGCTAAAATTATCAATGGTTCTGCGGAATTCACCGGTTTACCCGACCATAGCGTCGATGTCATTACCTGCGCGCAAGCATTGCATTGGTTTGACCTTGACGTATTTAGGACAGAGTGTCGTCGCATCGGAAAACCCGGAAGTCTTGTTATTGCGATATATAACAATACTCCGGGCGGCAGCAGTATTACGCACAGCAAGCAATCAACAGAAGTCTTTTACACAAATCCGGCAGTACGAGAGTTTCCTAACCCTATGTTTTATACGAAGGAGAGCTGGCTGGCATACATGACATCCCATTCGCACGATCCTTTGCCGTCCGATCCCGGATATGCCGCGCATATAGCAGAGGTGAATGCCCTATTTGACCGTGAAAACATTGATGGACTGCTGAGGCGCGATGTTGTGACTATGGTGTACAGTGCAAGGATAGATGAAATATAAGCAAGGAGTCGGAGAAATGAGCCACACCATACGCAAAGCAACGGAAAACGATGCGGAAGCATTGAAAGAGCTTTATTTCTATCATCTCACAGCTTGCTCTCCCTCTGAAGAACAGAATATGATGACGTGGCGTGAAATGCTTCGGAGATTTGCAGATGACAACAATTATCACATTCTTGTTTTAGAGATTGACGGTATAATAGTTTCGTCAGTAACGCTGGTCATAATCGAGAACTTGACTCATAACCTACGCCCGTATGCCTTGATTGAAAATGTTGTAACTCATAGCAATTATAGGGGTAAAGGCTTTGCGTCTGTGCTCATGAATAATGCATCTGAAATTGCCAAGCAACGTGGGTGCTACAAAGTTATGCTGCTGACCGGATCGAAAAAAGAAAGTACATTGGATTTTTATCGCAATAACGGTTTCAATAGCGAGGATAAAACGGGATTTATAAAACGATTGTGGTAAATATTGCATTGTGAGGTTTTAATGAAGAAAAATATAAAAATGGTTATCACAGACCTTGACAATACTCTGCTGCGTCGCGACAAAACAGTCAGCGATTATACGGTATCTCTATTCAAGCGACTGCGTGAGCGAGGGGTATTGGTGGCGTTTGCGACAGCAAGACCGCTTACAATGGTGGAGGACTACCGCGCTATGATACAACCCGACGCTATGGCTCTGACTAACGCCGCTATGATAATCGCGAACAGCGAGATAGTCAAAGAGCATTCCGTGCCGAGTGAAACCGCGAATGCTTTGTTGCGAGAGGTTGTTGGCAGCGGCAAAATGGTTAAGGTTAGCGCGAGAAGCCGTGACTCGTATTACACCACCAACCCGAACACTGCACTTGAACCGCAGATATTTTTTGATTTCAGCACGCCAATTACGGAAACGCTGATGCATATTTCTTTCCGCACGAATGATGAGGCCTATGCGCGGAGCATTATTGCCAAGTACAAAGAATTTGAGTTTTGGCACGTCAGCGGTGAGAACTTATACGACGTTAATCCTCTTGGCGCGACAAAGGCCAATGCAGCAAAATACTTATCGGATTATTTCAGTGTACCACTCGTCAATGTCGCCGCTTTCGGCGATGATTACAACGACGTCGAAATGCTCCGGAAATGCGGCGTCGGCGTAGCCGTTGCCAACTCCATCGATGAGGTTAAGGCGGTAGCCGACTATGTCTGCGGCGACTGTGATGAGGACGGCGTGGCGCGGTGGCTGGAGGAGAACGTGTTATGATACTATCAGGGAAAGAAATTCAAAAACAAATCAAAATCGGGAATATTGTGATTGATCCGTATGACGAGAAGCTCATAAATCCAAACAGCTATAATCTTCGGCTTCACAACGAACTGCTTACATATACCGATGAGATTTTGGATATGAAAAAGCCGCTAAACACCGAGAGTATTACCATTCCGGAAGATGGGCTTATTCTGCATGCGGGCAAGCTGTACTTGGGAAGAACATATGAGAAAACTTCAACGAACAGCTTTGTTCCTATGCTGGAGGGGCGTTCCTCGATAGGCAGGCTCAGCTTAACCATACAGCTATAACGCAGATGAAATCGCGGGTTGGAGGGTCGCTCACAAAGCGGTTGAAGTTATTAAGATGGTTTTGTTCGGCGGCGGTTGGGGCGCGAACGAGATTCTTCCGCTTATCGACTATGATAACATTGCACGCCATCCGAAGCTATTCAGCAGTTATAGTGACGGAACGAGCATCTTAAACGCTATATATGCGAAAACTGGTTAAACCACATATTACGGTCTTGGGGCGGGTGAATTTAGAAATCTGATGCATTATGATTACACACAGTTTGTAAACATTTTTGTAGCTGGAAACACGTCGGAGACCCTGAACGGAAACGGAGGATGGAAAACGATACGTTCCGGCATCTGTGAAGGACTTTTAATTGGCGGCTATACGATGAATTTCGCATGGCTTGTCGGCGGAGACTATTTCAGATACGACCCGAAGAAAAAATATATCCTGTTTATAGAAGACCACGAGAAATTCAGCGGGGTAGTCGCAATTAGCGCATATCTTTCACATATAGAACAAAGTCCTTTCATCAGCAATGTAAGCGGGCTTGTTTTCGGACATTATTCCGACGCTGTTCCAGAAGACCTACTCAATCGCCTCACGCGGTTCGGTGGTAAATACGACGTTCCTGTGGTTTATACGGATGACTTCGGGCATTATACAAAGCATTCGATTTTGCCAATTGGGGTTAAAGCAAGCATGGATGCCGACAAGCAGGTGTTGAGATTTCAAGGCTTGTAATCCTTCATTGAGGTGACAATACCTTTAGGTTCCAGTGGGCGACCGTGCAGGTTCAACTCCTGTTATCCGCACCAAAAAGTAAAGCTATGTGTTTGGATTTGAACCTACACATGACTTTTTCTTGTTTTATATGATATACTTATAACAATGATTATTGACATTTTATGGAGGCATGCAAATGTTGATTAAGGCAATAGATGAGTTTAACTCCGAAGGTCATCTCATTTATGCGGAAAATTATATAGGCGCTTTCGTTCGTGGAAAAACTCAACAAGAAGCGTTGAAAAAATTCAGCAACGAGATACAACAGTATGCGCATTGGCTTAGAAAAGCTGTTCCCTCAGCAGAAGAATGCCAAATATCCATTGTTCAGGAAAAGAGTAGTTCTCTGCAAATTGACGATGCAGACTCCGACGTAATATTTGACAGTGAAAAGCAGTTGCTTATGCGGTCGGAATATCTCGAATTAAAGCATTTAGCTTTAAAATCTGCAGGAGATTTTCTGCAGCTTTACAATTCCATACCAGACAAACTCAATACGGTGTTGCAGCCTCGAAAAACTTTTTACGGCAATGTTCCTATTACAGCAAAAGAAATGTATGAACATACAAAGAATGTAAATAGCTACTATTTTGGAGAAATCAACATATCCGTAACAAACGAACCAGATATTCTCTCATGCAGAGAAGAAGGATTTGAAAAGCTCGAGCACAGGATTGATTTCTTGTTAAATACTGTCTATGACGGAAGCTTTGATGAACAATGGTCGCTTAGAAAGGTATGCAGAAGGTTTATTTGGCATGATCGTATTCATGCAAAGGCAATGTATAAGATGGCTACAAAAATGTGTAGTGAGCAAAATATAATGAATCCGTTTTGTTTTACATTATAAGCATAAGTGGAGGTAGGAGGACAATGGATATTATTGCGTATGTAATGGAATACCACGGGGCAAAAATATCTTCCAAATTAGAGTTGAGAAATTATAGATGCAGTGATTTTTGTCAATATCAGCGTGTATATAAAGAATGTTTTTATGACATAAGAACAGCATTGGAATCTATATTTGTATGTTGAAAAGCAAGTGGTCTTTTGTGAAAAAAGTTCTTGCAATTGTCGTTTTAACTCTGGCTTTTGAGATGACACAATTCATTTTCGTAATCGGTAGAACCGACATGGCTTGCGTGCGCAAATCGATAAAGAGGTTGATTTCGAGACGTTCTTTACCGAAGCCCCGCAAATCAACCCAGACGCCCATAAAATCACGGGAGTAGTCTGCGGCGTTCGCGTAGAGGAAATCGAAGACCCGCTTATGCAGAAGATTCGCTGGCTTGACAAACTGGTTGACGAATTGGCAAAAGGCAAGCCAATGTAGAAGGTTTTAAGGAGTTGAGAGTGAATGGCCAACAAATTCCGCAAAACACTCGGTGACAATGACGCGCCGTGTACACAGTCGTTACTCCGCTGTAAGAGACGTACTTTGTTAGAAAAAACTGTATGTGCCGCATGGCGTGCAGGTTCAAGTCCTGTCGCCAGTACCACTGGTACTCGGAAGGACTTGAACCCATGATATTCAAGCCCTTTTGTTGTTTTTAGTTTTATGCTAAAATAAGTTATATATTGGCAGACATGCAAGAACGGGCTAGAGAATTAGTAAGCCAACAAATAGGAATTTATTGAACAGGTCTCAGGTAAATTATCGGAGGTTTATAAATGAACAAAGTGATTAAGATTAGGAATGAAGAAGAAACAGATTATGAGAGAGTAGAAGAAATCACAAGGAAAGCTTTTTGGAATTTATATATTCCCGGGTGCATTGAACACTATTTAGTTCATGTTATGCGATCCCACAAAGACTTTCTGCCGGAGTTGGATCTGGTGATTGAAGTTGATAATCAGATCATCGGGAATATCATGTATACGAAAACAAAACTAATTGATGAGTCTGGGGAAGAAAAAAACATCCTTACTTTCGGTCCAGTTTGCATTTTACCAGAATATCAGAGAAAGGGGTATGGAAAAAAACTAATGGAGTATTCCTTTGAACAGGCGGCTGCACTTGGCTATGATGTGGTTGTAATATTTGGTAATCCGAATAACTATGTAAGCCGCGGCTTTAAGAGCTGCAAAAAGTACAACGTCTGTCTTGAAAATGGGACGTATCCTTCGGCAATGATGGTAAAAGAACTCAAACCGGATGTCTTGGACGGGAGAAAATGGGTTTACTATCAAAGCCCTGTATTTGAG
>JBDKVA010000170.1:0-35021 GCA_039679375.1 Clostridiaceae bacterium
GACTACTGGGATGACCCGTCCATGACCATCCGGATGAATAACACCGGCACCTTCGACGTGCGAAACGGCGCTGCTTTTGCCGCAGCAACCAGTATAGCCTATAGTGCAAACAGCACCTATCATATCCGGATGATTACCGACCTGGTGAATAAGAAATATGATGTCTGGATTACGCCCCCGGGAGGTTCGGAGACAAAAATCACAAATAATTATGATTTCAGGACGGGCGCTCCGGCAATAGACGACCTGGGGAAGATCAACCTGAAGGACGACCAGAACGACCGGTATACGATCACAAATCATACGGTAAGCCCTGTGCCCTCTCTTGATCCGGTGACGTTCAATCCGGTGGCGGATGCGTTTGTCCGGGACGGCAGTTACGCGGAAGAGGAATATGGGACGTCATGGAACGTGCTAGCGCTTAAAGAAAACTCATCGGCCGGTTATAACCGCAGGTCTTACCTTAAATTCAATTTCAGCAGTCTCGGCTATTCCTCCGCAAGCCTGGCCAAGCTCAGGGTATATGTTTATTCGGCTGACCCGAGTACTTCAAGGACGATCACGGCGTATGGCAATATTACGGAAAGCTGGTCGGAGAGTACAATCAACTGGAATAATAAACCTGATCAGGCTGGCGATACGACCATTTCAAGTGCGACTGCCAATGGTACGCCGACGGGTACATGGCTTGAGTTTGATGTCACCAGCTATATAAACAGCCAGATGACGGATAAACTGGTTTCCATCGAGCTGAAGAACGGCGGCGCGGACTTTATATCCCTCAACAGCAGGGAGATGGCCAGCAACAAACCGCAATTGGTTATTACGCCTCAGTGATCCGGCTTTAGTATTTAATAATTAGTATTTAAAAGAAGAGAGGGCGTTCAGCCCTCTCTTTATGCCAGCAGCCTGATGCTCTTTATGATTGCTTTCCGTGTTTTGGATGGTGTATCGAAACTGTAAACGGTTGTACCATTGCCGCCGTCGATGCCGACGTCTATTACACTTCCGCAATTCCTCAAAAGCAGTGATCTGCCTAATTGCGACAGAAATGAAATCCCGTTCTTTACATTAGCCTGGCTGTCAGGGAAAATCACTCTGCAAGTGTTGAAGGCTCGGGCGGGCAAGGTCTCGAGTCCAACCTCGCTGCCGATGATGACAAAGGGAAAAGTATTCAAAGTACCAGGGTCCTGTACTTTTGAAAATTGGCTTATAACTTCCGCATTCTGCAATTCATCTTCAATTTTTTTTACGTACACTGTAAAAAATTCCAATAATTCCTCCTGATCCTCTGGAGAATCCGGAAAATAGAAGTCAGCCAAACTATCTGAAGATTCTTCAATTTTTATTAAATGCTCAATTAGTTTTTCAAATACCGGTTTCGTTAATGCTATCATTTGTATCAGTCCTTTCCGTATTTTAGCTGACCCTTATAAAGCAATATTGGCAGCGCTTTTGCATATAGGGCCGGGGTTATTTTGCACAGGACCGGGAATGGAAATACCCAGAACCTCATAGCTCAGTTCACCGGCAGGCGTCTTGATTGAGACCCTGCTGCCGGGAGCTTTGAGTAGCAGTGCCCTTCCCATGGGGGATAGGCAGGATGCCTGGTTCATGTCATCACCACTTTTCCTTTTAAAAGGAAGAACTATATGGTAGCTGCAGGTATCCATATCTGCAGTATCCCTGACTTCTACCGTGCTTCCTATAATGGCCATGGGACAGCTGCCCGTGTCGCCCTTCCGGATCCGTACGTTTTTGAGGTAGCTTCCTACAGTAAATGTATATTCCCTGAAGAATGACTCAATATCCATACCTGCTGCGGCATCGTCAGCATAAAAGCTCCTGATGATCTCTTCCTTCTCCGTTTCGATATCAGCTAAGTGTGCAGTTAGCATTTCATACATTTGTTCAGATATTGCCGTATTATGCATCTCCATCTTCCTTTCATAATATATTTACATTAAATGGAATACATTCAAAAATACAAGAAGACACTTCGCAGACGGGCTGCGAAATGCCTTCATATACATGCTAACATAATTGTAAGTGTGTGTCAACGGTGGACTCGCTTACCATTTAATAGAATTAAATATTCTTATTGAACTTCTTTTCTGTTGCACATTCTACTCTCTTTCCTGGTACTGCAGCTGATAAAGAGAATAGTACATGCCCTTCTTCGCCAGAAGCTGCTGATGATTCCCAGACTCGCGCACCTTTCCCTTATGCAGCACAATGATGTCGTCTGCATGCTGTATTGTGGATAGCCTGTGCGCGATGACGATGGTGGTGCGGTTTCTGGTCAGCTTGGCAAGAGCATCCTGAATAAGCAGTTCTGTTTCCGTATCAATGCTGGAAGTAGCCTCGTCCAGCACCAGTATGGCAGGATCAAAGGCCAATGCGCGTGCAAAGGCCAGGAGTTGCCTCTGACCCGAAGAGAAGGTGGAGCCCCGCTCCATCACTTCTTCGTTGTAGCCGGCCGGAAGCCTTTTTATAAAGCCGTCTGCATTCACATATCTTGCCGACTCCTCTATTTTTTTATCGCTGATGCCCATTTCATTGAGACGTATATTATCCTTTAATTTACCGCTGAAAAGAAAGACATCCTGCAGAACGACCCCTATGGATCTTCTGAGATCATCCTTCTTGAAATTTCTGATATTAACGCCGTCAATGAGGATCTCGCCTTTTTGTATTTCGTAAAACCTGCTGAGAAGGCTGATGATAGACGTTTTACCGGCACCGGTGGCGCCTACGATTGCGACGGTCTTACCTGCCGGTACCCTGAAGCTGACGTCCCGTAACACCCAATCGTTTGAATGATAGGCAAACCAGACATTTTTAAATTCAATATCTCCTTTTGCCGTATAGGCGTCCAGCTGTTGCGCGCCGCTATCCTCCTCAGCTTGAGTGTCAAGAACAAGAAAGATTCTTTCGGAGGCTGCCATGGAGGATTGTAATATGTTGTATTTCTCAGCAAGGTCATTGATCGGCTGAAATAGAAGAGAAACATAATTTACAAAAGCATACAGGATACCGAACGGAAGGGCGCCCTTCAGGACGTCTGCGCCTCCAAACCAGATCAGCAGCGCGATGGCAAAGTAAGCCAGCATTTCAATGACCGGGCGGAACAGACCAAACGTGACGACCTCGCTCATGACAGCCTTATAATACTCTTTGCCTGTTTTGCTGAACTTTTCATAATTTTGCTTTTCCCTGCTGAAAAGCTGTATGACACGCATGCCTGAAATATTTTCAGATACGGCCGAATTAATGTTTGCAAGGGCTTTGCGCACATTTCTGTATACTGTCCTGATTTTAGCCCTGAAAATGACCGTCAGCAGCACAACAACGGGCATTACGGCAAGTATGACAAGTGTAAGCCTGACATTGAGCCGGAACATGATGATCAGAGTGCCGGTCAGTATGGTGAAATCCTTAAGCAGCGTGACCAATACGTTAGTATACATGTCATTCAGGGTTTCCGTATCGTTTGTAACGCGGGTGACAAGTCTGCCGATCGGGTTTTTGTCAAAAAAGGCCAGCGGCATCTTCTGAATGTGCGTGAAAACCTGTTGACGGATATTGTATATGATCGATTGACCTGTGTAATTGAGCACATAGATCTGAAGCACATTGAATATGAAACCGCCTGCAATAAGCAGCAGAAAATACACGCCCATTTTGTTCAATGACCGTACATCGCCCATTTTTATAAATTCGTCGATCGTTATACCTACCAGATACGGTCTGACGAGGTCTACAACCGTAGAGGCAAAAAGCAGTATCACCGCCAGCAGGAAATAGCGCCAGTATGGGGCGGCAAACATGAGCAGCCGTTTCATCAATCTGGAATCGTATGCCTTTACCTCAAGTTCCTCATCCTGCATCTCATTGGTTTCGTGGCCATTGTTTCCGTCTGACATTCTTACTCACCTCCCTCAATCTGCTCGGCCAGGAGCTGCTTGCCGTATAGCTCCTTGTAGTAGCCTTCCTGCTCAATCAGCGAGGCGTGCGTGCCGCGTTCGACGATCCTGCCGTCATCGAGCACGATGATTTCATCTGCATCCTTTACGGCGGATATCCTGTGGGAAACGATGATACTGGTGCGATCCCTCATAATAGCCTTCAGATCCTCCAGTATTTCCTCTTCCGTATTAGCGTCCACTGCCGACAGGCAATCATCCAGTATCAGTATGGCAGGCGACCCGATCACTGCCCTTGCGATAGCTACGCGCTGCTTCTGGCCTCCTGAAAGCGTAACACCGCGCTCGCCGACGAAGGTATCAAACTGATCCGGGAATTCGCAGATATTATCATAGATCCTGGCGGTCCTGGCCGCATTTTCTATCTCATTGCTGCCAAAGCTCCGGAAGAAATCAATATTTTCACTTATGGAAGCGGAGAACAGGAACGTATCCTGCGGTACACAACCAATGCTGCTTCGGAGGGTGGAAAGCGGAATGTTATTTATATCGGTTCCATCGATAAAAAGTGTTCCTGCAGGTACGGATAACAGCCTTGGGATCAGATTGGTCAAAGTGGTCTTGCCGCTTCCGGTACGTCCGACTACAGCAAGCGTCTTGCCGCATTCAATCGTGATATTGATGTTTTCAAGTACCGGCTTATCTGTTCCGGGATAAGTAAAGGTCAGGCTGCGGAATTCAATTAGACCGGAAACTTCAGCCTGAAGAGCCGGAGGATTTTGCTCAGCGCTGTCTATAGCGTTCAGTCCGGTATGATCCGGTGGCGTCTCCATCACAGCGGTTCCTGATCTGTCCTGTATCTCGGGCTTCTCATCCATGATCGTGTTGATTCTTTTCAATGAAACGGAACCTCTCTGGAATATGTGCGCGATCCAGCCAATCGCTGTTATCGGCCAAATCAGCATGCCCAGGTAGCTGTTGAATGCTACAAAGCCGCCCAGCGTCAGCGAACCTTCAATGACCATGATGCCGCCATACCAGAGTGCAATGAGAAAAGATACCGAGGAAACGGCCATTACACTCGGGAACATGATACTTACCAACCGGACGAATTTTATATTTGCCGTCTTGTTTAGCGAATTGGCTTTTTCAAATTTCTTGATTTCGTTTTGTTCCTGTACAAATGCTTTAACGACCCTTATGCCGGAAAAGTTTTCCCTCGCGGTTTCGGTCAGGTCGGAAAAAGCTTCCTGCTGCTTTAGGACTCTGGATTGCATGACCCTCATAAAAAATATAGCGGCAATGCCACGTAAAAACAGAGGCATGAAGCTTGCAGCGGTTAATTTGAAGCCTGCCGTATTCCACATCATGAATAATGAAACAACAGGTATCAACAGGCTGTCGATAGCGAAAATGACGCCCTGGCCTGTGGCCATGGTGACGTTGCTCATGTCATTTGTTGCATGCGCCATTATATCGCCGGTTTTATGGATATTGAAATAATTAGTCGAAAGCTTTTGAAGATGCGCGTAAAAACGATTCCTGAAAGAAAGCTCGATGGATCTGGAAACGCCATATAGCGTATACCTGAAAAGGAATCTGAAAATAGCGATGCCGAGTGCGATCAATACTACAATGACTGCGTACGTACCAAGCATTGCTTGTGTCAGGGAACCGCCCTCCAGTAAATCTGTCACATCGCCAAGGACTTTCGGCAGCACCAGCTGCAGCACATCTACACAAAGAAGGAATAGGATGCCGATAACATACCTGTACTTGAATTTCAGTAAAAGGTCTTTTATATAGCGCAGATTGTTCATAAATACCCCATATGCCATATATGGCGGTCCACCTTTTTGGATGGAAGCATCAGGTTTTTAATATTATACCATTTCTTTGAAGAAGATAAAAGGCATAAGAATAATGCTGCATCGCAAATAGCTTTACATGAGTTTGATATGGCTGATCGGGTATAGTATAATAGGATTGTCAGATGACAGTATTTGGACATATGTGACAGCATAGACTGCTTTCAAACTACGAATACCTGTAGATGGAGGAGCGTATTGATGGGTTTGCATAACTATTTGCTTACTGTGAGAAAGCTTAATAATATGGGACGCTGGGCAACGGACTTTATGCACCAGAGAACGACAGTCAGCGAGCATTCATTTTATGTGGCGCAGGTAGGGCAGATGATGGCGCTGATCGAGGAGGAAAACGGCAATACGGTCGACTGGGGCAGGCTCTTTAAAAAGCTGCTGAACCATGATGTGGTTGAAGCCATAACAGGGGATATCATCAGTACGGTAAAGCATAAAAACGAACAGCTTGGTGATATGCTGAATCTGTTGGAAAAGGAGGTCGCTGAGGAGAACTTGCTGGATAATATGGAGGAGCCGTATAAGGGAAAATACCGGGAGATCCTGCTGGAGGGCAAGGATGATACGCTTGAGGGAAAAATACTCAAGTGTGCGGATCACTTTGACGCGATCATGGAGTGTATCGGAGAGGTGAAACTCAGTAATCTGGATCCGTTCGTCGAAAAATACCATACAATAAAGCAAAATCTTTTGGAATCGGAACTTGCAAGCGCAAAATACTTTGTTGATAAAATATTGCCGGAGCTTGTAAAAGGCTGCAAGGAGCTGGAATAAACAGTGCCGGCGTATTACACAAGCAATACGGCGCCACGAAATATTTGTTGACATGGACAAGGCTCAAGTGCTATTATTGTTTGTGAAATTGAATATGATCTTCAGGGCAGGGCGAAATTCCCTACCGGCGGTAATATGGACAAAACCATTAGCCCGCGAGCGAAAGCAGACCCGGTGTGATTCCGGGGCCGACAGTAAAGTCTGGATGAAAGAAGATGAAAAGATGTTTATTTACATTCCCTGGGATTATATTCCGGGGAATTTTTATTTTAAAAATCAATAAAATAAACGGAGGTCATGCAAAATGAAGTTTGGAGTCAAGAAAATGGTTACAATGGCCGTATTGGCCGCACTGTCGATCGTACTAATGATGTACATCAAGTTTCCGATCATCCCATCTGCTCCATATCTGGTTTATGAACCGGCTGATGTGCCGATTCTGATAGGAACTTTCCTGTTTGGACCGCCGGCGGGACTCGCAATCACGGTTGTCGTAGCCGGCATTCAGGCTATCGCATTCAGTCCTGATGGATGGATCGGTTTTGTTATGCATGTAGTGGCAACCGGTACTTTTATCACAACAGCAGGCCTGATATACAGGAAATACCACAGCCGCAAGGGTGCAATTACCGGCCTTGCAGCAGGCACGCTGGCAAGGGTGCTGATCATGGTGCCGCTAAATATTATAATACAAACCACGTTTTACAAGATGCCGTATGATGCTGTGAAGGGTCTGATTTTACCGGTTATCATACCGTTTAATCTGATAATAGCAGGAATAAATTCCGTAATTACAATGATTGTTTATAAAAGTATAAGTAAGATCGTTCATAAAGTATAGAAATTTTTAACTAAAAATATTTCAAATATATTGACAATAAGCTAAAGGTGTACTAGAATTAAATAAAATTGTAATAATTTACCTCGCAATATTTTATTATAAATGCCGCTGCCAAAATTAATTATTTGGAGGGGAAACTAATGTTAATGGAAGTTGACAGGAATAAAATTCATGAACTGATGAATGCAAACTGTGCCGGTAATTACAACAGGTTTGCAAGGGAACTTGGCGTAGATCCTTCGCACCTGTACAGATATTTGAATACCGGTGTTGGCGGCGGTAAAAAGATTTTGATGTCCGTTATGAAGTACTGCAAAAATAATGGGTTGAATTTTGAAGATTTCATTAGTATGTAATAAATGCTATGCACCGGATTCAAGTCGCAAAGCTTATTGTCAGAAACTAAAAATGAAAGGGCAGATCATCTGCCCTTATATTTTGCCCTGTTAATTGTTATTCCATATAGCTTGTTGCACGAGCTTATCCGCTAAACATGCCCTACTTGTGATACAGTTTTTTTGACTGGTACTGCGGCTCGCATGTAATATTGATCCCCAACTTCTGGAATACATTTTCATCAACACGCGACAGGATCACCGTGGAATGCGCCTCGCAGCCTCGCAGCTTGGGAAGCTGCTGCATTGCGAGCTCTGCCGTGGGGTTGGTTGCAGCGCAGATTGACAGCGCTATCAGGATCTCGTCGGTATGAAGGCGCGGGTTGCGGTTGCCCATATGTTTTACCTTCAGCCTTTGAATCGGTTCGATGACGATGGGTGAAATCAGGTGCATATCATGCTGGATGCCGCCCAGTTCCTTTAATGCATTCAATAAAAGCGCCGCAGATGCGCCCAGCAGGGAAGTCGTTTTTCCGGTTACAATCCTCCCATCATTCAATTGAAGCGCAACGGTGGGATTTTCGGTAGCTTCCGCGCGGTCAAGTGCAGCTTTCACAACGGGGCGGTTCTTCTGCGATATACCCAGCTGATTCATCAAAAGCTCAAGCTTGTATACTTCTGATTTTTCAGCCATACCCTGCCTTTGTGAGCAGCAGGTATTATAATATCTGCGTATAATCTCCTGTTCCGACGCCCTGCAGACGGCGTTATCGTCTGTAATGCAGAATCCCGCCATATTTACACCCATATCGGTCGGGCTTTTATAGGGTGATTTACCGGCAATTTTCTCAAAGATGGCATTTAAAACCGGAAAAATCTCTATATCTCTGTTATAGTTTACAGTAGTGATCCCATAAGCTTCCAGATGGAAGGGGTCGATCATATTCAAATCGTTCAGGTCCGTAGTTGCCGCTTCGTACGCCACATTGACGGGATGCTTCAGGGGGAGGTTCCAGATCGGAAATGTTTCAAACTTGGCGTATCCGGCCTTGATACCGTGTTTGTACTCATGATAGAGCTGCGAAAGGCAGGTTGCCATTTTCCCGCTGCCCGGGCCGGGTGCTGTCACGACGACTAGGGAACGTGTTGTTTCTATATAGTCATTCTTGCCGTATCCTTCATTGCTGACGATCAATGGAATATTGGATGGATAGTCGGGGATAGGATAGTGCCTGTAAACCTTCATACCAAGGCTCGTTAGCCGCTTCTGAAACAGATCGGCTGCAAATTGCGAACGGTAACGCGTTATCACAACACTTCCCACATATAGGCCAATTTCACGGAAGGCGTCAATCAAGCGGAGCAATTCCTGATCATATGTAATACCGAGATCACCACGCCGTTTGCTTTTTTCAATATCGTCCGCATTGATCGCAATGACGATCTCCGCCTTATCTTTCAACTCCAGGAGCATCCTTACCTTGCTGTCCGGTTTGAAACCGGGCAGTACCCGTGATGCGTGATAATCGTCAAAAAGCTTTCCTCCGAACTCCAGATACAGTTTTCCGCCGAATTGATCGATACGGTCAAGAATTTTCTGCGATTGCAGGTGAATGTATTTCTCATTGTCAAATCCAATTCTGTTCATTGTGAGGCTCCCCAATAAGTATAAATTTTGTTTTATGTATTGTGCCGGTTAAAAATCAACCGGCATAACGGTTTAATTTTGTGTTTGTGCTTCTACCAGGCTTCCTCCGCAGTACTTCTGGCGCAGCTTCGGTTTTTCGATCTTGCCGGTCGGGTTGCGGGGAACTGTGTCGAAAATAATTTTACGAGGGCGTTTGTAGCGTGGCAGGGAGCTACAAAATGTCATGATTTCCTCCTCAGTGCACCGGCGGCCGGGCTTAAGCTCTATGATAGCTGCCGCGATCTCACCGATCCGGTGGTCCGGCAGTCCGATCACAGCTACATCCTTGATCGCGTCATGCCTGTGAAGAAAGTCTTCGATCTGTACAGGATAGATATTTTCACCGCCGCTTATGATAACATCCTTTTTGCGGTCAACCAAATAAATAAAGCCGTCTTCATCCATGCGCGCCATATCGCCGGTATAGAGCCAGCCGTCCTTCAATACGGCGGCAGTTGCCTCCGGGTCGTTGTAGTAGCATTTCATCACGCCCTTGCCCTTTACGGCAAGCTCTCCAACCTCTCCCTGTGCGACAGGCTTGTGTGATTCATCAACGATCATGGCCTCCCAGTTGTATCCGGGTTTTCCGATAGCTCCGACTTTGTGGATGTTTTCGACTCCGAGATGGACGCATCCCGGACCGATTGATTCACTCAAGCCATAATTTGTATCATAGAGGTGATTCGGAAAATATTTTTTCCAGCGATGGATGAGGCTGGGCGGAACAGGCTGCGCGCCGATGTGCATAAGCCTCCACTGGTCCAGCTTGTAATTTTCCAGCTTTACGTCCCCTCTTTCAATGGCGTCGAGAATATCCTGAGCCCATGGAACAAGAAGCCAGACGATCGTAACATGTTCTTCTGAAACGGCTTTCAGTATCCATTCGGGTTTCACCCCGCGCAGCAGGACAGCCTTGCTTCCAGCCAGAAAACTGCCAAACCAGTGCATCTTGGCTCCTGTGTGGTAAAGCGGCGGGATAAAGAGGAAATTGTCCTCCCTTGTCTGACCGTGATGGTTTTGCTCTGTTTGGCAGGAAGATACCAGGCTTGCGTGTGTGTGAAGGATCGCCTTTGGAAAGCCTGTAGTCCCGGAGGAGAAGTATATGGCAGCATCGTCCTCGTCAGTAAGCCGTATATGACGGTCGTTTAGCGAACAGCAAGCGACAAGCTCTTCATAGCTTTCTGCGAAGGAGGGACAGTCTTTTCCGGCAAAGAAACGAAGCCTGACGCTCGGGATGTTATCACAGATCGCCTCAATACGGCCTATGAATTCAGGCCCGAATATCAAAGTGCCCGCTTCCGACAGCTCAAGGCAGTATTTTATTTCATCAGCGGTATAGCGGTAATTTAAAGGAACTGCTATAGAGCCGTTTTTCAATATTCCAAAATAAATCGGCAGCCATTCCAGGCAATTCATCATCAGAATTGCGACCTTGTCGCCTTTTTTTATGCCATTGGCTGCCAGAAGATTAGCAAATTGGTTGGCTTTATTATCGAATTCACGCCAGGTTATTTCCTTCCGGAATTTTGAAACCGGGATCGGCTCAACCAATTCATATTCGCGCCAGGTTTTTTCGTGTTTTTCCTGAAGCTCCGGGTTGATTTCGACCAGACTGACTTCATCGCCGTACAGATCGGCATTCCGGGACAATATTTCAGTGATAGGCATTTGATTTATTTCTCCTTAATGAATCGTTAAAAATAGTATTCAGTCGATTTCATTCGCATTTTATCACTTTTTATGCCCATATACAATGAGAAAAAGAGAGTAATAATATGATTGAAATAGTGACTTTTAAATAATATAATTATCTTTATAGATGTTCGTGGATATTTCAATAAAGTGTAAATTGAATATAAAAAATGAAAGGAGATTTTGTCATGAAAAGGTATTTGTTGCGTTATCCTGCATTTGTCCTTGCTGTTGCCGTGATAATGACACTGATCGTATTCGTACCTGCAAATGCTGCAGATGGGACCTCATTGGTTGTAAATTCGACCGTAAATGGAAGTATCAATTCGGGGCAAAAAATCTGGTATGATTTGATTGTACCAGCCGACGGGTCCATCAGTTTTTCGCTGACAGCCTCGAAACAGTATTTCTATCTGGATATGTATCTTTGTAACACAGAAATGTACCAATATAATGTAAGCAACAGCAGCCATGATAAATGGGTTATATCGAACCGCGCAATCGGGGCATCTTCAGCAGCGGAAATGTCATTTGACCACTTACGGGCCGGAAGGTATTATGTGCTGTTGAGAGGTGTGCCTTCAGACTTTCCCGGTGTTGTCGATACATCGCAATTCGGCCTGACATGCAATTTTGCTCCTGCCTTGCTGGACAGTGATATTGAGCCGAACGACACGATTGAAACTGCGCTGGAAATCAGTACGGACTATACGGGCACAGGCCATATAAGCTATGAAGAAGGTTACGACACAGAAACAGATTTCTATGACTGGTATAAGGTTACTACAAGTTCAAAAGGTACGTTGAATATAAGGTTTGAAGCCGTTCCCGGGCAATATGGAGATATTTACGAATTGAAAGTTTTTAAATCAGGAGCGACAAAGGAAACTGACTGTCTGTCGTTGGACTTTACAGGTGGCACGGGTACGGTAACAGAGAGAAGCCTTGCCAATCTTACGCCGGGAACTTACTATATCAAGCTGAAGGGATGGTTCAAGTATTACTCATCATATAAACTATCAGTTTCATTCGATGGTGTGCCTGTACCTGCTACAGCAGTTACACTTCCGGAAACTATGACTACTTATGTGGGAGCGAAATTCACCATTACGCCTGTTCTTGCGCCTGCCGACAGCACGGAAAAAACTTTTACCTGGAGCAGCAGCAATTCCAATGCAGCTATCATTGACGCCAAGGGGAATATATCGGCAGTAGGCCGGGGAACAGCTGTGATCACCGTAAAAACCGGCAACGGGAAAACGGATACATGTACGCTGTCAGTTGAGCCTACCGTGAAAGCGGCAACGACAAGGTCAGCTGTGCTTGTAAATGGTGTAAAAACGTCATTTGATGCCTATAATATTAACGGATATAATTATTTTAAACTTCGTGACCTGGCATATGTGGTAAGCGGAACACAGAAGCAATTTGAAGTTGGATGGGATGGAATGAACAATGCTATCCAATTAACTTCGGGAAGTCCATATACGCCTGTTGGAGGCGAAATGGGCATTTCTTCCGGTGCACTTACTGCTGAAGCAACAGCCACTACATCCAAGATATACATAGATGGTAAACAGGTTTCATTTACAGCATTCATGATTAACGGTAACAATTATTTCAAACTACGCGACATAGCGGCGGCATTTGATATCGGCGTAACCTGGGACGGAAACACAAACACAATAGGTATTGATACAAGTATTGGATATACCGCGCCATAAGAGTCCGCTCGGAAATATATAAATGGCATCCATCAATCATAATGCAAATATGATAATGGGGTATATATAGAATAAACCGAAACAGGATATTCCTATAGGTGAGCTATGCCCTATTTCATTATAGCATACATAAATCACCATAAAAGCATGATCTGTAAAAATAGAGCCTTTTTCAAGACTTTCGTGCATTCTTTTGACTGATTATATCTCCGAGTAAATCAAGCATACAATGCCCGGCCATCTTATATATTTGAAAAAGTATGAACCGCATTAAGAGTATGCTTAATATATAAAGCCATGGTATAATATGAGTATATTTGTATTGAAAAAGGCAAAAGATGATATATGGGATTAATTGTTCAGCTTATTTCAATGGAATATGTGAAGAGATTAATAGCTTCGCAAAATGAAAATGTATTTGGTGTGCAATAATTTTATATTTTATACAACATTAATCGGTGTTTAAGAATACTCTCAGAATGGTTGCTTAAAAGAGCTAGATTCTTATGAAAATTGTTGTATTTGCTGATTCTCATACTGATGTTGATACTATGAAAATTGTTACTGAGTCAGAACATCCAGATATGGTTATTCACTTAGGTGACCATGTTAGAGACGGGGCTGAACTACAAGAATTATTCAATAATACACCAATGGAATTTGTAAAGGGTAACACCGATAAAATAGATGATTGTCCTGCGGAGAAGCTTATTGAAGTTAATGATGCAATAATTTTTCTTGCTCATGGAGATGAATATGGTGTAGAAAATGGATTAGGTGATATTATAGATATGGGGATTAGTTATAAGGCAGATATTATAATGTTTGGTCATACACACAAGTCCTTTCTTCATAACCGAGATGGCCTCTGGATTATGAATCCTGGACGTATTGGACGTAAGTCAAGTAAACATATTAACGCTACTTTTGGTGTTGTAATCATAGACGAAGGCATAATTAATTGTAAAATTGCGGAATTTGACGCAATGTAGCTTACTTCAAAATCAAGTTTGTATTGTTTATGAATTGAGAAGTTTGAAAATTTATATTTTCGGAGGGTAAAAAATGATTAACAAAAAAAATATGATGGATTGTGTATATAACCAGCTTGCCATCGATTACAATTGCTCGCCTGATGATTTTCTGAAAGACAGCTTGATTTTTACGGAAGCAAAGAAAAACGAAGGCAGACGACCTTTCCCTTGGATAACACCGCGTCTTGAGATGATTTCATTCGGAAAAAATGTGGTCATAAACGCATCTGAAGATGTTATGCCTTATGTTCGTAAAAAACTTGAAGGTAAAACGCGTGATGAAGTGTTTTGGATGCCATTTATCTACGGCGTCAACCCATATTTTTTGCCCGATATTGGCAAAATCCCATCTCTTGATAAGCCTGATGGGTTTGAGTATGAGATGGTGGAAAAAGATAACATACAGAATCTTTTTGAAAGTATCGGTTTACAGTATGATGTAAATTCCCCATTTCCCGAAATGTTGGTTGCACTGGCGAAATATAAAGACAATTTTGTCGGTATGGCAAGGGCAAATGTCGACTGCAAGACAATGTGTCAAATTAATGTTGATGTTTTACAGTCGTACAGAGGCAAAGGACTAGCATCTACGCTTGTAAACATGCTGACGCTTGAAATATTAAGCCGTGGGTATATTCCATATTACTTCACATCTGACAGCAATATACTATCTATGCGTGCGGCAGTCAGAGCAGGGTATATTCCTGCATGGGTACATTGTTACAAGACGAGGTTGGACAGCATATTGCAATAAATAGTTATCAGGTTGCCGTACGGATATACTGAGGTGAAGGGAGATTTTATTGGAAGATATTTCACAATAAGTACGAGCAGAATTTTCTGATAAATATGTTTTCAAGGAGATAAATGATGACCACAAATGAAATTATTGATTATTGCCTTTCAAAAGACGGCGCATATCTTGACTTTTATTCTGGAGGCATCCCGGATTTGTGTCAAAGTTGCGAAAAGGCTATTTGCGTAGATATACCCAAAGCCGGAGGATTACAAGATTACCTTTAACTGCGACATGATGACCGGTGAGCTTTATAGGAACCTGTATTCCAATACCATTATAAGAGGCTATCATTGTCCCCGGGTTCAACAACCGTATTTTAACACAGTGCGTTTAAACGGCGAGATTGCGGATGATAAATTAAAAGTAATGATTGACCATTCCTATTCCGTGGTAGTCGGAAAACTACCGAAAAAGGCAAGAGAGAATTTAAATGGGAAACCATTCTGTATATAGGTTTGATATAACCAACTTATTGTCTATTTTTCACAGTTTGTATAAAGTATCAAATAACGGTCAAAAAATTTTTTTGTTTCACCGCTTTTTTTCCGCAATTTTTCAAACAAAACCCATAACGCTTCTAGTATAGTGTGTAAAAAATCTCGTTTGATTATTTGGTAAATTATTGATAGTATTATTTCATAGTTATAAAGCGTGAACTAGATTTATTAATATTTTATACAAAAAAATACTTGACTACGACGTTGCGTCGTACTGTATCATGACTATATTAAATCATGATAGGAGATGCAAAAATGGGTGAACTTATTAAGATTCGTGAAGTATCATTAAGGTATGATATTTCTGCAAGAGCGCTTAAGTTTTACGAGGACATGGGACTCATTCAAAGTACAAAAAGCGAAGATTATGCTTATAGGCTCTATGACGAAACCGCTATCAAACGGATTGAACAAATATTGATTCTCAGAAAACTGAATATCAAGGTAAAAGACATACAAAAAATATTTAATTCTGACAGTTCTGAGGTGGTTCTTGAAGTTCTAAGTCAGAAAGTTACAGATATTGATGATGAAGTTGCTTTGTTGAACGAGTTAAAAGAAATTGTCCTTGATTTTATTAAACAAATCGAAAAATTTGATTTCCAGAACGATAAAGACATAAAACTGCTTTATGAAAAAGCAAAAGATATTGAACAGCAAATTATAAATGTTGATTATAATGGCAATTCATCAAATGTAAATCGTTTGCTGGAAGTAACAGAAAAGCTGAATAAATCGATGGATATCAGGGTTATCAGATTTTCAGACATGAAGATGATAAGCTCAGGACCGCTAAAAGACATGGAGGCATTTGAAGAATTTGATAATTGGTGGAGTAGTATTGATACTAAAAATTATATTACACCGAGAGATTTTTTGTATTATGACGAGAAGAATGGCTGCATGATATGGTTATTTGCGCCGCCTGAATATTTTGAGAATACAAGTAAATATGAATACATCGATTTTCCCGGCGGGCTTTATGCCGTTTGTGCATCGAAAGACGGCGATGGCGTTGATATGAACAAAACAAAAGCAGCTATGAGGAAATGGATCGAAGATAGCGGCTGTTTTGAGGAATCCAATGAAAATAATGATGTACACAAAAGATATGAACTTGGACATGTGTGCACACCAAAAGTCTTTAAGGAGAAAATGGGGTATCATCTAATGGATTTGTTTATTCCTATTGTCGTAAAATAGATTGTATGACATATCTAAAGCAGAACGAAACTGCTATCGCGGTGGCAAAACTTGTGCTTTAATAAAAAAGTATTTGAAAGAAGCAGAAAAATTGAACCCTATAAAGAGTGCTCTCGGTCTGAAAATTAACTAACATTTGGTGCTGGTTGATGCTATACTGAAAGCAGATATTATATTGAGATATGCTTTTTTTTGCGCCATATCTCAATTAATTTCTATGAGTATAATCCAATAAGGGGTTAAGTTAGTTTACAATTTTATAAATAACGAACTAAACAATTACAATGGATAACGGTAAAAATATTTTTTTCCTTCGCAATACAAAAAGATCGTCACGTTGCATCAAATCCATAATACCTTCATTAATAATGTCCGTATGCATATTCTTTACAAAGTTTGAATTTGGAAGCAGAAGAATCGTCCCTATGCTTACTTTACTTGTATTCCTTCACCATCAGTGCGCGCACATAGCCTCTGTCTTTAGATGTGGAATCGATATAGAAGCCGCGGCCGTAGTAGAAGCGCACCAGGTCGCGGTATTTGGCGGCGGTGTGCAGGCTGACGCTTTTTATGCCTTTCGCGATCATCAGCTTGTCCACAAGGTTAATAAGGGCTTTGCCGATTCCTATATTATTATAGCGCGGTCTGACGCCAAACCTGGTAAGATAGGCTGTGTTGTCAGGACGCAGCTCCACGCGGACGCTGCCGACGGCAACACCGTCAATTATAGCAATATAAACTTCCTTGGTGCGGATGTCCCCGGCGATTTCCTCGCAGGTTTCCTTAAGTGCATCCAATGAGCCTGTGAGGCCGGTATCCTCCATATATTTTTTAAAGGATTCCTGCATTATTTCCTTGATTGCAGGAGCGTCCTCCTCAATAGCCTTGCGTATTATAAATGAATAATTTACCATGAATACATAACTTCCCTTTAAATTTATATTGAGCGACTGTGAGAGATCGCCGCACCGCATAGTTCCCCGCAATGACGCCAACTACCCCATAAGCGCAGCCATAATGGCCTTCTGCACGTGAAGCCTGTTTTCCGCCTCTTCGATCACCATGGAATTCGGACCGTCGATGATCTCTTCCGTGACCTCAAAACCCCTGTATGCAGGCAGGCAGTGAAGCAGGATGGCGTCGTCCTTTGCTTTTGAAAACAGCTTTTTGTTGACCTGGTATGGCATGAATATCTTGACGCGCATTTCCTTTTCCGCTTCCTGGCCCATGCTGACCCAGGTATCGGTGTAAATGACGTCTGCGTTTTTCACCGCTTCCTCCGGATCCTCCGTCAGGACTACTTTGCTTCCTGATTTCACAGCGGCTTGTTTTGCCTGCTCGATGATCGTACCGTCACAGCTGTAGCCTTCCGGTGCGGCTACATAAATATCTACTCCGGTCTTAGCACAGCCTTGAAGCAGTGAGTTCGCTACATTGTTTCCATCACCGACATAAGCTAATTTCAGGCCCTTGAGCCTGCCCTTTGCCTCATATACCGTATACAGGTCCGCAAGGATCTGGCAGGGGTGCATCAGGTCGGTCAGACCGTTGATGACCGGAATAGTACCGTATTTGGCCAGGTCTGTCACATCGCTGTGCTTGAAGGTTCTTATCATGATTCCGTTGATATAGCGGGAAAGGACGCGCGCCGTATCATAAATTGTTTCACCGCGGCCCAGCTGTATGTCGCTTGAACTAAGGAACATCGCATAGCCGCCGAGCTGGTACATGCCCACCTCAAAGGATACTCTGGTCCTAGTGGATGATTTTGAGAAAATCATACCCAATGTTTTCCCTTTGAGTAAATGATGCTCCCTTCCGTGCCTGAGGTCATCCTTCAGTTTTCCGGCCAGCTTCAAAATATCTTCTATCTCTTTTGGCGATACGTCATTCAAATCAATCATATGCTTCATGTTCATGACTCCTTGTTTAATCAATTTATATCGTTTTATGAAATCAACCTGTTGCACGGGTAATACGAATTTGCCGGTCTGTTGCTGCGCCGGTAATTCGTCAAACTACCGGTATGCTGTACCTCTCAAAATTTTGCAGTCTGTACTGAATATTCGTCCAATGCATATATATCGGCATTTTTTTTGCCTTCCATATGCTCAAGCACATCCAGTACGGCGTTTGCAGTATCAAAAGAGGAGAGGCACGGCGTGTTGTATTCCATTGCGGTCCTCCTTATGGTATAGCCCATGGTTCCTGAAATGCCGCCCTTTGAAGGAGTGCTGATAACCAGTGATACGGTGTCGCCTTTAATATATTCCAGGATGCTGTCGGCCGGAATCGTTTCCGCTAAAATTCCCACTTCGGTCAGATACCGGTGTGTGTCTTCGGCGACCATCAGGTTGAAGCCCAGTTTAATGAACCTGGACGCAATTTTCGTGCAGTCGCCCTTATCCATTTCGCCTGCCGCTATGAACACGCTCCCGCCGTTCGGCAAGGATAGCCCGGAGGCGATGAAAGCCTTGTACAGTGCGTGGTGGTAATCCCTATCGACACCCATGACTTCGCCGGTGGACTTCATTTCCGGCCCCAGGAAGGTATCGACTGTAGCAAGCTTGGAGAAGGAGAATACAGGCGCTTTGACGGCGGTATATTCCGTTTCCTTTGCAAGCCCGGGCTTGTAGCCGAGTCCGCGCAGTGTTTCGCCCATGATGAGCCTTGTGGCGACATTTACCATCGGTATGCCGGTGATCTTGCTCATGACGGGTATCGTGCGGCTGGCGCGAGGATTCACCTCTATTACATAAACCTTTTCACTGGAGTCGATAACGAATTGTATATTGAACAGCCCGACTGTCTTTAATGCACTGGCCAGTTTTATGGTGTAATCGGCGATCGTATCCCTGATTTTGCGTGACAGCGTGTGGGGCGGATATACCGCGATACTGTCGCCGGAATGTACACCGGCTCTTTCTACGTGTTCAAAAATACCCGGTATCAGGACTTCATTTCCGTCACAAATTCCGTCTACTTCCGCTTCTCTTCCGAGGATGTATTTGTCGATCAGTACAGGATGCTTTGCGGACAGGTCAACAGCCATTTTCATGTACTCTTCAAGAGAGCTGTCGTTGTATACGATCTCCATGGCTCTTCCGCCCAGCACATAGGAAGGCCTTACCAGTACCGGGTATCCGATCCTGTTGGCAATTGCCTTGGCCTGCTTTACGGAAAATGCCGTGCTTCCTTCGGGAATCGGTATGTTGAGTCCTTCCAGCAGTCTCAGGAATTTATCCCTGTCCTCGGCCACATCGATGCTTTCAACAGAGGTGCCGAGTATTTTTACACCTTCTTTATGAAGCGGCTCGGCCAGGTTAATGGCGGTCTGCCCGCCAAATTGGACGATGACGCCTATGGGGTTTTCCTTTTTGATCACATCCAGAACGCACTCCTTTGTGAGCGGCTCGAAATAGAGCTTGTCGGAGGTGTCGAAATCCGTACTGACGGTTTCCGGGTTGTTGTTTATGATAATGGATTCGATGCCAAGTTCTTTCAAGGTCCTGACAGAATGGACGCTGCAGTAGTCAAATTCGATTCCCTGTCCGATCCTTATCGGGCCTGAGCCGATAACAAGAACCTTCTTTTTATCTGAAACGACGACATCATCCTTTTCTTCGTAAGTGGAATAGTAGTACGGTGTAACAGCCTCAAATTCACCTGCGCAGGTATCGACGATCTTGTAAACAGGCTTAATCGGGTATTTTTCGCGAAGCTCAAGCACGGTATCCAGAGGGACGTTGACCAGATTGGCAATGTATGAATCGCCGAAGCCGATCTTTTTCGCTTTGATGTACAGGTCGTAATCAAGCCATGCGATACCGGCATTTGTCACTTCCTCCGCAATATTCACGATGTTCCGGAGCTTATGCAGGAAGAAACGGTCCACTTTCGTAAGGTCAGCGATCTCATCTACTGAAATACCCTTCTGAAGGGCTTTGCAAATGGCAAAGATCCGCTGATCCCTGGGTGACTTCAGAACATCGCGCAGTTCATCGGCAGACTTATTGTCAAAGAGTTTCAGGCCAAGCTGGTAATTGAATTTGATATCAAGGGAGTCAATAGCCTTCAGCAGTGATTCCTCAAAGGTCCTGCCTATGGCCATGACCTCGCCTGTTGCCTTCATCTGCGTGCCAAGGGAACGGTCGGCTGCGGTAAACTTGTCAAAAGGCCAGCGCGGAACCTTTGTCACTACGTAGTCGATCGCCGGTTCAAAGCATGCAAATGTACTTTGCGTAACCGAATTTCTTATCTCATCCAGATTCAACCCTATGGCTATTTTTGCTGCGACACGGGCAATCGGGTAACCGGTCGCCTTAGATGCCAGTGCGCTGGAACGGCTGACCCTGGGATTTACTTCGATGACAACATATTCAAAGCTATTGGGATCGAGGGCAAACTGGATATTGCAGCCGCCCTTTATTTCAAGCGCCCGGATGATCTTGATGGAGGCCGAACGGAGCAGTTGGTACTCGACGTCCGAAAGGGTCTGGCATGGAGCGACCACGATGCTGTCGCCGGTATGAACGCCAACGGGGTCGAAATTCTCCATGCTGCATATGATAATGCAGTTGTCGTTTCCGTCACGCATGACCTCATACTCGATTTCCTTCCAGCCCGCCACACTCTGTTCCAGAAGCACCTGATTTATCAGGCTGAGCTTCAGGCCTTTTCCGCAAATATATTTGAATTCTTCCATATTATTCGCAATACCGCCGCCGGAGCCGCCAAGCGTATATGCCGGCCGGATGATGATCGGGAAGCCGACCTTTTCAACGAAAGCCACGGCGTCCCTCAGGTTGGTAACGATCGTGCTGTGGGGGACCTTTTCGTTTATTTTCTGCATGGTTTCCTTAAAAAGCTCGCGGTCCTCCGCCTTCCTGATGGACTGAAGGGAGGTGCCGAGCAATTCTATGCCAAGGCGGTCCAGTATACCGTCGTTGGCGAGCTGCACAGCCATGTTCAGGCCGGTTTGGCCTCCGAGCGATGCGAGTATGCCGTCCGGCATCTCCTGCTCAATGATTTTTTTCACAAAGTCCAGTGTGAGAGGTTCGATATAAACCTTGTCGGCTGTTTCGCGGTCAGTCATGATCGTGGCAGGGTTGCTGTTTACGAGGATAACTTCAATGCCTTCCTCCTTCAGCGATTTGCAGGCCTGCGTCCCGGAATAGTCGAATTCCGCCGCCTGCCCGATGATAATAGGGCCCGACCCTATGACGAGAACTTTTTTTATATCAATTCTTTTTGGCATACGTTCCTCCGTTAAATTACAACTGTTTGCGCTACAGCGAAAAGCTTTAGTATCACTTCATCATTTTAATGAAATCATCAAATATATAAGCTGAGTCCAATGGCCCTGCTGCTGCCTCCGGATGGTACTGCACACCCAGTATGGGAAGCTTTTTGTGCCTGAAGCCCTCCACCGTATTATCATTTACATTCAGCTGGGTGATTTCGATATCATCTGCGGACTCATCGCCTGTGAAGTCCTTCTCCAGCGCGTAATTATGGTTTTGCGATGTAATATAGCACCGGCCTGTAGTGAAATCCTTGACCGGGTGGTTTGCGCCATGGTGGCCGAATTTCAGCTTGTACGTATTGCCTCCGAGAGCGAGCCCGAGCAGCTGGTGTCCGAGGCAGATGCCGAACAGAGGTTTTTTGCCTGCCAGCTGCTGCACCAGAAGCTTCGTTTCCGGAAGATCTTTCGGGTCGCCGGGGCCGTTTGAAAGAAGAACGCCGTCCGGTTCATATGACATGACGTCCTCAAACGTGGAGGAGGCAGGCAGGATGTATATATCGCAATTACGTTTTTCCAGCGACCGTATTATGTTGTATTTAACTCCGTAGTCCAGCAACGCGACTTTTTTGCCGCTGCCCGGCCTGTGAAGGGGCTTTTTGGCGGTAACTTCCATCACAAGGTTGCGTGGTTCCGCTTTTTTGGCCTTGAGCTTCTCAAGGAGCATATCGATGTTGCCGCATTCTGTGGAAATGATCCCGTACATGCTGCCGCAGCTTCGGATATGCTGCGTTAGCGCGCGTGTATCAATTCCCTTGATGCCGATGATGTTATTCTTTTTGAAATATTCATCCGGATTGGTACAGCTGCGCCAGTTGTTCGGCGCGTCGCACAGTTCCTTTACGATAAAGCCCTGCACATGCGTTTTATAGGATTCGGCATCATCATTGTTAAAGCCGTAGTTGCCTATGAGGGGATAGGTCATTGTAACGATCTGTCCGTTATAGGAGGGATCCGTGGTGATCTCCTGATAGCCTGTCATACATGTATTGAAAACAACTTCTCCGGCCGTCTCGCCCTTTTGCCCGAAGCCCGCTCCCGGGAAATATGTTCCGTCTTCCAGAACCAGAACTGATTTCATATATTGAATGCTCCTCACATATTTTATGCTGCTTTATACACTGGCGATCCTTAAAACTCATTTTATCAACAGTGTGTTATACTGTGAACGGCCACAAATCTCCACAGGCCGTTTACAGTATATGGCCATGTGCCTTCTCGAAATAAGGTTATTCCAGCGAGAATATGGCACGGCCATTGAAATCCATTATACTTGCACGGGACAAATTTGCGACCTGTGCGGAAATTTGTGCCCGTGCTTAGTATAAAACCTTATCGAGTGCAGCGATGAATTTGTCTGCGTCATCTTTGGAGATGATCAGTGGGGGAAGCAGCCTGATTACGCTGCTGCCTACGTTTCCTACCAGGAATCCGCTGCTTAGCAGGCTTTTCTTTATTTCCACGGCGATCCCTTCCGAAAGCTGGATACCTATCATCAAGCCGAGTCCGCGTACTTCAGTGATGATCCCGTATTTTTTTGCGAGCTTTTTCAGACTATCCATCAGGTAATTGCCCATTGCTTCGGCATTTAAAACCAGGCTACCCTCGAGGATCGTCTGCATGACTGCAAGGCCTGCCGCACATGCCAGCGGATTTCCTCCGAAGGTGGAGCCGTGATCGCCCGGTTCAAAGCCTGCTGCGATCTTTTCCTTTGCACAGAGGGCGCCAATAGGTACGCCGCCGGCCAGAGCCTTTGCCAATGTGAAGATGTCGGGCTCTACACCGTAATGCTGATAAGCGAATAATTTGCCTGTACGGCCTATACCTGTCTGTATTTCGTCGATTATGAGCAAAAGACCCTTTTCGTCGCAAAGCTTTCTTACAGCCTTCACATAGCCCGCATCCAGCGGATTGACTCCGCTTTCACCCTGTACCAGTTCCATCATGACGGCGCAGGTTTCTTCGTCAATAGCAGCCTTGAGCGCTTCAATGCTGTTGATCGGAACGTGTTTGAAGCCAGGGATAAGAGGAGCATAAGGCTTCTGATATTTTTCCTGTCCGGTGGCTGCCACGGTTGTGAGCGTCCTGCCGTGGAAAGAATTTTTAAGCGTTATGACGCCATATTTACCGGGCATCCCGTTTTTCTTAAAGTATATCCTTGCAAGCTTGATTGCGCCTTCATTTGCCTCAGCGCCGCTGTTTGCAAAAAATACCCTGTCGGCGCATGAATTTTCAACTAACAGCTTCGCCAGTTTAGCCTGGGATTCAATATAGTAAAGATTCGAACAATGGATCAGTTTTTCAGCCTGCGCCTTGACTGCCTCTACAAGCGCGGGGTGGCTGTATCCCAAGGCATTGACTGCAATACCTCCGAGGAAATCATAGTATTCGCGGCCTTCCACGTCAAAGAGCTTCATTCCCTTTCCGTAAGCAAAGCACACCGGCATTCTCGCGCCGAAGGTATTCATATAATATTTTGAATCCATCTCGATGATTTCATTTGTTTTCATGTGATCAGCTCCTTTTTGTCATTCCAATAGTAATACAGTAATATGCCATTTTCAAGTATCACACTTGCCTAGTCCTATGTTATTCATAATTATACATCCCGATGCATAAAAATGCAACAAAAAAATAGATTTTCACTGCTCACCCTCTGCAGCGCGGATAAATAAGAGGGAATTAATCAATTGTACCATAAAAATTAAATGTCCCTTTCATTTTTTTGTACATTTTGCTATAAATGAATAGTGCAATAGCTTCATTGACCTTTAAAAATAAATCCGGAGCAGATAAAATGATTATGAAAATTTCTTCCCGCTTGGAAGCAAAAGAATTAAAGCACCCGGCAAATCGCGCAATCAAACCTGAAAAGTGTTTTACCAAAAGGCTCAGGGAGAGTAAATACCTGTTGCTGATGATGTTGCCCGGTCTGCTGCTGTTAATTGTATATAAATATCTTCCCATGCTGGGGCTTGTGATTGCCTTTAAGAATTTCAGCTTTGCAAAAGGAATTCCGGGAAGTAAGTGGGTTGGTCTTGACAATTTTATATTTCTTTTTACCAGGCATCCTGATTTTTATAATATTGTCTGCAATACGCTCATTATAAACATGTTGAAGCTGCTTTTCTATTTTCCGGTACCGATTGCCCTTGCTATAATGCTAAACGAGCTTACGAACCTGCGATTGAAAAAAATCATCCAGACTTCGATATACCTTCCGCATTTTGTGTCATGGGTTGTTTTTGGTTCCATAGTCATTCAGTTTCTCATGCCTGATTTTGGAATTGTGAATCAGATTATCCGGCTTTGCGGCGGGCAGCAGAAGTTTTTCATGTCTGAGGCTGCTTATTTCCGTCCCATCGTAGTGATTACGGAGATTTGGAAATCTGCCGGATGGGGAAGCATACTTTATCTTGCATCGCTTTCTTCGATAAATCCTGAATACTATGAAGCTG
Organism: Clostridiaceae bacterium; assembly: GCA_039679375.1. Classification (GTDB taxonomy): domain Bacteria; phylum Bacillota; class Clostridia; order Acetivibrionales; family DTU013; genus JBDKVA01. The sequence goes on from JBDKVA010000170.1 coordinate 25,156, forward strand.
CAATAATAGACGGGGCAAAGCGCTGGCAGAAAATATGGTATATTACCATACCTTGTATTTCGGAAACAATAGTTGTGCTCCTCCTTCTTGAGATCGGCAAGCTTATGGACGTGGGCTTTGAGCAAATTTATGTACTTTCGAATCCTGCGGTATACAGCGTGGGGGATGTTCTAAGCACCTATATTTATCGCATAGGCATTGGCCAGGCGAGATTTTCAATAACGACCGCAATAGGCCTGTTCCAGTCGATAGTAGGGCTGGCGCTGATAGTAAGCGCAAATGCGGCCTGCAAGAAGCTGTTTGACAAGAATATCTGGTAATTCCCTGTGGCCTGGAGGTAATTTTTATGAAAAAACGTGAGTCCTTTTCTACTGTTATGATTGTAGTAATACTTATTCTATTCGCTTTGTTATGCATACTGCCGTTTTATTACGTAATTACGGTGTCATTAAGCGATCCGAACCTTGTTAGTGAAGGCCGGCTCATACTGTATCCGAGGGGAGTAACGATTAAAGCCTACGAAATGATACTGCGAGACAGAAAGTTCTTCCAGAGCTTCTGGATAAGTATTCAGAGGACCGTAATCGGCACGGGAATTGCAATTGTCATTCAAAGCTTTTTTGCCTACGGATTATCACGAAATCACCTTATTGGCCGCAGGATGTTTAAAGGCTTGATCATTTTCGCAATTCTGTTTAACGGAGGAATTATTCCAACATACCTGGTAGTCTGTTATACCGGAATATTTGATACGTTGTGGGCTCTGCTGCTTCCTATTGCGATGAGCCCATGGAATGTGATTATTCTTACAAGCTTTTTTTCCTCTCTTCCTGTTTCGTTGGAGGAATCCGCCAAAATTGACGGGGCAAATGACCTAACGGTGTTTTTCAGCATAGCGGTGCCTTTATCGATGCCTGCTATAGCAACCATATTGCTTTTTATTTCAGTGAGCCATTGGAACACCCTGATGGACGCTGTGATATTTATTAACAATACAAAGCTCAAGCCGCTTCAGGCATATCTTGTAGATCTTGTGATGCGGTCTTCGACACAGAATATGTACGCAAATCCTTCAGAACAGGATATACCGACACTTTCCATACAGACGGCCGCGATTTTTTCTTCGACGCTGCCGATATTGCTTGTTTATCCGTTTATCCAGAGATATTTTGTTAAAGGTGTTATGCTGGGAGCTATAAAGGGTTGAACAGACCGATAAAACTGAAATTGTCCGGAGGTGGGTAAATGTTCGGCAGAAACAATATAAATCTTGAAAAGTGCTTTTCTATTCAGACAGGGGCGCCGGTAGGCCAGTGCAGAATTGTCCCCGTCAGGCTTTCATCTTCGCCAAAAAAGACTTTTCTGGCGGCATACAGCGCAGTGTTCGACGTTGACCCGTATGTAGAAATGTTCTTTTTTCCAAAAGATACACTAAAGCTGATGCTGTTCGATGAAAACGGGGAGGTCCTTTGGAAAAGGGATCTGGGTGAGGGAATCATACCCGGGGTGTGGTTCTGCCCGGTGCTTGCCTTTGATCTGGATGGCGACAGCAATGATGAAATATGGTATGTGGGAAATACAAATCCCATCCATCCCCTTGGGGTATCAGGCTATACTCTGGATTGCCTGGACGCCCGCGATGGAAGGCTGCTGAAACGGCTGCCGTGGCCGCATACGGATGACGGTTACAGACAATCCCTGTCGAACCAGTTCAGGAATTTCATCGTTGGCGGGTACGCCCATGGCAAGCCTGTGCTTATAACTGTACAGGGAACATATAAGGATATGTTTTTTGAAGGGTATGACAGCGGGCTCAATCGTATCTGGGAGACTTTCGTATCCGAAAATGCGCAGGGTGCCAGAGGCAGCCATATGTGTCCTGTAATTGTCAGAACCGCGGACGGAGTGGATGAGCTCTGATGGGGTGAACGCTGTATCGAGCTTTCCGGCGGGAAAGAGTTGTTTTGCGCCGATAGTGAAAATTACCGGGGTCATTCTGATATTATCGCTCCTGTTTTTATAGACAGTCTCAATAAATGGCAAATGCTGGCATGCAGGGAAACAGACCCGGATGCATCCCCCCGGATATGTATGTATGATTCCGCGGGGAAGCGGATTTGGGGAAGAGTAAATGAAGGGCATATCGACCTGGGATGGGCGGCTAGATTGAATGATGATCGCAGCCATATCGTCATGGGTATTAAGATAGGACATAAGTCTTGCGGACCTGACGGGCGTTTTCACGATAGTTATACAGAGCATGTTTTTAATGCTCAAACAGGCGAACCTGTGGAGCTTGGGTTCAGCGTTTATAAAACAATGCCTGTCGACATCAACGGGGACGGCTATCACGAGGTTGTCCGCGGACTTCCTGCAGCAAACGGTGACGTAATGGACAGGTATGGGAATGTAGTAGGGAACATCGGCGGCAGTGTGGCGCTTTCCGGAAAAATTACAGATATGCCGGGCGAACAGCTGCTGGTGTATGGGGCGGATGGCCAAATATCACTGTGGCGTGACAAAAATGCCGAAGATTGTGCTTTTGCTGTTTCCCGTTATAACAACCCGTTTTACGGAAAAGCCCTCAGTGTATCAGGGAACGGCTACAACTGGTGTATCCTGGGAGGTATTTAACTCATATATTCGTCTGGCAAGCGCGCGGCCGGGTGATTATAAATGATCAAACAATATTATGGAGGGAGATTAACATGATTAAAAAATCAGTATTCATCTTTGTGGCGGTTGCATTGACTCTGGCTATGATTGCAGGGTGTGCCGGGAACGGCGGAAAAGAAAATGAACCGGCCGCCTCGACAGCCGCGCCGGAGAAGACAACCCAACAGACGGCTCAATCGCCCGCTCAGACGCCCGAACCGGTAAAGCTCACCCTTCTTACTGCAGTTAATGTGGATACGGAAGGTGTGGACGTAAACGACCATGAATATGTAAAATTTATTGAGAAGAAATTTAACGTAGATTTGAATATCATAAGCGAACCAACCAAGTATGCAGAAAAACTTAATACAACCATGGCGTCCGGCAACCTTCCCGACTATTTCATGGTTCAGACGAAAAACGATTTGCTGAAATGGGCCGATGAAGGGCTTGTCATGCCGCTGGATTCATATCTGGAAAAAGCTCCGGATCTTAAAGGTCAGATCATGCCTCTGGCATGGGATCTTACAAAATATGACGGTAAAATATACGGCGTGCCGTTACAGAGGTACGATTCCACGCCGTTGCTGACATTTGCAAGGAAAGACTGGCTGCAAAAGCTGAAAATCAATCCTGACAATGTAAAAACCACAGATGACTGGTACAATATGCTGAGAGCTTTTACCTACGACGACCCGGACGGTAACGGTAAGGACGACACATACGGCATGGCTGCTTCACAGGACGCATTCAACGCGGCATACCTGACATTCCTCGACGCGTTCAACGGCTCGTGCGCCAAAGTGGTTAACGGAGAGGTCCTTCCGTATTACATTACGGACGGTTACCGTGATTACCTAAAATTCATGAACCGTTTGTACAAGGAAAAAATTCTGGATCCCGTATATCTTATCAATTCAAATCAGCAGCTTTGGGACAATATATCAAACGGAAAAGCCGGGTCTTTCCTGTGGTTCTGGATGACGACCGAATTGCGTTCAAAGGGGTTTGACACTGCTAATCTGGTTGCTATGACGCCTCCTATCCGCAGCGACGGGAGCCAGAGCTTTTATAAGTATACTTCGCCCGTACGTACATTTACGGCAATCTCCAGCAAATGCAAGAATCCGGAGAAGGTAATGGAAATACTTAACTGGGGCTGTACTGAAGAAGGAGGAATATTCGTATTTGCCGGTACGGAAGGACTGGATTACACCAAAACCGACGGAAAAATTGTCATCAAAGAGGACAGACGCGGTAAGAATACTTCTTTGAGATTTATCGTTCTTGGCACACAAAAGCCTAAAATCGATTCGCCGGCACTTGAGGACATTATGAAACAGGCCTGGGGTGAGAACGGGCTTTCTTTCCTGACCAAGAGCTCCAAAAGCGGCGGTTATGATGAAGTTGAAATGCTTGCGCCCTATTTCCCTGAGCTTGCAACCTATGACCTTGACAAGCCTGTGAATGAATTCAGGGATCTTGCAATCATGGGCAAGGTAGACATAGACTCAGAATGGAATAAGTATGTCGATAAATGGAAGAAGGCCGGCGGCTCCGAAAAAATCCGGCTTATGACCGATTGGTATAACAAGAGTTATAAAAAATAAGCAATTATGTACTAAACACAAACGATAAGACAAGACCGGTTTATAGAATGTTAAAGCACCGCTGCCGCTTTTTTTAAGCAGGAGGCAGGTGTGCTATAATCAAATAAGAGCCAATTTGTCATTGCGAGCACAGCGAAGCAATCCCGGAATGGGATTACCGCGTCGCTGTGCTCCTCGCAATGACAGCTTTAAGCAAGTAGATGCGCGGTATTCGGCCGATAAGCTGCGGGCTGTATCCATCTGAAAATGATGAGGGATAAAAAGTGATTAAGGCTAAAAGAGCAGGCATTTTCAAAAATTTTCTGATTTCCTATGTCCTTGTACTGGTAATTCCGGTTTTTTTAGGTTTGATGATTTATTATCAGTCCGTTCAAATCATCAGCAAAAACGCGGAGCAGAGTAACCTTAACAGGCTTGAGCAGGTCCGCGAAGCCTTTGAAATCAATCTTGATAACGCGGAAATGGTACTCACCCAGATTTCTTTGAATCCGTATGTAATTGATTTTATGTACAATCAAAACGATACATTGACGGATACTGTGTACAAGCTTAAACAGATAACTACAAGCCTATCCTCCTATTACTTTTTTAATGATTTCATAATGAGTTACTATATATGGTACCCTGGAAGCGGCTATGTTGTAACAAAGGACGAAGTATATAAAACCGAGGCTTTCTTCCGGACATTTTTTGCTGTCGGGAGTTATGAATATCAGCAGTGGCTTCAGGAACAGAAGGCAAAAGACCCGTATATGGGCTTCTATAAAACTTCTGAAATGAACGTCAACGGAACACGGAAAAGAGTGTATGAGTATACGGTATCAATACCCTTTGCATCCGTACAGAATACTCTCGGCTCAATTCATGTCCTTATTGACGAGCGAAGTGTTGAAAAGCTGATGCGCAATCCGGGAGGCGAAGGACAGGCGTTTTCCTATATAGCCGATTCAGATGGCAACCTCATCAGCTTTTTTCCGCAGAAAGGCGCCGAACCCCGTGTATTTGAGCTTCCTAAGGGACAGGATAGTGGCTATTTTATTGATCATACCGAAAATGAAAACAACATAGTCTGCTATACTCATTCATCCGATAAAGAATGGGTATATGTATCAGCGCAATCACTTGACGAATTGCTCAAACAAGTGAGTCAGACAAAAAAACTGTTTATATGGTCCATGATTTTGTCACTAACCCTTGCGCTATCCCTCTCTTTTCTGCTTTCCTACAACAAATCGCGCCCGCTGGTTAAAATAATGGACAGCCTTGACGAATACGGGGGGTATTCTTCCAAGGGACATGGGGGAGGACTTTTGCATCTACAGAAATCTGTGCTCTCCCTTATAGGTGAAAATCAGGATATCCGTGAGGATATGAACAGGCAGAGGCCGATACTTAAGAATGTATTCCTTTTCAGGCTAATGCGGAATGAGATATCCGGCTGTGTTGATATTGAAGCCAATGCGCTCCAATTTGGCATAGAGGCCAACGGAAGGCGTTTTTCCGTTATACTTGCGTATTTAGGGGAGTTTACAAACAACGTCAGCGGTGAGGTTTTTAACGAACTTAACGCCGTGAAGACGGTGCTTTCTGAAATGATTGCTTCTACCAGCTCTGATGTCCGGTACTCGGGGGTTGATCTGGATGAAAGCACAATGGCGTATATCGGAGAATTCCCGTATGGTTCCAGCAGTGAATGCATCGAATACAACATGATCTTCTTTTCAAGGGTTCAGAAGGAAATGTATGATAAATACCACTGGAACATGCTGTTTGCATTAGGGGAGGATGTAGTCGGACTGCCTGAACTGCACCAGTCCTTCGAAACAGCGAAATATGCTCTGGAGAACAGCGTTATACGAGGGGAGTATTCAGGCGTCCGTATGTTCAATTCCTCAATGAGGCGGAATAGCCGTTTCGATTATCCCGTGGAAACAGAGCTTCGGTTGATCAGCCTGGCACGTGAGGGCAAGCTGAATGAAATTGAAACCGTGCTGGATAATATTTTTAAAAACAATATAAATAACGGGGAATATGACAACGATTCGTTGAAGCTATTGCTTGACGCGCTAAAAAGCACACTTTTCCGATTAAACGGGGTATTGTTTTTAAATGTGCCTGATATTTACAAGCTGATGGACGGCAAAATTTTCGCGCTGGACCACTTGGACCGCGGAAGGGTTCTTGAAATATATAAAGATATATGCGCGGAGGTCATAAAAAAACAACAAGACCTAAAGCAAAATTTGAAGGAAGAAATTATAAAGTATGTTAACTGTAATTATATGAGACAGGACTTTTACCTGGGCTGCGTAACCGAGCATTTCAAGCTGAGCGAAACCTATCTTTCCATCTTTTTCAAAGAAAATACCGGTGAGAGCTTTATCTCATATGTTGAGAAGCTCAGGATGGACAGAGCCTGCACAATCCTCGTCAGAAGCGGGATTTGCGTGGAGGAAATTGCCTCCGTTGTCGGATACAACAGTGCCCATGCTTTCCGGCGTGCGTTTAAACGCAGATATGGGATGACGCCGCTGGAATATAAGAAAGCATATATTGTACTGCCAAACTAAATTCATGCTATATCGCAAACTGCCTTGCTACAATTTTTTCCTGGCCTTTGTTACATAGTTGTTATAGATATTATTCACCTCTTCATCAAGCTGTGTGAAATAATCCATGAACAATTTATTATTTGTATTGTCACATTCGATGAATTGCACGGCATGATCAATAATGATCGTGTGTGCGTACCTTCTTCTTATCACTTTACCGGTAAGCTTTGCGGTGGCATGATTCGGCAGGGTAAGCCTCATTTCAAGGTAATCATTGCCGTCAAACTGGTGATCGCATAAGAATGCCGCACCTCCATACGAAAGGTCGGTGACGGTACAGGGATAAACCTCATCATCCCAAAGCGGCCTGACCAGTGCTTCCAATGTGACATCATACCGGGGATACAACCTATTGTTGATCATTTCTTCTGCGGAATCGATTTTAACTGAAACATATTCAAGCGGACCATTGACTATATCTTTTACTGCACCGCGAAAATAATATACAAAATTATCATTTGAGTATTTCACTGAAACAGGGCATCCTATAACAGCAATTCCTCTCATGAATTTATCGATATAGGCTATTCTTATTATTGTTCCGCTTAGGCCATATACGACATTGCCATGCCATGGCGCATTTGCACCCAGACTGGCGCCGATCATCATACCTTCGCTCAAAATAGTTGCAACTGCTGAGGCGTTCAGAGAGATCACCCCCCAAACTCATACATATTTAACCATTTTAATATATCGGTATGTTTGTTCCAAAACTTAACAGTTATATTGAATTCAATCAATACAGTTTATAACATCTCGTTACTGTGGTAAAGCACCTTTTCCCTCATGATCATAGTGCCGATGCCTTTGTTTGTGAAGATCTCGAGCAATATGCTATGCGGTATCCTGCCGTCCAGGATATGAGTCCTGCCGACTCCGCCGTCAAGTGCTTCCAGGCATCCCAGAACCTTTGGAATCATACCTCCGTTGATGATTTTTTTATCAATCAGATCATGTACTTCGGCTGCAGTCAGTGCATACAATATATCCGGACTGTCCTTGGACATTTTGACGCCTTCCACATCGGTCAGCAGCATAAGCTTTTCCGCCTTTAATGCTATCGCGACCTCACCGGCCACGGTGTCCGCATTGATATTGTAGCTGTGGCCGTCCGCACCCACTCCGATAGGAGCTATAACCGGTATGTATTCATCTTTTGCAATCAGATCAAGCAGTTTAGAATTGATATGTTTTATTTTTCCCACATAGCCTATATCTTTTTCCTCACCGTCAATTACAGTTTTGTGCCGCTCACATTCAATAAGGGCGCCGTCAATTCCGCACAGGCCGATTGCTTTGCCGCCCTTTTGGTTCAAAAGGGAGACAATCTCTTTGTTTGTCTTGCCGACAAGTACCATCTGTGCGACCTCCATGACGTTCTCATCGGTCACCCTGAGGCCGTTGACAAAGCTGCTTTTGATATCAAGCTTATCCAGCATTTTATTGATGTCCGGGCCGCCTCCATGCACGATGACCGGATTCATGCCTATGAACTTAAGAAGTGTGATATCCTCCATGACGGAGTTTTTCAAATCCTCATTGATCATTGCGTTTCCGCCGTATTTAATTACTACGGTCTTTCCGTGAAGCTTCTGGATGTAGGGTAACGCTTCTATTAAAATCTGAGCCTTTTTTATTAATGCTTCCATAATAATCCTCCAGTATGAATTTACTCTTTACTCCTAACCTCTAGCTTTAACCTCTAACTTCTGGTTTCTGGCTTCTGGTCTCTGCTCTTCCGGTGTGTCCCCTATCCTCTAAAGTCCGGTGGCTTCATCAAGCTCCAGCATGATATTCATGCATTGAACAGCCGCTCCGGATGCTCCCTTGCCCAGGTTGTCAAGCCTTGAGATCAGCAGTATTTTCTCGTCTCCGCCAAAGACCTGTATTTCAAGCATATTTGTATCATTACAGCCGGTTGCATTCAGATATCCGTTCACAAGAGCCTCTTCCGAACCATAGGGCAGGACCTTTATGAAATGCTGACCTTTATAATAGGAAGAAAGATATTCACATACGGAGGGAGCACTGTTTTTACCGGACAGAAAGCCGGAATAAAGTGGAATGGCCACCGTCATACCTTTATAGTATGGCCCGACGATGGGAGTAAACAGCGGCGGTTGCACAAGACCGCTGAATTTCTGCATTTCGGGGAGGTGCTTGTGTTTAAGCCCAAAGGAATAAAAAACAGGGCTTTTCATGGATTCATCCGTAGGATCTGCGGCCTCATACCTGAAAATCAGTTTTTTGCCGCCTCCGCTGTAACCGGAAATTGCATGGCAGGTCGCAGGATAATCCCTTGGGACAATTCCATCCTTTATTAAAGGATGCATGAGAATATTGAAACCGGTGGCATAGCAGCCGGGCACGGCTACTCTCTTTGAGGTCCTGATTTTTTCACGCCAGGCAGGGCCGAGCTCCGGCATGCCGTATGCCCAGGCTTCATTTGTACGGTGAGCCGTACTGGCGTCTATTATACGCGTTTTGTTATTTTCCACAAGTGATACGGATTCTTTTGCCGCCTCGTCAGGAAGGCAAAGGAAGGCAATGTCCGCTTCATTCAAAAGCCTCTTTCTTTCCTCGATGTCCTTTCTTTTTTCCGGGTCTATTTTAAGCAGCTCGATATCACTGCGTTTTTGCAGACGTTCATTGATCTGAAGACCTGTAGTTCCTTCCTGGCCGTCTACGAATACTTTGTATGCCATAGTATGCTCCTTTCCGAATGTGTCGTGGCAATAATAATTGCCGGGCTATTTCATTTATATATCGTATCATATTTTTGGTATTAATAATTATACATTATTATGCATAAAAATGCAATATGAGATGTTGATAAATTTCATTATGCAAAGTTACTAAATACGAAAAAATAATTTTGTCTAAAAGTGTACTAGTTGAAAAGTACATGGAATGATATATTAGAATCATGTATTGCAGTCCGTATATAATGTATGGGAGGGGAAAAAATGGCAAGTGTAAAACTTAAAAA
>JBDKVA010000171.1:0-7080 GCA_039679375.1 Clostridiaceae bacterium
TTGCCTGCGGCTTCCTTCAGATTCCGCCTCCCGACGGACACCCTTGCCGTTCAGCTAACACTTCCTACTACCAAGCGTGTAGCGGACTTTCACCGCCGAGTTATTGCCCATGCCGGGCGCACAAACACCCGGTTCTCTTTGAACCGGGTATTTTATTATGGAGCTGGTGGACGGAATCGACATGCCGCCTTGATCCCCGGCTATGCGTCATGCCCGCTCGGACATAGGCTCCCCGGTATCCTCGCGGACTCGCTAAAGCATGTGCGTTTAGCACATGCTTCTTAACGCTCGTACCCACCGGTCCGATTCTGCCCCTTATATTTCTCCATAATAAAACACCCGGTTCTCTTTGAACCGGGTATTTTATTATGGAGCTGGTGGACGGAATCGAACCCCCGACCTGCTGATTACAAGTCAGCTGCTCTACCTGCTGAGCTACACCAGCATATCTATTTAAGTAAAAGAATTGCTCAACTGCCTAACTATAATAACACGGTATTAAGGAGCCTGTCAACATATTCAGCCATAAGATTTGATTAATTTCGTATGTACATTTTGGCAAGCTATATCATTTACGGAGTAACTCTAAAACCCTTTCCATCTTTTCATTTTCCTCTTGCTTTTTCCAAGCGCATGTTGTAATATGAATATATGAACATGTGCTCATGTATTCATACTTTAAATTATTATGTGCGGAGTTGATTGTCATATGAGAAGTTATGAAATTAGAGTAAAACTGTTATACAAAATACTATCGAAAGTTTATGATCTGATGGATTTTTTTCTATTCCCGAATGACCGGTCAAACCCACGAAAAGGTATGGCAGAACAGTTGCCCAATGGGCATATAAAAATACTGGATGTCTGTTGTGGTACAGGAAACAGTTCAATTGCTATCGGCTGTAAAAACAGCAATAACACCATTGTTGGAATTGATCTATCTAAAGATATGCTTAAAATTGGCGTGAACAAAATACTAAAGCAAAACTTAACAAATATCTCTTTTAAGGAAATGAATGCAGCAAATATGGATTTTGAGGATAATTGCTTTGACGTTGTTACTATATCACTGGCGCTGCATGAAATGCCGCAAGATATCATAAGTCCTATCCTTGCCGAAATTGAAAGAGTTTTAAAAACAGACGGCAGATTTTATATTATAGAATGGGAGAAACCAAAAAACTTTATTTCCAAATTGCTCTTTTATGTATTCCCTACCTTGTTCGAGCCTAAAGGATTTGAAAGTTTCCTGAAAATAGACTGGGGCAAATTGCTTCATTGTTATGGTTTGGAACTTGAAAATATTCAACACTACAACTTTACAAATCTAATCATATCAAAAAAGCAAGCCTCCGATTAGGAGCTTGCTTTTTATAACAATCATATTATTCCTGCCCTTTTATTTTCTCCAGCAGCTTATACCACTTGATCAGGCACTCCTCCGTCGCCTCATAACCAAGGTAGGAGAAGGCGGAACCTTTTGGCAGCGCCAATAGCGCTTCACCGATATCATGCTTCGGCCTGTAATGCGTCTCAAGGACTACATATCCATTGTACCCGTTTCTGATAAGTTCTTTGAAGTGGCCGATATAATCGACTTCGCCTTCACCTATAGGAACACCTGTCGCTTTGCCGTCCGGCAGTTTTACGGCATCCTTCAGATGCATATGAACCATATAGGGCTTGATGATCTCATACCCGTCGGGATATGGTTTTTCCCCGTCGGGATCATATATGTCATTGCCCGGGTCCCATAATGCTTTGACATGCGGCGAGTTTATAGCGCGTACTACTTTTGCCAGTTTTTGCGCATTGCTGGCGTAAACGCTTGGGTCAAACTCCAAAACCAGCGTTACATCCTCTTTTTCAATGATCTTCAATGCAGCATCGAAATTTGCTACTATTTTGTTGAAATTGTCTTCGAAATTACCCTTATTCCAGAACGTAAAGCCTCTGATTAACTTGGTGCCAAGACAATGAGCAAGGTTTACCGATTTTCTCAACACCTCCATATTCGCTTTCATCTCAGCCGCATTGTTCATATCGCATTTGTTGAATGGTGAGCTTATACCGCACACCTCAAGGCCATTTTCCTTCAAGATAGCCTTTATATTGCTGATATCGCTGCTGTCCAGTTCATGCGGCCCTTTTTCCCATACCGACCGGATTTCTACACCGTCAAGGCAATACTTTACGGCAAGTTCCGACGCGGTTTTGAAATCCTGGGAAATTTCGTCTGTTATTACACCCTTTTTAAACATGGCTACCTCTTTCCCTGCTTGCATTTATTTAGCAGTCTATCATTTGCTATATTAATTGAATGAAATTTTCTAAACGCCTGCCCTCGCAAACATCATAGAATCACTGCTGTTTGCAAAGCCATCCGTTATGAAAATTATTTCATTCAATATAATTGGCGTGTATTCTCATGACTTTTTCAAGTATATTCAATACCTGCAAAAGTACATAGCAATTATATATTATATAAAGGAAAATTTATCAATCAATTTAACAATTTGCTTAGCCTATTTTATCAATAATTTTACGTAGGCAAACCACCTTCTGCTCAAGCTTATGTGTTAAGCCCCGCGATCGTCACCGTTCTTCTTTTATTCAGTCAAAAGCTCAAGTACCCGTTCCAGCTGCCTTACATTGATCTGCGTAGGCATGCCTTCCCTATTCCAGTGGCGCTTACAGCCGCAATAATCCAGCATTACACATTGCGCCGGGATATCCATCCCATCCAGCAGCCAGCCTCCGGAGATGAGGTTCAGTACACACGCAATCCCGACAACGCCGGTATCGCCGTCCAATTTCACCTGATCCGAGCGGTTCGCTGAAATTGATGACTCATGGGATACCACCTGAACGTCAAACCCGTTTTTCCTTCCCAGCTTAATAAGCTTGAATATATTGCACTCAGCGGTACAGCCTGCGCAGTGGAAGCCGTTCTTATCGGTCCGCCCCTTGCATTCGCCGGCCGGAAGTATCCGCATGCAAGCTGGGATCAGCACTGCTTTTCTTACAGTTTTTACAAATCTCTCTTTGAATGCCCGGTTCATGATTTCAGCTCCCACCATATTCAGGTGGTATTCCACCCTTCTGCGCCCGCAGAAAATAACATCCTCATGCCAATAATGCTCAGGCCTCAATTCATTCAGGTACCTGTCCACATTCTCGGTGTATCTCCCCAGTACCTCCTCGCTCCTGTCTTCGAACCATGCGGCAAATGTTAGCGCAGTTGCCAGAATATCATCGGATTCCTTGTCCGTCAGCGTTTTCAGATACTCCTTCCATTGCCTGAGCCGCAATACCTCCTGATTGAACTCACCGGTCGCCGCCAGCCATTCCAGCAGCTTATCCAGTTGTTTCAGTGAGACATCCAGCTTGTATGCGTGATCATATAGATCCGGTGAAAGAAATATCGTGGACAGGAGACCCCGGATAAAATCAGCGCCGGGCTTCATCTTGCAGTTCTGCCTGCGTAATCTGGCGAGACCTGTGAGCAGTTGCCGCGGTACTTCCTCAAGCCCGCTGGCATCTCCGCTGTATATTTCCCACAGGGTCCCAAGCACAAGCAATTCAAAGCCGTATTCCTCTTTTGAACGGGTACTCAAGCCCTCCTGCCGAAGCCGGTGCGACGCATAGCCATCCACTGCCGAATGTGTCAAATCGTCCATCTCAGCCAGCACTTCATCTGTGAAAGCCGATAATACTTTATAGAACTCATCAGATTGATCCTGATTTTCAAGTAATGAATAAGTAATCACATACATCAGATATTTCCTCCAAGATCCACCATGTCCTTCTCATGCTCCATTATCATATCCGTATAATGCTGCACCAGCTCCGGATAGCCGGCCAGGAATTCCCGCGCACAGTCATTAAGCTCATATATCCCATAGGATACTCTACTGAACCAGCCATAATGATTATCCTTAAGAATATTCGGCGTTTTGGAACAAGTCCCCAATTTCTTCAATTTCGCAGGTGAAAGCCGGCCATACTTCATAAAACAGCATGCGATATGGATAGCCTGCTCCCTGTATGCCGTAATAAGCTTCTTCCTGTTGCTGCCTCCGGTATTGTATTGGCCGCTGCGGCTGACAGTCTCCTTAATAATATGATGCCGTACCTTTTTATTTGAGCGGGCACTTTTCAAGCGATCAAAGGTGTTCGGGTGGAAATGCACCTCCACCTGTCCCTCCTCTTTACCCGTTGCAACAGTGATCAACCCGAGTTCAAGGCGCCGGAGCAGCATGCACATATCCCTCCAGCCTGCCGTCCATGCTCCTCCTTTTGGCTTAGGTATCGCCACATATACGGAATCCGCAGCACGCTGGCGCTTAACAGCCTGAGCGAGCAGCTTTAAATTAAATGAGGTTTTCAGCTCAACGACGACCAGGTCATCCCCCATAAGCGCAGCCAGGTCGCAGCCCTTCACCTCGCCTTGCACATTGTAGCCGAGGCTTTCGAGGTAATCATGCACAGGCTTGTAAAGGTCGGTTTCATGTATTTTATCTGCCGCTGCCCTGGACGCTTCTTTAACCTCAGTATTTGCTGCTTTTTTTTTGGCCTTTGTATTTGCCTTTGCCATGGTGATCTCCCCAGTTACAACGATTTAGAATATTTATGATACGCAGTATCTGCTAATGTATTTCGACATACACTATGAAAATCCTTGCTCAATTTTCAATAAAATCAGCTGGCAGGAGGCTAACCAACGATTCAAGAGTATTCATTGCATTGGCAAAAAACCGAACATTGGATTCTCTGCTACCATCATCCTCAACACAAAAAGATATCTCCATTCTGTTTCCAAGCGAAGCAATACCAATTATTCTCTTTGCATTCAGTACAAGCGGCGGAACAAATACAAAATCAGTAATCTCATAATCTCCATATGATTTTTCAATTGGAAGTTTCGTAAGATTAGTAATGCTTATGCCTTTCGGATTACCGTCATACCCAAACATTTTGCAGAAATTCAATGCAGTCTTGTTGCCATATCCGGCTACTGCTGCAAAATATATGGCATCACATAGAGTTCCTGTGATATTGCCCATAAACTGAAGCAGGAAATACTTCTTTTTATCATCATTAATCTTTTTATATATTAGCTTCTGGATGCATTTTGCATTTTCGAAAAAGCCCTTATTGCCATCGTAGAGATACTTCATGGAAATGCCTGTGGCAAAATTACCCATGCCGGTATAACCCTTTTTTCTTATGCTGACTGCATGCCCTACATCCTGAGCGTTCGTTTCGCCACATTCATTCGCTGCTTTAATAAACGCCGCGGTAATAACAGTATTAACCGACACACGATTTGCCTTTGCTGCCGCGATCAACGAGTCATATGTACTGCCGGCAAAAACACATACAGTAACATAAGAAGAATGTGCGCTCCAGTATTTCGAATTCATCTCTTTCTGTTCATTAAATGTAAACTGCTTTCCTGTTTTCCTCCACTTCTTATTCATGCTGCTGAGCATCAGCCTCATTATAAAGCCAAGTCTGCTATCTTTGGGAAGGCTTGACATATCGAAAGGCTCCACCGGCTTAATTACAATTTTCTCTCCATTGAGCGCTCTGATTATATCCTGCAAAAGATAAGCATATGATGTTCCGTCTCCTGCCAGGTGATGTGCAATAAGAAGAAGCGTTGTATCAGCCTCATTCGCATTTACATTTCTGATTATGTAAAATCTTAGGTACTCACCATTTTGAATATCAAATGGAATTTTTTCCTGCTCTTTTACAATTGTTTGCCAATATTTCCCGCTTTCTGTTACTGAATAATTGGCTTTCTGCATGCCTACAAAATATGCTTTCCCATCATCCTCCAGCACAATCTTGCTCTTTAGCACTTCATTACTATTTACTGCACAATCTATTGCTTCTCTTAATGCATTTATATCAATGCTTTCCGAAATTATTTCATTGCTTGTTTTCTGATTCTTATTCTCAATTGAAATATCTGCCTTGATTACAACATGATTAACCGGTGAAAAAATCCATAATCTTTCTTTATTAATTTCATATTTCATATTATCCGCCTTTCATGTTTGCAGATTTTAACCCTCATCGCCATTTTGACCCGAAAATCCTTTATATGCATTCATCAGTAGTTTTCTTATCTCATTTTCATTGAATGTCACATCATTATTCGAGATGATACAAGCAATTCCATGGGCGTACAGCCACATATTGAGAAAGATTCCGGCCTGTTTTTCAGGAAGCGGTGCTCCGCTTACAAGCTCAGCCACTCCATTCATTGTATAATTATTTTCCATACAAATGAAATGAAATATCTTCTGCTCTTTCTTCGAGCATTTAATATAAGCAACGCCAATCTCAAGGAAATCAAGTTCAGGCTTTGACTTATCTTTTATGTCCATCACACATTTCTCAAAATATACTTTGCTTTTTGCATATAACTCTTTTTTTAAATCGTCCATATCTTCAAATATAGAATATATTGGCTGTGTAGAACAATTAAGCTCCTTCGAAAGCCTTCTTGCAGTAATCCCCGCAAAGCCTTCTAATTTTAATATTTCAAATGCTTTGCCGACTATCTGTTCCTTAGTAATTCTTGCCTTTGGAGGCATATAACTACCACCGTTTCATTTATATAATCATACTTATAATATAACACTGTTATATAACTATGTTATGCTGATAACATAGTTTTGTCAAGATGAAAAGACCGGATTTGAACCTCAAAATAATTTTTTTCAATATATTGACAGAATAAGCATCAGCGCATATAATACGTAGTAATCTCTTTGCACTGCATTACATTCTGCAACAGGAATGCGAGATCTACAGTACAAACTGAGCAGGCGATGAACCTTTTTAATAGGGTTTGTGGGGCTGGGCCATCCGGCGAATGGCAGCAGATTGCAATTAAGCGCACATCTGTGGGACAGTAGTATGTTCCATAGGTGTACGCTATTTTTATACCTAAAAGGAACGACCTTGTATGGAGTGCCATAAGAGAAATCAAACGCCGCCGAAAGGCGAAAACGGAGGGTTCTTTTATGACAGACAGCAAATCAGGTACAGCGGGGCTAAGCT
>JBDKVA010000172.1:0-19716 GCA_039679375.1 Clostridiaceae bacterium
GGCCATAAACTGTGAACGGCCTATGGAATTTTGTGACCGTTCACAGGTTAATAGTAGCAAATAAGAAAAGCTGTTAGGTATGCAGCCTGCATACAATTGCGTTTCTGCCATGTTATCAACCAAAACCGGTTTATCTATTTTTTTCGTCGCCTCCAAGCAGGGTGAGCCCGAGATCATAGAGCATGCCTTGCGCTTGTACGATGTCTGTGCGATGGTTTATACAGTACAGAACGGCGGCGTCCCGCTTAATCCGGGGGTAAAGAGGATTCTTCTGCGCCATCTTCAATAGCATTTGCGTACCGTCTACATCCAGACCGAAGCCAAAAGCAAGCTGAATGACCTTATCCCTGGACGGCTTGCGGGTGCCGTTAAAAAGCTGATGTCCGTATGTGCGATCGATAGAGGATTGTTTGATGACATGCTCCGGTATCCGTTCCATCGCCTGGCACAGATCCGATATATACTCATGAAATTGAGGCATCTGTATGGCGTTGGCATTTTTTTCAATGAAAGTTACCAAATTGGGGGATTTAAAAAGTTTGCGCAGCAATGTGCTTGTCCTTAATTTTTCAGCATTTAGCCGCATTATGTCATAGACCTCCTTGACTGCGTGTTTTTGCGGGCTGGCAGGCTTTCGCATTCTTTGGAATGAGCCTATGCCTCCGTGCAATTGTGCTCCAGCGCTATGTGGTAAGGCACCTTATATGGGAATTATATACGGTTTATAGAATAGTTACAATGTATTATAAATTTTAAAGTGCAATACATTTTTAATTGAACTCATTATTGCTATAATGTTGATGAAATATAATGAAAAAAAATCTTACCGGTATAATTATTTTTTTATTATATTTGTATGCGTAACGGAGGTAAAGCGATGTGACAGCAAAACAGGAGATATTTGAGCAGGTGTTGACTCGTCCCTTTTCCATGGATACATTTGTTTTGTTCACACGAGAGCTGCTGGTTGATGAAACGATGGTCTCACCGAATAAGTTCAATAAGGAATATGGCAAATTTTCTTACTATATTGCAGGTTATACGCACATAGCAAATTATTTCGGGAATGACAGGAAAAAAATCGCCATATTCGCAGTCGAGCTGAAAAGAGGCAGATCCGTTGAGCGTGAGAGGAGCATGCAAAGAAGCTTTGCTAGAAAACTCATGGAAGACGGTAATTGCGATGCCGCACTTGCTGCATTCCACACCGCCGGCGAGCCCAAATGGCGGTTGTCATTTATCCGTATGGATTATGAATTTGCCGCAGGGAGAATATCTGAGAAGCTTACTCCGGTTAAGCGCTATTCCTATCTCGCAGGAGAGGGAGAGCCCTGCCATATCGCGAAAAGCTGCCTTTATCCAATCTTTGAGGAGGAAGACAGTAAACCATCCGCTGATGAAATAGAAGAAGCGTTCAGTGTTGAAAGGGTTACAAGAGAATTCTTCGGGCAGTACTCCGAAAAATACCGCCAGGTCTGCGAATGGTTGGAGAGATCCCAGGATTTTATGGCGGAAGCCGGTTACCGCAGCTTCACCGGTGAACAGTTTGCGAAGAAACTGATGGGGCTGATCGCTTTTTTTTATCTCATACAAAAAAAGGGCTGGCTTGGAATCGACGCTCTGCCCGGGACATTGACGGAGAAAGAATATGTAAAAGGCCAGCCGTGGGGAACGGGACCGGAGGACTTTATGCGCAGGCTCTTTGTGACCTGCGAGAAAAAAAACGAGAATTATTTCAATGATTATCTTGAGCCGCTATTCCATGATGCCTTAAATATGAACCGGGGAGAAAACGGCTATTTTTTGGGGCTGCACTGCCGTATCCCGTTTTTGAACGGCGGCCTTTTCGAGCAGCTTGACAATTACCGGCAGCATAACAACTTTGCCATCCCGAATGAAATTTTTTCAAATACTTCCGAAAAAGGGCGGGACGCAGACGGGATCCTTGATATTTTCGACCAGTATAATTTCACGATGAACGAAGACGAACCGATGGAAAAGGAAGTAGCGATTGACCCCGAAATGCTTGGCAGGGTCTTTGAAAATCTGCTGGATGTAAAGGACAGGAAATCGAAGGGCGTCTTCTATACTCCGCGTGAAATCGTTCATTACATGTGCCGGGAAAGCATTTCATATTATCTTGTTCATGAGACCGGGCTGCCATATGATGACGTAAAAGATTTTATCCTCTACGGCGAGTTTATGAAGGATGAAGATACAGCCTGCGGGATTCAGACCGGGAGCGGAGCGATGCTTATTCCGGCCAGTATTTTTGAATTGAAATCAGGTGTGAACCGGCTGAAGGAAATCGACGATGCGCTTTCCGGTATCCGTGTCGCCGACCCCGCAGCCGGTTCCGGGGCATTCCTTCTTGGAATGCTCAGTGAAATTGTACGCGCGAGGCAGAATATTTCCGCATATATGGGCATTTCAATGACTCCCCGGGCAAGGCGGATCATGTATGCATTTGACCGCCATCCTTATGCATTAAAGGCTAATGCGGTCAAAAACTGCATTTTTGCAGTTGATATCGAACAAAGTGCCGTTGATATTGCAAAATCGCGCCTGTGGCTTTCCCTTGCCGTCGATGGCGAAATCAACCTCAGTGCGCAAAATGAACCGGAAGGACACACAAAGCCAGAAGAACTGCCGGACCCGGATTGCGATACAAATGCCCGAAATGAGCCGGAACGGCAATTAAAATCGGTGATACTTCCCGATATGGACTGCAACATTATCTGCGGAAACAGCCTTGCCGATGAGTTCGAGGGGATACCATACTGCTTGTGGGAACTGGAATTCGGGCGTGTGTTCCACGACCGCGAAAAAGGCGGCTTTGACATAATTATTGGTAATCCCCCGTATATTGATTCGGAAAACATGGTCAACAGCGGAATGGAGGACCTGCGAAATACCATCGCTTCAAATTACAAATTCACCCAAGGAAACTGGGATATCTACATCGCATTCTTTGAAAAATCCTTCAGGATGCTGTCGGCAAACGGGATACTGTCTTTCATTACGCCGGACAAGTGGATTTCAAAACCCTTTGGCGATGAAATGCGGAAAAATCTGATCATGAACATCCATACGATCCTTGCCGCAGGCCGCTCAGTGTTCGAATCTGCCCTGGTGGATTCGATCATCACATTCGTAACGAAACGCGAATACGGCAATATCAGGGTATTTGAAATGGCGGACAGGAAAAGCGGTATTATTTTGAAAAGGACCGTAGATAAAAAGATTCTTTCATCTCCATATGCGCTGGATATCATCTTCTCCGATGCAATCGGTCTGATCGGCAGGCTTGAGACGGAGAACGGTCTGCTTGGCGGCAGGTTCACATGTGAAAATGCCTGCGCAACATCGGATTGCTACAGGCTGAAGGATATACTTTATTCTTTGGAATCAGCGGATGAATTTTCCACGGACAATCAATTGAAAGTCACGAATACCGGAACGATCGGCCGCTTTGTGTCGCGCTGGGGCATCCAGCCTATGACATATCTGAAGGACAAGTATCCGTTTCCTGTTGCGGACAGATCTGTTTTTCTTGATATGTTCACAAATACCTATGGGCGAAAATCCGTAAAAAAGAAAATAATCATCAAAGGCCTGACTCTTCTTGATAGCTTTATTGACTTTGACGGAACTGTAATTCCGGGCAAATCAACGATGATGATACCATGCGATGACGAGCGGGATCTGAAGTATTTGAGCGCTGTCGTCAACTGCAGGCTGATGATATTCTTTATCAGACAAAAATACTCTTCATCCAGCTATAACGGGGGAATCAATTTCACAAAGGATATGATCAATCATCTTCCATGGAGGGAGCCCACAGATGAAGTTAAAAATACCGTAGCCGGACTGGTGGACGAGATCATTGCAAGAAAGCAGGAGGACAGTATGGCGGATACGGGTGAACTTGAAAGAAGGATCGATCAGATTGTTTATGAATTGTACGGATTGGCGCCGGAGGAAATTGTGATCGTTGAGAAGGATACATGAAATTAATTATCTATGCTTTTTGTGCCGGTTCGCATATAATATTAATAACTTAAATTTACCAGCTTAGTACCTTATTGCCGCGAAACTACAATAAAAACAAGAATATAATTTCACATTCGTGGCAATAAGTACATTCGTTGGGTTGTGGGCGGTAGCCCACATTAGTATGCTATTGAAAAGCGAGATTGCTGTGCTGCGCTTGCAATGACAAGCCGGAGCGGGATTGCCGCGCACAGTTTATTCTGGGTTTTACGAGGGACTATATGACAGGGCTGTGAAGAGGAGGGTAAACCGGTGAAACGTTTCAGGAAATTAGTCATAAAGGCTCTTTCCTTTAAGAAAGTGAGCATGAAGAAAATTTACAAACAGTACCGTAAATTTTTGAATATTGTGAATCCATCCTTCAAGCCTATTTATAATTTGTGGGACCATAAGATCATGGCAGGAGACAGAGAGATACCGGTGCGTGTGTTTGAACCCGGAAAAAACGCGGCCTCCAGGGTTTTGATTTTTTTCCACGGCGGCGGCTGGGTGACAGGCAATATCGATTCCTACACCAAGGTGTGCGTCAACATGGCAAACCAGACAAGACATACGGTCATTTCCGTCGATTACAGGTTGGCTCCCGAGCACCCTTTCCCGGCCGGGCTGGAAGACTGTTACCAGGTTGTAAAGGAAGTTTTTTCGAGGCTGGATCTGTTACGTTGCAGATCGGAGGATATCACGCTGATCGGCGATAGCGCGGGAGGCAATCTGGCCGCGGCGGTATCCCTGATGGCCAGGGACAGGGGTGAATGCATACCCGGCAGGCAGATACTGATTTATCCCTCCACCTATAATGATCACGGTGAAAATTCGCCATTCCCGTCAGTAAGCGAAAATGGAACGGATTATATACTTACATCCAAACGTATTCAGGATTACATGGAGCTATATGTCCCGGACGTGAAGGAACGGACCAGCCCTTATTTTGCGCCGTTGTTGGCTGAGAACCTTTCGAACCAGCCTGACACGCTGATCATTACAGCGGAGTTTGACCCGCTCAGGGATGAAGGGGAGGAATACGGAAGGCGGTTGGAGGAATCCGGCAACCGTGTGCAGGTATACCGGATGAAAGATGCTCTTCACGGTTTTTTTTCTTTGCCGTGGACTTCTGAGTATGTAATAAAGTGTTATAATATAATTAATGTATTTTTAGGATTATAATTTACCTGGCACATTGAGTACGGGAGGACGCTTTGAAACAACGGAAAGGAATAGAATGGAGCAGACTGGACAATGCCTCAAAAATTTTTCCGGCAACCTGCAACGAGAAAGATACGAAAGTATTCCGGCTTGTCTGCGAACTGCACGAAGCCGTGAAACCTAAATATCTGCAGCAGGCGGTTAATTTGACCCTTGAGAGTTTCCCTCTTTACAAATCCGTTTTAAGGAGAGGGATATTTTGGTACTATTTTGAACGCAGTGATATCCATCCTGTGGTTAAACAGGAGTCCAGCCCGGTTTGTGCGCCTATTTATCAAAGAGACAGAAAAAACCTATTGTTCCGTGTGCTTTATTACAATAACCGGATCAATGTTGAGATATTTCACGCCCTTTCCGATGGGACAGGTGCTCTCTGGTTTATGCAGACACTGGTATACCATTATATATCCCTAAGGTATAAGGATAAAATTACCGGTAAAGTGCCTAAACCGAATTACAGCGCCTCGATAAGCCAGCAAACGGATGACAGCTTCGGCAGGTACTATACGGGCAGGTACTATACAGGCAGGGACGCCATCGGGCTGGCGGGTCGGAATATCAAAGGGGATGCGGAAGCCGAGGCATACCATATCAGAGGAACCAGGGTGGAGGAAAACAGGCTAAAGGTGATAGAAGGCTGCATGCCGGTAAAAGCCGTATTGGAGGAAGCGCATAAATATAATACGACACTGACGATATATATCACCTCATTATTTATATACTCCATATGGAAGGAGATGCCCGCAAACAGGAAAAACCGTCCTGTCGTTTTATCAGTTCCAATCAATTTGCGGCAGTTTTACGAGTCGGAGACAGCAAGGAACTTTTTCAGTACAATGGCAATAGGCTACAAATCCGGCAAGAACGGCAGCGAGCTGAAGGATATCATACAAGCTGTCAGCGAAAGTTTCCGGAAGGAACTGTCCGAAGAACAGATACAAATGAAAGTGAACCGTTTCGTATCATTCGAGAAGAACTACCTGACAAGAGTCATTCCGCTGCCTTTGAAGGATTATGTCCTGCGTATTGCCAGCAAGCTGAAGGATAGGAGCGTGACAGCGTCCATATCCAATATAGGCCGCATTGCCATGCCGGTGGAATTTGAACCTTATATCCGGCAGTTCTGTGTCTATTACAGTGCCAGAAGGCCGCAGATCACATTGTGCACATACGGAGACAGGCTTGTTTTAAGCTTTTCTTCACCTTTTGCGGAGACTGAGATACAAAGGATATTTTTTGAATCGCTATCTCAAAAAGGGATCAGGATCGAGATCACGTCAAATCTATAGATGGGAGGGAGAGAACATAAAGTATTGTAACCATTGCCAGACGCACATACGGGGGAACAAAGGCGAATGCCCGCTATGCAGGAATATTCTGCCGGATGAAGGATATTGCAATACCCAGGAAGAAATCTTTCCCGAGATCCCTCCCGCATATGAACGTCATCTTGCTATCCGTATCATGGCATTTATCTCTATTTTTACTATAGTAGCAAGCTTTGCCGTATACAATATATTTCCGTCGGTCGTATACAATATCATCCCTCCAAATGTAAACTGGCCGATATTTGAAGTATTTGGCCTTCTTAGCATGTGGCTGAGCTTTATCGTGGTAATGAGGAAAAGGCACAATATCACGAAGAATATCATGTGGCAGGTGATCATCGTATCGGCGCTGTCGGTCATCTGGGACTGGAGAACCGGCTCAAGGGGCTGGTCGCTGGATTATGTGATACCCGTCACATGTGTTGTGGCCATGTTTGTGATGTATGTGACGGCTAAGGTTCTGAAGCTGAGCGCCAGGGACTATATTGCCTATTTTTTGCTGGACGGGCTTTTTGGAATCATCCCGATCCTGTTTATCCTGTTTGATCTGATCAATGTGTTTTACCCTTCTGTTGCATGTGTTGCGGGCAGTATCATCTTTTTATCTGCCATACTTATTTTCCAGGGTGAAAACATCAAAATGGAATTAATGAAAAGGATGCACATATAGAATGCGGTTTTCGGCAGAATATCTTTGGACGTTTGACGGCGAATCTCCCGTATGCCTTTTGAAAAGGGAAGTGCAGACAATTATGGAGGCTGTTGTAATTGTACATTGTATACCAAAAAAAAATAAATATTGCTTGACTATACACAGGCATTGTATTACAATCTCAAAAGATTGATTTAATGTTATGTTATGTCAGGTTGACGTGTGAGCAATCAAATTTATACCACGCCATCTGAGTATCGGACTATAAGGCAGGATAAAACTATGGGAAGTTATATACTCATTATATGTATTTCGGTACCGTTGCTTGGCGCTTTTCTCCTCCCGATTTTGGGTAAAATCAATACCAAATTCAGAAATATTTCGGCGTTAGCTTTTGTAGTTACCGCCTTTATTTGTGCGGCACTCGCATTGCCAAGCCTGCTTGCCGGCAAACCTCTTTCACTTCATTACGAGCTGCCCCTGGGTTTGAGCTTCGCTTTTTATGCGGATGCGCTTGCCATATTTATGGCAATGACCGCGTCGCTCGTAGCTTCCGTAATCGTGCTTTATTCATTCGGCTACATTAAGGAATACGGGAATCAGAACGAGTATTACATGATGGTTTGCCTCTTCATCGGAGCCATGATGGGACTGGTCTTTTCCACAAACCTCATTTTCATCTATACTTTTTGGGAAATATCGGCGATTTGCTGCTGGAGGCTCATTGGTTTTTACCGCGAAGATATAACCATAAACCGGGCTAATAAAGCTTTTATCATGACTGTGGCAGGCGCGCTCATCATGCTCATAGGCTTCGTTGGAATATACGGGCAGACGGGCACCTTCGACCTGGCAGCTATGAAAGGTACGCATATACAAAACTGGATGGTTGTGCTGATATTGTTTGGGATCCTTTCAAAATCGGCGACATTCCCGCTGCACAGCTGGCTGCCCGATGCAGGTGTAGCGCCTTCACCGGTAACTTCACTGTTGCATGCGGCGGTACTTGTGAAAATCGGCGTTTATGTATATGCACGGCTGTTTATCATGAGCTTTGATATTGACTCCGTATTTACTGTTGCAGTGCCTGTTATTGCCGCTGTCAGCGCCCTTGTCAGTGCGGGGGCTGCAATGCGGGCAAACGATATCAAGCGCATTTTGGCGTATTCTACGGTGAGCCAGCTTGCATTCATACTTTTGGGATTATCCAGCGGAAATGAAACCGGCGCCGTGGGCGGTATGCTGTATATTCTGATGCACAGCGTAGCAAAGGGCGGACTGTTCCTTTGCGCTGGAATTGTAGAACACAATGTGCACACGAAGGACATAACTAAAATGGGCGGATTTTATAAACGAATGCCGCTCACTGCAATAGCATTTCTATGCTGCGCTTTTTCAATCATGGGAATACCACCCTTTGGAGGCTTTTTTGCAAAACACCTTGTTATTGAAAGCATTATTTCAACAGGGAATATTACGCTTGGAATCGTTTTTATCATAGGTGCAATCATGACTGTTATGTATCTTACACGGCTATTCGTCAAGGTCTTTCTGGGACAGCAGACCTTCCCCGATGTGAAGGAAGGCACACCCTTAATGGTTGTATCCGTTATGATACTTGCCATATTATCGCTTGTACTGGGAATATTTATAAGTGTACCTTCGGGATTTGCATCTCTGATAGGGAGGTGTATATAAAATGTTGAATTCCATCAGCTCATTTTTAAGCGAAGGCACAAACATCATATGGTTTATGATCGCATTACCTGTTATATGCGGGTTTGCTATATGGCTTTCAAGAAAGAATTATGTTTCCGGGCTGATACTTGCAGCGCTTTTTTCAGCAATCAATCTAATATTTGCAATAAGCCTCTATCAGTCAGAGAGCTTTTACCTGACCATTCCGTTTGCTTCGCACGGAATGGATATTGCAATCCATGTTTATGAATATCCCGCAATGTTCCTTACCTTTACAGCAGTAGGGTTTCTGCTCGTAAGCTTATACAGTGCCGTATATTTGAAGAATGAAAATTACACAGGAAGCTTCATGCTTTATTTATTTATAAGCCTTGCCATGATAAACGGCGCCATCCTTTCGGATAATCTGAATATCATGCTGTTTTTCTGGGAAGGGCTTTTGTGCACGCTCTTTGGGATGCTGCTGATAAATAATAAGCAGAATCCGAAAACAGCGGCAAAAGCATTTGTATTATCCGGTACCGCCAATCTTTTACTGATGCTGGGCATCATTTTAACGGTGTATCAGGCAGGAACACCCTATATCACCCAAATGCAGAAATTACCTGTTACCGGAATATCCGGAATCGGGTTTGTATGTATGATGCTGGGCGCTATCGGTATGGCAGGCTGTATGCCTTTCCACAGCTGGATTACGAATGCAGCAGAGGATGCCCCGGTCCCGTTTATGGCAGCTTTTCCCGCTATGCTTGAAAAAATACTTGGGATCTACCTTGCCGTGCATATTGTTATGAATCTATATGATTTGCAGCCGGGAACCGGGATGAGCATTGCACTGATGACACTTGGCGCACTCACTGTGATATTTGCCGACGCAATGGCATTCATACAGATGGATATGAAACGTTTGCTTTCATACAATGCGATCAGTCAGGCCGGATTTATGGTGCTCGGTATAGGAACGGCACTTCCTGCCGGGATCATCGGCGGCCTTTTCCATATGCTTAACTGCGTTATATTAAGCAGTTGCATGTTTATGGCAGCAGGAAGTATCGAAAAACGGACAGGAACAACAGATTTTAGAAAAATCGGCGGCCTTGCAAAAAGCATGCCAGTTACGATGGCCTGTTTTGTAATAAGCGGGTTGGCAACTATGGGCATACCGCCTTTCAGTACGTTTTTATCAAAAGAGATTATTTTTAATGCGGTACAAAAATCGAATGTAGTTTTTTACATTGCTGCACTGTTAAGCACATTTTTAACGACCGTGTACTTTCTGAAAATGGCGCGCACAGTATTTACCGGTGAACAAAAACTCCCATCGGGCATGAAATCCATTCGAGAATCAGGCTTTGGCATGCTGATACCGATGATTGTATTGGCTGCACTGAGCATACTGCTTGGAGTAGCAAATAAATGGCCATTGGACGGGTTTGTGGGAAATGCACTGGGATATACGCAAACATACTCCGGTTGGCCGGTTTCGGCATTACCGGTTATTATTTACGGTATTGTGCTGATACTGGCTATTTGCGATCATCTATACGGATGCAGGAAATCAGGCAGTGCGGTCAACGCTGCAGATCATATTAAGAATGCGCCGGTACTGAAAAGCATATATCAGGCGGCGGAAAAACAATGGTTTGATCCATACAACTGGTTGAATCAGGCGGCGAACGCTTTTTCCGCCCTTTGTGTCCTGATAGAGCGCGGTATCAGCTGGTTTTATGATGATGCAGTAGAGGAAACAGTAAATGGTGTGGGGAATCTGCTGCAACGCTTTAATAACGGAAGCCTCTCACGGTATCTTCTGGCTGCGGCTGCGGGCGTTGGAGGAATTGCAGTCATATTTCTGGTATTTCTTTAAGATTTGAAGGGAGGGGGCGTCAGAAAATGCATCCCATAGCTTACATTGCGGTCTCGTTTCTTGTAGTGCCGCTTATCATAATTCTATTGGTAAATCTGTTACCCGGAAAGCTTGCCGGCAGAGTATGCCTGTATCTGGCCGGCGCCAGCGCTGTCATTCAGATCCTGTCGGCTGCTGTGGAGTTTTTCCTGCTCGCGGCCTTCCGCTTGCATGAATATGAATTCTCACTGCTTTGGAATATGACAAAAGAGGGTTCCGAGCGTTTTTCCGTAACGGCGCTTTCACTCGTGATCATTTTTTGCATAGGCTTCGTGGCTCTGGTATCGGTACTGATTGCCAACCAGACTGTAAAGAAGAAAAAAGTATTTTATGTCAATCTTTTAATGACTCTGATTCTGGGTATGAACGGAATGATTATCGTGACCGATCTCTTCTCGCTTTATGTATTCCTTGAGATCGTCGGCCTGTCCAGCTTTGTTCTGATTGCCATGTTCCAGTCGGAGACGGGCCTTGAAGGCGCATTCAAGTATCTTGTAATGTCAGCGCTGGCAAGCATATTCATATTGACAGGCTTGTCGTTTATCTTTATGCAAACGGGAAGCCTTCAGTATTCGCAGGTAAGCCTGTCCATCCTTAATGTGCAGGCCGGTTCCGGACCGATCCTTTCTTATTTGGCTTTTATCCTTCTAATTGCCGGCTTTGCTGTCAAAACAGGCGCGGTTCCGTTCCACAGCTGGCTCCCGGACGCGCACCAAAGTGCAAATACAGCCGTATCCGTGCTTTTGAGCGGAATCGTCATAAAGGTGGCGGGGATATACGGGTTCATTGTTTTAATGGAGCTGTTCCAGGGGGTGCCGGCAATCAAGCTGACACTTGCAGTGATGGGCACCGTATCCATTATTGCAGGAGCGTTGCTGGCCTTGCGACAGGATCATTTCAAACGTATTGTCGCATATTCCAGCGTGAGCCAGATGGGCTATATCCTGCTCGGCGTCAGCACAGGAAGTACGCTGGGACTGTTGGGAGCGGTTGTCCACATATTCAATCATGCAACATTCAAAAGCACTCTGTTTTCAAACGCGGCTGCGCTGCATGAGCAAACAGGTACGCTTGATATCAATGAAATGGGCGGTTTGCAGAGCAGGATGCCTGTGACAGGCTTTTCATCCATTGCAGCATTTTTATCGACAGCCGGCATACCGCCTTTTGCGGGATTCTGGAGCAAGCTTTTGATCATTATTGCACTCTGGAATGAAAACTCTCGCAGTTTTGCAGCGATCGCACTATTTTCGAGCATCCTTACCGCCGCCTATTTTCTCAGGATACAGAAAAAGGTATTTTTTGGCAAGCTTCCCGATAAATATGCGGAATTGAAGGAAGTGGGCGGCAGCATACGATTTGCCGAGATCATGCTGACGGTCGTGATGATCGTTGTGGGAGTGGGTTTCCCGCTGGCGCTTCTGTATCTTAAGGGAAGAGGGATTTTGTAGGGAGGAATTGCAATGGAAGCTATTATATACACCTGTCTTGGGTTAATGTTCGTCTTTGGCATACTGGCTGTTATGCTCCGTAGCATGACCAAGTCTGCGATTGCCCTGGCCGCAGGCAGTGCGGCTCTTGGCATAATCATGTATGAGCTTGGCTTCATATGGGCGGCGCTGTTTGAAATATCGGTCTGTTCCGGATTGGTTACTGTATTGTTTGTCAGTGCAATCAGTCTGTCGAATACGAGTAAAAATGAACTGGAAAAAGTTTATGAAGATAAAAAACGCATGTCTCTGTTACCGGTTATTCTTATCATCAGTGGTGTTATACTGGTTGTTATCGCCATGTCGTCCGGTTTTTCGCTCCAGCCGGTAAACCCGGCAGGAAAAGCCGGCGATAATTTACGGGAGATTTTGTGGAACAATCGTCAGGCTGATATATGGGGACAGATCATCCTTATGATCACCGGGTCGGTTGCGGTTGTGGTTTTGTTCAAGGAGAGGGATTCATAAGGGTAGCGAATTTTGTTCAGGGAGAGGGGCATGAGTAGAGATGAATGATTTCGGAATTGAAGGCATTATGCTTATCATGGGGTTTTTGCTGATCATTGCAGGCTGCTACTGCCTGATACGCACCTATCACATGCTCAAGATCACGATCGGCATAGAAGTTGCGATGAAGGCCGTAACACTTTTCATTATGCTTGCAGGGCACGTGAATGGAAAGATTGACCTTGCTCAGACATTTATCATCACCTCGATCGTTATCGAGGTCGTTGTGACCGTTGTTGCGGCAGGGATTGCCATAAGCCTGTATAAAAAATACGGCAGCATGGATATCCGCAATCTGAGAAAACTGAAAGGATAGATGGATATAGATGGGTAACTTGATATCATCACCGCCAATTGTTTTTCTTATATTTATAATAATATTCCTTGTATGTTCCAAGGCCTTTTCACGGTATTCACGCCATGGGATACGGGG
This sequence comes from Clostridiaceae bacterium, assembly GCA_039679375.1. Lineage (GTDB taxonomy): Bacteria > Bacillota > Clostridia > Acetivibrionales > DTU013 > JBDKVA01. Next base: position 13,271 of record JBDKVA010000172.1, read on the forward strand.
AGAGCGCGAGTCGGATTCATATGCATGCGGTCAGCGCAATATCCAGAATTACATCAATCCTGATTACAGCCAGTTCTTTCCGTTCGCATTTTTGTTTACGATCATGCATGTTCTGGTGCTCGTAGTTGCAACCGCTCCCTATGATGTGCCGCTTTTGCCTGTTGTGTTTATCGTATCCGGGATGCTTTCTCTGGTAATCATATTCAAGAGGTGATAATATTGGGACTCTTACAAAAAGCAGTTGACTGGGGGACTCGCAAGTCTCCGTGGATAATACATTTTAATGCAGGGGCATGTAATGGCTGTGACATCGAGACGATAGACACCTTTACCCCAAGATTTGACCTGGAACGTATGGGAGCCGTGCAGCAGGGGAGCCCGCGCCATGCGGACGTGCTTGTATGCACCGGTGCGGTCACTCTTCAGACGAGGGACCGCCTGAAGCAGATATATGAGCAGATGCCTGAACCCAAATTTGTCGTTGCTGTCGGGTCATGCGCCTGCACCGGCGGAATATTTGACGGCTGCTATTGTGTTACGGGCGGCATTGACACTGTAATCCCGGTAGATGTTTACATCCCCGGATGTGCCGTGCGGCCGGAAGCGATCATCAGCGCCGTTCAAAAGCTTCTGGATACATTGAAGCCTGAAAAAAAGGGAGGCCGGAAAAATGCAGACTGAGCAGGAGATCGTTGAGAAGCTTGTCAGTAAATTTGTATTTTTAAATGATAAAGTGAATGTGCAAAGGAAAAAACGAATATTTACAAAGCCCCTTGTAAGAGAGGAATTTGAGCAGGTGTTTCATTATTTGCATGACGAATTGGGGTTTTATAAAGCAAATCATGTTGTCGGAACAGATGACGGAGACGATCTGGGATTTATCTACCTGTTGTCCAATGAGGACGGTATCATCTTTGCGTTAAAAGAAAAAGCGCCCAAGTCCGATCCGAGGATCGACTCGATGACAGGCGTATTTCCATCCCTGGATCTGCATGAACGTGAGCTTGTAGACCTCTTTGGCGCCATTGTCATGGGCTTGCCCGAGGGTCCGTCCTATCCGCTGCCGGACGGCTGGCCGAAAGGAAACTACCCGATGCGTAAGGATTGGAATCCGAAATACCTCGATAAAAATACGATGACCTACAATCCTCCGGCAGATGCAGTAAATGGAGGTGGAGAAAAATGAGCGGGAAAAACCGTGTAGTAATACCGATTGGACCTCAGCATCCTTCATTAAAGGAACCTGGATGCTTTACCATAACGCTTGAGGGTGAAAGGGTTGTCAATGCCGTTGTCGGTGTGGGATATAACCACAGAGGCCTTGAGAAAGCCTGTGAGAGCAGGAATTATATTCAAAACCTGTACCTCATCGAGCGTGTGTGCGGAATATGTTCGCATACGCATGGAGTTGCGTTTTGCCAGGGAATAGAAGAGCTCGCGGGGATTTCAATACCACGGCGCGCAGCCTATATACGTGTGATAGTGGCAGAGCTTGAACGCCTGCACAGCCATTTGCTCTGGCTGGGCGTAGCCGGACATGAGATCGGCTTTGATACACTGTTCATGTACGCGTGGCGCGACCGGGAAAAGGTTTTGGATGTACTGGCCGAGGTGGGCGGCAACCGTGTTAATTATGGCATCAATACCATTGGGGGCGTACGCAGGGATGTTGACGAGTCCATGCTGCAGAATATATCCAAAATGGCGGACGCCTTGCAGGAACAGATAAAATATTACCTGGAGCTGGCTTCTACTGAAACAACTCTTTCAGTAAGGCTTGCAGGCATTGGAAGGCTTTCGCGCGAGGAGGCGCTGAAGTTTGGCGCGGTAGGACCGGTTGCTCGTGCGGCAGGTATCATGGATGATATCCGTGTTGTAGAGCCTTATGCGGCTTATGCGGAAATACCCGTCAAACCGGTTACGGATACACACGCAGATGTCTTTGGGCGGACGGTCGTGCGGATATTGGAAATGCTTGAAAGCCTCGAAATCATACGTTTTTGCATAAAGAACCTGCCCGACGGCGATATTGCTGTGAAAGCTCCGCGCCGCATACCTGCCGGGGAGGTAATAAGCAGGACTGAGGCACCGCGTGGCGAGGATATACACTTCATCCGTTCCAACGGCACGGATATGCCGGAGAGAGTGCGTGTGCGCGCGCCAAGCGAAGCAAACTGGCGGGGTGTGAAGCATATGCTGGAAGGCGGCTATCTGGCGGATGTGCCGATTATCATCGCTGCGATCGACCCCTGCTATTCCTGCACGGACCGAGCGATCATCGTCAATTCAGGGAGCACGACGGAGGTCATGGATTGGCAGCACCTCAGACAGTACGGCATAGACTGGTATAAAGAGCGCGGCGTTGATGTCTCCGCAGTTAAAATGCCGGAAGGTAAAATACAATATTAGAATACAAAAAGAGGCAGATATGTTAGCGATGTTATTTAAAATACTTATTTTTCCGGGGTTCATATTCATGCTGGTATACGGGATCCTGTTCGAATATATCGACAGGAAGGTATATGCCCGTCTGCAAAACAGAATAGGGCCGCCGTGGTATCAGCCGCTGGCGGATTTGTTAAAGCTCTTGGGCAAGGAGACGATCATCCCGGCGGAAGCAAACAAAGGGATGTTCCAGACGCTGCCGGTCGTATCACTTGCTGCAGTGGCAGTTGCGTTTGTTTATGTGCCCGTCTTCGGGAATTCCTCCATTGCTTCATTTGAGGGCGATCTTATAATCATATTGTATTTTTTGACTATTCCCACAATATGCGCATTTCTGGCGGGTTGGTATTCCAGGGGGGTATTTGCTACAATCGGCTCGGTCCGCACACTGACGCAGATGTTTGCTTATGAGGTGCCGCTTTTTATGGCGCTGCTTGCGCCTTCCCTCATTGCCGGAACATGGTCGGTAGCTGGCATGGTGGACTTTTATTCCGTGCACCCTCTTTATATCCTTATCAACATTCCTGCGTTTTTTGTCGTGCTGATATCCGGACAGGGAAAGCTGGAGCGGGCTCCTTTCGATTCGCCCGAAGCTGAAACCGAGATCGTATCAGGGACGCTGGTAGAATACAGCGGAAAGCTGCTGGCGATATTTAAAGTTTCTATAAGCTGTGAGCTCGTTTTGGTTGCTTCATTGATTTCAGCAATATTTTTACCGTTTATGACCGGAATTGTGATCGTTGACTTTATGCTATTTCTGGTTAAGACAATCGGCGTACTTCTGTTCCTTGTGCTGATGCGTTCAGCCATGGCCCGCCTAAGGCTGGACCAGATGGTCAGCTTTTACTGGAAATACCTGACGCCTATTGCGGTTTTGCAAATCGTCTTTAATCTATTTATAAGAGGCAGGTTGATGCTGTAATGACTATAATGAAAAACGGACCGGGCAAAATAATAAAAATGGCGGTCAAACAATTTTTTAAAGATCCCGCAACGATCTCCTATCCGAACGGTAAATTGAAAATAAACAACAAGTACCGCGGACGGCTTGTATATAATCCGGAAAACTGCGTTAACTGCCAGCTTTGTGTACGTGATTGTCCTGCAGGTGCATTGAAGATAATCAATGAAGGTACTAAAGAAGAACGGAAAATGAAAGCAGTTTTGAATACCGGACATTGCATTTTCTGCTGTCAGTGTGTAGATTCCTGTGCCAAAAAGTGCCTGTCATTCAGTCAGAATATCGATCTTTCGAGCACAGACAAAAACGATTTGACGGTGCAGCTCTGATGGAGATACAGGAATGCCTAAAAAATAATATTCAGACAGGACGTAAAATTGTTGTGCTGGGCATCGGATCGGTACTGCGGTCGGACGATGCTGCGGGCATGTATTTGATAGAACTTCTCCGGGATCATGTAAAGCGGGAAGATGTGCTTTTGATTGCCGGGTCGACTGCGCCTGAAAATTTTACAGGAGTCATCAAAAAATTTACACCGTATAAGCTCTTTATCGTGGATGCAGCACACATGGGACTTTTGCCGGGAGAGGCAAAAGTAATTCCTGTCTGCGATATCGGCGGTGTTTCATTTTCCACGCATATGCTGCCGCTCCCGGTCATGCTGAAGTACCTGGAATCCGAATCGGGCTGCGGCGTGCTGTTCATCGGAATACAGCCTAAAAGTACGGAACAGGGGCTTGAAATGTGCGACGAAGTAAAAAAGGGAACAGAGCGCCTTGCCGATGATTTTTGCAAAGCCTTCGAATGTATGTGATATTCTATTCCGACTTATCTACAGCCCCTTCAGGCACGCATCAACCAATTCGCTCAATCTGCCGGTTGCAAGGCCGATGTATGTATCGGCGCAGCCATAATATACTCTGATTTCATCCTTTTCTTCATCCGCTATGGCTCCGCATATAAATACCACATTCGGCGCAATGCCATTAAATTCATAAGGCTCATAAGGCTCCAATATGGAGCTGTACGTCCTGCCGATGATGATTTCGGGGTTTTCAAGATCCAGAAGTATCGCGCCTATACTGTAGCGGTGTCCTGAGCAATTCTCGTCAACTCCGTGGATCAGTACAAGCCAACCGTCTTTTGTTTTAATGGGTGGCGTAGGACCGATTTTTGTCCCGCACCAGTGCGAGAATCCCGGTTTTAGTAATGGGCGGTGTTTTCCCCAGAAGATCAGATCCGGTGAGTATGAAATCCAGATGTTGCCCATATAGTGGAAATCGTGCGGCGCCACTCTGTATGGCCGGTCAAGTCTGGCAAAAAGGCCGTTCACCTTCTCGGGAAATAAACAAGGAAGCCGGTTGTCCGGCAATGAGATGATATCGATATTTTCATGTTTAGTAAAATCGCTTGTTTTTCCCAATATGCCAAATGTGCCCCAAGGACCGCAGCCGGGGTGGATGATGTAGTAGGCGTCTTCTATTTTTGTTATGCGCAGATCTATTGCCTGCTCGCCAGCCGTGATGTACGGTTCATCCGCAGATCTGTATATGAACGGCCTGTCGGTATCTATTTTAAAATGTATGCCGTCGTCGCTTTTCGCAACATGAGTGGTTGTCGTCTGTACAACGCCGTTATATTTGTAGGGCTTGTTATGTAAAACGGATACAAGCAGTATCGTCTTTCCGTTAAACATCGTCTGTCCGGGGTTGAATACCGCCTTGGAGCCGGGAAAGTCCGCAGGGGTTATGATCGGATTGCCCGGATATCTTTTTAGAATATTTTCTTCTGCATACATGGTTTATTATTCCCCCTTTGCTGTTTCCAGAGAGTATGTCTATATTCAATGTTAGCATAGCATAAATAATATCCTCAAAATATATGTTTCTTGTTGAATTGTGCCGGATTCATGCTGTTTATTGCGTAAAACCAGGCATTTGCCTGGTTTACTCTACTGCTTTCCAAATATCTTTTTTACGACACGTTGGATAAATGACATCTTTTTTTCGCCGCCCTTGCCGGTAACAATTTTTTCCGGACCTTTTGCACGGGTTGATTCCGCATTTGCCAAACGGCGTGTTTCAGCACCTGCCAGTCGGGCGGCGGCAGTATCGGGCTTGATGGATCTTGTCGCCTGTGCCCGTGTGTAATCGGGTCCCGCGGATCTTGTTGCCTGTGTCCGTGTGTAATTGGTACCTGCGGATCTTGACGCTTGTGTTCGTGCATAGTTGGCGCCTGCGGATTTCAGCTCCTGTGTCCCGGGACGACCGGACTCTGCATATTTTCCTGCATACGCGCCGGATGGGCGCGCAGGCGCAGTTTTTGCCGCACTGGATTCCCCGGTACGGGACAAGGCAGGCTCTTTTTTGTAACCTGTATTCGTCCCGGATTGGCGTGATCTGCTCTTTTGGCTATTTTGCGCCGGTTTTGGCCGCGGAGGTCTTCTTTGCGTTCCCTTTGCGTTTGGATCCGAGGCGGTGAGAGGCGGGATGGCCTTGAGCGAGTTGGCTTCGATCCATTTGCCGATCTCAGCCTGATGTTCGTTTAATTCGTCGTCAGTTGGCAGTTCTGCTTCCGTGATCATCGATTTGATATGCTCTTCTATAGCATAGAGGCCCATAATGTCATCACTTGTAACCAATGAGACGGCGCGGCCTGTGTGCCCGGCCCTGCCGGTACGCCCGATCCTGTGTATATAGCTGTCCTTCTCAACTGGAACATCATAGTTGATCACCAGGGACAGGCCTTCGATGTGAATACCGCGGGCGGCAACATCCGTAGCTACGAGTATGTGGAACTCTCCCTGCTTGAATTGCTGCATTGTTTTCATCCGCCTGGCCTGGGGGATTTCGCCATGTAACGCCTGGGAAGCATAACCCTTGCGCATCAGGAAGCTCTGCACTCTGTCTGTTGCGATCCGCGTATTGCAGAATATCATGCAGCTTTCCGGGCGCTCCGTAAGAAGCAGACGGTTAAGCTGTGTTCGTTTTTCATTATGGTCTACCCGGTAATATAATTGATCGACGGTGTCCACAGTTTT
>JBDKVA010000173.1:0-17300 GCA_039679375.1 Clostridiaceae bacterium
CAGAGGATCTGAATGAATCCGGAAACCTGGATTTTAGTGCTTCCACCAGCGGCGGAGATAAAATTATTATTAAAGCGCTCGATTTGATGGCAGGCTCATCCCTTGGCGGACAGATGATGAATCTTCAACTCCTGGCAACCGAGGACCCTCTCGTTTACCGCGGGCTTATCACAATGCAGACAGGTGTCGGGGATACGGAAGCAGATGATGTAACGACAAATATTGGCGGTATTGAGTTCACATCGGATAAAAACCCGGGTTATGACCAAAAGAAGGAGCTTGAGGGGAAAACCGATGAGGATCTTGAAAAAGAGATTGAAGAAGCTATGAAAAAGACTGTCTCCGGCAGTGCTGATTACGGAATAACGATTACAGGGTATTTTGAGGTCGAGGTGCGCTATGACAATAAGAAAGACAAGTGGAGCATAGTAGTTATCGGCGGAGGGTTTGATCTGGATGCCCTGGTTGGGTATACATGGACGGCCAACACAATGGTGGGGCCTATTCCTGTCACAGGGGAATTGGGAATAGGTGCGGCTATGAAGCTTGAATTCCGTGCTGTGAAGCCGTACGGAAATGTTCCGGCCGACATTAACGCTGCAGATGTCAATGATTTTATGACTGCTTTAAGGATCAAGCTTTATATTAATGCATTTGGCGGCTTTGGTTTCGATTATTCGATTATCGCATTAAAGATAGGTGTATTTGGGGAGATTGACCTGACATTCAGCAATGAATTTTTAAACAGGTCTTATCTGGCTCCTCATCCGCTTGGCTACGATAAGCTATGGGCAGGAAGGCTTACCTCAAGCGGCAGGGTAGGTGTGAAGTTTGTAGCAAAATTCCTGTTTTTCTCTTATCAGGCAGTAATAGCCTCCGCCGGCTATAGTGATGAAGAACTGTGGAGTAGCGGAGATACCGAACTTATTGATGAATGGAAGAACGGCCAGTCATCAAATATGTTAAAAAGCGCCGGGCACAGCAGATTCATTAAGAAATATGCATTGGGCGGCGGACTTGGCGCCGTAAAGGAAACGGCAGGACTTGAGGATAGGAGCTATCTTTCATTGTATGAGCGGGTTTGGGGGAATAAGGCAAAAGCCGGCATGGGAGATTTAAACACGTACGGGATTTCCGGCACCCCCGGGATTTCAACTGCCTCCGGTATGGCTGACATCCAGACAAATTCGTACCCATATGCAAACCCGGTTGTGACCAGTGATGGGGCAATACTTGCATTTATGTCGGACAGCGGCAGCACAGATCTGAATGAAACAAGGGCGAGCTGGGCAATGGCAAATGACAGCGGAGGATATGGAAGTCCAGCCGCATTTATGCAGGAGCCGGCTGAAAAGGCCTATGCCGATAACAACATTAAAATTGACGGAACCAAAGATTTTGCCGTTGCGGCATGGGAGCGGCAGAGAGTTCAGATAATGATGGACGGCTCCCTGTCAAATGAGGACCTGTCAGCCATGATCAGTTCGTCCGATATCATGGTGAGTGTATTTAACGGAAGTACATGGACTACAACGAGCCTGACAGACAATATGGTTTCTGATATGGCGCCTGTGGTTGCTGCAAAGGACGGAAGAGCAATAGTGGCATGGAGAAGCGTCGCAGGTAACGATATGCCCGGTAATCCAATGATATATGACAACGCGGATGATTCCGTACTGTACAGGATTTATAAAAACGGTATCTGGAGCGAGACTCATAATCTTTACAATGGAGCATCAGGCAATGTGAAGGGCCTTTCGGCAGCAATCATGTCAGACGGGACATCTGCAATAGCTTACACGCTGGACTGCGGCACGGAAAACGAAAATCCTGCGCTTGGATATGAAACGGTATGCGCTGTCGTAGACAGTGATGACAATCTTATCACGAATCTGCGTTTGACAAATAATGATTCTGCTGACGAAAATCCACAGATTGCCGCTGTGGATTTTAGAGCGGAAGAATGCGGTGAAAAATTCGTTATCGGATGGTACAATGCTACTTTGGAAGGTGCTTCCGACATCAAGCTTGCCGCGGTTGACAGCTCCGGAAACATTTATAATGGCTTCATTGATTCCATAAGCAGCGTCAATGAAAATTCCGCTGTAAAAGTTGGCGGCAATTTCCGTTTTGTTAAGGGAGTTAATATAGGGATCAATGATTTATCACTCGTATGGACGGAAAAATATATGGATTATGATGAGCAAATAGACAGTAATGCAGAAAAGGACTGCTTGAAGGCTGTAAAATTCATGCGTGATGAAAATGGGAAAATATATCTGTCTGCCGTGCTGGATGTGGCTGTCATGGATGATTATACACTGATCGATCACTTTGACGCATTTGCCGGTGAAAAAAATACCGTCCATGCAGTTATGCTTGCAAGCTCCTACACAGGAGAACTGATCGATGAAGGTAACGGTTTCTATACAAGGGGTTCCATCTGTTCCATGAAGTCGGCGTCTGCCGTGTTTGAAAACGGTATCAGTGTACAGAACATATATGTGGACTATGATGAAATCAGAAATGATTTTACAGCACCGATACAGTTTACCATAGTAAATATGGGTATCACACCGGTAAATTCGATAAAAATAGAGCTGCTGCCTGACGAAGTCATTGAGACATTTACCGGCTTAAACATTCTGCCAAATCAAGCTATGGTTCTGAACGTCAATTACACTGTCCCGGGTGCGCTGACGGGCATACATGATTTGGATTATATGGTTGAAGCAACATTCAGCAATAGTGACGTTGCAGAGAAAACCGGCAAACTAAACCTGGATGTTCCCGATACCGGCATCTCAAGGGTAGAGCTCATAAGCGACGAGCAGGGGAAACGTGTAGTTCAGGCTACTTTACAAAATTTAAGCAATGTACCTCTTGCCGGCGCTTCCAACCGAAAGGTGTATGCAGGTTTCTATACATCGCCTGAGTACTTGGGTGAATCAATCGTTGATGTAAGGGAAATTACAGGTGATGATTTGCTGCTGCTGGATAAAAGTGCTTTGACGATGAGATTTACATATACTGTTCCGCCAACAGGCATTCCTAAAGGAGGTATACGTCTCTATGGCAGGATCTGGACTGAAGAGAAGCAGCTCGATGATACTTACGATGAGATCATTGAATATTATCAAGAAAATAACGCAAGGTCGATTTTGCTGCCAAATCCTATCGAAGCAAATAACGGAAACCAATTCCTTGTAACAGTAGAGCAGGAGAATAGAGTGAGTCAAACAACCGCATTCATAACGGTGAAGAACCTGTCAATGACTCCTTCTGTCAATGGAAATCTCATGGCATACTTAATGGATGTGGACAGTAAAATTATTGAAACAAAACTGCTTGCGAAAACTGCAGGTGAGCTTATAGCCCTGTCCGGCGAGGAAAGCATTACGAAGGAGTTTATCTTTTCAAGACTTGGCGACAGGGTGGTTTGCGAATATTTCACAACAGATCCGGAAGCGATGGACGCAGGTTTGTCTGATATTAAGCTTCATGGTATTGGCATTGATTTTAACAGCGCAATAACAGATTATTCATTGGTATCAGAAAACCTCGGCAGTACAGTTATTGCTGCAACTGCAAAAGGATTGGGTGACGCGGTGGAAATCAGAAGCGGCAGCGGTACGCTTCTTGCCAGAGGAACAGGCGCAGTGACATATACCTTGCAGCTGCCTTATGGCAGGACATCAGTTAAAATAACGGTTACACCTGCAGCAAAAGGAATTGAGCCCAAAACCTACAATATCAGTATTACAAACAGCCAATCGTCCGACGGGACTATATTTATAAAAACCGAAGATGCGAACAACAAAAGCGCTTCAATATTGGTAACGGCAGAAAACCTGAACAACTTCATTCCTGCCACGTGGAAGTTTATGAAGAATGGAGAATGGTCCAGATTGAATACCTGGGAAAATGATAAGAGAAACAAATTCGTTGCTTCTGGTTCTGGATCAATTGTTGTCAGGGTGAGGGTATTTGATGAAAATGGGTACTATATGGATTCAAATACACTCTCGCTCTATCATGGGCCGTCTGGTGACAATAACAATGATGAAACCATACCCGATCCCGAAATAATTGAAGAAGATATCCCGGCCTCTCCTGTCAGTTTCACAGACGTTAAGGAGGGCGAGTGGTATTATGAAGCAATCCAATATGTTGTCAACGCAAAGCTCTTCAATGGTGTGGGTAATAATAGGTTTGCTCCGGACGATGAGATGACAAGAGCGATGTTTGTGACCGTGCTTGGAAGGGTATACGAATCACGCGGCGGTACCGTCAAAGCAGGAACCTGCAGCTTTGCAGACGTAAAAACAGGCCAATGGTATACGGAATATATTGTCTGGGCTGAGCAAAACAAATTGGTAAATGGTTACGGCGGCGGTTTGTTCGGAACGGACGACAGTATTACGCGCGAACAGCTGGCCGTGCTGATTTCACGGTTTGTCGAATACATTGGGGTTAAATTGCCGGCAGACAACTCCACTGCGAGCTTTACCGACGGCAGCAGCATAAGTTCATATGCTGCGGAAGAGGTGCAGCGGGTCTGGCAGGCCGGTCTTATGCAGGGACGTACGGATGGGAGCTTTGACCCTTCCGGTACGGCAACAAGAGCGGAGGTTGCGATCGTTTTTATGAGGCTTATGAAATTACTGGAGAAATAATACAGGTTTGATTTTAACGCTTTTTTGGAGGAATTTGGACGGAAAAATGGGCGAAAAGATGCGTGCAGGACTTTCCGAGCAGACTCCTGGACAACCTTAATGAGTGGTACATATCAAAAAGATAACTTGAAGAATTTACAGGCCAAATGAATAAAAGAGGGAATATCAGCTGCCGTACGACAACAGATATTCCCTCTTTACTATCAGCTGCTTTATAATATTTCCAGTATTTCAACGGAATATTTTCCATTTGGGGCATTGACTTCAACAATGTCTCCAACCCTTTTGCCTGACAGCGCTTTTCCTAAATCCGATTCAATACTGATGCGCATATTTACAGGGTCTATGTCCAGAGTCGTGACTAATGTCACGACGGCCTCGTCATCGTCCTCTATAAATTTGATTCTGGCTTTGCTGTTGACTCCCAGGACTGATTTGTCGGCATTTTTATCATCTATTACAGTTGCTGTTGTGATCATAGTCAATAGATACTGGATCCTGTTATCATTCTCTCTATAATTTCTGCAGGCTTCCTTATATTCCGCATTTTCAGACCTGTCGCCATGCGCGGCGGCTTCTAATTTTTCTTTCGCAATTTCCGCCCTCTTTACTGTCAACCTATATTCCAATTCTTCCTGTAATTTTTTGATATTTTCTTCTGTTAACGTATTATTCATATCATTTTACCCCTCTGAAACAGCTTTCCCAGAAGTCTGCTCGGTGAATCTGCATACATCAGTTTCCGAGCGGACTGCTGACGACTGAATTTCCCAGCAGCTCTGCTTACTATTATATTATGAAAGGTTGTAAAGTCAAGTATACGTGGTGATGGGATAGAGTTCATAATGCTGATTGGGGTTAAGTGTGCAAAAATTGAAGAAATGCTCAAAGTGTAGTAAATTTATTCCAAACATCTATGCATTAATTTAAAATTTGCACAGATTTAGCTGAAAAATTAGTATTAGCCTTAAATTTTCGCACACTAATTAATATTTCGCACGCATAACTATAATATAGATGGGATGGAGCAGATCAGAAAGATTTTACATTTAATTAAATCTAACTTGTGATATTATTACTATTGATACAAAATAATAATATATGAGGTGTAAAAAATGGATCACTTAAGAATAAATCCGGATTTGTATAATGTTCCATGGTCGGCAGACAAGTATAATGGCATGCCTTACAGGGCTCTCGGCAATTCAGGGCTGAAAGCATCGAATATTGGCCTTGGCACCTGGAAATTCGGATATCCTGAAACAGGAGACGGCGCAAGGGTCAATGAATCAACAGCATTCGGAATACTTGACAGAGCGGCTGAAATCGGGGTTACGTTCTGGGATACGGCGAATCGTTACAACGCAGCCTCAGGCAATTCCGAAAGGATCATAGGCAAATGGTTTAAAATGAATCCTGACCAGAGGAGAAACATCGTTCTGGCAACGAAGGTTTTTGGCGGAATGGACGGAAGGACACCTAACCACAGCGGGTTGTCAAGACTGAATATAATCGAATCCGTATATGCCTGCCTAAAGAGACTTCAAACGGACTACATCGATCTGCTTTATTTTCACGCATTTGATGCTTCAGTTCCGATAGAGGAAAGCTTGTCTGCAATTGAGGATATTGTCGGAAGAGGCATTGTCAGATACTTTGCCGTTTCAAACTTCACTACAGACCAGCTTGAACAGTACAGAGCCTGCGGAAAACAATTATCCTCCAGGTGTAAAGTAATTGCGGTTGAGAATTATTTCAATATACTTTTCGGTGAAGAGGGGAATAAACCGGGCGTACTTTCATATTGCGCCGCAAACGGCTTGTCGTATGTGGCGTGGGAACCGCTTGCAAGAGGGCTTTTGACAGGCAGGTATCTGAACTCGGATGCAAAGCCAGGCGACCGCCTGTATGACGAGGGTGAAGCGTCATTATACGGGGATAAGGCACTTAAAACGAAAATACAGAGGCTTTATGACCTCTCTAAAGGCTGGGGTTTTGAGCTTAGCTCCATGGTACTGTCATATATGCTTAAAATACCGGGGATGGGGCCGGTCATACCTTCGGTAACCTCAATAAGCCAGCTTGAACATAATGCTGCAGCCGCCGGAATGATTCTTTCAAATGAACAATGCAGGCAAGTCAGGGAAGTGTGCGGCTTCTAGCAAGAGGGGGGACGGCTGTGGGGGCCGTTGCATATACTATTTTACCAGTTTGACGCCATGGGAAGGTAAGCTCTTCAATTCACCCGTTCCTCCGTTAATGCTCAAATTACTGCCGTTGAAGGTAACAGTATCAGCGATGACCCTGCCGTTTATTGTCTGGTTTGAGCCATTCATTGTTATGCTGCCGTTAGGTGCGTATAAAATACCGTCAAATGCCGCATGGGATCCGTTTATAGTTATATCTCCGTTTTTGGAATAAAAGCATACGGCATCATCGGATGATTCATTCAGGTTGCTTCCGTTAAAAGTGATACTGCCGGTGGCCAGAACACAGCCTTTACCTCTGAAGTGGCTTCCGTTGACAGTGATGTTTCCATCCACATATATAGGGGAGTCGGTATCAATACAACTGCCGTTATAGTTTTTATTGCCGGTATAGATTTGTCCGGCTTCTTCTGCCTGCAATCTGATGGTCTCTGAAAAATCGGGCATCTCAACAAACTGCGCGTTAGGGACTTTTGTGTTAATATTGTTCTGACTTCCATTGACAGTAATCGTGGTCATTGCTTCACATGCACCTGTTACCGTCAGCTTTGAACCATTTGCTATAAAGTTCCTGTTAGTATGGGAACTGCCGCCGATGTACTGGCTACTGCCATTAAGGGTAAGTGTGGAGTTTTTGCTGCCTGAAAACAGCACATAGTTGAATGCGCCTCCGATACTGTCGGATTCTGCCGTTGCCGAAGGATGGATTGTCGTGTTGTCAAAACCAAGCAGCCTGGCAAAGTAATAATTAATTGTTTTTGCCCCGTTAACATGAATTGTTTTATTGGAGTTTTCAAATGTCACAGATATATCTTCCGGTGTATAACCATTGAGCTGCATATATTGACCGGCAGTGTCCCGGGCTTTTGAAATGTCGGGCAGATCCTGCGCTGCGGCAAGTGAAGCTGCATCAATTGCATTTTGGAATTTTTGCTTTTCAACCATAACGGCTCCAATGTCGGTAATTAGTGCACAAAAGCCTAACAGCACAGTCAAGGTCAGGGCGTAAATAATCATTGTCGAGCCTTTATTATCCTTTAAAATACTAAAGTGCTTAATCATAAATACACCTCCGGTAATTCCAGACGGAAGCCTCAACCAATATAACATTGCAGCATATGTCCATAAGATGATACATAGTTGCATTTGTTTACATAATAGCTCCACATTTATCTTAAATTACCATATAAATGGTTACGCTTATCTACTCTATTATAACAGCTGTTTTATTGAGAATACATAAGTTGATTATCCTATTCTCTAATGCTGACGGTCCTATTTTTACCGGACCTAAAAACTATGAAACAGTGCCGCTTTCATGGAAATAGTTTATCAGGTGCCGAGGTATGCCGCTTTGACGGCTTCGTTTGCCAGAAGCTCCCTTCCCGGCCCGGTGAGAGTGATGCGGCCTGTCTCCATGACATAGCCGATGTCGGCTGTCTGCAGCGCCATATTAGCATTTTGTTCTATAAGCAATATCGTGACGCCCTGCTTGTTTATTTCACGGATAATGTCGAAGATGCCGCGAACAATAAGCGGTGCAAGGCCAAGTGACGGTTCATCCATCATCATCAGCTTCGGACGGCTCATCAGAGCCCTTGCCACCGCCAGCATCTGCTGCTCGCCTCCCGACAGCGTTCCGCCAAGCTGCCAGGAACGCTCCTTCAGGCGGGGAAACAGATCATATACCAGGTCGAGGTCGGTATTCAAATTATCCTTTCTCAGGTACGCTCCGATCCTGAGGTTTTCCAAAACCGTCAGATCGGGGAATATCTTCCTGCCCTCCGGTACCATGGTTATTCCGCGTGACACGATGACTTCAGTGCTTTTACCGGTGATATCCCCGCCCATAAATTCGATCCTTCCGCCGCTTGGCTTCACCAGTCCCGAGATCGAGCGGAGAGTGGTGCTTTTGCCCGCGCCGTTTGCACCGATAAGCGTAACGATACTCTTTTCCGGCACCTCGAAGGAGATGCCCTTGACGGCCTCGATACCGCCGTAATTGACTTTCAAATCGCTGATTTTAAGCATCTTCGGCCACCCCCAGATATGCATCGATAACACGCTGATTTTTTTGGACCTCGGCTGGAGTACCTTGGGCGATAAGCTTTCCAAAGTCCAGAACGTATATGCGGTCTGATATGTGCATGACCAGATCCATATGGTGTTCTATCATAAACACCGTAAGATGGTATTTGTTTTTTATGCGGACGATGAATTCACCAAGTTCCTGTGTCTCCTGAGGATTCATGCCTGCCGCCGGCTCGTCCAGCAAAAGAAGCTTCGGGCCTGTTGCCAAAGCACGGGATATTTCCAGACGGCGCTGAAGCCCGTATGGAAGGCTGCTTGCCAATTCATCCTTCATCGGAAGAAGCCCCTGCTCCTCCAGCAGAGCCAGACTCTCTTCCCTCGCATGCTTCTCTTCAAGATAGTTGAGACGGAAGGTGGCGGTAAATACATTTTGCCTGGTACGCATATGCTTGGCAATCAGTACGTTTTCAAATACCGTAAGGCTCTTGAACAGCCGTATATTCTGAAAGGTACGCGCGATACCCAGTTTTGTGATTTTATCAGGCGTAGGACTTATAACCCCGGTATAAGTCCCTTTATTCTCGCCGGCATACAGCTTTTTCATTTTCCCCTGCGGATGATTGCAAACAATCGGCTTGCCGCAGAAGCTGATGGAACCGTTCGTTGGCTCATAAACACCGGTTATGCAGTTGAATGCCGTTGTCTTGCCGGCGCCGTTGGGGCCGATCAAAGCTACGATCTCATCCTTGTTCACGTCGATTGAAAGGTCATTGACGGCAATAACGCCGCCGAATTGCATGGTTACGTTTTCCATGTGAAGAACATTCCAGATCATTGCTCGACCTCCCTCTTCCTTTTGACGGTCCGTTTCCTGAAAAATCGCAATAGGGCTTCAAGGGAGAATTCTTTAGAGCCCATGATGCCGTGGCTGTAGAAAAGCACAACGATCATAATGATGACCGAGAAAACAACCTTTCGAAAGCCTGAGCGCATTAAAGGCAACTGTAATGCGCCGATATAGGTTTCGGCGTCAAGGAATCTCAGCCACCATTCACTGCATGCTATGAAAAGGAAAGAGGACAGGCAGCTTCCGGTTATCGAACCGATACCTCCGATAACGACTATGAGAAGGATCTCATAGGTCATTGCAGATTTGAATGCGGACGCCTGCACCGTGGTCTGATACATGGCCAGCAGAGCTCCGCCTATTCCGGCAAAGAAGGAACTGATCGTGAACGCAAGCTGTTTATGCCTTGCAAGATTGATTCCCATTGCTTCCGCCGCAATCTCGTCGTCACGGATGGCTTTGAAAGCGCGTCCATAGGAAGAGTTGATCAGCAGGGCGATTACGGCGATACATATACCTGCTACGGCAAACGGAAATATCACAGAGGCAAACGTGGGGAATTTACGCAATAAATTTGAACCATTGGTTATCGGCCCGAGTGCATCCCACTGGAAGACTGCGCGAATGATCTCCGCAAAGCCCAGAGTAGCGATAGCAAGATAATCGCTCTTGAGTCTCAGTACCGGCAGGCCGATGAGAAAAGCAAAAATGGCTGCCGCTATTCCTGCCATAATGATCGCGACAAATATCGGCACGGTGAATTCGATAATCCCTCCGTCAAAATATTGATATACAGCATTGCGGGATGCTGTCGGTATGGTGAAGATCGCGTAGGTGTAGGCTCCGATGAGCATAAAACCTGCCTGGCCCAGCGAAAACAGCCCGGTAAAGCCGTTCAGAAGGTTCATTGACACCGCTACAAGAGCATAGATGGCGCCCTTTTTCAACACCATAAAAAGCATGGAGGAAGCCGGCAGCACCTGCTCCAGTATATAAAGAAGAGCGAAGAGCGCAACGATAAGCGCGATGTAAACAATTGTTTTTTTATTTTTATTCATAACGATCACCTAAACCTTATCTGTAGATTTCTCGCCGAAAAGCCCCGTGGGCTTGGCGACAAGAATAATGATCAATAACGCAAAGGTAAAGGCGTCCGAAAATGTTGTCCATCCCAGACCCTTGATGATGTTCTCACAAACTCCGATGATAAAAGCTCCCACCACTGCCCCGGGTATGCTCCCGATACCGCCGAACACCGCTGCAATGAAGGCTTTGAGGCCAGGCATGGAACCCGCCGTCGGCGTTACGGTAGTGTAATTGGTAAAGTAGAGCAACGAGCTGACAGCGGCAAGAAACGAGCCGATGATGAAAGTCGCGCTGATA
Organism: Clostridiaceae bacterium; assembly: GCA_039679375.1. Lineage (GTDB taxonomy): Bacteria > Bacillota > Clostridia > Acetivibrionales > DTU013 > JBDKVA01. The sequence goes on from JBDKVA010000173.1 coordinate 11,145, forward strand.
ACAGAGTTGATTTTGATGCCCATAAGCTTGCTTGTTTCGAAATCCCTTGATACTGCCCGCATTGCCATACCAACCTTGGTGTTTTTTATGAGCAGTACCAGCGCAACGACCAGAACGATGGTGAGAAGCGGTGTGACGACTGTTACGATCTTGGTGGTTGCGGTCCCGATGCTGATCGAATTACTGATCCATGGAACCGTTGGATATTGTTTTGCCAGACCGCTTGTGAAATACCACGCGCAGTTCTGGAGAAGATAGGAAACGCCGATGGCACTTATCATGATGGACATGCGCGGCGCCGAACGCAGCGGCTTGTAGGCTACCCGCTCAACGATAAATCCCAGCAGCACGGTAAGGATAATAACAAGCGGGATAGAAAGATACAGCGGAAGGGTAGCCGAAAGATAAACCATCATAAAACCCGCGACCATGAAGATGTCGCCATGTGCAAAGTTTATAAGTCTGAGTATTCCGTATACCATCGTGTAGCCGATGGCAATAAGTGCATATTGACTTCCGACCGAGATGCCGGCCAGCAGGTATGGCAGGTTGGCTTTAAACAAATCCATAATGGAACCTCCATTTTGTGGCTGTCTGGAAAGAGAGAGGCAACCCAGATTGCTATGGTCAAACACGGAAAACGGAACATAACGGGGGCGTATCACCCCCGTCATATCCGGCTAAATTAAGAGTATACCGGATATTATGCTATTTGACACTCTGGAAGGCAACGAATTTCCAGACTCCGTCCTTGGTGTTTACACTCTTGATATAGGCAACATTACGGATCGCATCTCCGATTTCGTTAAATGCGATATCGCCGGTCACGCCGGTATATTTCACGCCCCAAATAGCTTCGTTTATTTTCTTTGAGTCTTTGCTGTCTGCCGCCTTGATAGCTTCAACAGCAGTCATGTAGGCGTCATAGCCCAATGCCGATACAGCAGCCACGATATCGTTGCCGCCATTGTTGGCGAGCTTGGTGGAATCCGCCTTCAGCCATTTCTTAAAGCCACTTACGAATTTGGACCCGGCTGCGGAATTGTCGCCCTCATCGAAGAAGGTGGATACGCAGACGTTCAGCTTGGAGCCCTTTGCGGCATCAAGTATAACGGAGCTGTCCCATGTATCTCCTGCAAGCAGAGGTATATTTATTCCCTGGGAAGCAGCCTGGCCTATGATAAGGGAAGCGGCCTCAGTGGAGGTGGGAGCGAATATGACGTCGGCTTTGGACTTGGAGGCGGTAGTCAGATATGCAGTGAAGTCGCTGTTGCCTTCCTGGAAGGTCTCCTCGACCGTCGTTCCGCCGAGAGCTTCAAAGGCCTTTTTGAAGTAGTTTCCAAGGCCTACGGAATAATCATCGCCCAGCTTGGTCAGGATATATGCTTTCTTTGCTTTGAATTCATCAACTGCAAAGTTCGCAAGAACAGTTCCCTGGAAAGGATCGAGGTAGCAAACTCTGAAATAGTGTGTATTGCCCTCGGTAACCTGCGGGTTGGTGCAGGAAACACCTATGACGGGGATCCCGGCCTTTGCAAACACATCGCTGGCGGCGATGGATACGCCGGAACCGTAGGAACCGAGAACGACAGAGCATTTTGCACTAACGAGGGTAGAGGCGGCTGACGGAGCCTTGTCGTTGGAGGATTCGTTATCGACGATCTCCAGCTGCAATTTGTAATGCTTTCCGCCGATGTCGACTGTGTTGACTAAGGAGTTGGCGTATTCAATACCGAGGACCTCCTGCTTTCCGCCGGCGCCATTGTCACCGGAAGAAGGCTCAAAAACACCGATTTTGATAACATCTCCTGCGGCCGAACCGCTTCCGCAGCCGGCAAGCATCGTGCACACCAGGCACAGGATCAAAGTAACCACTGCAACTCTTTTCATCCTATACTTCCCCCCTATAATATAGTAAGTTTTTTATACGCAAATGTACGCGCCATGCGAACATTTGTTTTTATTATACTATGGCCTTTAGAAAGATTCAATACAGGGGTGTCCTACAATGTGTCAACTCGGCTGATGTAATTTTATCCAGAGATATATACTTTTATCATCCTGTTCAGATTGAAGACAATCCATCTTAAAAAAAACACCTTGTAATAATATAGTATATCAATGGAAGAAATATGGCAAGCAACATGTTTCCTACTTTTATTTTTTTTATTTCAAGCATGTTAAGGCCTATGGCAAATATGAGTATGCTGCCGATCAGCGACATCTGGGAAATAACGGCTTCCGTGAGAAAAGGCTTGGCAAAGCCCGCAAGCAGAGTGATCAATCCCTGATAAATCAGGACGGGAAGGGCAGAGAAAGGCACTCCGATTCCCATGGTAGCGGCAAATACCACAGCGCTGACGCCGTCAAGGATTGCCTTGGCAAAAAGAGTTTTAGCGTTTCCGGCCAGGCCGTCTTCCAATGAACCGACAATAGCCATCGCGCCTACACAGTAAACGAGGCTTGCGGTGACAAAGCCTTCTGCAAAATTATTTCCGCTTTTTGTGAGCTTTGTTTGAAACCAGGCGCCCAAGTTTTCGAGCTTTTTTTCTATATTGATCCATTCTCCAAGAATACCGCCGATTACAAGGCTGAATATCATAGTCATAGTATATTGCCTGTCCAGCGCTCCATTGCCGATTACCTTGAAAATACCCTGCAAGGCTCCTGAGATACCGATGAAAAGTACCGATAGGCCTATTGCCTGTATGACAATGTTTTTATATCTTTCAGAAAGGCCTTTTTTTAAAAGGCTCCCTGCCAAACCTCCTGCAATAATTGCACCGGTGTTTACCAAAGTTCCGACCCCAATCATCCTTCTGCCTCCAGTAATCATGACTTTGCTGCAAAAAGCCGATCCTGAACTTATACGGCTTTTAGACTGCGCAATTTGCCCAATTCACTTTCAAAGTATACTCTATGATTGTGTTTTTGACAATTCGGTTTTGACCTGGAATATAAAGTTATAACCCGGGCCGAGGAAAAGATTTACGCCGTGTGTAACTGCAGCTAATTTATTTACATAATATGTATCAGTAATGTGAATTTAATGAAGTGCATTTTTATGATGGTTCAGAATGAAGGCAACAAAAAATATAGACTGGCTATACAAAGCGTATTTCTGGCCAGAGAGAATATTTTATTTCTTAAGGAATGGCTGATCTACCATATTGAGATCGGTGTAGACCACTTTTATCTTTATGATAATACCGGTTCCGTGGGCCGTTCCGGAAATAGCAAAGGTATCAACAAATATGGAATTCCCTACGGAAATATAACCAGCGGAATGAGTGACCTGGATGTACAGGACATAATGGATGAGATCCGGGAAGAGCTGCCCGGGAGGATTACTTATGTAAAATGGACGCCCAGAGATAAAAAAGGGAATATAACATACGGTTGGAATGAAGCACTTGTTGATTATGTTCAAAATTATGAAAGGGATGCATGCTGGACTTGTTTCATTGATATTGATGAATTTCTGTTCAGCGTAAAAGGTAATAGTATTAAGGACATTATAGAAAAGGTTGAAAAGGATGGTTACTCCGATATACTGATACATCAAAAGAAATTCGACGAACGATATGACAATCTCGATAAGCATGTAACCCGTATCGAAGGCTGTGTTGAGGGGATCAGCACAACCGGCTGGGCCTCCAAGCACATATTGCGGCCGGAAGCAGTTGATCTGGATGCGTTGATAAACCGGACAAAGGGATGGAACATGCATATGATTCCCATAAGGAACGCGAAGGGTATGTGGATGGATGTGGCAGAATTGCGGTTCAATCATTACAACACAAACAAATACCTGTTGAAGTGGATGAAAGGCTATTACAAGGCCACAGAGGACTTCTGCCTGAATGGGCGGGATGATGGCATGAAGAAGTATTGGCAGGCTATCGAAAGCAAGTGTAAAAGGAATTGCTGCATGGATATTTTGGAGAGGTTCCCTATAGTACGCAAAATACCATAAAATGGAGGGATGAATATGTTAAACACAGGTTTCAGGCAAAATCCGAATATTTACTCATCCGCAAGAGGTGATGTAAACGGGGACAGGATACCGGATAATATATACCTGACAGGAATAAAGACGGCGGACAGCCCGTTCGTGCAAAATATTACATTGACGATACAGGATGGAAGAACAGGCATGCTTACAACTATACCGCTGAAGGAAAACGCAGGGTACAATCCTTCTCTGTTTTTAGGGGATTTCACCGGAAACGGAGTAAATGATATTATGGTCGGCATAGCTTCGGGCGGCAGCGGTGGGATAATGTACTACTATATCTATTCATTCATGAATAATGTTGCAGGATTACTATTCGATTTTGCTGTCTATAATGAAGAATATCAATACGATGTAACATATAAAAATAACTATAAAGCGGAGGTTATCAGCAGGAAAAATAATACGAGGTACGTGATTGATCTGACTTATAAAGGCGCCGATTATTTAAACGAAATATATGATGCAAACGGAAAATTGAAAAATCCCATTTCCGGATTCGTCAATCCGATAAGCGGGCTGTACCCGGTAGATTATGATGCAAATAAGGTTTATGAGCTTCTGGCATACCAGAAAATAGCCGGAAGATATAATGCAGACTCCATTGGCTACGTTATGAACATTTTAAAGTGGAGTCAGGACAGGTTTGTGCTGGATAATCAGAATGTCGCTATTTTTGGTGCAAAAGAGTAACTCAGAACAGGAACTCAACTGGAGGGAACTCAACTGGGGTACGCTGATAGCCGGAGCACCCTTTCCTTTGCCACGGAAAAAATGTATAATAAACTAGTAATATATTAGCAACTTATTGCCGCGAAATTGCAATAAAAAACAAGAAAATAGTTTCGCATTCGCGGCAATAAGCACATTCATTGGGTTGTGGGCGGTAGCCCACATTGGTTGGGGAAGATGGAGATTATGAGAAAGCGCGTATGCATTATAAATACCGGCGGAACTATCGGCATGGTTGCAACGGGCAGAGGCTATGCACCGCAACAGGGGTTTATCAGGACGGCGTTAGAGGAGATAAGCGACTTAAAATCCGAAGAGATACCGCTATATGATCTTATTGAGTACAACCCTCTGCTTGACTCCTCCGATGTTTCACTTGGCGAATGGGTCAAGATCGCGAAGGATATCGAAGACCAATACGACATATATGACGGATTTGTCATTTTACATGGCACGGATACGATGGCCTATACGGCATCAGCCCTTTCTTTCATGCTGGATGGACTGACAAAGCCTGTAATTCTTACCGGTTCGCAGATCCCATTGTGCGAGATCCGTAACGATGCGAGGGACAATGTGACCACGGCCCTGTACCTTGCCGGCAATTACCGGATACCGGAGGTTTGCCTGTACTTCAGGAATAAACTGCTGCGCGGGAACCGTTCCGTCAAGGTCAGTGCGGACGATCTGATCGCTTTTGACTCCCCCAATTATCCCGTTCTTGCGGAGGCTGAAACACAGGTGGAGCTCCACGAAAAGCTGATTGCAAAGCCTGGTAAAGGCCTTGTCATGAGGGCGTTCCTTCCCATGAAAATTGCCGTTCTAAAGATATTCCCGGGGATTCAGTTCGAGCTTTTTGACAGGCTATTGACGCCTGACCTGAAAGGTATCGTTATTGAGGCTTATGGAGCGGGAAACATACCAAACAGCCACGGAGCGTTGCTGGAGATCCTTAAAAAGGCTGAGCAGAACGGTACGGTTATAGTGGTCTGCACCCAATGCCTGCGGGGTTCCGCCATCATCGGAAAATACCGGAGCAGTGAGGATCTGGTGGAGGCAGGCGCCATCAGCGGGTATGACATGACCATCGAGGCGACGGTCACGAAGCTGTATTATCTGCTGAGCATGAACTATGACAGGGAAACCGTAAAGAGAATGATGGGCACGAACCTGAGGGGGGAATTGGGCGTCCAGTAGGGGCGATCACTGATCGCCTTTATGCAGTCACCGGTCGCCTTTATGCGATCACTGATCGCCCTCACCGAACAGAAATTCAGTTCAACGTTAGCGTAAAGTTACTGTAGGGGAATTAATGGAATAAAAAGGGAAAACAATAGAAAAGAAGATGAAATCCTGTTAATATATAATCGCCAAAAAACATACCAACAAAGGATGATCATCTTCTATGT
>JBDKVA010000174.1:0-2630 GCA_039679375.1 Clostridiaceae bacterium
CTCAAAGGGAGCTGATAAGGAATTCAAAAACTTCAGGCAGCTCACGCCACTGGATGTGTCAGGCTCGGCCGAGGTGATGGAGATTTTGAAGAGCAACCAGTAGATTGTAGGGGTTCGACTCAAAAATCCGGGAACACTATACTTATTTTCAAGACTAAGAACGAGATCAGTAAATGGATTTTTAAAAAATACATTTCTCAGCTTGGTTTTGATAATCTGTCTTGTATGCGTAATCACTATTTATAGTTCCAGCATGATTGGTTTTGTAGTATTGCCAGCTTTCGTCGTCATGTTGATTCTGATTATGATTGTTGCAAATCATAGTTGCTGAGAATTTCCGTACTGTTGTTTTTCTATCAGCAATTGTCCATGCATCATTCCAATGAATAATTATCAATACTTAGGGGCCTAAATAAAAGTAGGGCTATTTATTGCCCTGCAAATACCATTATGCCAGGTATTGCCTGGTATATTATATATATTATTATAATATTGTAATTTGTAAAAAAATGCAGGATTTTAACTTTTCTGTGTGATCAATTTTCTTTAAACATATCTGTAAGAGACGTATATTTCATAGCAGGAGGGAACAAACATGTCACCGGAGCTTACCGATGATGTAAGGGCATGCCAGGCATTTATCGAGGCATTGCGTCGAACAGCAGACATGATCTTTTCAAAAGAGGAAATTATTATCTCTGAAAAGATGAAAATCGGCGACCCTGTAGTCTGCACAATCGTGGCTCACAAAGAAAACGGAGATTCATCACAAGCGAGCGGACAAGCGTATATATATCCTGATCTTATTGTTGTTTGCATAGAAAGTGTGTGTAAAACATTAAGAGAACCCATTTTCCCTTATCATTACGAATATCTCAGCTACTGACTTTCTCCTAAATTAAGATTATCAGAAAAGGGGTCAAATCTGCCTTTGACTGTTGGTAAAAAGTGTCTAGTGGAGTCATGCCTCAACAGCAAAAATCCGGGAACGCCTTACTTATTTTCAAGACTAAGAATGAAGTCAGTAAATGATACTGACGGCTTTCGTCTTCATGTCTCTTCTTATTGTGATTGTTGAGAAGCATGGCTGCCGAGAACTTCCTGAAACAAAGCATTTGGTAATTCTGATAGGACTGCATACTTTCAATCGGAAATCAATGCTGATCATCTATAGCGAGACCCCGAATACTCCTGGGACGCTTATATCCGGTCGTAACGCTGCGATCACATCAGGTGGTGGTCTGTCTGAATTACAGACTAAAGGGCCTAAAATACAAAAAAATATAAGAGGATTTTCAAATAATAGAAGAATTGTTACGAGCCGCTTTGACCATATCCAAATTGGTTTCCCACTTCTCTCCTAAGTTACCATTGACATCATAATTCTCATCGTTTATTGTTCTCTTATTTAAATGCAATGTCTTATCAATTTTCTGACGTAACGAAGAAGGCCACAAAATTAAGCAGTCTAAGCGGTTGCGAGGGAGCACGGCATGACTGTTGAAGACCAGGAACAACAAGACGGCTTTTCTTTGTGCCAGGATACTGCAGTGGTCTACAGTCTGGTTGACCAGGTGGCAGAAGGGGTCGTCAAACTTGTAAATGCCAGTAATGATCACCAAATTGCCTGCCACCGTGGCTGTAATACCTGCTGCACGGTTTTTGTCATGGCAACATACGCGGAGGCTGCCGAAATCGCGAAATGGTTGCTTTCGCCTTCCCAAACCGAGACTCTCAATCGCTTTCGTAAGCAGATGGAATTGTGGCACACTATCATGGGACCCAAAGTGGAACTGTTGGGAGTTCTTTCTACAAAACACAACGGCAGACCCACTGTGGAGCCCGATGCCCAGCTTTATGGGGAGGCGCTGAAAGCTTACCACCAACGACTTTTTATGTGCCCGTTCAATGCGGGAGATGGCAGCTGTGGAATTTACCCGATACGGCCTGTTGTTTGCCGGACTTTTTATGTGGCCGACTCCTGTGAATACTGTACATTTAATGGTAACGGAGAAATAACTATAGTACGGCATGCCACACTGACGGAAGTTGCCCTCCTTGCCCGTCATGTCCTCAGGGAATTATCGGCCGCAGCAGGAAACGATTCGCTATCGGCTTTGCCGTCGGCAGTGGCGCAAGCATTGGCCATTATGCAGGGCGATTGTTAGTGGTCTCGTGTTAGCGCATATAGGTGATTGAATAGCTTGTTTTATAGAAAACCTGCAGGATTGCACTATGGATAAACATTATATCTGAAAATGGATAGAAAGGAGAAAGAACATGACTGATTTAAAATTAACAAGGGACGGTAGTAACGTTAAGTATGAACGCGTTGAGATATCTATCGAGCTGAACCCTGAGCAGAGACGTTTGCTTTCCAGAATTGCCGGCAAGAACATTGAAAAACTTGAACTGACGGCCAGCGAATTGAAGAGGATCCTGACGCCACAATATATGATTTACCCCTATTGAATCAAAAAAAGCAGCCAAATAAGCAGGCGGGAAGTCGAGTGGCGCGAAGGAGTTTCACCCTCGCGCTCTCATAGAACTGGACGTGACAGTCTCCCGTCATCCAGCTCCTATTGTCCAGCCTTCACCTGAGAGAGCTGCCAATGAGCAAAAAGCCTCGG
>JBDKVA010000175.1:0-36302 GCA_039679375.1 Clostridiaceae bacterium
AACCCTGCGCGATAACAACGGAAAAAAACTCCGTTTCCTCCCGGCGTTATCGCGAAGCATGTCCGTTTGGTTCTTTGGGCTGTGGGCGGGCATTCCTCTGATATGCTTTATCGGAATGGGAATTCAGTACAATAAGCTGGTTCACATGAAAACGACCCGTTGGGATGCCAAAAGGAAGTATTCTATTCGTTATAATTATCTAAAGTGGTTCAAGACAACGATAATAGTTTGTGTCTATGCTGCCTTTGTCATCAGCCGCATTGTCATACCGCAAATAAAATGGGGCGCTGAGATCGGTGCAAGCATGACTTTTCCATATGCGGGGTATAGTTTGGCTTCAACCTTCAACAGTAACGGTAGCGCATATTTGAACAGCGGGGATTACAAAGGTGCAAAAGAGCAGTTTCTGAAAGGATTGGCAGTTGATCCGGATGATAACATGAAGGACACACTATACAATAATCTGAGCCTGGCCTGCTATAACCTTGAGGAATATGATGAAGCCTTGAAATATAGCAGGGAGGCTTTGAATATTCCGGATAATGATGGAGTGGAATATTCGAATTACGGTAACGCATTATATGCCTGCGGAGATGCAAGCGAGGCTGAAAAAGCCTACAGGAAGTCATTGGAGCTGGATAAACGCAACGCATACGCATATTATGGGCTGGGACAGATCAAATATTACAATTATGAGTACGGGGAGGCCATCACGGCATTTGATGAGTATACATCATTGAAAAAAGATGACGCGGATGGATGGTGCTACCTTGGACTTGCCTATCTATATGAAAACAGGAATATGCCAAAAGCAAAAGAATGCCTGGATTTAGCCGTGAAACTATCTCCTGATTATATTTTTGCAATAAGCAGCATGGCGGATTACTACAGTTATAACGGAGAATCCCAAAAAGCTGAAGAGGTATATGCGGACGCGCTTGAGAGAAACGGGAGCAACTATGAGCTGATATGCGATATCGCAGAATATTATAAAAATGAAGAAAAATATGAGGAAGCTTTGAAATATGCCGACCAGGCTGTTCATGTTGCAGCCAGGGAATATAGGGCTCACAGCATTATGTCGCAGATATACTTTATGCAGGGCGAAAGGCAAAAGGCGATAGAAGCGGCGAATATCATTATACGGCAGTGCCCGGATGAAGCTGAGGCTTTCGCTGCTGTCGGTGAATTATTCTATAACGAGTATGAATACCGGCTTGCTGTTGAAATCTATAACCGGGCTCTATCACTTGATCCGGCAAATGAAGATTTGGTCATTGGGAAAATAAGTTCTCTTTACTACAGTAAGCGTTATACTGACTGTCTGGAATCTGCCCTGGAAGCGGCAAATAAATTCGATAATTATGAAATTCCCTGGTATATAGCGGATGTATATTCAAAAATGGGCGATTCCGAAAAGGCACTGGATTACTATCATAAAGCTCTTGGCAAAAATGGGGATGACGTCAATCTCCTAACCAGTTTAGGGTGGGAATATTATTACAATGAGGACTATTTAAACGCCGGGCTGTATGCGGATAAGGCATTGAAGGCCGATAGTTCGGACTATTCCGCAAAGGAGATCAAAAAAGCGATCGAAAACAGAAGAAAAGATATCATGGATCAGGTGGCGCAGTTTATTGAAGAAAATTATATGTACTTCAAGGCAGATCCGGAATATGACGCAATAAAGAGCAGTCTGAAAGCAAATAAAGCTTCAGGTATGGAAGATATACAAAAGCTGTTTGATGCGGCGCATGACGGGAATGATTTATTTTCATTTGTTTTATCCGGAGAGAATTACGAAAAATATCTAAAATATGAATCGGAAAATACGGTCGAGCATCAAAAAATAAATGATAAGGCGGACTATATCCGGATATTTAATTTTTCAAGGAATACAGCAAACGAGTTTCTGGACATTATTGATCATATTGAAAATACACAGGATAAATATCTGATTATCGATTTAAGGGATAACGGCGGCGGTGATACGACCAGTGGCTGCGATATTCTTGATTTTCTTCTGCCCGATTCCGTCGTATGCAACCTGATAGACAAGGATGGATATTCAAGCCCATATTATTCTGATGAAGACCATATCCGGTTCAAGCATATTTTTGTATTCACAAACGAAGGATCGGCAAGTTGTTCTGAGCTTTTATCACTTGGGCTGAAAACTTATCTTGACAATGTCTCCATAATCGGCAGGAAAACTTTCGGCAAGGGCGTCGGACAGATATTATTCGAGGACAAAGCCAGAGGATTCGCGATTTTTTTGGTCAATCATTATTGGAATGTAAGGGAAGTAAACATAACAGGGGAAGGTATTCGGCCTGACAGGCAGGTTAAGGGGAACGACACGGAATCGTACATGAGCGAAGTATACAAAATGATCGATAGCGGAGTTGCCTATTAGTTATAAGCCTCTTTTACATATAATGAAGAAGGTAAAAAATCATGCTATAATAGTTAATAAACCTTAAAAGCCCAGCAAATAAAAAGAGGTATATTGAGAACAATAGCGAAAAGAGTATAAAAATATCGGCAAACGTCAGATAGCATAAAATAATGATTTGCATCAGGAAGGATATCCCGCCATGTACAAGCTGATTATTGCAGATGACGAACCTGTTCACCGCAGTGGACTGGCAAATATGATAAGAATGCTCAGAGATAATTATGAGGTGATGGAAGCCTGCAATGGTGAAGAGGCGCTTTTATTGATGAAAGACAATCAAGTCGACATAATAATAACAGACATCCAGATGCCCGTTATGGACGGTCTTCAACTGATTGAAAGGCTTGAGCCGAAGGTAAGGAATATAAAGGTTGTAATTCTGAGTGTATACGGATATTTTGAATATGCACAGAAGGCTATAAGATTAGGAGCTCTGGATTATATACTCAAGCCTGTCGACGAGGGAAAAGTTGATGAGGTGCTGAAAAAAGTGGAGGCAATAATAGAAAGAGAGCGACAGGAGAAAAATCAACCGGAAGACCGGATCGATGATACTCCTCAAAGTTATCTGGAGTATTTATTAAATAAATGGATGACTGGTACGGCTGATGCTTCTGAAATTTCCAGGATAGAAAAGCAGTTTAAGATGCAGAGCTATGGTATTACTGTTGTTATTGCAATAGAGGATTGTCCGGCGCAAGACGACAGCTGTCGCAGTAATCTCCCCTGCATAAAAAAGCTGATAATCAGCTTTTTTAAAAATCAGGGACAAAATATAGTGTTCCCTCTCGAAAACAATGATGATCTAATAGTTGCAATATTAGCTTCAGATAACAGACTATCGCATGAGGATGCTGTTAAAATAGCGGGTGATTGCAGGACAGCAGTGCAATTAAAGTACGACGTTGGTATCTGGATAGGAATAGGAGATAAATTTTCTAATACGTCTGATGGCGCAGGGATTTCTTTAAGGCAAGCATTGACTGCGTTGACTTTCAAGTTTTATACAGAGTGCGGGAGTATTGTTTGCTACAAGGATATTAAAAACAGTTTGAATAACGGAAGCATCAAGCTATCCGAATATGAAGACAAAATCGCTGATGCCGTACGCAGGCAGGATCAGGTAAATGTACTGATGTACACTGACCTTATGCTTAAGAAGCTGATAGAAGGGAGCCGCATACCACCGCAGCAATTGAAAGAGATTACAATCTATACAATAATGAACATTGCCGGCAGGCTGCAATATATGTTACCCGAGATCCAGAATAAAGAAATTATTACACAAGCAAGGGATAAAATCAACAATTCGCAGTTTTTCAGCGTATATCTTCGAAATACGAAGGATATTCTTCTATCTATGATGAATGCTCTAAAAAGCTTTAGGGAAGGCAGAAACGAATTCGTAATGGGGAAATGTCTGGAATACATTAATACGCATTATGCAGAAAATATTTCTCTTGAATCGATTGCAGAAGTATTCTACTTTAATCCTAGTTATTTCAGCAGTCTTTTCAAAAGCTGCAACGGAATCAATTTCAGTCAGTATCTTATGGAGGTAAGGATGAAAAAAGCCAGGGAAATGCTTGAAAATACTAATATTAAGGTGTACAAGGTCGCCTCCGGCGTAGGCTATGAGGATTCGAAATATTTCACAAGGGTCTTTAAGAAGGAGTTAGGCATTTCACCGGATGAATATAGAAGAATCATTTCAGGAATGAATAAAAAAGGATGATAAAATTGAACTTCTTTTCTCGGATAGTGTCGGCTTACAGGAACCTTGGTCTTAAAACAAAGCTGCTTATATCATACATAATTCTCATTTCCATAATAACGGTTTATACGAGCGTTCTTTATTACAGGACTAGTGCCAAAATAATATTGACCAGCACAGAAAACAATATTCAGGAGACCCTCAGAAAAAATAACATGGTAATTGACCAGAAGATGAAACAGGTCGAGGAAAGCACCAAAAATATCACTGTAGATGAGGAGCTATATAATATATTCAATGCTGACATTTCCCAAACTGCATATGAACTGTTTACGCTTGACAGAAAGATAAGTAAAATCCTATACAGATACTTTACGCAGTATGATGATATATACCAGACCACACTTATTACCTCATATTATACATTTAATGATACTCTGCAGTTTGTTTCACAGTATGATTCATGTAAAAGCAAAATATATAAAATTGCACAATTGAAAGCTGTCAATGACATCCAGTGGGTCCCGACTTACTTTTATAAGGATATGTATGAAAACGTAAGGGATACAAACAACTATATTTATCCTTATATGTTCTCCGCAGTCAAGGTGATTAATTTTGCAAATACAAACAGCGGATATATAAGATATCTCGACAGTGGAAGAGAAAAGCCTGTTCTTGTGGTAAGTTTAAAGGAGGATACAATCAAGGATATCTTCAGAAATAATATATATCCCGGAGATGCATATTACACTGTTTTGACTGATGAGGGGAGGATTGTGACCAGTTCGGCCGCTGAAGGCATGGCTGCGGAAAGACCTGTATGGCTTGATGATGCAATAGATAAAGGAATGGGAAGCACTTTTTTTGTGGAAAACGGAAGGAAAATGCTTGTATGCTATGATACATGCAGTATAACGGGCTGGATTTCAGCAATGATTATACCTGTAAAAAGCGTCCTTTTCGACCTTTCCAGTATCCGTTTTTATACCTTCTACTCAGCAATCATACTGGTTGCGCTGTCGGTTATTATTGCATATTTCATTTCAGGCAGAATTACGGAGCCTATAAAAAAGCTGCTTGTTGCAATACAAAAAAGTGGTGAGGGCAAGTTTACTACAAAAATAGACGTGCAGCAAAATGATGAAATGGGTTACCTTATAAAGAAGTTCAATGAAATGAATGACAGGATACAAGTACTGATAAATGAGAATTTCGTATCAAGAATAAAAGAGAAGGAAGCTGAAATAACGGCTCTTAATATGCAAATGAATCCCCACTTTTTATATAATACATTGAATATTATAAACTGGGTTGCAATAGAAAATGGGCAGAAAGATATCAGCAGACTCATCATCAGTCTGTCGACCATGCTTCAGTATACTACACACAATAAAAGAGAAACTGTTGAATTCCATGAGGACTTGGAATGGCTGAAAAGCTATGTATATCTGCTTGCTAATCGCTTCAGAGGCAAATTTTCGGTAAATTATAATATTGAAAGCTCATTACTTGATACTGAGGTCCCGAAGCTGTTTTTGCAGCCGTTTATTGAAAATGCAATCATTCACGGATTTGAAGGTATATGCAGCGGCGGTGTTATAGTAGTATCAGCATGGATAGAGGAAAATTTACGTTATTTTTGCGTGGAGGATAACGGGAAGGGCATGGATGATAGTAAATTCTACGAGGTAATGAATTCAGGTACGGATTCCATAGGCATATGCAATATAGACCGAAGGGTAAAGCTGCTTTATGGAGAAGGGTACGGGGTCAGGCTTCTTTCAAAATACGGGGAAAATACCAGGATAGGAGTTGTACTGCCGAATAAAATCAGCAAAAATAGTCCACCAATATAATTAAAATCCAGTATTATTTATAAGGCAAAAATTTTATAATTAATTCAGATACAGGCCAATTAAGGGAATCCCTTGGAACTTCTTTATGCTATACAACGCACGGTGAGATTACGTTGGAAAATTTACCTGATGAACTTAAAAACACCAGGCTTATTGATTGCTGTTCAGAACATGCATGATCTCATGATGAAAAAATGTTTTTATCAGAATTCGGCTTCAAGGAGGGATACTTTCATAAAGAATGGTAAGGGAGATTGGCGTTGTCTAATTATTGGCTAACCGGTAAAAACATCAATGCTTATAAGGAGGTAATGAAAATGTTAAGGCTATCGTATGAAAAGAGGGTATTTACTGTTGTTATGATCATGATCGCAGCTTTTGCTATTTCAGGAATATTTACAGGGTGTTCACCCAAGAAATCCGAAGAGGGCAATGCGGATAACGTATCCTCAGTAAATCAGCAGACCTTGAGCACAGCTTCACCAAATGAGGAGAAAAAACCATATAATATTAAGATGTGGATGTTTCCTCTTGGCGATTCAAATAAACAGAATGAAATGTTTGAGGGTATTGTCAAGCAATTTCAGAACCAGAATCCTGATATTAGCGTAAATATACAGACGATGCCATGGTCAAACAGAGAGCAGAAGCTTATGACGGCGCTTGCAGCAAACCGCGGGCCAGACATCATGTATATGAATACAGATATTCTGCTTCAGTTTGCATCAAACAATATGATTATTCCTCTTGACAAATATGTTACCGACGAGCAGAAGAATGATTTTTATGATTTCACACTCAAAGTGAACAGCTATGACGGTAAAATATACGGTATACCGGTCTTGCAAGAAATGATGGGGTATTTCTACAACCTTGATATTCTCAAGGATATCGGGATGACCAAGGATAATCTGCCATCAACATTTGATGAATATGAAGCTATGCTTAAGAATCTGAAGGAAAAAGGCAAATATGGTACTTTTATTGATGTAAGCGGAAGTCTTGTGACCAATGGGTTTTATGCCCAACTTTGGAGTGAAGGCGGAATGCCTCTGGCGATGGATGGCAAGGTTACAATAAATAACGATGCAGGAAAAAAAGTTCTGGACAGGTTTACGAAATGGTATCAGGAGGGTTATATGCCCAAGGATACCATAACAATGACGGAATATGCCACCGGCAAGTTCATATCGGGAGAAACTGCCTCATGTTACCTATCGGCTATGACGCTTGTAAATGATGATTTTAAAAAGGTCAATTTCAATTGGGCAATAGGACCGCAGCTTAAGGGCTCAGCAGGGGCAAAAACACACTCGGCAATAGGAACATTCTGCATTACCAAGGATTCCAAGGATCCGGATTCTACATATAAATGGATTGAATATGTTACCAATAAGGAAAGCCTGGCAGCGATAAATAAGTTTGCAGGATGCCTTGCACCCAGGAAATCTGTACCCAATATGCATGCTGATGTAAAGGGATACGATGTTATTATGAGCCAGTTGGACAGTGCATACAGTGTCGCGTCGCATCCGGCTGAGAGACAGATTATGCCCATACTGATACCGGAAATTCAGGCTGCGATGCTTGGAAGGAAGACATCCGAGCAGGCATTGAATGATGCTGCAAAGGGAGCGGAAGAGGTCATAAAGAAGTTTGAGGACATCAGGAGTGCACAGCAATAATTATTACTGAAGGCACCGGATGAACCTGAATAGTGGTCCATCCGGCGTCTTCGGCCGGATATTGGGAGAGTCCAAGGGGAAGGAAGCAACTATGGCTAATGAACAAGGTAGCAGTGCCGCATCTAAGCAATCAAATATATGGATGCGCATTTCAAAAGCGGTTAAAAAGAATGCTTTTATACTGGTTGTGTTAATACCGGTATTGATACATTTCCTGATATTTGAGATATTTCCGTTAGGCTTCAGCCTTTTTGTCAGCTTCTTTGACTGGCCGCTCGGAGGCAATTTAAGGTTTGTAGGGCTGCAAAACTGGAGTAATCTATTTCATGACAGTCTTATCGGCAAATCACTTCTGGTGACACTTAATTTTGCATTGTATTATATACTGCCGACAATTGTCCTGGGTCTTGCGCTTGCATTGCTTATAAACAATAAATTTAAGGGAATGAATCTTTTTAAATCAATATATTTTTTCCCGTCCATAACATCAATAGTAATACTTGCGGGCATATGGAAATGGCTATTTACAGGAGAACCCGGCGGTATCGTAAATACTCTGTTGATGAATGCTTTCGGCGTTCCGTGCCAGCAGTTTTTGTCGGGCGAGCTTCCTGCATTGCTGGTCACTGTACTGCTGAGCATATACAAGGTAAGCGGCTATATTATGATATATTTTTATGCAGGTTTAAAAGGAATACCGGCAACATTATATGAATCGGCCAAAATAGACGGCAGCAACTGGCGGCAAACTTTTTTCCATATCACTTTACCCCAGTTAAGGCCAATATTCCTGTATGTTGTTATTATTTCTACCATTGATATATTGCAAATATTCGAGTCACCATATATTTTGACCAAGGGCGGTCCGAACTACGCGACCAATACCATTGTGTACCAGATCTACAAAACAGCATTCATAGACATGAATCTTGGTTATGCATGCAGTATTGCATATGTATTGTTTTCTATAATTCTTCTTATTACGCTGCTGCAATATAAGGTGCTTGACAAAGATGTCTCATACGATTGATGCTCTATTGTCTATGGGATGTGTAAAGGGTTTGGTAATAATAAATACTGTAAACTTATTTCAGAGGGTTGTGATTTTATGAAGCTCAAGAGATTTGCAAACGTTTTTATTTATATTGTAATGCTTTTACTTGCGGTTATATACGTTTTCCCTTTTATAATGATGGTTGGCGGTTCATTTAATAAACAGTCCATATTTGTGCCTGACCCATTGATATGGATTCCCAAGGAAGTCAGCTTATTAAATTATAGTACTATTTTTAGCCAGGGCATGGTTGCAAAATGGTTTCTCAATTCGGCAATAATTAGTATTGTACCTGTTATTACGACGTTATTGATTTGCAGTGCTGTAGGATATATATTTGCCAAGAAAAAGTTCCATGGGAGTAAAACTTTTTTCTGGATATTTATGGCGGTATTAATGGTACCTTCCCAGCTTACTCTCATACCCAGATACATTATGTATAGTAAATTCAACTGGATTGACACATTCTGGGCCTTTCTAATTCCGGGTATGTGGTCTGTAATGTTCATGTTCCTTATGAAACAGTATATATCCACTATTCCTGACTCGCTGATAGATGCTGCAAATATTGACGGCTGCGGAGACTTTATTATCTTCTTCAGGATAATAATACCTCTCAGCAAGTCAGCACTTGCTACAGTTGCTACCTTCACTTTCATGAATAAGTGGAATGATTTTATGAATCCTCTGATATATACCAGTGACAGCACTATGTATAACATAGTGGTCGGGTTTGCTTCACTGCTGCAAAGAACAGCTAATTTCGGCATACAGATGGCAAGTGCCGTAGTCTCTTTTATTCCCATATTTATATTGTTTTTATTTTTCCAGAAATACTTCACCGAAGGCATCGTGTTGACAGGAATAAAAGGCTGAAGCGGCACACTAGTGCTAATATTGCCTGGGAGGGATTTAATGAAAATATCTGAATGCGACATATTGAATGCAAGATTTAATGCAGTTATACCATATGGCTCCAGTACCTGCTCCAAGGCGGCGAAATATGAACCCGAGGAACCATATGCGGTTATACGGGGCAAAGGCTGCAGAATTTGGGATGTTGATGGAAAAGAGTTCATTGATTTCCGGAATGCACTTGGACCGGTTACCCTTGGTTACCGGTTTGTTTCTGTTGATGACGCCATACGCGAACAGTTGGACAGCGGTATAGTATTCGGGCATCCTCATCCTTTGGAGTGTGAGGTTGCGGAAATGTTGAAAGAGATAATACCTTGCGCGCAACGCGTAAGATTTCTTAAAACAGGCGGTGAGGCTGTTGCTGCCTGCATAAGACTTGCCAGGGCTTATACCGGTCGGGATCATATTATTCAAATTGGTTACAACGGCTGGCTTAACAGTATTGCGCCCGGTTCACGGACACTGCCGGGACAGACTGCAAAAAGCATTCCTGCCGGAGTGCCTGAGGCATTGAGTATTTTGCATCATGCCTGCCAATGGAATGACATAGGTGAAATTGAAAGACTGTATGCCGAATTTGACAGCAAAATAGCCGCTATAGTAGTTGCTGCTGATTATTGTAATATGGAGCAGGGTAAAACATTCTATCCTTTCTTGCGTGATATCACAAGAAAGAATGGCAGTGTTTTGATATTTGATGAAATTGTTACAGGCTTCAGAATTGCCATAGGCGGAGTGCAGGAATATTTCAAGGTAGTTCCCGACCTTGCAGTATTCAGTAAGGGTATGGCTAATGGGATGCCGATATCTGCTTATGTTGGCGATAAGGATATTATGGCTTGTTGCGGTATGGGCGGAAATACGGCAATTTCCTCGACCTTTGGAGGAGAAGCTTTGTCACTTGCCGCTGCAAAGACTGTAATTGAAACATATATGAGGGAGGATGTTATTTCACATTTGTGGAAAATGGGTGAAAGAATGTGGAGCGGGCTTAAAAAATTATTCGACGAGTGCAGCATCCCTATGCAATGCTCTGGGTTATGGCCCTGTCCTACATTTGTGGAGACGGATATGCGGTGCGGAATGCTAAAGGACAGGTTCTTCCGGTCGGCTTACAAAAACGGTATAAGCCTTTATAATGTCTCATATGTAAATTACAGCCACAGGGAGGAAGACATAGACGAAGCGCTGGATAAACTTGCTGTAGCATGCATGGAGATTAAAGAAAAGTAGATACGGCTGGATAACACCTAATGCCAGCCAATTTATGACGCCGCAAACACTTCACTTGCCATTCTGTCAATTATGGAATCCGCTAAAACCAGAATGCCAGTTGAGGTGGAAACGATTAACCGGGAATTACCGGTAAAGTATAAAAAAGAGGCTCTCGGGAATTAAACTGAAAGCCTCTTTTTAGTTTGCACGCGGTATGCGTGTATTGTATAATCAGTCGGATTAGTGACTTCACATAGCGGTAATCGCAACATGCAACTTTACAAAGTAAAATCAAAAAGCTCTAATAATCGACCGATTGATTTTATGGTTGCCATGTGTTAATATAAATGAAATAAGTTCGGAGTATCCGAGGAAGGGAATGACGGTATGAAACGGTACGGGATGGTGGGTTGCAGGCATACGGACTACTTTCATGCCGGCTTGATTTTTTATGATAGGTAAGCCCTGTGACATTGCTTTGACACAGGTTTTTTTTATTATGGAGCATAGTGACATCTTGCCCCAAAAGCGAGTGGGGCTCGGTGCCCCCGAGATTTTGATTAATAAACTACGATATGAAAGGAACAG
Organism: Clostridiaceae bacterium; assembly: GCA_039679375.1. Classification (GTDB taxonomy): domain Bacteria; phylum Bacillota; class Clostridia; order Acetivibrionales; family DTU013; genus JBDKVA01. The sequence goes on from JBDKVA010000175.1 coordinate 11,495, forward strand.
GAGGATACATCCATGCTGCTTGGAAACTCACTTATAATCGACGAGAATACGACCTTCCGAAGTCTTAGAAAAGATGGGCTGAACTTTGAGCAGGTATGCTGCGACATAATCGATTTCATTAAGGCGGACACCGACTGCTCCTACAGTATTTCAGTCGGTACGGATTCACAGGTCGGGACTAAAACCGTATTTGTATCCTGCATCCTCATCCATCGGATCGGAAAAGGCGCCATCGGCTTCCTTCACAAATACGAGATGCAAAGGCCGGTCATGAACCTCAGGGAGAAGATCTATCTGGAGACCTGCGCCAGCCTGCAGCTTGCCTACCTGTTTGACGAGGAACGGATGAACCGTATACGCCGGGCAGTCAGTCCTTATGGGCGTTCTACGGGTGTTACATTTGAGTTCCATATTGATGTCGGCACGAAAGGTCAGACCAAAAGCCTTATTAATGAAATGGTCGGAATGGTCAAGGGCTTGAATTTCGTACCTAAAATAAAACCTGACAGCTATTGCGCCAGCTCCTTTGCCGACAAGTATACCAAAGCGATGTAGCCGCAGAGTTATTTATTAAATTTGGGACTTGTATATGCTATGCAGAACTGGTAAGGTTATGATGTATTTTAAGTTTGGAAGTATGGCTGGGGGGTTGAATTTGGATACGAAAGTTTTTGAAGAGAAGGCTGAAAAATTAAAGGCGATTGCACACCCATGCAGGCTCTGTATCATAAAAGGCCTGATGGATAAAAGCTGCAATGTGACGAAAATACAGGAGTGCCTGAAATTACCGCAATCCACGGTATCCCAACACCTCTCGAAGCTGAAATCTGCAGGCATTGTAAAAGGTGAGCGGAACGGGCTTGAGATATGCTACAGTGTTGTGGATGAAGATGTGAAGGCGATGGTCAGTATTATAACAAAAGATATGGAAATATAATTATATATAGAATACTAAAGGCCACAGCGGCATAAAAATATCTTAGATGATATTTACCTGGCAGTATTTCGGTAATCTTTTACCTTAACTGTTCAGAGTAGCTGTGAGGTGGCCTAAAATGAAAAGAACCCTGTCATTTTTAATGTTTATTTCGGTTATGCTGGTGATGTTGTCAGGATGCAGCCTTCTTCAGAGCATAGGGCTGCAGGAGGAATCCAATGATGAATTGCGCCCTGTAAGCAGTATTGTCATAGGAGAGGATGAAGCCAGCCGACTGACGGATAAAACTCCTATAAGACTTTATTTTGCCAACAAGGATAATACGAAGCTGAAGCTTGAGATCAGGTACATCGATTCGACAGAAGCCAAAAAAAGCACAAGCAATCTGGCTTCGGCCATTGTGCACGAATTGATAAAGGGTCCGTCAGATGAAAAAAACTTTAACCGGACGATACCAACCGAGGCGAAGCTGCGCACACCTGTGAGCATCAGCAACAAAGTAGCGACCGTTGACATGTCGAAGGAGTTTAAAACAAAACACCCTGGCGGAAAAGATGCGGAAAAAATGACAATTTACTCGATCGTTAACTCTCTGACTGAGCTGGAGGATATCCAGAAGGTCAAATTCACAATTGATGGCAAGGCGCAGAAGGAATTCATGGGGAACTTCCAGTTTAACAGCCTTTTCCCCAGAAGTACTCAACTTATAAGTAAAGAAGCCGTACAGCCCGCTGCGGAGGGTATAGGCGAAAGCAATGCCACTGAAGGGAATGCGGAAGGTTCGCCTGTGCAAGGGGATAAACCGGCCAGCGGGGATAGCACGGAAACATCTGGCCAGAACGGCGCGATGGATGGGCAGGAGATATTGGAATAAGGCGTTGGGCTGCGTACTATGAGCGACGTACAAAAAAGGCTTCTCAAACCAGGAAACAGTTTGAGGCAGCCTTTTTTAATTAGTGTAAACACCTAAAAAATGTACGGGAAATCTCCGCTCTGTTATTCCGCCAGATATGCGGCAGCTCTGCGCTGCAGTGCATCTGCTGCTTCTTTTGCAGTTTTACGGCCATACAGGAAAGGCTTTAATTCTTCATTTAAAAATTCATTAAGTGTTTGATCATACTGTATTGGAATTGTACACTCTTCCAGTCGGTTCACTATATCGTGCATCTGTTGTTCAGTCAGTGTTATCATATCAATAATTGTTTTTTCATCAATATTCATTTGACGCTTTCCTCCAGCTTCCTCCTGCCGTTTGTAATCTTCCAGAAGGTTTTTGATTGTCTTTTCCTGCTGGTCTTTCACGATAGAAAAGCCCCACATATAGTTTTCAACGTTTTCAATTTCACCGGAGAAAAACATTTTAACAAACTCTGTTGCCAATTTCTGATTTTTCCCCTTTGCGCTGATACCTAGGGTAGTCTGGGGTATAAATATCTCTCCGCCTATATCTTTATACTTGGGCATGAATGTCCAGGAAGCATCCTTTCCACCGGAGTATGAAAACTCGTACGACAAGCTGTCCAGATTTCCCAATGTGGTCATGGACATGGCAGTCTTTCCGGTGTAGCGGTCTTTCTGTGCGTTTTGGTAAAAATTGCCCGTATCAATTTTCCTATAGTCTTCTTCAGTAGGATTCTCCGGCAGTTCAGGCGGCGGTACTTGCGCTTCATTATAAATACGGTCAAAAAGTTCGAGGAAACCGACAAACTCTGGCGTATCAAAACGGTAATCCCCTGATTGCTTATCAACAAACACCGGCAGATTTGCCATCAAGAGCTGTTGGAACAATGATTGCTTCTGAGTAGGTGTAAGCGCCTTTTGTTCAGGCTCCAGCTTCAATGTCAGAAGTGATTGAAGGTCTGTTACCTGATCAATAACGTTTTTGCGTCCGATAAGTGCGTAAGTCGTAAATGTTAACGGCAGTGCGTACAACTTCCCATCCTTGTTCTTCATTCCGTTAATAATTCCCATGTTCAGCTTCTCGGCGCCGCCCAGCTCATTGACAAGCGAGTTCAAGTCAACTAAAATACCGCGCCTCATATAGCTTTCTAATGGGAGATTATCCAGGAACATTATGTCTGCAGCTTTCCCGGAGAGAATATCAGTGTTGACCGTGCGGATAAAATCGCTCCACTTCATCTGGTCTTCCATCTTATCATAGTATTGTGTAATCTTTATCTGTACATCAGGATGTTTTTTCTGGAATTCAAAAGCGGCAACACGTAATATTTGATCGGTAAATAAAGAGCTGACAGTCAATACAGTCTTATTGGATAAATCCAGCTCCGGATCCCATTTGTAAAGGAAAATACGCATCTTTTGTCCGGAATACTCTCCCGCTGCTACACTTAAAGCCATTCTACTGCTGTACATACGTCCGCCCATCATATTTGAATTGGCCATGATGATGATCTGCTTCTCACTGCCAACTGTGAAGCCATTGGCATAGAGATTTGGGTCCGCCAGAGAATACTGAAGAAAATCAAGAACCATCTCCGCTTCAACTTTGTTTGAAGCATTCGGAGCCGGACTGGCTGCAACAGACGAATCCACCCTGTATATACCATTCTGACCGTAGAAAAATAGGGTACCATCATCAAGCCCTACAGCACTGTTCGAATTGTTAATAATATTTCTCCCTACCTTCAAACGCGTTGATTCTTCCAATGTTGTACTATCATAAAAAACCAACTCGCTCTTTTCCCTATCGACTACAACCAACTTATTGCCGGCACTGAATGTCATATTGCTGTTACTGACCGACAAGTCTTTTACTTTTTTGCCATCCGCACCGTATATTTTAATGCTATCCCAGCTGGAAGCGGCAAACAAGCCTCCCGGCAACGCAATAATGGCATTGGGATAGGTTTCTCCCAAATCAAGAAGCTGCTCTTTTACAGGTGATACCGGCGTTGCATCCTTTCCGGCCCCAATTGCTTCAGGCAACCAATAGAGAACAAACTTCGGGACTCCCTTTTCCTGATCATAACTGTTTGCACGTAAAACAGGATTGCCATCTCCATCCGTTAATAACGCATTTTGCGAATCAAAATAGGTGTTTGCGGGCAGCTTCAGCGGATCGACCATAGGCTCTTTTGTAAGATCCTGCCATGTCAAAATGTCATGCTTTTGTTCCGGCGGAGTGTACTCAACCATCGGCATATCGACGGCAGCTGCCTTACCATCCACAGATGCTGCCTCGCCGTCCTTTGCCTTACCATCCGCGGATGCTGCCTCGCCGTCCTTTGCCTTACTATCCGCGGATGCTGCCTCGCCGTCCTTTGCCTTACAATCCGCGGATGCGGCCTCGCCGTCCTTTGCCTTACCATCCACAGATGCTGCCTCGCCGTCCTTTGCCTTACCATCCACAGATGCTGCCTCACCGTCCTTTACCTTATCATCCGCGGATGCTGCCTCGCCGTCTTTTGCTTTATTATCCGCGGGGACTGCCTCGCCGTCCGGTGGCACTTGTTCAATTATACGAGTTGCAATCATAATAACACGGCCATCCTTCAAAAACAAAGGATTGGTGTTCTGTTGATAACCCTCAGGCATACTTATCTCCGTTTCGCGGTAGCCGCCTTTGGTTGCCTTCCTGTCATTCTCATTTCCTGCACATCCGCTGAGAAGAATCAGCGAAGCCAGTCCGATGCTAAAAACCCTTCTCATTTTTCTTAACAAATCTTTTGCCCCCTTCATGTCTTATCCTTCAAAATTTCTGTTTTTCCTAAACAGGTGTAATCCCGGAATTCTATGTATTATTAAATGCATTTTCGCCGCCGGAGAGAACCGCAAGGGCCATAACGCGCCTGGCCACAAGCGCAGAATCAACTCTGCCGATACCATCGCTGCAGGTATGAACTGCATGGTCAAGGCCGTACCGGAAATCACCGGCCGCAATCCCAATAACTCAGCCAGCTTGAGTCCTAATGCAGGCGCTGCAGCAGATAGCAGCAGGAGTAAATAGCTGCTTGTATCCCAATGTGCCGCCGGATGAGGCCATTCGTCGGGATGGCGCCTGAGCCGCGTCGACACAGGCCGTCCCAATACTTTATAAAGGCATGTGTTGAAAAAGTAAATCGAACCCAGCGAAGCGGCAATAAAAGCACCACCCCAGCCAGTCAAGGCATTTGCCACCGCATCAGGCCGTGCGACAGGTAAAGCATTTCTCTCAGCCTGATCCATCATCATCTTTCTTATAAGCTCCGGCCAGAAGCCCACGTCCGACCATTGAGTCGGTATATAGGACGGCGGCAGGGAAAAATCAGGACGAACGAAAAGATATAAGCATGCGGATACCAATAAAATGACGCCTCCCCATAGCATTCCACGCAACATGGTATTGAGAGCTATGCTTCCGGAAATATTGCGTGACTTGAAGCGCCGCCATGCCATTCGCAGCATCATACGTGTCTGTGAGTATGCGGTATGCAGCAGCATCAGTATGGCAACAGCCATCATTGCCCATCCGGGTAACTGGGCAAGCTGACTCCGCATTTTATCACCGGCTGAATAATTCTTGATATAGACGGCTCCGCCAAGTCCCATTTCTCCGGCAAGCTGCGTGGCGTAGCTCTTTGCTTCATCCGGTGATATGCCTGCCGGAAATAAGAATTCTGCACCTTGCACTCCGATTTTATTACTTGTTTTACCGCCAAAAGCTCCTGTCGCAACCTGCGGCGGAGATAATACTGCAAGCCCACGGCCGGTGTCTGTTCCAAATGCTGCTATTCCTTCCGGACGTTCAAAAACACCTCGCACGGTATATTTCTGCCCGCCTGAAGTAATGACAAGGCCTACAGGCGCAGACGATCCAAAGAGTTTTACAGCTGTTTTTGAATCTATGGAAATGCCTGTTTTGTCAGTACGGGCGGGAAATACACCCGCAATAAGAACCAGGTTCATAACATCCATGACATTACCGTCAACATAGTAAATGTCTATGGAAACATCCGCCTTCCATTCCGTTGCGGAAGCCTGCCGGTTCCTTTCCTCCGCCCAGGCAGTAACTACTCCTGGAATTACTGCTTTTTCCGCCATGGATGCCAATTCGTCATAATACTGCTCTATGCCGTCAAAGGAAGGTGCACTCAGAGGAGAGAAACGCATGCTGAAATGCGAAGCCCCCGACGCTGGTATTACATTATTCAAACATGCGGCCCCCGCGGCCCACAGGCATACAGATATAAGCAGCCAGACTGCACCCATATGCAAAGTCCTTTTGATTACGTGCATATGTACTCCCTCCTTCCCCGGCGCCGTGATTTGTTACATACCATAATCATTGCTTGACACGTACACGGTCGCCGTTTTTAAGTTCCCTGTCTCCGCGCTCAATCAGCTTTTCCCACTCGGAGAATGCGCCGCTTACAGCAGCTTTTTCAGAGTTGCTCTCCTGTACCGTTACATCAACACGCCTTACAATCTGCCGTGTTCCAAGCGCTCCGCTCTGCTCTTCCAGAATAAACACAAACTTCCCGTCCGTATCCTCTCTGAGAGCGCTGAGAGGAATAACAGTATTATACCGTTGGGATGTCTGCCGTATTGTAATGCGAACAGAATCCCCTACAAAAAAATCTCCTTGACCGGGATTGATGCCTATATGCACCTCATACATCGTCTGTCCCCCTGTCTGTCCGCTTGTACCGGATGCTCTCCGGATATCTGTGATCTTCCCTGAGGCCCACATCCTATCCGAATAAAGCTCTGCCTCAAGCCCAACCTTGAGTTGATTAGCCTCATCAGCTGTTACTGTGGCTATTATTTTCATTGACTTTTCACCTGCGGCTATCCTTGCAATCACGGCGCCTTCAGCAATTGATGCGCCTTCGCTTGCAGTGATTTCCGATACGATACCGGCAATAGGGGCAGTTATTATGCCTTTGGTGTCTACAAGTTTTTTCAAACGTTCAACACTTTTTTTAGCTTTCTCTAATTCCGCCTCTGCAGCCATATTGTCCAGTTTTTTTGATTCCGCTGAAATACGGTCGGTTTTCGTTTGGCGCGCAGCATCATTACGGGCTTTATCGAGCGCCTTATCCGCATCTTCAATAGTACGGCTGTTTTCTTTCAGCACCTTTTCCCTGTTTTTCTGTGCTGTTGTCAACGCTTCGGCAGAGGTTTCCACGCTTTTCAAGGCAGTTTCGATGCCGGCAGGCGTCCGCTCGTCGTTGGAGATGAGGGTACCCTCCTGCCATAAGGCCATTGCCAGTTTGGTATTATCAAGGGTCTCCTGAGCTTCAGTTACCGCTTTATTACCATCCTTGACAGCCTTTTCATAAGCTTTCTGCTTATTCGTCTGATCTTCCAGCGCATTTGCAATCTGTTCAAGGATATCAGGCGCAGTCTCATTGTACACTTGAACATAGTAGTCGTACGCTTTGTCGCGATCTTTATTTGCCTTATCCACTTTTTCATTCAGTTCCTGGCCTTTAAGCCCGCGATAATTTTTGGCGGCTTCAAGCGCCGCGTTGGCGGCGGCTAAAACGTTCTGTGCAGTCTGATATGCCGCAGCGTCTGCCGGATTTACTTTTGAGAGCTGCGCCTCGGCGGCTAAAACCTGCGCCATTGCAATTGCAACCTTTAGCTGTTCGTCTGAAGTATAATCAGTTTCCATAAACCGTTCCTGAATAGCGGCTATAAGTGCCAGTTCACTATCTATATATGTCCTGTATGCTTTTGCTTTTTCAGTAGCCCATATACCGGTATCAGCACTAGTCATTTCATTATATTTTTTTTGTGCTGCTTCATATGCCTTTTGCGACGTAGTTACATTTTTAGTTAGATCCTCCTGTGCCAGTGCCAATGCTTCTTCAGCTGAGGCCAAACCTTTTGTAAACGAGCGCTCCAGCAGCTTTTTATTCAGCGCCAGCGTTTCCTCGGCTGCTACCAGGGCCAGGTCGGCATTGATTTCGTTCTCGGATACCCTCTGGTTAGCATCTTCTCGGGCGCGAAGCGCATTGGCAAGCAATTCTTCTGGAGTTGTGACGTCTGTCGGAATACTGGCGCTTTGTTTAGCCAACTCCTTTTTCCTGAGATCGATTTGTGCCTGTGTAAGCTTTTCCTTCAACAGATCAATATCTACTGTTACCAGAGGCGCACCTGCCTCTACGGCATCCCCATTGCTCACTTGCACCTTCAGCACCGTCAATGCATCTTCTGCCCTTACTGGTTCGTCGTTGGATATTTTAATAGTGCCGCTGGTCTCCAGCACCCGCTCCAGCATACCGCTGGATGCGCGCGTGATTGCCACCTCGGCCATCGAAAAATTCTCCAGCATCCGGGAACCTATCGTTAACAGCGCCATGACTGCCATAAATCCTGCCAGTGCCTTTGCCGCCTTTTTTCTCGGCTTCGTCTCCCTTTCCATGCTCAGGTTGTTCATAAATCCCACTCCTTTTGTCTACTCTTTCAGACCCGATACCCGGATTCCCTGCAACAGGTATGTTTCCCCATAGAGAAAAATCAATATTGCAGGGAGTATTGTTATAATTGAGGATGCCATCGCTACATCTGCATTGGATTGTCCGATTGTTGTCAAATATAGTGACAGCGGCCATTTTTGCCTGTCTCGGAGGAAAATAAGCCCAGGTTCAACCAGATTCCAATTCTCAAAAAACTGGAGAACTACCAGTGAAACAATCCCAGGCACAGCAATAGGCAACGCAACCTTCAAAAATACCTTCCACTCTCCTGCGCCATCGATCTCAGCTGCTTCACTCATTGCCCGCGGTACTGACTCGAAGAATTGCCGCAGTAAAAATACAGCAATGGTATTAAATATCGCCGGAAGAATCAATGCCCACCGGGAATCCAGCAGATGCAGCGCATCAAGCACCAGGTTGGTTGGCACCAGCGTTACCTGGAAGGGCATCATCATCAATGCAATATAGAGCATGAACAACCCCTCCTTGAACCGGAAGCGATAGCGTGCAAATCCCCACGCCGCCAGTGTTCCTACCAGGACCTGGCCAATGAGAATAGGCACTACCAGCATTACCGAGTTCCAGAACATATCGAGGAATTTTGGTGTATCCAGCAGTAATTGCAGATATTGTTTCAAAGTCGGCATACCGGGGAAAATTGGCATTCCTACGCTACCCTTACCATCCTGCAGAACCGGACCTATATTATCAATTAATTCGGTCTTGCCCATCAGCGATCCGCTCAGTGTCATAACCAAGGGCATCAGCGCCACTGCTGCAAGGAGCCAGAGAAACACTGTACGTATGATTAATTTCAGCTTCATCCTTTAGCCTTCCAATACTTATTTAATAAAACCGCCTATATTATACACATCACGTATTATACACATCACGATTCATCATTGTCTGTTCGCCAGCTTCGGCGGAGCAACGCCACCAGTGCAATAATGACAATGGCAATCACTGTAGCAGCCGCGCACAACCTTTCCATTTGTAATTGCGTAAACCAGTTGTTGAGTGTGTGCTGCAAAAGATAAATGTTCTGCGTAGGATAATCGCCTGCCACCAGGTAAGCCTCCCGGAATACCTTGAAAGTATTGAGCAGCGACAACACAGCCACCGTAAAAAGGGTAGGCATCAGACCCGGCCATGTGATACTGCGGAATATCCGGAATGAATTTGCACCATCTATACGCGCCGCCTCGTACTGGGCAACCGAAATGTTACTCAAGCCTGCAAGGAAAAGAACGATGTTATAACCAACATTCTTCCAGATATAACTTATAATCAGGCACAATAATGCCCAATCCGTCCGCATCCAATCGATACGCTCCTTTCCCAACAGCACCAGTAGATTGCCCATCAATCCATTTTGATGGAACAATATCTGCCACAGAAGCGCAACTGAAGCCACCGGAATAGCCAGTGGCACCAGAAATGCAGCCCTAAGCATCCCCCGTCCCATTACTTTTTGGTTCAATAAAAGTGCAAGCACAAGTGATATCAGAAGTAATAACGGCACACAGATACCTACAAAACGCAGCGTATTGACTGTTGCCAACTGGAATGCACTGTTTTGAAAAATGTCAGCGTAATTGTAAAACCAGACGAATTCACCGGTAAAACCAAGTGTAAATGAACGTCGAATAACATCCACAAATGGAATAAGAACAAAAACAGCACAACCGGCAAAGGATGGCAATATAAATAATAAGCCAAAAAGCACATTGCGGCGTTTTTTCGTAGTGTAATAATGTCCTTTGTTTTTACGAAACATTGGCAGTCTTAGCGCCTTATGCATATCCAACCCATTCTCCTCATAAACATTTCTTAATCCCCAAGATTATACATTTTTATTTCTGCATCTGCAAATTAATTGTAAAACATAAATCACTCAAAAAAGTAAACAAATATTAAATCTTTGACACTTATTTACCATGAATAGTTCCCAGAATAGAGAAAATTTTTTCAAGGGTTGAAGTCGCGGTAAGTAAAATGGATGAGCTTGAAATTCTGGAATGAACATCAGGGCTTGTTAGAACGGAGCAGAGTTGCTTGAATGGCAGCCCTGCTTTTTTACAGTTTAATTCAAATTTATGTTTATTTATATCTGTGCTTATTGTAATATGATGATATAAAGGAAGAGGAGTGATGAAAAATGAAGGGATTTATTTGCGTTTTGTTAGCCTTTTTGTTTTTATCATTCTCTTCATCCTATTGTGAGGATATACCGCAAGCAAATGAAGAAATCCAATCCGAACAGATACCTGCGGGACAGGCGGAGGACAGTCGAAATGAAATCATCATGGGCACAGACGGGCAGTACGTATACATAAATGATGAACCCATACCTGCCGGAGGCGATACCGGTACTACCACAGATGCCGCATTGTTGGTAGGCGGGGATTCTTTGCAGGATATTGAAGCAGAGGCCATACCCGTAGGTCAAAACACCATGGATACCAAAGAAAAACCTTTGACGGAAGGAAGCCAGTCCCTGCCGGAAGGCGGCGCTTCCTCGCCGGATATGCAGGCAGCTGCAGACGCGCAAGTCCTGAGCCAGACCATAACGGTATCTCCTGTTACCTTTGACCTGGGAAACATATCATACGAAAATACATACACATTCACCGGCGCTGCCGAACTTCAGGTTACATCGGCAAAAGACAATTGGATCCTTACCGCATCCGGTACAAACTTCAGTAACGGAGCAAATACCATCGATGTAAGCAGAATAAAGCTCAAAGCATCTACGGGCAGCACCTATGAAACGCTGCAGACAAGCCCGGTGATTTTACTGAGCAAACAAAAATCCGGAACCGCAACAATATGGATCGATTATCAAATCACTCTGCTTTCTGCTGACCTGGCCGGAGCTGATTATTTAAACAGTGTCGTTTTTTCTGTCCGGTAGTTTAAAATGTCTTATCAAAATGTATCTTCAAGGGTTGAAGTCGCGGTACTTAAATAGTAAAATGAAAAATATATTTATATGAGTTGTTTTCATTGTCTTTATTAATAATTCTTTAAAAGGCACGTGAAGATGAAAATTACCGTTTAAAGGTCGTATTTTGGGGGAAATTCTATTTATGGATAACAGAGCGATTGGAGTTTTTGATTCCGGTCTTGGGGGTTTGACTGTTTTTAAGGAAATTGTTGAGCAGCTGTCCGGTGAAAGCGTGATCTACTTTGGAGACAGCGGTCGTGCGCCGTATGGCACAAAATCAAGTGAAACGGTCATCAAATATACGCTTCAGAATATAAGATTTCTGATGAGCCTTGATATAAAAATGATTGTGATTGCATGCAACACAATGAGCGCACATGGCTATGAAATAGTAAAAAAGAATATTGATATGCCGGTCGTAGAAGTGATCGGCGCAGGCGCGGCAGCAGGAGCAGCGGAGACAAGGAATAAAAAGCTCGGCATCATCGGAACGACTGCGACAATAAACAGCGGGGCATATCAAAAAGCTGTTAATAAACTTGACAATAATATCGAAATATATCAAAGAGCCTGCCCTCTTTTTGTCCCTTTGGTGGAGGAAGGAAGGGAATGGTGGGAAAGCGGCATTACGCTCCAAATTGCCGAGAAATACCTTCTACCCCTGAAAGAGACAGGAGTTGACACACTGGTGCTGGGCTGCACGCATTACCCATTGCTGAAAACGACCATCTCAAAGGTCATGGGGAACGAAGTTAAGCTTGTCAGCTCTGCAATGGAAGTAACAAGAGTTGTAAAAAAGACGATAGATGATCATAATATGCAAAGAGACATTCGGTTCAAACCTGTTTACCGTTATTATACAAGCGACAGTGTGGAGAAGTTCGAATCACTCTGCAGCATTATCCTCGGCAGGACAGTAAACTCGGCGGAGAAGGTGGACATTGAGAAATATTGACGGACAATTTAACGAAGTAGGAAGTGCAGGAGAAAACAACGGTTTGCGGCTGGAAACGGCGAGCTGCAGGAAAGGTGCGTGTTTTATGGATAAAAATGTGATCATATCGGTAAAAGGCACGCAGTCCCATGAAGACCAGGACATGAATACCATGGAGCTGGTCACTGAAGGCAAGTATTCCAGGGAAGATAATACTTACTATGTGACTTACAATGAAAGCGAGGTCACGGGTATGAAGGGTACGACGACGACGCTGAAGGTGATGGACGGAGTCGTAACGCTCATTAGAGAGGGTTCGGTAAATTCCCACTTTGTGTTTCAGCAGGGGCAAAAGCATGTTTCCTACTATGATACGGAACACGGCGCATTTACCATTGGCGTGCTGGCAAATGCAGTCGATGTCAGGATGGATGACAATGGCGGGGAAATACGCGTAGGCTATCAGATCGAGATTGACAATAATAATACGGGTGAAAATGATTTTTTCATGTCGATAAGAGAGGCAGGATGTGCAGATGATAAACATTATAGAGGACATAAGAGCGCAGGTCAGGAATACAGTTAAGGGGGCTCTGTCTGCTGCGGCTGCAAAAGGTGAACTTGCGGCTGCAGCGGTAGACGAGATTACGATAGAAACGCCTAAAGAGAAGGAACACGGGGAGTTTTCTACAAATATTGCCATGCAGCTTGCCAGACAGGCAAGGATGGCGCCTGCTAAAGCAGCGTCGATACTTATATCGAACATGGATTTCTCAGATACATATATTGACCGCGCAGTATGCGCAGGCCCCGGCTTTATTAATTTTTACCTCAAGAGTGGCTGGCAGTATGACGTGCTCAAAATAATCGGCGCGGAACGTGAGAATTATGGCAGGGTCAATATCGGCGGCGGCAGGAAGGTCATGGTCGAATTTGTCAGCGCAAATCCTACGGGACCGCTCCATATGGGAAATGCAAGGGGCGGCGCGCTGGGCGACTGCATCGCAAGCGTGCTTCAGGCTGCAGGCTATGATGTGACGCGCGAATTCTACGTGAACAATGCCGGAAATCAGATCGAGAAGTTCGGCATCTCTCTGGAAGCCAGATATATTCAGCTACTGAAGGGAAACGACGCAATCGGGTTCCCTGAAGATGGATATCAGGGAGAAGATATCATCGACCATATGAAAAATTATATCAATGAATATGGAGACGGCCTTCTTTCGGCCGAGCCTGCCGAAAGACGCAAGGCGCTGGTGGACTATGCCTTGCCGAAAAACCTTGAGCGGATCAGAAAAGGGCTTGAAACGTATGGAATAAAATATGACGTCTGGTTTTCGGAGCAATCACTCTATGACAGCGGTGAACTGGAGGATACGCTTAATTATCTCAGGGAAAAAAATCTTACCTATGAAAAAGATGGCGCCGAATGGTTCAAGGCTACGGAGTTCGGTGCTGAGAAGGATGAAGTCATTGTCAGGAACAATGGCCTGCCCACCTATTTTGCTTCCGATATCGCCTATCACCGCAATAAATTTTTAAAGCGGGGCTTCGACTGGGTCATTAACCTGCTCGGCGCCGACCATCATGGCCACGTTGCAAGGATGAAGGCAGCTGTAGAGGCGCTTGGGGTCGACCCATCCAAATTTGATATTATCATTTTCCAGCTCGTCAGGCTGTTCAAGGACGGTGAAGTAGCCAGGATGTCCAAACGGACCGGCAGGGCTATCTCACTTGATGACCTCCTTGAGGAGGTGGGAAGGGATGCCGCCAGATTTATATTCAATACCAAAGCGTCAGGCAGCCATCTGGATTTTGATATGGACCTGGCGGTGAAGCAATCCAATGAAAACCCTGTTTATTACGTTCAATATGCCCACGCAAGGATCTGCAGCATGCTCCGGCTGCTTGAAAGCGAAGGCATAACAGTGCCTTCCGTTGAAGAGGTAGAGCTTACGAGGCTTTCGGCTCCGGAAGAGCTTGAACTTATCAAAAAGCTTGCAGAGTGCCCCGACGAGATCAGGATATCTGCTCAAACTCTCGAACCCAGCAGACTGACGAGGTATGTGACGGATGTGGCTTCGCTTTTCCACAGCTTCTACAATGCATGCAGGGTAAAAGGCGAGGAGGAAGGCCTGATGAAGGCGCGTCTGCTGCTCGTGGCATCGACAAAGACCGTGATCAGGAATGTGCTGGATATCTTGAGTATCAGCGCGCCCGAGAAAATGTAAATCCATATTGAATGAACTAATTTTCTTAGCGAATGGCTGCGCAAACAGCAGTGATTCTATGATGTTTGCGAAGACAGGCGTTTAGAAAATTTCATTCAATTAATCTAACTTTAAATATATACATTGAAAAAAAGAATTGGGATCATAAGTTTTTTCATATGTATTACCTTGATTTGATGTTGAACAAATTTTATTAATTCATTAGTACAAATCATTTGTTCAACTTTAAATAGCTCAGATATAAACGATGTATAAGACGAAGTAAATTTCTTTATGGCATTGGATGTAATTATTAGGGAAAAGACGTATTTACTGAGGCTGTTTTATGTTTAAAGTTATTCGGGATTTGAAACTAAACAATAAGATCAACATTGTCATTATTGTAATGGTTATAATGTCCACCTTGGTTACTGCCATATATTCATTTAAAAATTCGTCTTCCATAATGATAACGGAATCCCTGAAAAACCTTGATAGCATCGTAAGGCAGTGCAAGGATTATAATGACCAGAAAATTCCGGATATTATCCGCAGAACTTATTATTTACTGCTCTCGAAAGATTTCCAGACAGTATTGGATGATATATTATATGGCGAGGGAAATTATGAGCTGCAGTTTACCCGATTCAGTTCTATTTTTTCCGAGTTTAAAATGGGAGATCCCTTTATATCCTCCATCATACTTTATACGCCAAAGGGCGTATTCTATGAGGCAAGCCGCGTATCGGTACTTCATAGCGATATGGAAAAGCTATCGCTTTTTGAAGGTTTCAAAGGAAACATGGAAGACGGTATTATGTGGAAAAATGCGAGACCGGATGATGTATTGGGAACGTCTGACCGCATTATATCTTTTGCCATGAAATTGCCTGCATTCGAAGATGAGCGCAAATTGGTACTGGTTGTCAATTTGAAGGAGCAGGAGATACTGGATTATTTTGAAGCTATAAAGACTAATCCCACAGATCAGATCGTTATATTGGATGATACCGGAGAAATTGTACTCGGAGATGCTGAAGACGAATATAAGAGTATTATTTCCGACAGTAAGTTCAAAGAGCTTGTGTATGATAATAAGTCGGGGCACTTCAGGTATTATGGCTATGAGGAGGGAAGCAACTATCTGGTATCTTTTAACACCCAAAGCGTAGCGGATTGGAAGGTTGTGTATTTAAAGTCGGAGAATGAATTGAAGCAGGAGCTGAATAACGCCGGAAAAACGATCTTCATGTCCGTAATAATATGTATACTTGTTGCGATTCCGTTGTCCTTCCTGCTGTCTAAAAGTATTACAAATCCTCTTTACAGGCTCCAGCTTGTTGTAAGGAAAATTGCGGATAAGGATTTCAGCGCGCGTGTAATCAATGATTCACAGGATGAAGTCGGAGAACTCGGTAGAAATATCAATTTTATGATCAATGAAATCAAGGAGCTAATTGAAAATCAAGGGCATCTGATTGAAGTATTATATACGGAGAAGGAAAACGTTAAGAAAGAGCAGATAGCAAAACGAAAAGCCGAAATAAAAGCACTTCAGGCTCAGATCAATCCCCACTTTCTTTATAACACTCTTGACTCGATCTATTGGAATATCAACATAAGAGAAAAGGAAGAAGCGAGCCGCATGATATTATCCCTTTCCGATATGCTCAGGTTAAGCTTAAGCAAGGGAAATGAGTTCATTACCATAAATGATGAAATAACTCATGTAAAAAGCTATCTGGAGCTGCAAAAGGCAAATTATGAAGATCGTTTCAATTTCGACGTATATGCGCAAAAGGAGGTATTGAGCTATCTGGTGCCGAAGGTCATTCTGCAGCCATTGGTGGAAAACTCGCTCCTGCACGGCTTCGAAGGGGTGGAGCGCAAAGGATATATCAAGATCGTAATTGAAGAAGCTTCAAACCAGGTTAAGATAAACATAAGCGATAATGGTAACGGATTCGGAAGGATTATTGAGAATGAGGATATCCATGCAATCCATGAGGTGAAGTCAGGTTTTGGAATGAATAATGTTTATAACCGCCTGCTATTGGAATACGGAGATACGCTGCAATTTAGAATTTCCAGTACGCCCGGAGAGGGAACCATGCTTGTTATTATTATTCCGGCAAGAAGTTAAAATATTCCCCCATCCTGTAAAGTTTGCAGCATTAATACCTGAAGGACGGTATTGTATAATTGCTATAAAATAAATAAAGGGGGAGAAAACATGTCGAAGAGATTTCTAAAGTTTCTGGCGTTAACTATGGCGGCCATGATGATTTTTGCGCTATCGGGCTGCGGCAGTTCCAAGAATGAAGAAGCATCTGCGGATTCGCAAACCAAGGCGGGAACCCAAAGCGAAGTAAAGGACGTTAATACGGCACAGGCGGCTGAAAAGGTCAAACTCAGTATTATGTCGGGGGCAAGGCATGATATGGACTTCATGAATGCTGCGTTTGTAAGTTTCATGGAGAAGAATCCGGATATAGAAATCGAATATCAGGTAATGACTGATAATTACAATCAGGTTCTGGAGCTTGCCTTCAAAACCGGACAAGCACCTGATATTATTGAAGTGAGTGCATGGGGAGCTTATAACAAAGCATTTGACATGGACGCGCTTGAGCCGTTGAATGATTATATGACACCCGAATTTAAGGCGAAATTTGGAGAGAACGCCTTTGTTGAGGGCGTCAACATGGAAGCCGGTAAAATTTATACCGCTAAAGTTGCCGGGCAGACCTCAAGGCTTATCTATAACAAGGAAATCATGAAGAAGGCCGGCATCACGGAGCTACCCAAGACAATGGACGAATTTGTCGATCAGGCAAAGCTTATTACTGAAAAGCTGAAAGGGGAAGGGATTTATGGTACCGCCCTGAATCTTAAAAACCCTGAAAGCGGCCTGACACGTTCGTTAAACTATGTAGCTATGAAGAGCGAGCTTTCATACAAGGGGTTCGACTTTAAAACCGGACAATATGATTTTAAGCCTTTTAAGCCCTTGCTTCAGGTTTATAAAAGACTATTTGATGAAAAAATCATTTTCCCCGGCTCGGAATCATTGGACATTGATCCCCTGAGAAGCCAGTTCGCTAACGGGAAAATTGGCATGTATCTATGCTGGAATGCCTTCGAGCCAAATGTATTCAAGGCACAGTTCCCGACAAATATCGACTGGCAGATTGGACCTATCCCTTCATTAAAAGCAGATGATAACGGTAAACTCTGGCTGGACGAAGGAAGACGCTGGGCGATGAGCAGCCAGTCCGAGCATAAGAAAGAGGCCTGGCGCGTTCTGGAATTCCTTTTCAGCGACGAGCATTTAAAAGGATATATAGAAGCCGGGTTGGGAGTTACATCTTTGCCTTCGCTTAAAAATGTCGAATCGGAGTTCTCAAAGAAATATCCATATATGAAATTTGATGAGGGAGACGCTCCGTATCCTGCTGCTCCCAATAACGTGAAGCCTGAAGGAAAATCTTACTACCAGGTATTTGTAGATTATCTGCTCGGTGGGATTTCAGATCTGGACGGCGCATTGGAGGATTTGAACAAGAGATACAACGCCGGATATGAAAAAGCTATTGCCGACGGAGCAACAAAGAAAATCGTTATTCCTGACTTTACGTATGAACAGCCAATAAAATAATGGTTTAGGGATCGCAGCCTAAGGCTGCGATCCTCTCCCATATATAGAGGATTCAGGTGATAGAAATGCAGCAAATAAACGGAATAACATGGTTTGACTGCAACTGCAGTATAGGATTCAGTAAGCTGCCGGAGGATCAGCCGGTATGTAATGCATCCGGTCTCAAGGAGCATATGGCTTGCTGCGGAATTTCAGAGGCGCTGGTCTGGAATATTGCCTGCAGGAATTATGATCCGATGACAGGTAATCAGGAACTGAATAGCATGCTTGCTGGCTCTATGAGTATTCATCCGATGTGGACTATCATCCCCGGTCATGCAGGTGATTTCTGCAAACCTGAGGATTTGCCCGGTGAAATGAAGAAACATGGCGTGAAGGCAGTGAGGGTTTTCCCGTCAGCTGAGTGTCACAATTTTTCGCTTAAGCCCTGGACTATGGATAAAATATACAGAGTGCTGGAGGAGTACCAAATACCGCTTTTTATCGGCCTTGAACAGACCAGTTGGGAGGAAGTACATGAGATTGCCGCCGGTTATGGAAAATTGAAAATTATTGTGACGGGAGTAGGTTACCGGAATGGCAGGATGGTGTATCCTCTAATGGAGGCGTGCAGAAATGTATATATTGAGACTTCCATGTTCAAGGTACCGTGTGAATTGGATCGCCTCGTCGGCAGGTTCGGACCGGAGAGGTTCCTTTTCGGGACAGGATACCCTAAATATTCCATGGGCTCGGCTATAGCGCTGGTGTCATACTGCAGTATGAGCAATGAAGAAAAAGGCCTGATCGCATCCGGCAACTTGATTGAGTTGCTTGGAGCATAGGAATTTAAGAATATCCTAAGAAATTCCTATGCTGGGGTTTGGAAAGGGGAATCCCCTTTCCCGGCTTAAGGAGGGGGCTCAGGATGCAAGTCAAGCGAATAAGGTATCCGCCGAGGGGAACCATAGGGTTCCATAGCGGACAAGAAAATTCGCTTCAGGGCTTAAGTCATGAGTGAAATGAATTTTCTTGGGGGTGCATTATATAATGGAAGACATGTACTTTTACAATAAAATACTTCACGGGGAAGCCCTTGATGATGTTTTTATACTTGACAACCATATGCATCTGGGTAAAGTCAACGATTTCCCTGTTCAATGTGATGACGGGCAACTGGTCCGCATGATGGACAGGTGCGGTGTCAATGCAGGGTGTATCTCATCTTTGCTTTCATTGAGCGAAGATTTCAGGAAGGGAAATGACGAAATACGCCGGCTGGTGAAGAAGTATCCCGGAAGGTTTTTCGGGCAAATCGTCATTAACCCTAATTTTCCCGGTGAAATCAGGAGCGAGTTAAATCGTTGCTGGAACATGGGCGGCTTCCGCCAGATAAAAATCCATCCTGTGTTTCATCAATGCGACGCGGACGACAAGAAGTATCTTCCGGTATATCAATTCGCGTCGGAGAAAAAAATATCCGTTCTTTCCCACGTGTGGGGAGTGGAACAGGTAAAAAAGTTTTTTAATCTGGCAAGGGAATACCCGGACGTCATATTCATACTTGGCCATTCCGGAGGAGAGATTCCTGCTCAGAGGCTTGCTGTAGAGCTGGCGAATAGATACAGCAATATAGTATTGGATATTACCGGGTCGTGGCACTATGAAGGTATGATCGAGTTTATGGTTCGCGAAGCAGGAGAAGACCGCGTAGTGTTTGGTTCGGATGCTGTTTTTCTGGATATATTCCCTGCAATAGGACGTGTAGGTATGGCAGGTATTCCAAGGCAGGCTAAGGAGAAAGTTTTTGGATTGAATATGAAACGGGTATTAGGATTAACGTGACCTTCGTGAGGGGTGCATATGTTCAAACTGTTACTTGTAGATGACAAAGCCAACGTCGTAAAGGGCATCATGAAGATGGCGGACTGGACGTCCTATAACATTGAAGTGATGGGCAGCGCTTCAAATGGCAGGGAGGCATTGGCGCTTATGTGTGAAAATGTACCTGATATCATCATTACAGATATATATATGCCCATTATGGATGGCCTGGAATTGTCCAAGGCTGTTTTGAAAAAGCGGCCGTGTTCAAAAATAATTCTTTTAAGCGGGTATGATAAGTTTGAATATGCACAGAAGGCAATTGAGCTTGGTATATTTAAGTATCTTTTAAAACCAGTAGGTATTGATAAAATCGTCGAGGCTGTATGTCAGGCCAGGGATGCACTGGTTGAGTCACAAAAAGAACAGGAAATTAAGGACTATTTTCTGAAAAACAGAGATTTCAGAGAAATGGATACATCCAGGTGTGATCTGCTGCATCAGTTGATATGCGGAGATGAAGCTCTCTCCGGAGAATATCTTTTTACTATGCTCAATGACATAGGCTTCAAGCTAAAGATAGGTGCGAAGGGCTTTTTCGTATTGGTTTTAAGCTGTGAAAGTATTAATGGGAGGCCTGTTTCGGCTGATATCCAAAATACAGCCGGTCTGGCGAATAAGGTATGCAGGCTCATAGAAGAGATTACACCGAAGGAATTGCCATGTATTGCTTATGGGGAAAAAGACGGTGATATTGTTGCCATTATAAATACAGCAGACATCGAAGAAAAAAATGTTGATAAAAATATTGCAGTACTAGCACATAATTATATTGATGTTTTGGAAAGTAAGCTTGAAGTAAAAGCAAGTATTGGAGTGGGTAAATGGTATGAAGATATATGTAATGTCCGCCAATCCTACAAAGATGCATGTATGGCTCTGTCATGCAGATTCACCATGGGTTCCGGGAATGTGATCTCCATCAATCAGATCTTGTCTGAAAAGACTCAGATGGATGGTGAGATCTTCTGCCATATAAAGAAGCTGATCGGTTCTATGAGCTCACACTCGGCAAATGAAATGGACAAATGCATAGATGACCTGATTTGTTATGTAGAACACTACCGTATACTAATGCCGCATATATTAAAAGGTATTTTCCATAATATCATTTCGGTTATTTATTGGGAATTCAGCAATAATAATGGGTTCCTGTGCGAATATTTCAAGGACGTGGATCTATACGACGGTATGAATAATGCCGGTGATTATGAAAAACTTAAAAAGAGCTTTCAGGACACAATGCATTTGCTTCAGGAGGGTATTGCTCTGGAAAAACAGATGGACACGGATGACGCGGTCAAAATAGCGAAAAAGTATGTTATAAATCACTTGTCAGGCGATCTTTCACTGGAGAAAATATCAACGGTAGTTCACCTGCATCCGGTTTATTTTACAAGGATATTCAAGCATAAAGAGGGCAGGACCTTTAGTGATTATGTGAAACAAGCGAGGATGGAAAAGGCAAAAGAGCTTTTATCCAACAGCGGGGAAAAAATAATGACAGTGGCGCAAACGGTGGGTTTCGCAGACAGAAGGTATTTCAGTGATGTATTTAAAAGCGTTACCGGGCTGACCCCTTCGGAGTATAAAGAGCGGTATTCTTTGGAAATCGCCGATAAAATTAATATATCAGGAAGTGATGTCGGATGGGTGCAATAACCAATAAATTTTCAGATATTAAAAAAAATTTTACTATTTATTTAATGATCCTGCCAAATCTGATTTTATTTATTTGTTTGGTAATATATCCAATTATATGGACGCTTGGGTTTGCATTTTATGAATATTCAGGACTGGGAAGCACCATTAAATTTGCAGGACTGGATAATTTCAAGCGTTTATTTACCAGAGATCCGTTGTTTTGGCGGGCTGTATTGAATACATTTGTATATGCGTCCGGGAAAATCGTACTTACAATACCGGTAGCCTTTCTACTGGCGGTATTCCTGAATAAAAAGCAAAGAGGCAGCAGTTTTCTGAAGACTGTCTATTTTATGCCTACTATTATCAGTATCTCTGTTATGAGTTTGATATTCTATCTGATTTTTAACACTTATAACGGTACACTAAACATAATGCTGAAGAATGCAGGCATTATAACCGAATCCATAGGATGGCTCAGCAAAGAGCATGCGATGCTGACGGTTATCATTGTCGGGGCCTGGGGAGGTATCGGTAATTATATGGTATATTTCCTCGCCGGACTGCAAAGCATTCCGAAGGAAGTGTACGAAAGTGCGGATATTGACGGCACCAACGGCTGGCAGAGGATGCTTTATATCACCCTTCCGATGATGGGGAGCGTATTGCAGTTCATACTGATGCTTGCGATTCTGATTGCTTTCCAGGACATGCAGAGTATCATGGTGCTGACCGAGGGAGGCCCTTCCAGTGCGACGGAGGTTATGTTCCTTTATGTTTACAAGCTGTTTTTTCCCATTTCCGCAGGCGAAGCTATCCCGCCCGAATATGGCTATGGCGCAGCTACAGGCATAGCTTCTTCTGCAATCGTAGGTGTATTTACATGCATTTACCTTTATCTGAGCAGAAAGCTGAATGAAATCTATTAAAATCCGAGGTGGAAAAATGAAAAAGGTCTTACAGGCAACCTTTATGCTGATAAAATGGTTATTTCTTATATTTATTGTAGCTTTTTCAATATATCCGGTTTTCTATGCATTAAGCGGGTCTTTAATGACGAATCAGGAGCTTCAGTCGGGAGGCTTGCTCTTTCCGTCGAAGGCGATGTTTTCAAATTATGCTGTTGCTTTTTATAAGGCAAAATTCGCAATATATACAGTAAACAGCGTATATTTATGTATTGCCGTAACGGCCGGCGCGCTGCTCACATCCTCAATGACAGGGTACTGTATTGCCAGGTACCGGTTCCCGGGAAGCAAAATACTGCTGACTTTCTTTTATATCATGATGTTTGTTGCAATGGGACCTGTCGTCCTTATGCCGCAGTATGAACTCATGAAGAGCCTTGGACTTACCGACAGCCTGTGGGGGCTTATCCTCGTTATGATCGGGGGGCAGGCCAGCAATATTGTCCTGACGTCCGGCTATATAAAGGGTGTTCCTAAGGAATTGGACGAATCGGCGCTGATAGACGGCTGCGGTAAATTCAGAATTTACTGGAATATCGTACTGCCGTTAATTAAGCCTGTGCTGGGCGTCGTCGGCTTATTTACCTTCAGGAACACTTGGAACGATTATATTACTCCGTTGATATTTACCATGTCGCGCCGTGAGCTTCAGCCTATCACCGTTGCGGTCGTAGCACTGAAGAATATGGGAAACGCTGCGGCAGAGTGGAACATCATGGTGGCCGGCGCCGCTATTTCGATCATACCGGTACTTATAGCTTATTTATTTACAAACAAGCAGTTCATAGCCGGGTTGACGGCGGGAGCAGTCAAGGGGTAAACGCCGGATACTTTGGAAAATAAAAAAGCAGGGAGAGAGGATAATGAGATTTGCAATAATCGGAAGCGGTGCTATTGCACGTATGCACTCGTCTTCCATAAACGAATTGGAGGGCGCGGAGCTGGATGCGGTAGTTGATATAGATAAAAACCGTGCCAGGGAATTCGCCGAACAATACGGCTGTAAAAATTATTATGATGATTACCGTGAGATGCTGAAAAAAAGTAATGCGGATATCGTATCCGTGTGTACTCCAAGCGGAATGAGAGAAAGCATCGTACTTGACTGCGCCCGTGCCGGGAAAAACATAATTGTTGAAAAACCGGTAGAAATCAAGCTTGACCGGATAGACAGGATGATTGCCGCATGCAGGGAAAATGGTGTAAAGCTTACTTGCATTTACAATACAAGGTATAAGGAAGCGCACAGCTTCATTAAAAAAGCGATCAGCAGCGGAAGAACAGGACGGCTCATCAACGGTAACGCATATATACGCTGGTACAGGCCGGATGAATACTATTCCTCGTCCAAATGGAGGGGCACGTGGGAGCTGGATGGAGGAGGAGCTCTGATGAACCAGGGAATCCACACGGTAGACCTCCTGCAATGGTATATGGGCGATGTGGAAAGCGTGTTTGCATATACCGGAACGTTGTTGCACAAGAGCATTGAAGTGGAGGATACCGCAATAGCTGCGGTAAAGTTCCAAAATGGCGCAATAGGGACAATTGTAGCGGCCACTTCAATATATCCGGGATTTCCAACCAAACTGGAGATTACCGGTGAAACGGGTACAATTGAGGTCTCGGAAGGCAATATTGAAGTCTGGAACTTCAAAAACAGTGCGGAGATGGACAGAGAGGTACACGCTTATATACACAGTACGATAGAGGGGAATAGAGCAAGCGATCCTATGGCGTTTTCGAATGATTGCCATAAAAAGCAAATTGCAGGATTCATTGACGCGGTCGAAAACAATACCGAGCCTGAGATCAATGGCGAGGAAGCCCGTAAGGCGGTGCAGATCATTCTTGCGATCTATGAGTCGGCCAGAACAGGGAAAGAAATAAAATTGTAAAATATATAAAATAAAACCGGAGGTATATGTAATGGATAAGCTTGCTTTGTACGGAGGAAAACCGGTCCGCGAGAGGCCGTTTCCGCCTAAGGCTCTGGGAGTCAGCCTGGCTGGCGGCGAGGAATTGAAGGAATTGGCGGATGTGGTTGAAGAAAGAAGCCCGTTCCGGCATTATGGCCTGGGAAACCCGCATAAGGTCGAGGACTTTGAAAAAAGCGTCAGGGAAAGCTTCGGCTGCAAATATGCCCTTGCCGTATCCAGCGGATCAGCAGCGCTTTATTGTGCAATGGCCGCTATTAACGCCGGGCCGGGTGATGAAGTTATC
>JBDKVA010000176.1:0-127446 GCA_039679375.1 Clostridiaceae bacterium
CCGATTCTTGCAGTTGTCCACGCTCTTGCATAGTTCTCAAATGCCCATACACTTGGAAGCCCCCATATATTATTAAAGAACTCCTTATTTGATTTCAGTGACATAAGAATTGACCAGATAATTGGATAAACTACAATACCGGCATAAGCCAGAAGCAAAACTCTTAATAAAACATACAGCCTGTTGATTCCTTTATTTTTTTGCAGCTTCATCCTTATGCCCTCCTAATATTGATAGTTCTCGGATTTTAATACCTTTTCAACAAACAGGTAGAAGCACAGTCCAATTACCAGTACAAAAGTGCCTATAGAAGCCCCATATCCAAAATCGGAATTCTGAAATGCATTTTGATACAGATAGGTAGTAAGGACTACGCTTTCATTATTCGGCCCGCCATTCGTCATGATTTTGATTAAGGCAAATCCTGCATTAAGCGCATTAGCCATGAAGTAAACCATGGTAATTTTAATGATGTTCCACACCAATGGCAACGTAATCTTGAAAAATTGAATAACCTTGCCTGCTCCATCAATTGTCGCCGCTTCATATAAATCATTTGTTATGTTTTGAATTGCAGAGATATAAATAACCATGTACAGCCCTACACTCATCCATACCTGCGGAATAATAAGCGCCGGTTTTACAGTACTCAAATCGCCCAACCACACTCTTGTCAGGCTTTCGAGGCCAAGAGCCTTTAAACCTGCGGTTATTATTCCAAACTGAGGGTTGTACATAAACTTCCACAGCATTGCAACAACTACTACCGACATTACATTAGGGAAAAAATACACAGCTTTATATAAAGGCGCCTCTCTTATGCTTTTATTACAGAATACTGATGCAAAGAACAAAGCGATAATAATAGTAAATATCATTGTAAAAAGTGCAAAATACATGTTGTTAAGAAATGCTTTCAGAATCAAGGGGTCATTGAACATTTTCTGATAATTTGTCATACCGACCCATTTAAAGTCAAAGGTGAATCCATTCCATTTCATAAAACTCATAAGCACAGCAATAATGTTTGGTAACAAAATTCCCAAAAAATAGAGCAGAAAGGCAGGAAAAACATATATGAAAATAAAACCTCTTCTGTTAAAATTCTTAAGTGCTTTTTTCATACTCATACTCCCTTTTTTATAGCTTTCACAGGAAATAGCCTTTCATACTACATTTACATTCAAGCTGCAATTATTCCAAAACGCATTCCCAGAGATACCCCGGTCTGTCCCTGTTATCGTTCTCTCCCGCATAAATTACTCCATCCTCTGTAATTACTATTTGATGAATCCTGACAGGTCTTTCCCCGGTTTCACTGTTAATGATCGGTTTCTTGCCAACAAGCTTTTCCTTTTCAGTATCATAAGCAAAAAGCTCGGTCTGGTAGCCTTCGCCGCATGTGCCATAAAGAAGGCCGTCTTTTTCACTTCTCGCTAACCCCGCCAGCCTTCTGCTATCTGTAGGTTTGCAAAGCTTTTTTACCTCTCCGCTTTTTGGATCAAGACGGGCAAGCGTTCCTGCTTCAGTGCCAAAATAAATATATCCGTCTCCGCCATTATAAGATGTGTCCGGACGCGCCTTATCTTCATAATTCTCTTTCGGGAGACCATATTTGAAGAATTCCATTGAGTCGCTCCCTGGGTCGTAGCAGAATAACCTGATGGAGTCCGGTCCTACATCATATGCGAACGCCCTGAGTATCCCATAAGTTCCCCATACCCTGCCCTCATCATCTATTACAGGGTTATGCGCCTGTGCAAATTCCATACCGCTTCCGATATGCGCGATGAACCTGCTCTTGTTTTTCTTCAAATCGTAGCTCCAGAAAACTTCAGGGCTTGCTCCGTATCCGTAAATTACCTTATTCACTCTGTCGAGCGTTATCGATTGAATATATACCCTATCCACAGGTATTGATAAAAGTTTGTATTGATTTGTTGATATATCGTAGCTTACAAGCCTTCCGCCTTTTGCGTCAAACTGCTTGTCAACATCATGCAGCAATGCTGTTGCAGCATATAATATGTCGCCATCAATTTCCAGAGATCTATGGAACTTTGCATCATATTTATCCGCAAACTTTTCATAGCCTAAACTTGTTATTTTCTTTGTCTCCCTGTCAAACTTCCAAAGCAGTTCATTTGAAAAGCTGCCGATCCCCAGAAAGACACTGTCACTCTTCTTATGATACGCCAGAGAAGTCAGTGAGATCCAGTATTTCCGGTATGCTTCATCGTTGATAAAGTCATCATAAACCCATTTGTCATGGACTTCCTTCATCCAGTTATCGAACTTTACATCATAAATCTTATACGTATTTACCTTAAAATTAAGCACTTATACCACCTCATTGTTATTGTGTTTTTTAAACTATTTAAATAAGTCTTTATAGATATATTCAACATTATTTTTAAAAATCCTTCAATAAAATTAAATTTTCTATTGAAATATTTACATTCCATTATTGCCCAGTAATTTCTTCATATTGAGCCCAAGAATGCAGGCTTTCGCATCGTCGCTTATATCAGCATAGATCACTTTCCCCAAAGCCGCGCTCTGCGAATTGTAAGCGGCATCGGATCCAAATAGGAGCTTTTCGGCAGGTACTTCACCGGCCAGCCATTCTATTAACCCTTGATAGTTATACGATATGGTTATGTCAAGGTACACGTTTTTTCTCTTTTGCGCAACACCGGCAGCTTCCCTGATTGCATCAATTTCTCCGCCTGAATGGCCTAATATTATCTTTAACCCGGGATATTGATCTGCAATTTCATCAAAATCCCTGATATCCTTGATACCCCAAGTATGTGACAGTAATGGATTATTATATTCGCAGCCAAACCTGTACAGCTTATGGTATTGCTCGCCATTCACCGGATATTTGTGCAGGGACGGATGGATCTTTATTTGTCTGAAGCATTTCTTACCCTTTACGTCCTGAAGGATCGTATCTACTTCTTCGGGATAATTTGGATTTACTCCGAACTGTCCTATAAACCTGTCGGGGTATCCGGCAACAAGCTCCTCAATGTCGGAGTTGCCCTTTTGCGCGTCCTGGCCTATTGCATGGAGCGAGCTGATGCAGCCGAGCCTTATCCCATTCAGGTCCATACTTCTTATCAGACTTTCCGCTGTATTATCCCCGGAGAAAAAGTTATACGGCTTGCCCAGATGCATATGCCCGTCAATGATCAGCAGGTCGCTGTAATTCTTAGCCTCGAATTTCTCTATCAAGCCCGTCATCGTTACTCCGCCTCCCCTATAAGCCTCATGATGTTGTCTCGGGCAATATTGCGTTTGTCCGCATCCGTTATATCCGCATTCAGCACCATGGCTTTTGCGCACCCGGGGGAGTACATAGGCATGGCGGTCCCGTATAATAACCTTCCGGATCCAAAATGCTCACACAGATGCTCTATGCCCATATGATTTTTATACATTGAAATATCTATATGCAAATTCTTGCAATCATCCAAAATCGGGTATAAATATCTTGCGCTTCTGTAACCGACTTTTGTAAGTATGATGTTCATTCCTTCATGTCGGGTCAATAAGTCGTACAGGTCATCCCATCCAACCTGATCGCTGTCGATCATCAATGGCAGCTTCAGCTCCTGAGCCAGCCTATAGGTTCTCCCCAGGCTCCATTCGGATAGGCTGTAATTGAGTCCCGTTGCCGAAGGCGCTAACCGTAAAGCTTTTATGCCGTTTTTTATAATCTGCCGCTTCAAATCCCCACATGAAGGAAATTCTCCTGTACGATCCGGCATCACCACCCATACCGGTATGAAAAAGCTGTCGCCTGCTATCTCCTCCAGAAGCTTACTATTGCCCTCTACAGGGTGGTACTCAATAGAGAGGCTGTGGTAAACAAGAGCTTTCTTCACTTTGCTTTTGACCAGGACAGATTTAATCTGCGCAGTATCTCCCGGCCCGAAAAACGGGAATGAAGTCCTCTTTCCTATCATACAGCTGCAATCTATAAATTCGAGTTCAGACATAGTACCGCTAATCCTCCGTTATGATATTTCAAAAACAGTATGCCGGCACAAATCTGACAGCATTTTTATTCCTGTATCTCTGCGACCGTACTCCTTTCAACAAGAGAAGGTTCAACAGTCAGATTTACATATGGACTTGCACCGTCACCTCTTAATTCATCAACCAGGATTTTTGCAGCCAGCTCGCCCATTTGTCTTGACGGAACTCTTACTGTAGTAAGAGGGGGATAGGACACTTCGCAGAACAAATTGTCATCGAATCCCAGAATCGATATATCCTGGGGAATTTTAACCCCTTCTCTGTTGAAATAATTCATCAGTCCGAAAGCAACCATATCATTCATTGCAACTACTGCAGTCGGCCTGTCGTTTTTCGTGCAAATCCTTTTGGCAAGCTCGATTCCGGCATAAAATTCAAGATTTTCCTTCTCATTTGCACTGCCGTCATAAATGCACAGCATTTCTTCACCGAAATGAAGACCCGCTCTTCCGATCACATCCTTGAACCCTTCAATACGGTCGGCGCGTGTCCGCCTGTCAGGCTTCAACCCTGCATAGACTATATCCCTGTGCCCTTTTTTGATCAGATATTCAACACCCAGAGCAGAGCCCTTCCTGTAATCATAGTAAACACTGCTGTGATTGCAGCCAGGCGCTGTATAATCCACCATAACTATTTTTACCGACGGTTTCCTATTACTTTGAAGTTCCCTAATAAACTCTGCATTGTCGTTTCCTGTAGAGATGATCATTCCGCTGATTCTTTTACCATGAATACTATTTATGATTTTACCCTCTGATAAATTATTGCTGTTGGTGTTATAAAGTAAAATGTTGTATCCTTCTTTTGCGGCTATATTCTCAATCCCTGAAACAAGCGAAGTATAAAACGGGTTGACAATATTGGGGACTAGTATGGCAAGCTCGCTGCTTTCATTTGTTTTAAGGCCCCTGGCAAAAAGGTTGGGCGTATAATTGAGTCTCTGCGCTGTTTTAACGATCCTGTCCCTCATTTGAGAACTGACAGGATAGCTACTGTTGCTCAGAACGCGTGACACAGTAGTAACAGATGCCCCGCATTCTCTGGCGATATCTTTAATTGTAGCTACACTGTTTTTTTGAGCCATAAGCCTGAAATAAAACCTCCTATAGACAGAGCCCGCCTGTTTGATCATGCTTTTCACAATGCAATATTATATCATTTAAATCTCATAATCAATATGCAACCGTTCAAAGAGATTCTTGAGATACTTTACGGATTCCAGATACTGGTCGTCAATATTGTCTACATTACCTACGTCAATTGCCACATATCCGCTGAAGTCGTGCTTTTTCAGGGCTGTGAATATACCTTCGAAATCAATGTTCCCTCTTCCGCACGCAAGATGCTCATTTATCCTGCCGTCATTGTCGGCAACATGAAGGTAGAAAATTTTATCTCCCACTTTTTCTGCGCTAAATGGCAGAATCTCCTTCTGTGCGTGCTGATGTGCGGTATCAAGTACCATTCCGAAATTGCCGTTGCCTACCGCATCGGATAGTCTTAAAAATGCATCCGTATTGCTGATCAATTCACCAACCCTCGGCTCCAGACAAAATTTCAGATCTGATTCGGCTGCAATTTCAGTACACTTCCTATAACTGTCTACGATTATTTTCCAATGCTGTTCCCAATTGTAATCAGGATCTATTTCAACCTGGAACGACCTGCCATACTTCAATGCATCTTTATAGGGCGTCTCTCCCTTGAACTTCAGCGGCGGTACAAAACTATCGGTTTGTACTGTTTCGGCCCCGAAAAATTTAGCAGTCTCAACTCCCAGGCGATATGCCTCAAAAGCTTTCTCCCTCTTATCATTATCCATACTCGCTATGTCGGGAAGAATAGGACAGAAATTAATTATTTTAAGACCCAGCTTGCAGCACAAATCCTTTAGCTCTTCCTTATGCTGATATATCATTTTCATTCCGTCATTTCTTACGCCCTCAAGCTCAACATATCTAAAGCCAAGGGATTTCATCTCTCCGAGCACCTTTCTGGTGTCTTCCAATGACGGTGGATATCCATATTTACTAATGGCGTACAGCCAGCAACAACTGATTTTCATTTTACTCATAATATGTCCCTCCATAGATAACGTTTTCTATATAAACTATAACATCATTACAAGTTAAGGTCAATAATAATCTCGTAAAAAAGTTATCGTTTTCTATAATCAAAATTGAAGGTGCAAGACTCCGCTATATTCCATAAATGCAAAACTGCCATGCAGGGTTTACCCACATTGCAGTTCAACGCTTATGCCCTTCGATGGCGTCATTCCTTATAATCGTGATGCAAGATTATAACTTCTGATCGACCCCGATTCTATATATTCAGCATGTCATCCTTGAAACAGACCACCTGATTCGTTTGCGCTGATTTCATCACTGCTTCCATCACATGCATGCTTCTCATGATCTCCCGCTGCTTCACAATGATTTCCTCTTTGCCGTAAATTGCTTTTATCACATTCCGGTAATAATCCTTCACATCGGAAGGTATCTTTGGCAGCGGATACTCACATATCGTATCCTTTGTTCTCGGAGCCATTGTTTTTGTCAGGCCTGCAGAGGTTACAACAGGTACGGCGTCCCTTTTTTCCCAATCCGAAACCATCACAATTTTTCCGTCCAGATTCCAATTCTCAATAACAGCGGTACCATTCTCACCTTCTACATACCACCTGGGCAGGCTGATGAAATTGCTTGTACCGACTTCAATCTGGCAAGAGATATTATCCTCATAGTTGAGAAAAATTTTGAATCCGTCATCTACCTCCTCATTCGTTACAAAAGACATTGCAGCATAGAGTGAAAGGAGCTTCCGGTCCGCCAGCATCATCAGAATCTGATCGATCAGGTGTACGCCCCAGTCCAGCACCATGCCGCCGCCATGCTTTTTCGTATTTCTCCAGTCTCCCGGTATACCTCTCGATCCATGCACGCGGGACTCGATATTAAAAACCTTTCCAAGTGTATTTTTATCATATAGCTGTTTTGCTATGAGGTAATCTTCATCCCATCGCCTGTTCTGATGAACCGTGAATACCACCTTATTTTTCGCAGCCGCATCAAACATCTCCTGAAGCTCAGTGCTGTTGAGCGCTACCGGCTTTTCACAAACGACATGCTTACCCGCATCCAATGCCTGGATGGAAATATCATGATGAAGGTCATTCGGAATGGCGATAATTACGAACTCAACGTTTTTATCCTCCAAAACAGCATCATAGGCATCATATGCATAAATCCCGTCCTTCCGGGCTGCTTCCGCTCTTTCCGGAAGTATATCGTAAATTCCCTTTAAGTTTACTTCAGGCATGGACTTCAAGAGCTTTGCATGCCAGCTTCCCATTCCTCCATACCCAATGATTGCCATCCCGCATTTACTATTCATAGACCTACCTCCATGATGTGGCTGCGCAGCCAATTCAATAATGTAATTTATCAGTGAAAACTATCGCTGCATTTCATACAATATTATAAAACGAATATATGTAATTTGCACGAGTTTTTGTCTAAAAAGGTAATATTCTGCCGTATTTTTATATCAATATTCCAATATGCGCTTAACCAATGTGGGCTACCGCCCACTACCCAACGAATGTACATATACCGCGAATGTGAAACTATTTTCTTGATTTTTATTGCAATTTCGCGTCAATAAGTTACTAAAAAATGTTTTCATTAACACAATTGCCGGCCACAACACGGTCGATCCCCGCCAGATCCTTATATATTTGTATATTCTCGAAGCTGCCCGACATGATTTTTGCTACATCCTGCGCCTGGTCATAGCCTGTTTCAAAGGCAAGCATTCCGCCTTCATATAGAAAACCCGTCGCCTTTTCAATAATAACCCTGTAAAAATCGAGCCCGTCGCTTCCGCCATCAAGCGCTTCCATCGGTTCGTAGCACCGGACTTCCTTCTGCAGCCCTTTGATATCGCCCGTCCGTATGTATGGCGGGTTGGAAACGATTATATCGAATCGCTCAGCAGAAATTGCTTCAAATAAATTACTTTCAATAAAATGTATCCTGTCAGCAACTTTATTTAATACTGCATTTCGCTGAGCAATGGAAATGGCATCCGGCATCCTGTCTATCGCTGTTACAAGGCATCCGGGGACATAATAGGCCAGGCTCACAGCGATACAGCCCGAGCCTGTGCCAACATCCAGAATGGAGATATCACATCTCCCCCTGTCAGGTTTGGAATGAATAGCTTCCGATCCGCTCCGCCCTTTGCACCGGTTTATCACCGTTTCCACCAGAAGCTCCGTCTCCTGCCTTGGAACCAGTACGCCGGGGCCTACTTCAAAAGGCAGCGACATGAACTCCTGCATACCCGTCAAATATTGCAGCGGCACTCCTTCCGTCCGTCTCTCCAGCAATGTAAAATAATGACTGTAAAGCACATCGTTGAATTCATCTGTACCGTGAGCATATAAAAAGGTCCTGCCGCAATGAGCCACAGAACACAGCAGAGCCCCGGCTTCCCGCGCCGGGGCCTCATTACCCGCTATCTTCAATAATTCGACACCTTTTCTAAACGCTTCACTTATAGTCATCTTTTAATGCTCCGGGCTCCGTTTTGCCAGATTCGACTCCAGATATCCCGCCCCATATATCTATCCTCTTTATTCTAACTTCCCACTTCTCACTTCAAATTTACCACTTGTCGGAATCATCTTCTACCATTACATTCTTCAATGCCACAATGGCAACCTCAATCTGGGAATCATCGGGTTCCCTGGTCGTCAAGTACTGGAACAGCATCCCGGGCGCGCTGACGATCTTCATTATCAACCAATCTGTATGCCTGCCCGAAAATCTCAGAATTTCATATGCCACGCCTGCCACCAACGGAATGCACAAAATACGCAGCAGAGCGTTTATAATCGGGTGGTACCAGCCCAGGAACGAAAACATGATGATACTTATGATCATGACGAGAAACAGGAACGAAGTGCCGCATCTCGGGTGTTTGGTAGAATACTTCCTGATATTCTCCACAGTAAGTTCATCCCCGTGCTCATAACAGTGGATCGATTTGTGTTCCGCTCCGTGATACTGCCATACCCTCTTTATATCATTCATCAGGGTAGCCAGATAAATATAACCGAAAAACAAAAGTATCCTGATCAGGCCTTCAAAAAGGTTCTTGAAGATTACACCTCCACCTTCATTACCGATATGCAGCAGGCTGGTCAGCAGGTTCGGAAGGACGATAAAAAGCCCGATACTCAATGCAAGTGAAATGATTACCGATACGTAGATGATGGCATCTTTCCCCTTATCCTTGAACAATTGTTCTATAAACTCATCGAACTTTGATGGCTTCTGTTCGCTTTCATCCTCCAACTCAACAAAGTCGGCGGAATACATCAAAGCTCTTACGCCGATCACCATTTGCCTGAATAGATTAACGCATCCGCGGATAAAAGGCACTTTCGTTATAGCTGATTTATGCGGTAATGGTTTTTTGTCAATCACGATTTCGCCATCCGGCTTTCTTACAGCAATCGCGATATTTTCCGGCCCCATCATCAGAAGGCCTTCCAACAGCGCCTGTCCCCCTATTGTCGTCTTTTTCATAATAATCTCCCCATAATCCCACCGCAAAGCAGAAATCTCCGGTACGATGAGTCCTCCTGATTTAGGTCGGCTCTGCTCTGCAAATTACCAAAGAAATCACGGCGCATCGAGCTCCGCTCGATTTCGGGATACATGCCTATAAGCATGTTCCCTTTATAAAGAATAAGAATCTTCAGCATTTAGTGTAACATTTTTATGCGCATTTATCAAACTTTCTTGAAGTTCAGGTCTGCCAAATAATCTTTATATGCAAAAATCTATTCCTGCAGGGAACCGCCCGCCATTCATGTATTCCAGTTCGCTAGCTGTCCCGTTTTTTACCTTTTTAAGCTAAAAAACTATAGAGCCAAATATAATTAATATTTTATCAATTTTTTCCCCTTGTTATTGCCAATAATACCAGTATAAAATTACATCGTGCTTATGAATAATCAAATTGTTAAGGTGTTAGCAAACCTTTTTCAGAAAAACAATCTTCGAGCGAGTCTTATTAACTGTTAACTTTTTAAATAGGGGGTGATTTCTTCTAATAATAAAGCAAGGTTTCACACCAAACGTAATTTGTATATGGAGGTGGTATTTTAAAAATTACTGTGGGTTAATATTCAATAAGGCTATGCAGGAATGTAAAGTACATCTATATGAGGAGGAGAATTATGAAAAATATTCAAAGATTTAAATTTTTAACATTAATGATTAGCACAATGCTGTTAATTGTATTCATCACTTCATGCTCAGCCGGAAATAAAGCTGATAATAATGGTGATCAGGCTGTAGATAAAACTGCCGGCGCTAGCGCTTCAAATACCGGTACTGCGGACTCAAATAGTGAAGTTAAACAGGTTTCACCGGTTTCATTAAATTTCTTTCTGGAAAATTGGGGGTGGACTATTGACGATAGTATAGATATCAATAACAATCCGTGGATAGATTATGTGAATCAAAAGGCGAATGTTAAATTGAATATTACCTTTCCGACAATGGCGGAAAGTGAGGAAAAATTCAAGCTTCTGGTATCCACGGGAGATTTGCCGGATATGATCTTTGGGCGTGTAAGAAGTGTAAAAAATCCTGAAGACGGTCTTTTGCTTCCTCTGGATGATTACATTAAAAACTCTGCCGCCCTTTCGCAATTTCATACGCCGGAATTATATGATGTAATGAGAGCAAAAGACGGGAAAATATATCTGATAAGATCTTCAAGAAAAGATAATATGAATCCGGTTATGTGGAATATGAGGCTGGACCTGGTAGAGGAATGTTTTGGCAAAGTGCCTGAAACCCTTGACGAATGGTTTGAATGCTTAAAAGCAGTTAAACAGAAATATCCCGACTCTACGCCGATGACTTCTTTTGACGGGCTTGCTTATATGAACCATTTCCTCCAATCCTTTGGAGTGGACTTTGTACAAAACGATAATCCTTCACAGCCTTTCAGACTCATAAATGGCAAAGTTACAAATGTATGGTCTATGCCCCAAATGAAAGAAGCACTCGACTTTTATAAAAAATTATATAACGCGGGTGTAATTGATAAGGAATTTGCCACAAATAAAGTTAATGATTTTATTAATAAATATTATAATAACAATTTGACTCTTTGGAGCGGCAATTTGTATGGATTTAATCCCGGCCGCACTGTAGACTGTTTTCTGGAAGGCAGAAAAGATTTCGTTGCAGCTACCCCAACTATAATTGCGCCCGGCGTCGATCCCCAAAATGCTCTGTATAGTGAAACCCAATTAGGGGACTTTGCAATGGGCATTTCTTCGGCTTGTAAGAACCCTGAAGCCGCTGTTAAGGCGATGGAAGTGTTTTGCTCGGATGAATATATGCAATACCTTGTTTATGGAAGGGAAGGCGTTGAACATACTGTTAAGGATGGGCAGAAGGTAACTACTGAAGAATACGATAAAACAAATCTCTTAAGAATGATATTAAGGTTTTCAAACGATAGCCATATTGTAAAGTCAGTAGATTTAAGCGTGGCAATTATGAGTAAAAAAATAACTGATAAATCATTATATGATAAGTTTCATAAATATTGGAAGGAAGATATGGATATTGCCGAAAAGCAGCTTGGAATAGTAGGTAATAATCCATTCGAATTCTTCGAAAGCAGTCCTTCAGCTAAGGCAATCTATGCTAAATATAAAGAGAACATGACTTATGTCGCAGTGAATTACATAACTTCCAAAATTTCAGATGGGGACTATGAAAAGGAGGTAAATCAGATTATTAGTGATCTGGCTCCTATAGGAGAAGAAATTCAGGAATATTGCGACAATAAATAAATTATTCCGACCTCCTGCAGCATATCTGCATCAAAAAATGCAGATATATTGCGGGAGGTCGGAGAATGATTAAAAAAAAGCAAAAAATAGTTTCACACTCGCGGCAATATGTACATTCGTTGGGTTGTGGGCGGCAGCCCACCTTAGAACAGGAGATTTTATAATATATATGAAAAAGACTATTTTAAAAGAAAGAAGCAGTTTATTGGCATATGCAGAAAATAAGAAAACGTTTCTTATATATAGGGACATCCCGATTTATTTTCTGATATTGCCATCCTTTATTCTAATACTCATATTTAGTTATATCCCAATGTACGGTGCTGTCATAGCGTTTAAAGATTTCTCACCGGGACTGGGAATACTAAAAAGTAAATGGGTAGGATTAGAACATTTCAGTACATTTATTAATGACCCATATTTCTGGACAGTTGTAAAAAATACTTTGAAAATCAATATACTATCACTTATTTTTGGTTTCCCTGCTCCAATCATTCTGGCGCTTCTATTAAATGAAATGGGTTGTGTAAAATTTAAAAAGATTGTGCAAACTGTCACTTATCTGCCATATTTTATTTCATGGGTTGTTGTTGCGTCAATTATCTACACAATAACTTCGCCTGAATCGGGTTTGATTAATGTAGTTATTACCCATTTGGGATATGAACCTATATACTTTATGGGCGAAGTAAAATATTTCGTACCTATAGTTATCATATCAGGGATATGGAAAGGTGTAGGAATGAATTCAATATATTATATAGCAGCTATATCTTCAATAGATCAGCAGCTATATGAGGCTGCCTGCTTAGAAGGGTGCGGCAGGATCAGACAAACAATTCACATTACGCTTCCCGGGCTGAGAAATATAATATCTGTGATGCTTGTTCTGCAGTTAGGATCCTTGGCCAGCATAGGATTTGATAACATCTTTCTGCTTCAGAACTCGCTTATATACAGAGCAAGTGATGTTATTTCAACATATACGTACAGACTTGGGTTAGTTGACATGGAATACAGCATTACAACTGCTATAGGTCTGGTCCAGTCAATCATAAACTTCATAATGATAATTACGTCGAATAAGCTGGTCGCAAAAATAAGCGGGTGGTCATTATGGTAAATATTCATTACGATCTTATAATACGAGGTAGGAGATTATAACAATGATAAAAAAATCTTTTAGCAGAAAGACATTCGACGTATTCAATTCTTTGTTTATGATATTATTATCAGCGTCTGTAATATTCCCGTTTATACATATAATTAGTATTTCACTAAGTAAAAAGGACTACATCATGTCCAAAAGTGTGGGATTGATTCCAAAAGGCTTTAATTTAGGCGCTTATAGAATAATTATAACTGATGATATATTTCAGCGGGCATTTGCAAATACGATTTTTTTAACAGCAGTAATAACCATACTTTCAATGATAGTAAATGTAATAGCTTCATATGCATTTACAAAGAATTTCTATGGTAAGAAATTTATAAATTATATCTACTTGATAACTATGTTTTTTTCAGGAGGAATTATACCGTATTTTATTTTAATAGCCCAAAAGCTGCATTGGTATAATAACTTCTGCGCCCTTATTTTCCCGGCGCTTGTCAGCTATTATTACATAATAATTATAAGAAGCCAGATAGCTACGATACCATCCAGTCTGATTGAATCTGCATACATAGACGGAGCCAACGAATTAAGAACCATTGTCCACATCGTAATTCCTTCTATACTGCCTACAATCGCAGCCATATCAATGTTTACGGCAATCGGCGCCTGGAACCAATGGTTCCCAAACCTTCTTTTTACAGATAAAAAAAGCCTGTGGACATTACAATATTATTTAAGAGCCATAGTCCTTGAAAAGTCAATGGATTATAAAATGTTATATAATATTCAATATTCTTCACAAGGTACTTTATTTAACGAATCGGCATTAACGAGTGTAAATTATCAAATGGCAGCCATTATAGTAGTTATAATACCCGTAGCTTCAATATATCCTTTTATACAAAAACACTTCGTTAAAGGAATACTTCTGGGTTCCGTAAAAGGATAGCATATTTATTTGCCTTATGATATATTGATCATGTGTATGGCTAAACCAATTTGCCTTTTAAATACTTAAATATGAAAACAGGTGATTATATGGGTAGTGCTTTCACAGATAAACTTAAAGTTACTAAAAGAAAACCGTTCATTGAAAATATCATCAAATATTTTAATATAGGCTGCAAAGGTCCTTTTTTCAGAAAACTGATCATTTCATATCTGATTATTGTATTCTCCTGTACAATTACCATGAGCATCTTCTTTTATAGCTTTGCATTTAGTAATATAAAGAGCCAGGTGATCAACTCCAATCAAAGAATTCTTATCAATTATAGAAATACTATTGATTCATATATCTTAGGTAATATTGAAAATCTATCATTTTCAATAATCAACAGCATATCTAAGGATGAAGATCTGTTATATTTTTGCATGAACAATTTTAAAAATGACCATGTAGAAATATTGAAAATATATAAGTATCTGGATTCAATAAAAGCCATTACTCCATATATAGATACAATTACTATCTATTATGAAAGCAATAATCTTTTTGTAAGTACTGACGGGATGCGTTCCGGCAATTCACAAAATAAGTATAAGCTAAGAGATATGGATATAATCAACAAGGTACAGAATAAAAGCTTTATTAAAATGTGGGTATATGCGCAAGACGTTCCGGAACATTCTTTATACAACAACCAAAAAAGTATTGATCTAGTATCATATATAAGAAAAAGTTGTCCGATTAGCTTAGACTCGGCTTGCTATGTCTCCATATCAATTTCAGCCTCAAAATTATTTGATTCGATAAATTCGTCTGTTCCAATACCGTATAATAATCTTTTTATTTTAGATGACAAAGGACAAATTTTAAAGCCTGCAGGTGAGCATATAATAGTGAATGATATCATCGAAAGCGAAATATTTCAAAAAATAACCGACTCAAAAGAAACTAACGGATTTTTTGAATACCGGAACAATGAGGAAAATTATATTGTTTCTTATATTGCTTCAAATTCCAGCAATTGGAGGATATTTGTAATTAATCCGGTTGCACAATTAATGAATAATTACAGCTGTATTTTTTACATTGTAATTACAATTGCTTTGACCATATTAGCAGCAGGCATTTTACTTTCCATATTATTTGCCTTCAGAACATATACCCCGCTTGCACGCCTTACAAGTAAATGCCGTAATTTATTTTTACCGGATAAAGTTTCATTAAATAATGAATATGATTT
This sequence comes from Clostridiaceae bacterium, assembly GCA_039679375.1. Classification (GTDB taxonomy): domain Bacteria; phylum Bacillota; class Clostridia; order Acetivibrionales; family DTU013; genus JBDKVA01. Next base: position 15,248 of record JBDKVA010000176.1, read on the forward strand.
AGTCACTACTACCCTGCAAAAGCTTTCAGAAACTGTAAATAGTCAAGCTGATAAGATACGGGAAGTATTCCCATTGCTGAAACATCATTTAATACTGTCCTTTATGAAGCCTGATCTGGACAAGGATGAAATTGAGAGTAAATTAGCTTTTTTGGATATTGCCTTCCCGTATCCTGTTTTCCAAGCGCTGGTAATTAATTGTAAAAATCCCCTGATAAACATAGACATTCAATCTTTTGAATACATCAAGCTGGCTGCAATGGATAAAATAAATGAGTTTTTTGAATATAACAGGATATTTATTATTTCAACCTTCCTGGATGACACCTTTATATGCATTATTAATATGAAAAACAGTACTGATACCGATATATCACTGTTTGAAAATCTACTGGCCCACTTAAAAAGCGATTTCAATCTGCCTTTTTATTGCAGCCCCAGTCCGGCTGTCTGCGACCGAATGCAATTGCCATATTCTTTTAAAATGGCGAACGAAAGTATAGAGTATAAATATATCTACCCGAAAAAATATCTGCTGTTTCCCGGTGATGTTTTACCGCCTGAAGAAGATAGCTATCAATACAAAAAAATAGAGTCGGACCTGGTGGATTTCGAAAAGGCTATATCGACGAATCAATTGGAAGAGGCAATAACCTTGATTCATAATATTTGTAAAGGTGTCTGCACATTTGGCTTAACAATGGAGCAGATAAAAAGCATTCTGAGAATAGTAGTTTTTCATATGAAAATTCTTTATAATTATTATTCGGCAACCTCATCAAAATTAAGAAACACAAATATGGATTTGGATTCAGATTATGAAAAGATAGCTGATATAGAAGAATTCGAAAAATGGGCCTGTTCAATCGTAGAAATAGTTTTATCGGTTATCCAGGGTAAATATTCCCCGCATAATAATATAATGGTTGAATATGTCAAACAGTATGTTAGCAGTAATATCATCTCCAACCAGGAAATATCGCTTTATGAAATTGCAGGTTCATTGCATATAAGCCATTCTCACTTGAGCAGAGTATTTAAAGAAGAAACCGGTTATAATTTTGTGGATTATATAATGGACGTGAGAATGGAAAATGCAAAAAAATTGCTTACATCAACGAATAAAAAGGTTGACGAAATAGCTGACATGGTCGGATATACTACAACCCCCTATTTTATAAAGAAGTTTAGGGAGAAGTATGGAATATCACCCAAGAAATTTCGGACCATGTATAATGCTGAAAATAATTTATAATATTAACATAACACAGTATATATACATGGTGGAGATGTCCATGACGCCCATATCTTCCTTTCTACTCCTTTACGGACCCCAGCAGGATCCCTTTTACGAAGTGTTTTTGAATAAACGGATAAATAATAGTTATAGGCAATATAACAACAATGATTGAAGCCATTTGGTAATTAATATCCGACAAAACGTTAATGTCCGCGGGCGACCCTACATTCATTATAGCCTGCGTAGCCATGATTCTGTAATTCATAGATTTCTCCAATACCACCTGTCTTAAAAAATACTGAAGCGTCCATAAGCTTTCTTTATCAGTAAACAGAAGGTTTGGAAACCATTGATTCCACGAACCGATAGCTGTAAACATCGATATTGCCGCTATCGTCGGCAGAATCATTGGTATTACTATGTAAAAAATAGTACTAAATTCTCCTGCGCCATCAATACGGGAGGATTCAGTTAAACTTGGGGGTATCAATTCTATCTGACTTCTCATAACAATTATGTAAAAAAAACTAAACAGCGCAGGAAAAATGAATGGGGCAAAACTGTTGTACCAATGCAATACTTGTGTTATCAGGATATAATATGGTATCAATCCTCCGGAAAAATACATCGTTATCAGGAAAAAATAATTGATGAACTTCTTGCCGTAAAATTTTCTTGAAAGCGCATATGCGGCAAGCGAATTCACAAAGACGGACAGTATTGTCGTAACGACTGTCAGGAATACGGTGTTGATGAACGCCTTTAAGAATGTATAATCCGTCAGAACTGTAATATATGCGCCGATATTAAAGCCTGTTGGGAAAATACCGACCTTCTTTGCAAGTATATCGTTATTGTTGCTCAATGATATACTTAAAATATGCATGAAAGGAAATATAATAGAAAACGAAACTAATATAAGAAATACCATATTAAACAAGTCAAAGGTTTTTTTGCTGAATGATCTCTTCATTTTAATCTCCTATCTTTAAAAATACCATTTACCATAACGACCATCCGGTCAATTTCTTTGAAGCCTGATTTGCGCCGACAACCAGTATAAAATTAACAAAGGACTGTGTCAGGCCAATAGCGGCAGTGAGGCTGTACTGCATGTTAATCAAACCAATCCTGTATGTGTAAGTGGAGATCACATCACTTACTTTATAAAGCAACGGATTCTGAAGCAGAAAGATGTTGTCAAACCCTATTGAAGCTATCGAACCGAGCTGCAATACAAGCATTACGGTAATTATATTCTTTAGCCCGGGCAGGGTTATATGGATCGTTTGCCTCCAACGTCCCGCGCCTTCAAGATAGCATGAATCATATAATTGCGGGTCGATGCTTGAAAGCGATGCAAGATAATATATGGAGCTCATACCGGTACCTTTCCAGATGCCTGAAATTACGACTACCGGAACAAAAAATTTTTCTTCAGACATGAAATAGATGGAATTAATGCCGAATTTGGACAGCAGGATGTTAATTAATCCTGATTCAGGTGCAGTTATAGTATAAACAATAGAGGCGACAACTACCCATGAGATAAAAAAAGGAAGGTAACTAATGGTCTGCACAACACTTTTAAACCACCTTTTCGATACCTCGTTCAATAACAGTGCAAAGATGATCGGAGCCGGAAAACCGAAAATGAGACTAAATATATTTATTTTTAATGTATTGAAGATCACACGCCAAAAATATGGGTCTTTAAGAAATAGATTAAAATTGTCAAACCTTATCCAGTCGCTTTTTAATATGCCAAGCCCGGGAGAAAAATCTTTAAATGCGATGATTGCCCCATATATGGGAAAGTAATTAAATATAATAACCAGAATAATAGAAGGCAAAAGAAGGAAGTATATCGGCAAATCCCTTTTTGAATTAAACCGGATTTTTTGTAATTTTGTTTCTTTAAGGATATGTCTGCTCATTATGGTCAGTTCCTTTCAAAATTCTGAGCCGGGGGCGTGATTAGAGCCCCCGGCCATTCTTTAACGCTACTTATTCTGGTCATAATATATTTGTATTTCTTCACCTATAGGAGAAAGCTCCTTGACTAACTGGTCCGCTTCTTTTTGGTAATCAGCATCAGATATCTTTGAAGTGATGTATTTGACCGCAAGTGATATCTGATCCGGACGATACTTACTATTTAAGGCATTTCCCGAAGGACTTTTCTCAAAAAACTCAAGCGGACTATGGCCGATGACAGTCAGTTGCTGTGCTGCAATTTTCTTATCATTTTCCCATGAATTAAAATATTTCGTCTTTAATTCCGCGTTATCGCCAAATTTGGCTCCCCAGGAGGCTACAGTAATATCCCGGGCTTCATCTGTATGATAATCATATGCAAACCGGAACACCGCCCTGATAGTATATGTTTTTGCGCTTTCTTCATCATTTACTACCTTTTTTCCATTCTCGACTTTATATTCAATCCCCTCTCTGCCATAAGTCAAAAATTGCAGATAATCCTCTGAGCACATTACCTCAAGCGCTTTGACCGCAGCGTCAATATTTTTCGATTTTGCTGAAATACCTAGACCATATGTACCAAGCCGATTTTCCGAGTTAAGCGTAAGCTTGGGATCAATGCTGGTTGCTGCTACGGTGGGTGCGCAGGCATGGAAAAGCACTTTATTCTCTGTGGAATAGTAATAGGCTGTATTAAGAGGGTTCATTCCGTACAAATTACCCATCCATAATGTCATCTGGCGCTGAAGATATCCGTTAAGCCAATCTTCTACCTTGTTTGTAGCAAACTGTTTGTCGATAACGCCTGCCTGATATAATTTCTTATAATATTCAAGCGCCTCTTTCATCTGCGGAAGGGCCCATACGCAGGTAACCTTTCCATCAATGACCTTGAACGGGTCCACGCTGACAAAATCCACGCCGAACGATTGCAGGAACTGGTTCATGTAAGTAAGTCCATCAAATGAAGTCATTGGCGTTGAATCAGGATATTTCAGCTTTACCGCCTTCAGGCAATCGAACCACTCATCAAGTGTTGAAGGAACCTTTCCGTAACACTCTTCCACAAGGTCGAGCCTTATGTTCCACATTAGAGGATTTGAATCAAATTTTCTGGATGCTTTTATCATATAGATTTTCCCGTCTTTTGCTCTCATAACATCATATAAATCCGATGTATGAAATGCGGAGAGCATTTCCGAGTTCTTTATATAATCGTCCATTGCAACCAGTAGGCCATCTTGAGGTTTTGGTACATCCGATACCAAACCGAAAACAATATCGGGTAGGTCGGCGGATGCTATAAGGATTCTGAACTTATCTTTAGAATCACTAACGCTGCCGCTTGACATGGTTATATTCATTTTTACATTTGCCTTTTGATTTATATAGTCAATCCATGGATTATTATTGATATCCGTGCCATCAGGTAATGTCCAGCCGGTATTTGTCATAAACATGCTGATATTTACAGGCTCCGCTGCTGTCGTAGGCGCCTGGATATTCTGCTGTGCGGCCGCTGTAGTGGCCGCTGTAGTATCCGCAGTTGTTTGATCGGCCTGTTTATTAGTTGAACAACCAAACGTGAATGAAATAATTAAAAAACACAAAACAAGAAAACCGAATTTTTTACCAGCAAAGATTTTCATGATTAAACCTCCTTTTTTATTACACAAATTTAATTTTTAGTTCTAAACAATCTGGTATTCAAGAATATGACGTCAATTTTCTTGAGACTAATGTATCAAAATCTTCCTTTAAGAACAATGCTAAATAGTTATAATAATATTAAATTAGTTTCTTTTTATATGTTTGAATAGTCATCCGATGGTGCTATATTAAAGTTGTATTATAGTCCGCTGTATAATCAGAATGCAGCTGCAGTTTATTGTCTTTATTGTATAAAGATCTGTATTGTTTTGGCGTCGAACCGAATTTACATTTGAATAATTTAATGAAATAAGGGGTTGTGGTATATCCCAGCATATAAGCTATTTCATCAACCTTCTTGCCGGTACAGATCAAAAGCTCCCTGGCCTTTTGCATTTTTATATCCAATATATAATCCATAAAATAATATCCGGTCTCTTCCTTGAAAATCCTGCTAAGATACGTATGACTTATAAATAGAGAATTCGCAATGGATTTGAGGGAGATATCCTCGCTTGAGATCCTGTTTTCTATATACCGTTTCACCTTATCAATAATTTCGCTATTTCTTTGGGAATGTTTGCTGAGAATAAGGCTGATAGCTGTATCAAGCAATGAAGACGCCCATTTCTCAAATTTTTCTATATCCATAATCTCTTTGAAACTGGAATACAGGTCTTTATCATCCAACCCGTTGGATATTTCAATATGCATGTTTATGAAGCTCTCCATCTGGAATACTATTAAAGACAATACCTTTTTGACCTGTTCTATCGGTATGGGATTCTTTTGTATATTCCCGCATATTTCCCCTATGAGTGAAATGGATTTTTCAGCGTTATATGATGCCATCGCCTGTTCCAGCAATTCCAGGTCGGATTCGAACCGGGTGGGTTCTATTTTTTTTAGTGATATTTCCGATGAAAGAAGAAGAGCTTTTTGAGGATATAAGTAATGATAATCTATATTCTGAAATGATTCTCTAAAAGAATCCGCCAGGTTGATCCACCCATGGACCACGGAACCGGTGCTGCAATATATACATACCCTATATTTTTCGTTCAATTTACTAATCAGTTTCTTTATCAAAACCACATTATCGTCATTATTATGTTCAAAATTCATGATACTGATTATATTATCGTCTTTTATAGTTGTAATTATAATAATTCCCATATTTATAAAAAATGAATTCAAATCATTGATAATAGATACCTCCAAGTATTCCAATTCCTGAAGGTTCATTTTGCCTTTCAGGTATGGCCATCTTATCTCAAGTGCCTGAAAATATTGATAAGGGAAAGTAAGTCCAAGAAAGTCAAGCTTCTTTTCTATTTTTTCTTTATTTTGATGTGATTCTATAAAATATAAAATCAATTCATGGATAATTAGCGGATATGTTTCAATTATCCTCTTCTTCTGGTTATTAACAATATTATTATAATTGTTCAATGTCGATATGATAAAGTCGCACTCCCTATTATCATAAACAATATTTGAAACATCATAACTTCTGCAGATACTAACAAGATGAGCAAGCGGCTTATATGTCTTGAAAGCTGACAATACTGCCAGAATCACGCCAAAAAGGAATACAGCAGAAGCAAGTATTATTGTGATATACAGCAGAAAATTATAGCTATTCATAAAAGTATTTATAGGGTTGATTGTCACAAACCTCCATCCATTATTTTTAGAAGTTATATACGAAGCAATATATGATATTCCTTTATATTTAAATTCGATAAAACCTGTAGGGGATCTAAAATCTGCCAATTTACCGATCTTTTCACTGTTTGTGAAATAATCGATCAGTGTATTGTCAAACGGCGGTCTGATAATTAGTCCATTTTCATCCAATATAAAATTGTTTTCAAAACCCACAGGCGATGAATTACTTATTGTATTTAGCAGCATTTCAGTTGATATCGAGATTGCCACACATCCCGACCATGCCGAATTCAAACTTGCAGAATTGATTTTCCTGACATATATCATGAGATTGCTTTCATTCTTTGAGCTACTTTGAGAAGGCGGTTTCGGCACATTAGGAGAATATACCCACTTTTGGCTAATGTTTTCCTTGTAAACTCTTGATATTGTTTCTGTATCAGGCAGCTCATAACGCAAGACAGAATCCGGACATCGCATCCCATTTGTGCTGATAAACATATTGTTTCTTTCATAATATAAAGTTATTATATCAATTAAAGGATTGACATATTTAATTGCATCAAGCTTCGCATATACCTTCAAAACATTGTCAAGATTGTTATCATAATCATGGATGGAAAAATATAAAAGCTCATCGCTCTTCAGCATATCATTGGTAATGACCATGGAAATATTTTCAATATTGCCGAATAGGAGGCTGTCGATCGTCTTGCTGTAATTATCAAGGATGGCCATATTTGAATTGACTACCTGTTTTTTGACATTTTTGAAGGATATATTGTAAAAGAACAAACTCATGATCATAATGCAAAAGAAAATGATAATGATATAGAACATCACGATTTTTTTAAAAAACATACCTCTCATGATATTTTTAGTATTATTGCAATAATCATGAAATGCTTTTTTCAAATTCGTCAGCCTCTTTCCTTACATTAAGGTATTAAGAAAAATTTTCTTGCTTTTCTTGCAATTTCGCGGCTACGGCTCAAATAACACTGTCGCACCTGCAGAAGGCCCTGCAATATTCATGGTATTCACCGCACGCGCCATAATTTTATTCACCCCTTCCTCGAGTTCCCATCGAACAATACCGGCACAGCATTTCCAATCTGAATCTCTGTTTTTCCTTATCTCATAATGGTCAAAATTAGGCATGCTGTTTTCCAGCGCGACAGCAAGCGTGGGAGAGCTTATCTTTTGTTCAAGCAGCTTCAGGCGAACAGCAACCTCGTTGACCGACCAGTTGAATGTACGGATATCGTCCGTCCACAGATCCGATTCAAAATACTCTTCGCCGTTATAGACAAGCATGGGGGTTACCGACTTGGGAGCAAAACTCAATATTTCCGGTTTTGCGTCCCGGTTTGAAAATACATCATGCCTGCTGTTGGCAATGACGATTGCATAATAATCAATAACCCGGTTCCTCATAAAGATCTCTTCCATTTTTTTCGCATCCGCGGGGGTCATATCTGTTCCCGGTATCCTGCCTCCGTCTCCCGTTTCTGTCATCATTGGAGGCCGGTAATCCCCAAAAATCATTTTTACATGGTTTCCTCCATCTTTATGGGATTCAACGCATATTTCAGAAATGGACAAAGGGATTCCGTCCTTCTCATAATACGAGTTTGTGTCGCAATCCATCATAATCCATTTTATGTACTCATTAGACCACACCTCGGCTATTTCATGTCCCACATTATTTCTGTGTTCGACCGGAAATTCATGATTGGTCATCCTCGCTCCCACAAGCCTTGCCGGATAGCCAAGCGCCTCACAGCATTGAATAAAAACCTTCGCATGATAGAGGCAATGAAAAAGAATCCCGTTCTCGACCTGAGCCAGAATTTCAAGAGCGTTAACAGGCTTTTCTTTCAAGCAGTTGAAGCTCCAGCCATGCTGTCTCATCTGTCTTTTAACCCATTCCTTAAGCATCAGAAATTTCTCAAACTCAGTTTTTGCCCCCGCTACAACGCTGTCCAATCGGTACTTTTCACGAAGCTTTATCGAAAGCGGGTGAAAAGGATCCTCATATTCAGTCCCGAAGGGCGCTTTATTAAGGTACCATGGTCCGCCGTCTATAATCCGGAGCTTTTTAGGATATTCCTTATGCATTTTATTTTCCCTCCCGGAATTCTTACAAATATATCCTATACTTCAAGAAATCTTGCGGCCTATTCCATTGCCAGCGTCACGGAATCATCCGCAACGCATTTTCATAAAACAGCTTTCTTCGTTTTTCATCACTCATGTTAACATAATTCCACATGTCCAATCTGTATATAAGGCAAGCCCTGCTGCTGCTAAAACCAAAATCCGAACCAAACATAATCTTGTCGCTGCTGACATTGTCAACAATCTTTTGAAGCTGGAATATCGATGGGCCGCACAGGCATAGATATATGTTTTTCAATCTGTTCGCTGCTGTTATTGCGTTATCGTACATCTCAATCAGGCCGGAATGCCCCAGAATAATTGCAGCTTCGGGATAACGCTCTGCAAGGTTCGCCACCTGAAGTGTGGACGCATACGGCGGCGTTCCGTCATGAAACAGGATCGGGATATTATACCGGATACACATTTCAGTAATATCGTTTACCGCTGCAAGAGAGATTGGAAAGGACTGCAGCCAGGGATGAAGCTTTAACCCTTTAAAGCCGTAATCCTCAACGCACCTTTTGACCTCGTCAAGCGTCTTCTTTCCGTAATTGGGGTTCACGGTAAAAAAACCGGTTAGCCTATCTTCAAAACCGCGGCAGAAATGATACAGCGATTTGTTACACGCCTCATATTCTCCGTTGGCATAAAGCCCGCTTGCAGGACTGACCCAAATGCGTGAAACCTGGTTCTCATCCATAGCCTTTAGAATTTTTTCCCGGCTCAATCCAGGCGGGTCGCCGGCTCTGAACATCCCATCCGACATATGCGTATGCGTATCAATGATCATTGATCATCACCTGCCAGCTTCTTTATATTCAGATAGCACAGCTTAAGCAGATCATCTCCGGAAAGGCCTAAATCGAGTATTTTTTTCAGTTCGTGGGTCTGATGGGATCGCGGCATATTTGAGCCGAATATTACCCTATCTATTCCCGCCGCGTCAATCAAGCCCATAATGCCAAGGTTGTGCGATGTTTCAAGGTATATATTCCTCACGCCTTTCACAGAATACGCAACATCTGTCCAAAAATCCGTGTTGCCCGAATGCCCCATAATAAAGTTTACCTTTGGAAATTCCAGCGCCAGCTCCCTTAACTGAAAAGGCTCGGAATTTATTAGTGTTCCGGTATGAAAATATACCGGTATCCGGTATTCCTCCGCAACCCTGATAAGCGGTTTCACCAGGCTGCTGTTAAGCAGGAACCCCTGAAGCTTCGGGTTTAGCTTTAACCCCTTCAGACCTTTTTCAAGGTATTTTTTTAACATGTCGGCGCTTTTTTGCATATACCAGGGATTTACCGCCGCAAAGCCTATAAACCTGTCTTCGTATTTTTTTACCTGCTGCAATATATACTCGTTGCCTTCTTCATTATATACCGCGATATATTGTTCAATCGGGCAGACAACAGCCTTTTCTACATGGTTTTTGTCCATAATGCTTATCAGTGTTTCAGGCTGAAGCTCTTTTTCGAAGCCTTTGCCCAAATGACAGTGAGCATCGATCACCATCATTGCTATCCACCTCATTTCCACAGCTTTTGTCATTTCAAACGTCTATATCTTAATCTCCCACAAATATCCGCTCCGGTGCGGTATATCATTCTCGCCTGCGTACAATACATTGTCATCCGTCATTACAACATGGTGTATCTGCCAGCATGGTTCTCCATCCTGGTCAGTTATTTTCCCTTGAAGCTCATAGCTTGTGTTCCTGAAATCAAATTTCAGCAGTTCACAGCTGCCATCTCTGCCTGTAACACCATACGCGCAGCCATCGGATCCGACGGCTAATGAAGACAGGCGTGACCGACGGCTCTTTATTGGCGTGAAAAGATAGGTTATTTCATTTGTGCGGGTATTTATTCTGTAAAGCGAGCCATTTGCCGCGCTGGCATAGATAAATCCGTCTCCCAGATTAAAAAAGGCTTCGGGCTTTTCATATCCGAATGATCCGTCCGCTTTAGGCAATCCAAACTGGAGGAATTCGATCCTGTCGCTTCCGGCTGCGATTTTAAACAATCTGCTTGCATTTTCGCCGACATCATGGGACCATGCCCGGGTAATCCTCCATGTGCCCCACAATGTTTTATTATCGTCCAACGCACAGCATTCGCCCTGCGCCATCCCCGCGATGCCCGAGCCAATCAGGCCCAAATTGGTTACTTCGCCGTTTTTAAGATTATACCTTAGTATATATTCCGGCGCAAAAGTCATGCAATAAATGTAATCATTATCCTCATCAAGAGTAATGTTCTGGACATATGTGTGCGGAACAGGGATACATAACTTTTCCCACCGCCCGATTTTCGGATCAAATTTACAGATGGCACCGCCCGGAGCATCAAAATAATGGTCAACACAATGTAAAAGGGCAACCGCGGTATAGTAGCAACCATCCTTTTCCCTTTTTACAAATGATCGATGAAATTTTGCATCCCATCGGTTTGCCACTTTGGAAAAGCCCGTATCAATAAACCTATCCGTTTTCCTGTCATAAGCCTTTGTGATATCCGCGTCAAAGGAGGTTATCCCTGCGTGCACCATATCTGTGCACTTATCCCACATCAGGCAGTCAAAGCTTATGCAGCCTTTTTTCCAGGCTGCAGCCTTTATAAAATCATCATAATTCCACCCATAATGGACTTCTTCATCCCATTGGGTTCCATATTTATAATCCAACAGCTTTAATGCCTTAACTTTCATTTGAATGCACCCTTTCTGCTATCTTTTCAAGGCATTGATCGTTGCATTGACAGCCCATGCAATGTATTTGTAGTCTTCCTCCGACATATGAGCGAATACCGGAATCTGGAATAACTGACGGCAAACCCGCGCTGCAATAGGCGTATTATCTCCGTTATAACCCTTGTCTTTAAAAATCTTCCATTCGTATACAGGCTTGTAGTGAAAGGCAATACCAACTGTATATTCTTCTTTTATTATTTTGAAGAATTCTTTGGGATTAATCCCTGTCTTTTCATCGTCAATCAGGTAAGTGTTCAAATGACAAGCACTATAATCTCCCTCGGGAATTACCGGACAAATGATTTCCGGAATGTCTTTTAGATAATTATTCAGCCAGTACATGCCCTGGTTTCTGAGGGCATTATTGCGATCAAGCTTATTTAGCTGCAAAATTCCGGCGGCTGACTGTACTTTTGTCATTCTAAAATTGGAACCAAGCTGCATAACATCATCCACAGGACCATACTGGAATCCAAAGGACTTAATCCGTTCAAGTACCTTGTGATATTCCTCATTGTTAGTAGTAATTGCTCCCCCCTCACCCAGTGTTGTCATATTTTTATTTGTCTGGAAGCTATATATTGTCATATCACCAAAGCCGCCTACAGGCTGACCCTTATATTTTGTACCGGTTGCATGCGCCGCATCGTAAACGATCTTTACGCCGTATTTTTTTGAAAGGGCATCAAAGCCTTCAATATCACAGGGTATCCCTCCAAAATGTACCGGAATGACCGCTTTTGTCTTAGCCGTTATCTTCTTTTCGACATCCTTGGGGTCCAGGTTGTATGTAACCGGATCAATGTCTGCGAAAACAACCTTTGCGCCGCGAAGCATAGCACAGGTTGCCGAGCATACAAAGGTAAGCGGAGTAGTGATTACTTCATCTCCCTCTTTGATACCCAAAGCCCACATGGCCAGATCAAGCCCCGTACCGGCGGCATTAACGGCGCTGGCAAATTTCGCCCCCTCATGGGCAGCAAATAACCTTTGAAATTCTGGTTCCTCAGGCAATCTAAAAAATCCTTTTGGGCTATGCGCACATTCTGATACCACTTTTGATACTATATCAATATCTTCCTGTTCTATTAAAGCTCCCATGGCATACCATGGCAGATTTCTTTTTTCCATTTTAACATCCCCTTTTCCTGATTTTAATCTAATGCCATATGCGGGCTGCCGCCCACAACCCAGTGAATGTACTTATTGCCGCGAATGTGAAATTATTTTCTTGTTTTTTATTGTAGTTTCGTGGCAATAAGTTACTAAATTGAAACTCTTTTCCCCGTACAACTGGATTCCTCAATGCATGATAGTATTTTGTTGGTTTTATAGCCCTCTTTACCGGATATCTTAGGCTCATGGTTACCAATAATTGCTTTTGCAAAGTCATCGACAAGAGGCGCATGAACGTTTGATGCATTAAGCTTCATAACTGTCGTGACCTCTTTACCTATGCCCTTCATTCTGCTTGGAACAAGCTCCAGCTCAATACCATCACCGTCACACGGGTCAAGCTTTATCTTTCCGTTTGTGCCTAAAATTACGAATTCATCGGCCCACACCTTACTATTCCAATTGAAGCCGGCAATGCAATGACCGCCGTTCTCAAGTTCCAGAAGCACACTGCATGAATCCTCCACCTCATAATCGTGAGTCTGTGTTGACATAAGCGCGGACACACTCCTGGGCATACCCAAAAGGTCAATCAGCATATCAAGCTTATGACTGCCCATATCCCAGAGCGGCCCTCCTCCCCCCTTGCTCTTGATGACTCTCCAATATTTGGGGTCATCCTTGCCCGGGTTATACCAGCTATGAAACAAAATTCTGGCTCCAACAACATCACCTATAACGTCTTCGGAAATTAACCGCTTAATCTCATCGATTTTTGGGAAAAACCTGCGATAATATGCAACTCCAAGCCTGACACCCTGTTTTTCCGCCTCAGAAATCAAAATTTCACATTCCTTATTATTCATAGCCATAGGTTTTTCTACAAGTACGTGCTTTCCTGCTTTTAAAGCCTGCAAAGCAATTTCATAGTGAAGAAATATCGGAGTTGCAACATAAATTGCATCAATTTCCTTATTATTGAGCATATCATCCAGGGTAGTATAACCTTCAGGAATGCCGTGCCTTTTCATGAAAACTTCCAGTTCATTGGCATACGGACTCATTACTGCCAGAAGAATACTATCCGGCTGGCTTTTAATAGCCGGCGCGACCCTTTTGTTTGCAATATCCCCGCAACCTGCAAGACCCCAACTGATCATTCCGAATTGCACATCCTCTCAAATGAATTATAGTATAGCCGCTTAAGAATTTTCGTCAAATAATGTATGATATTCCTTTAATGTGAGACCGTCTATTGCTAAACCGTTCGATTCAGCACACCTTTCAATTTCATCAATTATACCTTCAAGTACTTGCGATCTAAACTCACCTTTATCAGAGTAGTCAAATATATCATGCGTTAACACTGCGATGTAAGGCATAGAATAATTACTTATTAACTGTCTTTCAATATTCTTTCGTATCGTGAATCCGTGGGCTCTGGCATCGACCATTTCAATCCTGAGCTCAAGCGGAGTCAACCCGCCCCACAGAACGCTTTCCCAATCGACGGTCACCGGCACCTCAAGAAATTCAAGATTACCCTCGATAAGCCTATTTGCCTTGTTTGTGTGATACGGATACATGGGAGAACCTTTCCAATTTGCCTTTACCCTGGTAAAATTTCTTTCCGGCATGCTTAAGCTTCCCTGCTTGAAGCCAAGGCACTCAAGCACCGGAAAAGTGTAATCGTTGGCAGACATATTGCCTCCTCTGAAGCTCTCAGGTTTTTTGCCTATTGCCTGCGTCCATATATCTGAAGCCTCGGATATCATGGATAATTGCTGCTCCCCGTCATACGCGCCCAAATAATCCTTATAACCATGATCCTGAGGATGATAGTGAAGCGCAAGTTCTACCCCTGTGCGTTCCAATTCAAGTAAAACCCCTCTATGCTTCTCTGCGGTAAAAGGGACTACAAACAATGTAGCTCTGATATTCTTTTTCAACAATGTTTCACAATAACCGGTAATAGACCTTTTGCAAAAATCCCAATCCCTGGGGCCTCCTTCCGACGCTAACCCGTTTATTGCTTCACAATCCATGGTAAATATGACATTGAGTTTTTTCATAAAATACCTCTATTATTTAAAAATTATAGTAAATACTATTAAAAAAGCTGTTCTTCCATATTTCTTTTAATTTTATTTAAGCCCATAAAAAAATTATCAAAAATTTCTATAATTCCTCTGGAGATATCCAATTCAGTCCCTTCTTTCCATGTTCCCGCAGCGAGCCTGGAAAATTCGAGAACCGCTTCGGCTTCTTCATTTGTTATCACCTCAGGAGCTAATCTGGAAATGATATGATCAGGATTATCAATTTTTTCTTTATGAATCACCTCCCAATAGATTCTGAAAGGCGTCCTGTAAAACATGTCTCCAATACGGGATAATTCGTTTTGTATCAGCCAGGCGCTGTCAAAATGGGCCGGCGCATTTATATAGAAATACATACGGCCTTTAAAAAGCCTGCAAAATCTGCTGCTATCATATATTTTTAACTGAGGTGGCACATATATATTGTTCAAAGCTTTCTTAATCATATTTGCATCCCTGCACAACTCCGGAGGAACAATAGTGATATGCTGTTTCAATCTTTCCAGAATTAGTTTGAGCGCGTAAAACAGTTTATTTTCCAATATAATTATCTCAGGCTCGAAATATAATTCAGGCACTTCATAATGCATATCAACAATATTAAATATTTCATCAAATATTTTTATTTCCTGAAAGAGCTCCCGGGCAATTCTTAACGACTCAAATTTTCCTTTAACAGGACTTTTAAGGATAACCGATACGGCAGCTTGAACAGGCGGAATGAAATAATGCATTAATCTGCTATGCAGAGGGTATTTGTTTTCGTAATCTCCAAGGTTGATTGCCGGGTCGATACTACGGTTATATGGACCGTAAAAAGTGAAAAATTTCTTAAGAAAGAAATACTCATCACTGCTATCCCACGTTCTTTTTGATAAGTAATTCTCCGCACTATGTATATCTTCAGTGGATTGGCAGCGGTAAAAACTCCACTGACGATATTCCGGATAATAAGAAGAATCGCTTGTTAATTCCCTCCACGTAAGATTTATACCCGGAAGGTGTTCAAATATTCTTGCCCACTCAGGAAATCTTTTGCATAAGTCCAAATGCACCTCACCTATAGCAGATGACATTTTACACCAATCTTCATCAGACATTTCATCAGAACATACAAATCGTGTATCAAAATCACTCATGCCCGGAATTAAGTCTTCAAAACTCCATTTCCCTGCCATGGCTTCAATTTTGGGGAATTTTTTTCTGCATTCAGTATAATATAAGTCTATAAATTCATTGAAGGTGTTCATCGGCTTTGAAATAAAATTAATCAAAAGTATCCCCCTCTTTACGTTTGGGCAAAAAACCTGCAAAGTATTAACTTTATTATTATTATTTAAAAAGTCTACAAAAATAATATAATATAATCAATTTTGATTGTCAATAAATAATTAAAATAATATTCCAACAGACAATAATACTTCCAGCAGTATTGACATTCTATATCTTTGTAAGTAGAATGAGACATAGATTAAAGTTATATAGATAACGTGACCAACACAGAAGTTACTTTTTAAACAATATAAAAAATATCAGTGAGGATATTATGAAAACTAAAGGCAGCTTAAAATTAATTAGAGAGATCAATTCTTCCATTATTATTGATTTGCTGAAGGATAAGGGACCTCTTTCAAAGTACGAAATATCAAAACATACCGGATTAAGCGCACCATCCGTTACAAATATTGTAAATGATCTTATAAAAATCGGCATCGTTAAAGAAGTAGGAATGGGAGAATCTATTGGCGGCAGGCCGCCGCTCCTTCTTGACCTTAACCTTGAAGGCGGGTTTATTATAGGGGTAGATATAAGCAGTGATGATATTACCTCGATCGTTGTCGATTTTGTTGGAAATATTGTATCCAAGTCCGTAACAACAATGGATGCGGATGATAGTGAATTTATAATCTTTGATAAGATTATCAGCACGATATCCGATTCAATAGAAAAAACAGGAAAAGACCGATCTTTGTTTATTGGTATGGGTATTGGCGTTTCAGGTGATGTTGATTCGGAAAAAGGCATCATACTTCACGCTTCAAGGCTTAAATGGAATAATGTGCCATTGAAATCTATCATCGAAAATTCCTTTCATATACCAACATTTATTAATGAAAATGTAAGGCTTTTAAGCTTTGCTGAAAAGTGGTTCGGCGCGGGAAAAAACCATGAGAATATTATTTGTATCAGAGTTGGCGACGACATAGGTGCAGGTATTATATTAGGGGGAGAGCTTTTTGGCGGAAGCAGCGGAAAGGCCGGAGTTAACTTAAGTCACATGACCATAGACCCGAATGGGCTCAAATGTGACTGCGGCAGTAATGGATGCCTTCAAACACTGATATCAAGTAATGCCATTATTCTGCGTGCAAGAGAGCTGTTAAAAAAATACAAGGATTCCGTATTGACACAATACACTGAAATGAAAAACCGGGAGAATTCAAAATTATTGACTGTTAAAGTTATTGCTGATGCTGCAAAGGCAGGAGATGGGGCGAGTCTTAAAATAATGGATGAGACAGGTAAGTATTTGGGAATAGCCATATCAAACCTTGTAAATTTTTTCGATCCTGAACTGGTAATAATCGGCGGAGGTATAGCAGAGTCGGGGCAAGTTCTTTTTACACCCATTATGAAACATATGCAAAATTATATCAAATTACATAATCCTTCGTTGAAGATTGTACCATCAGTACTCGGAGCTGATTCATACGCAATTGGAGCCGCAGCAATAGTTTTGCACCAAATTTTTTCAACACCTAAGAGATTCATTACCAAACTGAAATTGCCATGACCTTTTCTCCGTATATCTGCCATTTCTTCCGGAGAAGCCGCGGTGTAGCCTGAATAAAATGGAATACGTGTACATGACTGTTAACAAGGTGTACTGCATCTCTGTCTATAAGACTGGTAATTTGCCAACGTAATAAGATTTGGCAAGGTTTGATCCTCAAAACAGCACAGCAGACAGATAACGGACTTAACAATGAAATATCAATGGCCGGAATAATACAAATTCCGGTCATTGATTTATACAAATTATATTTGAATAATCAGCTCGGTTTCTTTACAATTATAATTGTCAGGTTATAGTATTAATCCTTTTGCTAACTGATTACGAGGAATTCAATATGCATGGAATTATGAGGGTTTTCAAAATAAAGAAATTAAGAAACTGGATAATATTCAGTTTTATAGCATTAACGCTTACATTAATAGGTATTATCGCTTCGATGGTTTATTTCTATTCCACGCAAATGCTGCAAGGCGCTACAGTAACATATGCAATGCAGGCGCTTGCCAAGACAATGGAAAACATTGATTATGTCTTCAGGGATGCCGATCAGATGACCGTCAATATTCTGATGGATAGGGAAATAAACAGCCTTATTAATATGAATTACGAAACCGGCAGTTATAAATCCTTGGAGAGAGAGCATATTATCCGGGAAAAGCTTAGAAACTCATATAAATATGTATATAGTTTTAATTCAGAGATTTACCTGTTGACCGATACCGTCTATGTAAATACGTACGACAACCTTGACAGAAATATCATAGAAGAAGCGGCCTGGTACAAAGCTGCGTTGGATAGCAACCGGAACATAGTATTTTCTAAGGCTCATACCATTGGTTACGTTGATAGCTCGATCAACAATTCTGTTTCGCTGGTTAGAAAGTATAAAAGTATAAAGAACTACAATAATAATATAGGAGCTATTGTGGTTGACATGGATTTGAAGGAAATCAGTAAAATCATAGACGTCAGCAAGCTGGACAAATATTCAAAAATCTTGATTCTTGACGGTTCAGGCGATGCAGTCTTTGAAAAGGACAAGGATTATACAGTTGAAAAGCTTAAGGGCAATGCCTTCTATAAAAAAATAGACGGTAGTATGGAGGGGGTGCTTTATCCCTCTGATGGCACCGGCAGTGATGTTGTTTTATATTATACATCGACTTATACAGGATGGAAAATTATCAATGCCATCCCCTTTAACAATCTTATGAATAACATTGCATCTCTTCGGAATGCAGTATTGATAATATCTGTGCTGTGTATATTCGTGGTTGTTATTTTATCTGTTGTTATATCAGATAGAATTACCAAACCTCTTCAAAAGCTTAAGGATGCCATGAGAAGAGTTCAGGACGGAGATATGAACACGTATTTCTATTCTGAAGGATTTGATGAGGTGAAGACACTCTCAAACGGTTTCAACAGCATGCTGGATGAGATGAATATGCTTATTGCCAACCTGCTGAAGGAAGAAAAAGAGAAGAGGAAGGCATTGATTAATTCATTGCAAGCCCAAGTGAATCCCCATTTTATATATAATACCTTAAATACAGTAAAATGTCTTGCAAGAAAATATAATGCCGATGATATACGGGAATTGGTAACAGCACTTGTAAATCTCTTGCAGGAAAGCATCAGTAACCCTAATGAAATGATGGCTTTGGCAAAGGAACTGGAAAATGTAAAAAGCTACCTGAAGATTCAACAGTACAGGTATAACGACAGCTTTAGGTATTTTATCAGTACGGATGAGGATTTACCGGATATCAAGGTACCCAAGCTCATTATCCAGCCTATTGTTGAAAACGCAATTTTCCATGGTATAGAGCCAAAAGGAACCCGCGGTACCCTGTCCATTAATATTTGTAAATCTGAAAATAACATTGTTATAAAAATCATTGATGATGGCGTGGGCTTTAGTAGAAAAGGAAGCTCACTACGCAAACTGTCGGGGGATGAAATGAAATTCAAAGGTATAGGAATTAAAAATGTGGATGAAAGGCTCAAACTGTATTATGGAGCCGGATATGGGCTTACGCTCTTCAGTATCCGAGGCTGCGGTACTACTGTGGAGCTGCGGATTCCGAAGACCATATCGTTGGGATGAGGGTGGCATATGCTAAAAGTACTGATAGTTGATGACGAGGCATTAATAAGAGAAGAGGTTAAAAGCCTTGTTGATTGGGATTTTGAAGGTTTTATAATTGCAGGGGAGGCCTCTAATGGCTTGGCAGCCCTTAATATGTGTAAAGATTTGCAGCCGGATATTGTCCTGCTTGATATCAGAATGCCTGTAATGGATGGGCTGCTGTTCATGGAACAATTGAATAGAATGGGATACAAGGCCAAGGTCATTATTTTAAGCAGTTATGAGGATTTTAACTATGCTCAGCAGGGCATGAGACTGGGAGCTTTTGAGTATATTCTGAAGCATCTGATGGATAGCGGCAGTCTTCTGGAAGCCTTAAGGAGAGCACGAAGTGAGATTCAAAATGAGCTTGGTATGGAAGCGCGGTTGAGAACGCTTGAAGAGAGGCTTGAAGCAGTCCTGCCTGTTGGAAAGCAGTCGTTTTTCAGGGATCTGCTTGAGAACGGGGTGGGGCAGGACAGGGAGAATTTAATCACAGAGTTTGAAAGACTTGGAATTAAGTTGGGAGAAGGACCGTATCATTTGTTTCTCTTTGCCATAGACGCCTTTGCCCAATGCTCTCGGAACAAAGATTCTAAAGAAACCAGTGTTCTGAGGCTGAATTTTATTAAAGCTATGCAGCAGGCAATTCAAAGATATGGAGATGGTGAGGTATTTGTCTGGAATAATAAAATGTATTGTATTCTTCTGAATGGACTCGGGTATGTAAGCGAATATGAGGTAAAAAAGGTCTTAAGAAAAATTGCCAATGAAATAGCTGTTGGTATTAAGTCCAACTATAATATATCATTGTCAGCGGTTATTGCATCAAGGGTAGCCTCAATCGGGCTGGTCCGTATCAGCTTTGAGAGAGCGTATCAATTGCTGAGGATTCGGATATTTACTGGATATAACAAAATCTTTTTTTTGGATAACCCTGATTTTTGTTTGAGGAAATGCAACAGTGAGGAGCTTCGTAATATCCTCGCTCTCATAGACGAAGCCCTTGAGTCATGTGATATTGAAAAGCTCAAGGATGGCTTGCATAGTGGGTTCATGCAGATGTTGCAAGGCTCCTTCGATCTGGAATCACTTGACAAAATGGTTGACGGTTTATTAAAAAGCTATAAAGATGCAGCAACTAAACACCATGTTGATTATGACCCCGATATTGACCGGCAGGTATCGGAACTGGATTCATTGGAAAGGCTGCATGAGTTTTTTGTTGATCTCTTTTCAACCCTCGTACAGAAAATTCTTGAACTGCACTTATATGACAATAGTATAATTAAGCAAGCAGTCAATTATATAAAAAAACATTATAACGAAGATATCAATCTTAACATAGTAGCAAATCATGTAAGTGTAAACAAAGTGTACTTGAGTATCCTGTTTAAAAAAGTCACGGGTGAAAATTACCTGGATTTTGTTACCTGTATCCGGATTAATAAAGCCAGGGAACTGCTGGAAAAGAATTTTAAGCCTTATGAAGTGGCTTGTATGGTAGGTTTCAGTGATCCTAAGTATTTCAGTGTGGTTTTTAAGAAAGTGGTTGGCGTATCTCCCCTTGATTATAAAAAATCAAGAGCTTTATAAAAAAATCATAAAAACCTTAAACTAAATATAAATTTTTTCTACTTATAGGTCTCCCGCGGATCAATTACAATAAAAATGTGAGATTTTAAATACTTTATTGTCTATCATGATTTTTAAGGAGTACTACTATGAGATCTGCTGCGATGACTAATAAATATACCTTTTGCCATACACGTAAATTATATGGTACTGCTAGAGGTGGCAGATGGCACAGCTTTATATCTGGGTATCTCTTCCTTCTCCCGGCCTTTGCGACATTTACCACATTCATGCTTATTCCTATAATAAACGGTTTATTTATGAGCCTCCAGAGGTTTAACGGCAAATCCTTCATATGGGTTGGCTTGACGAACTATGCAAAAATTTTTACAGATGATATGTTTATGAATGCAATAAAGATTACTGTAACGTATGCAGTAGAGACAGTATTATTTGGGTTGCTTGCTTCCTTGCTGACCTCGTTCTTGATAGAGCCTCTGCCTGAAAGACTTCATAAGTTTTTCAGGGGAGCCTTCTATCTGCCGGGTGTTGCCCCGGGTGTTGTTATGGCTGTTGTATGGAACTGGCTTTACGATTCGAACTTTGGATTGATCAACTACCTTGCAGGTATGGCCGGAATCCCCAAGATATTTTGGCTGAGCGATCCGAAAATCGCGCTTTTCGCACTAATTCTGATGCAGCTTATAATAGGTCAGGGCCCGTCAATATTGATAATTCTAGCTGCGCTTGGATCAATATCCAGGGAGATATGTGAATCTGCAAAAATAGATGGGGCTAATAAATGGATTGAAATCGTCCATATTAAAATTCCGATGATCAAGCCGACAATACTCTATATTGTTGTAGTTCAGACAATAATTGCCTTCCAGGCTTTTACTCCCATGTACCTCATGACGTCGGGAGGTCCCAACGGCGCTACCACAACAATGGGATACCTTATTTATTCTACGGCGTTTACCCGGTTTGATTTCGGCGTTGCGTCAGCCCAGGCGGTAGTATTGATGGGTATAATTTCCATTATAGCTGTCATTCAGTTCAAGCTGTTGTCAAAAGATGTGGAAGGCTGAGAATGGCTTGAGTACAGGAAAAGGAGCATTGGATTATGAAAGTTAAATATTTGCTGGTAGCTATACTGTCTATTTTTGCGTTAATCTCTGTATTTCCTATACTATGGATGTTTATTATAGCATTGAAACCGGGAACATCAGTTATTTCTACACCACCGGATTTATCTCTTTATAATATTACATTAATCAATTTTATTAACCTGTTCAAAAACTCGGGAATTATACGTTGGATTTTCAACAGTCTGTTTGTATCAATAACCGTTATGCTTCTGAATGTTCTTTTTTCTTCAATGGCGGGATACTCATTTTCAAAAAAGGATTATCCCGGCAAGAAAATTCTGTTTACCATAACGATAGGAATGATGATGGTCTCCACACAGGTAATAATGGTTCCGTTGTTCATTCAGGTAAAAAATCTGGGACTTTACAATACGTATATGGGGTTGATCCTCCCTGTGATGTCGAGCCCATTATATGTATTTTTATCCTGCCAGTATATGAGAAGCATCAGTAATGAGCTTCTTAGTGCCGCCCGTATTGATGGCTGCTCAGAATTGAGTACCTTTACAAAGATTGTTCTGCCGATGTCCGTACCAGTCTTAGGTATTATATGCATTTTTTGCTTCATAACTCAGTGGAATGATCTGCTCTGGCCTTTGGTCATCACAGGCTCAAAGGAAATGAGGACACTTACTGTCGGGCTCGCGACAACACAGCTCCAGACGATAGATTATGGATTTCTTATGGCCGGATCGGTTGTTGCAACCATACCGATACTGATTATTTTCTTCTCCTTCCAGAAGTTTTTTGTAACAGGTCTTACAGTGGGCTCGGTCAAGGAGTAAAGATATTATTACGCCTGTCTGCATAAAACAGGCTGTATAGTATAATAAAAAACAGGAGGCGCTTATATGAAAAAAGGTTTGGCGATTCTACTGGTTGTTATGTTTATTGTATCCTTGTCATTCACAGGCTGCGGAACTTCAAAAGATACGGTTAACACCGAAGGTCAGGCAGCAGTTCAGACTACGGCGGTACAGGAATCCAATGCTGCACCCGAGGGGAAGGAAGTTAGCATAAAGCTTTGGATTTATCCAATGATCCAAGGTGTTAACGGAGATGGCAATGGTGAATTTGACGACTGGGCAAAAGACAGGGCGAAACAGTTTACAAACAAAAATCCAAAGGCAAAATTCGAATTTGAAGTGCTCAACTGGCAGAACAGTCTTGAAAAAGTTGATGTAGCCGTAGCAGCGGGTTCACCTCCGGACCTGTTATACACTGTAAACAATTTCGGCGGTGTAAGCAAATACGGGAAGATGGAAGCTTTGGAGCCTATTGATGATTATTTGACGCAGGATGATTGGAATGACTATTCTACTGCTATTCAGGCAGCAATGAAGTATGGCGACAAGAGCTATCTGTGGCCATGGCTCAAACTTGTATCGGCTATAGCGGTTAATATGGATATTGTTAAGGAAAGAAAAGCCGAAAGCTTGATTCCTTTGAACAATGAACTCAGGGATTGGACTTACGATGAATTTCTCACTGCAGCAAGGGCTTTGACTTTCAGCCGCAGCGGCAAGAACCAGCCGGATGTATACGGCTACGGAGTACAAGGGAAGGATTCGATGTTCTACAATTACCTTTTTGCTGTTGCAAATGGCGGAAGCATTCTGGATCCGACTTTTAAGCAATATACCTTCAAAAGTGAGGAATCCATTGACGGATTAAATTTCCTGTTTGACCTGGTAAATAAGTACAAGGTAGTGCCTGAAGGAGCAGCCGGACTGACATGGCAAGCTGTTCATGATATGTTCATAAAGCAGCAGATTGCTATGATTCCCTACACTGCTGAGATGGTGGATGAAGCAAAGAAGGCCCCAAAGCCTTTTACGGTCGAATTTGTTGCGCCTCCCCATGCTGCAGGGAAGCCCATCACTGCATGGAATAACGTCGGAGGGTTCATTGTCTTCAGACAGGACGATGCATATAAGAAAGACAAAGTCATGGAATTCGGCAAGCTTCTGACAAATGCTGAAAACTCAAAGATACTGAATGTCATAGGCTGCTTCCCGGCACGCAACTCTGCGGGCAATATCTATCCTGCCGACAATACGCTTATGGAATACCTCGGTAAG
This sequence comes from Clostridiaceae bacterium, assembly GCA_039679375.1. Lineage (GTDB taxonomy): Bacteria > Bacillota > Clostridia > Acetivibrionales > DTU013 > JBDKVA01. The sequence goes on from JBDKVA010000176.1 coordinate 39,647, forward strand.
CTTTCCAATTATGGAAATTCCGGTTTTTCCCGTGCCTTCGGTTTAATTGCAGTACCTGATTGGGAAATTGAAATGCAGGCATTCCTGTTGAAGGAAAAAACAGCAGAACAAATACTTGATGACCTTGGTGTAAAGGCAAACGAGGCGCTTGCAAAATAATTAACGGAATCAGTAAGGCTGTGGCAACAATTGATAATCCGCATATGATCTAATTAAAGCGTAGAAATCGGGCAACGGATATTTAATCAATTCGTCAGACAGCCTTATTGATGCTATGAAATCGGAAAACATTATTTGTCATGAGGATACAATATTAAAATTTGTTTGGTATAATTGTAAGATGGAATCATAATTGTTAATCGGAGATGATATTTATGGTAAATTTACAAAACATAAACTGGCACGAGAGGTTTTGCGCCAGGATTCCGTGGGGATCCAGCACATGTTCAAAAGCTCCCGTATATATGCCTGAAGAACCGGCAGCCATAGTAAAAGGAAAGGGTTGCCGCGTATGGGATACGGATGGAAGGGAATTTATTGACTTCCGGAATGGTTTAGGCCCCATAACCCTTGGTTATCAGTATCCTGCCGTGGATGACGCTATCAGGAGTCAGCTGGAAAACGGAATAATATACGGTCAGCCACATTTTCTTGAATGTGAAGTTGCCGAAATGCTATGTGAGGTCATTCCGTGCGCAGAACAGGTGAGATTCCTGAAAACCGGCGGGGAATCGATAGCAGCATGCATCAGGATTGCCCGGGCATATACCGGGAAGGAGCATATAATACAGGTCGGCTATAACGGATGGCTGAATAGCCTTGCGCCGGGAGGCAGACGGCTGCCGGGACAGACATCGGGTAATAGTATTCCTGGAGTACCTGAATGCCTGAGTTCACTGCATCATACAGCGGAATGGAATAATATGGATGAACTACGGGATATCTTCGACAAGTGTCATAATAACATTGCTGCGGTTGTCATTGCCGCGGACTATGAAAATATGGCGCAGGGAAATTCATTTTATCCGGAAATCCGTGATTTTACCACAAAAAACAAAAGCCTCCTTATTTTTGACGAAATAGTTACGGGATTCAGGGTTGCAATAGGCGGCGTTCAGGAGTATTTTAAGGTTAAGCCCGATATGGCGGTTTTCAGCAAAGGCATGGCAAATGGGATGCCGCTTTCAATATATGCGGGAAAAAAGGAAGTTATGTCGGTATGCGATAAAGGAGGCAAGGTCGTAATTTCTTCGACCTTTGCGGGTGAAGCACTGTCGCTTGCCGCAGCCAAAGCCGCAGTGACGACCTATATGACAAAGGACGTCATCGGGCACCTTTGGAAGCAGGGTAAAAAAATGTGGAGCAGTGTTAACGCGCTTTTGGAGGAATATAAAATTCCGTTAAAGTATGTTGGATTTTGGCCCTGTCCGGCAATTGTATCATTGAAGAATGGGACGCCGGAAATCAAAGACATTTTTTTCAGAGCTGCATACAGGCACGGTGTCTCACTTTACAATGTATCTTATGTGAATTTCAGCCATTCCGACAGTGATATCCATGAGGCTCTGGAAAGGTTGAAAAATGCTTGTAAGGAAGTATGAACGGCATCCGAGCAGAGACTGTAAGCTGGAGATCTAATTAACGCAACCGGGAAATGGTGAAATGGCTATCATCACTTAAATGGTGTCTCTTAGGAGCAAACCGACCGGAGGAATAAGTATGATTATTGATATACATGCACATATATGGAAAGGGACATACGAAAAGGACAAAGAGGAAATAGTTAAAGCCTGTAGACTTTATGGGATATCAAGAGTGTACGTATCCGGATTGAAATCATATAATCCGGATGAAGAAGAGATAAGGGAGCTCAACCTGGAAGTAAGTAAATTCATGAAGGAGCGGCCGGATTTGATCGGAGGTCTTTGCTATGTCAATCCTATTCATAAAAGCTCTATGGAGGTGCTCAGAAAGGGCATAGAAGAATACGGCATGTCCGGAATGAAGCTATGGGTGGCTACTTTTTGTGATGATCCGCAGGTATTTCCGCTTATTGAAAAATGCATACAATACAGGATCCCTATCCTCCTGCACTCTTTCCAGAAGTCTGTCGGTCAGCTTGAAAATGAGTCTACTGGTATAAATGTTGCAGACCTGGCCCGCTTATACCCTGAAGCAAAAATCATTATGGCGCACCTTGGCGCTAATTGCTATCATGGAATAAAGGCAATAAGGAATTGCAAAAATGTCTGGGTTGATGTTTCAGGGACGATATTCAGGCGCGACGACATTGATTATACGGTTGATCAGATAGGAGCAGGCAGAATATTGTTCGGCACCGATATGCCGGAACCTTTTCTGACAAATCTTGGACGTATTGAGGAAGCAGATCTTACTGAAAGAGAACGTGATATGATATATTACAAAAATGCTTTAAAAATCCTTGACAAGTATGACATAGGAGAATCTATAAATGAGTGGAATTGATGTAAACTGCCTGCTGGGTCATTGGCCTTTCAGGAAAATAAGAAAAAAAACCTTTGTTCATCTGAAACAAACACATAATGAAAATGCTATTGAATACGGATATATTTCTTCGCTTAACAGCATATTTTACAATGATCCTTTTGAAGGGGATATTGAACTGCATGATATAATAAAAGACAGTCTTTACAGACATATTCTTACCGTAAACCCCATATTGCCGGGGTATAGAGATGATATAGAATCGGGTATAAAGCTTTTCGGTATAAAAGGCGTCAGGATTTATCCTGGTTATCACGGATACAATCTGAACAACAGCCACTTTTTAGAACTGTGCAAAGTTTTAAAGTATTATGGAATTCCATTATTTCTTTCCCTGAGGCTGGAAGACGAAAGGCTTGATTACATTGTCAAACCGAAAATTTTGAAAATGGAAGAGGTTGGCATTTTTTTATCAAAAAATACAGATCTTAGGATTATGCTGCTTACCTTCAGAAATGAGGAGCTATTACAGTTAAAAGATATGCTGCTTACTCATCCCGATGCTTATTATGATACATCAGGGCTAAAGAACCACCTTTTTGCTATTGAGACATCAATCGGTGATTTCGGATGCGATAGGATGGTCTATGGTTCGCAGTATCCGCTTTTCTGTATGAAAAGCACTATTTTCCTGATAAAAGATGCAGAGCTTGACCAGACAGTAAAAGAGAGAATTTTTTACAAAAATGCTGGGACATTATTTAAAAACATATAAAGCCCGTTCCTTCGGGTGATTCTGGTCACCGCTAAATCAATGGAAAGGGAAGATGATTTATATTATAATGTCAACAGAGAGAATTTTAAAGCCGGCCCATATATAAATTGAAGGAGAATTTTCTATATGAAAATCGCTAGAATCATAACTGACTACTATCAACAATTTGATGCGGACTACAGCCTGGATGTACCTGGTGAAGGGTATGGCGGATGGAAACAGGCTGAACTGGAAGTTGACCTGGAACATACGGCGGTTGTTATAATGCATGCTTGGAACTGCGGAACATATGAGACATATCCAGGTTGGTTCAGAGTTGCCGAATGGATCCCTAAGGCGCAAAGGATATGTGCCGAAGTTTTTCCTATGCTGTTAAAGACAGTAAGAGATTCGGATTTGAAGCTCTTCCATGTTGTTTCAGAGGGAGAATATTACAAGAATTATCCCGGTTATAAGAGAGCAATTGAACTTACAGGCCGTGATAAATCTTTGAAAGAAACAATTGCTTCGGATCCGGTTTTGGATAGATTATATGACTTTAAAATGAAAGAGAGCTTTTATGGCTTGCATAACAAGTCTGATGTTGAAAAGGGCTTTAAAAAACTGGATTTTGCGCAAGAGGCAAGGCCGATAGGAGATGAGGGGGTTGCTGAAAATGCCGAACAACTTTTCGCCCTTTGTAATGAGGCAGGAGTAAACCATTTAATATCTACCGGTTTTGCTATGTATTGGTGCCTGATGTTTTCACCGGGCGGAATGGTGGATATGCAGAGGAAAGGTATGATGTGCTCGGCAATAAGGCAGGCTGTCACCGCTGTTGAAAACAGGGAAACAGCAAGGAATCAATTATGTAAGGAAATTGCATTGTGGAGGGTTGCCCTGGGCTTTGGTTTTGTATATGAACTCGACAATTTTATGAATGGTATTATCAGTTATCATAAATAGCTGTCAGAACATAAAAAATTCAACATTTGTCTAGAGTGCATTCTGCATCCTGTGGCGGTCATTGATGCGTTTGTCAACGGCCGCTCGGTATTACCGAACGGCCGCCTAAAAGTTAACCAGTTACCTTTGTATTAATAACAATTGTATAATGTCTGGTGGTACGTTTCATAATTGCATTAAATGAACGTAAGAATGGAAAATGCAAAAAAATTGCTTACATCAACTAATAAAAAAAATTGACGAAATAGCCGACATGGTCGGCTATACTACAATCCCCTATTTTAAAAAGAAATTTAGGGAGAAATATGGAATATCACCTAAAAAATATCGCACCATGTATAATGCTGAAAATAATTTGTAACTATTAACACGTTTAATCTTTAATCGCTGTAACAGACATAAGGCAACCTCCATGCAAAACTCATGCATGGAGGTTGCCCTCCTTTTTTATATCTCTAATCTGTAAAGGTGTGAACCTTCTGTAAAATACAGCCTCCCATCAGGGGTAAAACAAGCGCCGATGTTATACGCCTGGTATGAGCTGGAGGAGTCGCCGGGAGAATCAGCAAAATGCTGCAAACTCCCTGTCGATGGATTCAGAAGCAATATATCTCTGCCGCAAAAAATCAGTACATATTCAGAGCGAAATTCTATAATACATGAGCAAATGCCGTTTATTACTACTTCTCTGACAAATCTGCCTTTATAAATATCAAACACTGATAATTTATTTTGAAAAGCAGTTATTATATAGTTGCCCGCTAAACACATACGACCCGGATTCAGGCCTTTTTCATAAGGAATCTTATCAATAATACCTTTCTCACAATCCCAAATTACTAAATAACAAGTTTCTTCTTCTCTATTCGGAAGACCATTGGACGATACGCTCGAAGAAAAATATATGTGCTCTTTATTGCCGACAAGCCCGCAAAATGCTACAGATTGTTCCCGTATAGGGTCCTTCCATATCTTTACTTCATATGTTTTCGGATCTACTCTTGAGATCCCTCCCCCGTATGCTCCATACCTTGCCATCCATCCTGTCCAGAATGCTCCGTCGGGTCCAACGATGCTTTTTCCTGTAGGTCTTGATAAATAAGGCCTTCCTGATTCCAGGGTCCTTGGATTTACATTATCATACTGGTTCCAGGGTTTTTCAGGGTCATATACGATATGGTCGGCGCCTGCATAAGCTGACATGAAAAGTTTACCGCCAATGAACCTCATTCCGAAAACCTCGCCTGTATGCGTACAAACATCGGGTGTATTGCTGTACGTATTATTGTCAGGATTATAACAGAAAACCGTCTGGCCGAACCCTGTAGATCCCCAGACCTTCCCTTCGGAATCACTGACAATTTCCAGAATGCTGGTTATAGGAGCGGGCCCTGGTATTTTTATAAGCTTTGGCCTTTTGCAGTTCCTGTCAGCGATATAATAATCCTGTCCTCGAAAACAGGTTATCCTGTTTTCATTCCAATTCTTAATATAACATCTCTGAACATTTTGCAATCCGATGCTAAATCTTTTATCAAGGACTTCATCTTCTGCTTTCAATCTGTTTATATATAGATCCTGATCCGTTTTTTCCAGAGTTCTGGCATTATAGAATTCCATGGTATTATTTTCGTCAACCAGGCATATAAAATCATTGTTATAATATCTTACTTTTAACCCGTTTCCCCCAAGCTTTTTTACCTTTTGCTTCTTTATATCCCATATTGAAACATGGGTAGTTCCGTATAAGCACTCAATCATAATATAATCATTAACGCTGTACACATATTGGGAAAACAAATTGTCATCGTACTCAGACATTTTCCCCAAATTATCAAGTAATCCCGTATCGGGATTATATCGCAGCAATACGCAGCCGGGATATGTACCGCAATAAATCAGGCCGTCGGATCCTCTGGTGAATGAGTATATGTAAGCTTCGTCCGGATCCCTTGTTATATTAACCCAACTTCTGGTTTCTAAATCAAGTGTCATTATAAAACCAGATTTTGGACATGTTCCTACGAGAATTTTACCGTTTCCGAGATTAAATAATGTCCATGCGCCTCCTTCAGCAGTATATCCATACTTTTCGGCGTCCTTGCTTTTTTTGTCCGGCGGGTCGCCTGGAAATAAGATATCTTCATATTCATTCGTTTCAACATCAATGATTTTTAAAAAACCTGCTCCGCCACCGACATAATTTGACATGATTAACTTTTCACGATGATCTTTCGGATCTTCCATTAATATGTGTGTGAAGACATTGAAGTTCCTGCACGGATCACAAAGATAAACTGATTCGGGTACCCCCAACGCATTATTCATAAACAATCACCTCTTTAGCTTTTAAACTTCTCCAATGTTTTTTTAATAATACTCTAGCTAGTTTTTTAGAACTTAATGCTCATCTTTTATCATAATCATACAATAAAACTATAAGTAATAATAGAAAAAAGTATTGCTAATATATTAAATATATTTGGATTTGATGGTTTTCAATGCAGAAATTTATGAATTCAGCAGCAATTTCCTGTGTGAGGAGGCATCGAACCCCCACCTGATTTTGGACACATGCCGTTGAGCATGTTCCGTATATAAAAAATAAAGACTGAATAAAATCTCCAGCCTTTAGTGTAACATTTTTATGCACATTTATCAAACTTCATTATCATAAAGCTTGCAAATATTTTAACCGCGGTCATCCACGATGCCGAATTTTTTCTTGAATTTTTCCACACGTCCTCCGGTATCAACAAGCTTCTGCTTGCCTGTAAAGAACGGATGACAATTTGAGCATATTTCAACATGCAGACTCTTCTTAGTGGAGCCTGTCGTGAAGGTATTGCCGCATGCGCACTTTACTACTGCTTCCCCGTATTTTGGATGGATATTTTCCTTCATCGCTGTTTCACCTTCCTTCGCCCTGTTGCAAAATAGTTATTGCCATTTTGCTCACGCAATAAAGCAAAGATTATTTTAACACATAAGCTTATTGTAATCAAGTCCTATTTTAAGCATTTCACTACCGCTAAATAGCCCGCTAAATAGTAAAAACCTTATTTATCAATAAATGCTTTGTTGATACTGTTCAAGAAATCTTCGTTCGTCCGCGTCTGCGTCAATTTATTCAGGATCATTTCCGTTACATCCGACGTGCCAAGGTTGCTCATGGCCTTCCTGATCGCCCAGATACTTTCCATTTCCTTCTGGTTGAGCAGCAAATCTTCTCTCCTGGTACCGGATTTATTGATATCGATAGCAGGGAAGATTCGTTTTTCGGACATTTTACGGTCAAGGTGTATTTCCATGTTGCCCGTGCCCTTAAATTCTTCGAATATGACGTCATCCATACGGCTGCCGGTTTCGATCAGCGCAGTTGCAATGATTGTAAGGCTCCCTCCAAACTCAATGTTTCGCGCAGACCCGAAGAACCTCTTGGGTGCATGCAGTGCGCCCGGATCAAGTCCGCCTGAGAGAGTTCTGCCTGTAGGCGGTATGGTAAGGTTATATGCTCTTGCCAGCCTTGTTATGCTGTCAAGCAGTATTACGACGTCTTTCTTGTGTTCGACAAGCCTCTGCGCCCTTTCAAGAACCATTTCCGCCACCTTGATATGATGCTCCGGCACTTTATCAAAGGTGGAATAGATGATTTCCGCCTTTGTGGAGCGCTGCATATCGGTTACTTCCTCGGGCCTCTCATCCACAAGCAAAACGATCAGGTATATGTCGGGATAATTTGCTGTTATCGCATTGGCAATTTTCTTAAGGAGTATTGTTTTACCGGCTTTCGGAGGTGAAACGATCATTCCCCTCTGCCCTCTTCCGATTGGAGCGATCAGATCAATCAGCCTTGTAGACAGCTCTCTGGATGTTGTTTCAAGCGTGATACGGCTATCCGGGAATATCGGCGTCAGATTTTCAAACGGAATCCTTCTGGCAGCTATATCAGGTGTATCACCGTTTACAGTCTGCACATAAAGCAATGCCTGGAACTTTTCGCCCTCTTTTGGTATCCTTCCCTTGCCCTTGACCTTGTCCCCGGTCTTCAGGCTAAACCTTCTTATCTGGGACGGCGACACATATACATCCTTTGTTCCCGACAGAAGATTGTCGCTCCTTAAAAAGCCGTACCCATCCGGCAGTACTTCAAGGACCCCTTCTACCGGGTCGTCGCTTTCGATTTTTTCCGTTCCGTTTTGCTGATACGGCCTGTTTTCCTGCTGTACACCCCAGTTGTTATCTCTTCTTTGCTGATCATACGGTCTGTAGGAGGGCCTTTCTTCGATCTTCGCTGTTTCTTCCGTCCTGCCGTTTTCGGTTCTGTTATTATCAACCCGGACAACCTCCGTCCGGAGCGCCCCTTCCGTTTCCGGTCTGATTTGGGCAGGTATTTCGCCATTTACAGGTATTTCAGCCTGCACCCTGGTATCAGGAGCCTTTGCACGTTCTCCATACTGCCTTTGCGGTTCATTCATCCTGCCATATCTCGGCTTGTAGCTGCTCTGAGTCCTGTCCGCTCCTGCAATATGCCTTCTATGCACGGTAATTCCGGCTTCCTGTTCTTTGAAATTGTTTTCTACGACGCCTTCCTTATTCTCCTGCTTTTCGACAACCGGCCCTGTATCTTCTGTTTTTGCTTCGCCTGCTTTATCTGTGGATATTTGCTCAACCGGTTTTTCTATTTTTTCAGCCGGTTCAGCCTGTGCAGCAGTTTTCGCAGGCTCGCTGCTTATGGTCTGCTTCCTGCTTCCTACATCCTCCTGGGATTCGTTCACTGCTTCGCTCGCAGTCTTTTTGGGCCTGCCTCTTTTCGATTTTCTTAAAATGACCGGCTCTTGTTCCGGCTGTTTTTCCGCTTCCTTTTCCGGTTCAGCTTTTGAATTTTTCACAATATCTTCACCGGTATCTATATCAGGCCCTGTAAGTAGCTCTTTGCCTGCCCATACTTGCGCATCCTGAGTTTCAACGGTATGATCCGCCCTGATCAAATCCTGCCGGGCGGGCTCCGTACCAGTGTTAGAACTGTTAATACCGCCGGTACTAACGTCCGGATCTGCCCGCTCTTCCTCATGTTTACTGCGCGGCTTTCTGCCCCTCTTTTTCAATCCTGCCGCTTCTGCCGGTATAGTATCTGTTTGAGCGGCTTCTGCAAGCACTGCAGCACCTGCCTCCACCTCCGGCTTTTCCTCAGCCTCCTGCACTTTAGGCCGTCTGCCCCTTTTAGATTTTGCGGATACTTCCTCATTTTGGCCTTCTTGTATATCCTTATCCACTTTGCGTGATACTTTTTCGTCACCTTTTTGGCCGGCCTTGCGGATCCTTCCGATCAGCTCTTCCTTCGAATATTTGGAAACATTTCGCAGGCCCATCATCTTTGCTATGTACTGCAAATCCTCAATTGATTTTTCAGAAAGATTTACTTCTTCCATAATCCACCACCTATAAAATTATATATTGTAAATTGTCAGAAATTCATCCGAATATCTGTATATCGTATAGCTTTGAAATCTAATAATAGAATACGAATCGATCCATATCAAAGTAACGACCTGCTGCCAATTACTAAAGTTATGAAACTTCCTAAGTTTAAATAGGGAAATCTAAACAATAGAATGATTCTTGATTACCATCCATGATATTATAGCATTTACCATTATTGCTGTCAACCTTTTATCATACAAAATTAAACAGTTACTGCTGCCAAAATATATTTTTTCAGAGCCATTTGCCAAAAAAATCAGTTCATCCGATATAACTGAATGCACTTTTGAATGAGAAGAGAAATCTGCCGTACTTATTTCCCGCATTTTTCAACGGTAGGTCTGGAAACAATGTTTTCACCGTTTTCCACTTCACAATGAATCACATTCTCCGATAGAAGTATCTGGTTTTTGGACAATATACTTTTTAAATCCTTATTATTGGCGGCAGCAATCGTTTTATCACATCCGCATTTCACACAGCGCAGCAATATGCAGTCCGATAAAAGCACCAGTTCTATGTCCGAGCTGCCGCATTCGCAATACAGGTTATCATTTAAGGCTATATCATGTATGCGGTTCAGAATGTCAAACATCACCTGCGTATTTTTGAAATAACTCTCGTATCCATACGCATCCATCAACTCATCCAACTCTTCTTCCAGGCTGTCCACCTTTTTGCGTACGGCTTCATCTCTCCCGATGAAGCAGATTTGCATCCCGGTCTCAGGGCAGTTCAAAACCACCGGATCACCCAATAAAAAGCTCCTTTTTGTCAGAAGGTAAGTGTGTTCATTTCCGCAGCCTATACACGGAATACTGATCAGAAAATTGTTTTCACCCTCCTGTTTTACTGTTATTGATGACTTTTTACACCGGCATGATAAGTTACATTTCTTTTTATATAATAATATAAACAGCGAGATATTGAAGAATTCAAAGCTCCCGCAGGATGTACACTTGTATGCGATGGTCGCACTTGTATCTATGAGCATTTTTCCCACCTCACATAATAATATTCGCCATTTATAAAAAAAATCCTGCTATATTGAATGAACTGATTTTCTTTACGAATGGCTGCGCAAACAGCAGTGATTCTGTAATGTTTGCGAAGAGGGCGGACTCCTAAAAGACCTCCGGGATTGCCAACCCGTATAATATAATGTATTCTTTTTATTACAGGGTCCTACTATTTTTACTGAGGTGCTGGCAGATGAATGAGCTGGATTATGTTATACTGATTGCAATTATAATCATTATTGTAAATGTTGCGGCAGTGATAAAAAAACGAAGATCCATAAAAAAACTAAGACAAACCCTTGAAATGAAATGGGGAAAAAAGCCTGACGAAAAGTATAGGGATGAAGATATGACCGCTGTCAGAAGCTATTACGAAAATCTGAAGGAGAAAGACTGCGGCAGATTATTTCTGGATGACATCACCTGGAATGACCTTGAAATGGATAAGGTATTCATGCGGCTGAACAGCACTCAGTCTACTGCCGGCGAGGAATATTTATATGCCCTGATGAGAGAGCCGCTGACCGACTGTGCCGTACTGGATGAGCGGAGGAGGCTTATACAATTTTTTCAGACCAATCCTTCAGAAAGGCGGCAATTGCAGTTTCTTTTTGCCAGGCTCGGCAAATCAAGATTTTCAGGAGTGTCAAACTATTTCCTGAGCAGCGCCGAATACAAACCTTTCCGCCATTACAAATATATATCGCTTGTAATCGTTTTGGTACTTTCTCCGGTATTGATGGTATTCAATCTGAATGCAGGCATCCTTCTGTTGATTGCCAGCTTTATTGCAAATATGACAACCTACTACAAAGCAAAAAATGAATTTTCCGCCCAACTTGACAGCATGAGCTATATGGTCAATTTGATCAATTATTCACGTAAGGCAGCAAACTTCGATATCCCGGAGCTCAAAGAGTATACGGACAGATTGAAAAACAATGCGTTAAAATTTAAAGGCACCGGCATCAAATCATTCTACCAGATATTTTATAACACGCAGGATCCTTACTTTGAATATTTTAAAATAATTTTTCTGGTTGAATTGATCGCTTACGAAAGCATCAACAAAAAGATCATCCGGCACAGGAACGAATTGCGGACACTTTATGAAACAATCGGGCTCCTGGACAGCATGCTGGCTGCGGCTTCCTTCAGGGAGAGCGTGCCCTTCTATACCGCGCCTGATATGTATACTGCGGACAAAAAGAGAAGGCCTTCGATTTCATTTAAGGAAATTTATCATCCCATGGTCGACGAACCGGTCACCAATTCCCTGTCAATCAACAGACCGGCTTTGATTACCGGCTCCAATGCCTCCGGAAAATCGACCTTCCTGAAAACAGCAGCAATCAATGCTATTTTTGCACAGACGATCTCGACCTGCCTGGCGTCAAAATACGAATCCAGCTATTTCAGAATCTATACCTCCATGGCATTGAAGGACGACCTTCTGCACCGGGAAAGCTACTATATTGCCGAGATCAGATCCCTTAAAAGGATACTGGATAGTTTGAACGATCAATATCCGCTGTTCTGTGTGATTGATGAAGTGTTGAGGGGTACGAATACCATCGAGAGGATCGCAGCCTCCTCCGAGGTTATGCGGTACCTTTCCGGCAAAAACTGTATTTGCCTTACTGCTACCCACGATATCGAACTGGTTTCAATCCTGGACGGGCTTTTCGACAACTATCACTTTCAAGAGAGCTTCGTCGGCAATACCATTACGTTTGACTATAAAATATACCCCGGTAAATCCAATACGCGAAATGCAATTAAGCTGCTGGAAATCATGGGTTACCCGGAGGATACGGTAAAGGCCGCGAGAAGCAACGCAGAACGGTTTGAACAGAAAGGCGGCTGGGTATAGGTCAATTTATATCATTGTTAACATAAAGAATTGTTGATATAATTACATAAAGACAAAATGAGGGGCAATCATTAAGCTGTCAGGAGTCCGCACGAAAACTCCTGGGAGCCTTGGACAAAAGTAATGTATGGCAGATTTTCGGTTCATTTTTTTGTCCAGCTTTTGCAAAAAAACGGCGAATATCGGGATATTTAACGCTTTTTTTGCAAAAGATTGGGCGGAAAAATGGACGAAAAGATGCCGTGCAGGACATTTGTCCAAGGCTCCTAATCCCTAAGTCAAGAGCCTGAAAGGTATGAAGCATAAAATGGAGCATCTGTTCATCGTAAACCCCGCAGCCGGGAAAGGCAGGACCCTGGAACTTATTCCGGAAATCAAGGCATATTGTGAAGGCAACAATATTGAATATCATATTGAAGTTACCAAATATCCCGGACATGCTACAGAAATTTCAAAGGATTTTAGTGAAGCTCAGTCCATGCGGATCTATTCCGTAGGAGGGGACGGGACTCTCAATGAAGTGCTCAATGGTATGGCAGGCAGCCAAAGCAGCCTTGCCGCCCTTCCAAGCGGTTCAGGCAATGATTTCATCCGGGGCATCATTGGTGAGAATGCGCCAAAAGACCTTGTAAAATCAGCTGTTGAAGGAACTGAACGGCTTATTGATTATGCCAGGTTCAATAATAAGTATTTTATCAACATTGCTTCCGTCGGTTTTGACGCAGAAGTTGCATATCAGAGCAACCGCTTTAAAAAGCTTCCTCTTATCACAGGCAAGATGGCCTATATACTTGGTATTTTTTCTTCTATCCTCGCATGTAAAAATCACCAGATGGAAATCAAAGTCGACGGCCGCGCAATATCAGGCAAATCCCTGCTTGTGGCTGTCGGTAACGGCAATTATTATGGCGGCGGCATGCTTGCTTTGCCGGAAGCCAGCGTCGATGACGGCTTTTATGACATATGCCATGTGGATGCCATGAGCAGGCTGAAAATATTATTCCTGTTTCCGAAATATATGAAGGGTCAGCATGCAGCCATAAAAGGCGTGCATTTCTATCGTGGCAAAAAAGTTGAAATCACTGTGGATAAGCCCATACCTATGAATCTGGATGGAGAGATCATAATGGAGCGGAAAGCCGTTTTTGAAATTTTCCCAAAAGGTCTGCGCTTTATTGTTCCGGCTGGTACTACAGCGTAAACAACCGAATTATCCTTTTTTTATTGCAATTTCGCGGCAATAAGTTACTATACGGCGTCCAGCAGGCGGTACTGTGCAGTATAAAGCTTCCAGTACGCGCCTTTCCTGGCCATCAACTCATCATGCGAGCCTTGCTCTACAATATTCCCGTCATCGATATACATGATCTTATCGGCGTTTTTTATGGTTGACAGCCTGTGCGCAATAATGAAAGACGTCCTTCCTTTCAGCAGCCTTTGCAGACCCTCCTGGAGAGCCATCTCCGTCTTTGTGTCAATACTTGAGGTCGCCTCGTCCAGCACAAGTATCCTCGGATCGGCCAGCAGCGCCCTGGCAAACGATATGAGCTGTCTCTGGCCTACTGACAGCCTGGAGCCCCTCTCATTCACTTCCGTATGATACCCATCCGGCATCCCGGAGATAAAATCATGCGCCCTGACCGCTTTTGCAGCCTCGATCGCTTCATCGTCCGTGGCATCCAGCCGGCTGTACCTAATATTGTCCATGATCGTGCCGGAGAAAATAAATGTATCCTGCAGCATGATGCCCATCTGTTTTCTCAAAGATTCCAACGTCACGCTCCTGACGTCCATACCGTCGATCATCACGCTGCCTGAGCTGATGTCATAGAAGCGGCTTAACAGGTTTACGATCGTCGTTTTACCCGCGCCGGTAGACCCTACCAATGCAATGGTTTCACCCGGTTTGACCAAAAAGCTTACATTATTCAGTATGACTTCACCCTTCTCGTAACTGAAAACAACATTTTTAAACTCAACTGCGCCTTTAATAAGAGGCATTTCAACTGCGCCCGGGAGGTTATCCACCAAAGGCTTCTCATCGATTGTTTCGAAAATCCTCTCCAGATATGCCACAGCGTTGATAATGGCGTTGTAAAAATCACCCATGTTGTTGACAGGTTCCCAGAAACGCCCGATGTAGCTTACAAATGCCATAATGACGCCTATCGTAACGCCGCCTGTGCCAAGCAGGTGGACTCCCGTTATAAACGTGGCTATTATGCTCACTGTGGATATAATATCTACGAAAGGCCGCATGACAAACTGGATCCGCACTGCTTCCATCCAGGATTTCCTGTATTGGTTGCTCTGGTTCAGGAATATATTCATATTCTCGGTTTCCCTGGCAAACGACTGAGTTACCTTGATGCCGCAAATGCTTTCATGTATATAGGCATTCATGTTGGCCTGTTTCCTGCTGACCTTCTGCCATGCCCTGCGCTGTGCGCCCTTGATCAGTACTGCCGCGGCAGCCAGTACAGGCAGTCCGCACAGGCAGATCAATGCCAGCCTGACATTGAGAACCAGCATAAAGCTAATGATGGCTATCAGTGTAAATATATCCGTAATAATATTTATTATGCCGTTGGATAGAAGGTCGCTGAGCGAATTGACGTAGTTGACCACCCTTACAAGGATCTTGCCATGGGGCCTGCTGTCATAATAAGTGAAAGGCAGCTTCTGCAAATGGACAAACAGGTCTTTTCGGATATTGTACAATACGCTTTGGCCAATGAACGTCATGGTCCGGATCCTGTATTTTGTGCAGATTACGTTGAAAACTAATGACGCCAGATAAATCAATGCCAATACTGCCAGTCCCGGTATATCCCTGCCGGGTATCTTTGAATCAAGGGCCACTTTGACAAGATAAGGTCCCAGCAATGCTACAATACTGGCTGCCAGCATGAGAAACACCGTTGATACAACCTTGCCTCTATAGGGCTTTAAATACCCGAGCAGCCTTTTAAGCTGCTTCCAGTCAAATTTTCTGTCGAGTTCCTCATCTATGTCAAACTTATTTCTTGCCATATTCTCCTCCAAATCCTTCGGAAATTGCCGTCTATATATTTTACATTAAACGGCATTTTGCACCTCATTGATCTCGTTTGCCTTTTCAAAGTCCCCGTACTGGTTCATGAACACACTGTGGTAGTAGCCCTTCATAGCCAGCAGCTCTTCATGTGTGCCTCTTTCAACGATCCTTCCCGAATTGAGGACAAGGATCATATCCGCATTCTTAACCGAAAAGATCCTGTGAGCTATAATAAATGTGGTCTTATTGCTGCAAAACTCCCTGAGGGATTTTTGTATGCCGTGCTCCGTTTCGATGTCCACGCTTGAGGTCGTATCATCCAGGATAATGATGGACGGATCCTTTAACAGCGCCCTTGCCAACGCGATCCTTTGCTTCTGTCCGCCGGACAGGCCGACGCCGCGCTCTCCGATGATCGTGTCGTAACCATCCTTGAATTCGCTTATAAACTCGTCCGCACCTGCCATTTCCGCCGACCTTACAACCCTTTCAAGTGATGCATCCGGGACACCGTAAGCGATATTGCCCTCTATCGTTTCAGAAAACAGAAAAATATCCTGCATCGCTGCTGCAATATTCCCTCTCAGCTGTTTCAGGTCATAATCCTTAATATCTCTTCCGTCGATCAGAAGTTTTCCTTTCGTACAATCGTAAAACCTGGAAATCAGACTGACCAAAGTGGATTTCCCGGCGCCGGTAGGTCCGATGATGGCTACCGTTTGTCCCGGAAAGGCCTTGAAGCTGATACTTTCAAGTACACGGACCGTGCCATAGCTAAAGCTGACGTCCTTGAATTCAACATATCCGTCCAGCTTTTTGCCGCTTATAGCAATTTCATTATTTCTTATCCTGGGCGTCCTTCCCAGCACAGTTGTGATTTTTTCAGCTGATGCTGCAAACCGCTGTATGTCATTGATCAACCAGCCAACCATTCTCATCGGGCCGTTCAAAGCCCAGGTGAAGCTGTTGAACATGACAAGCTCTCCAAGAGTAATATTGCCTCTGATGACCATGATGCCGCCAACAAATATAATGACCACCGAAAGCGATCCGGCCAGTGAATCCAGAACGGGCAGATATTTTTCCCAGATCCTTGCGGCTTCGATATTCCTATCCTGGAAACCCGCATTTTCCCTTGAGAACTTGTATACTTCGTAATCTTCCTTTGCAAACGCCTTAATTACCCTGTTTCCGCTGATATTTTCCTGTACGACGGAATTCAGTTTGGAAAACTGCTCCCTTATCGCGGAGAAAGCAGGCTTCACGCTGCGTGACAGCTTGTATGCCGCTATCGCAATAAAAGGCGAAATGCAAAGAAGTATCAACGTAAATGTCACATTGATGGATAAAAGGATAATGATAACGGTGATAAATGTAATGACATTAAGGAATACGGAATAGATCACATGCGCGGTGAAATGTCTGACGGCATCCAGATCACCCGTCATCCTCGCCATGATGTCGCCCGTCTTGGTTTTGTCGAAAAACTCGAAATCCAGCTCCTGTACTCTCTTAAAGATGGATTCCCTGGCAGTGTAGGTTACGCTCTGCGAGACATATTCAAATAAATAAAGATAAATATACCTGAATACGGATTTCAACAAGGTACTGACTGCCAGGATCAATGCAAAGGTGAGAAGTATTTCCGTTTGCCCGCCCTTGATGACACGGTCTACAATCTGGCCATATACATATGGACTTACCATGGCCAGTATATTAACGATCGCAACAAGGAAAAGAGCCGTAAAAAATCTTAACCTGTATTTTTTGATGAGACCCCATACCCATTTAAATTCTGCCATCTTATCAGCTGCCCCTCCCGGCAGGGTGACAGACAAGGGGACGGTTCTCTTGTCTGGCTCACGCCACAGGCGGTACAGACAAGAGAACCGTCCCCTTGTCTGTCCTGGTACTAAATATTATCGGGCAAATGCAGCCTTAAAAAAATGTACAATCCAAACCTTTTGATGTATAATCTTATTTGTATGCAAAATGTACAATTTCTATAAACAAAAGGTACGGGACATTACCATGTACGATCTTGGCATGAATATAGAAAGTTTCAATCCGCACGTATATTACACACTAAAGAGAAAGTACGAAGATACATACAAAGTAAAGTACCATAACCATGACTACGTTTCCATGTTCTATGTGCTTTCAGGCAGCTGTACGTACAATATCAACGATACCCTGCATCAGGTAAAAAAGGGAGATATACTGATATGCAATCCCGGAGTGTATCATTGCAAGGTAATGAGGCCGGGAGATGAAATACTTGAATTTCAGGCGGGCTTTGGCAATATATGTCTGGAAGGCCTTCCAAAGGGCTGTCTGATCGAACCTAATTCTTGCCCTGTGATCAGCCTGCCAACATATGAGCAGGACTTTTTGAAATGCTGCAGCGATATTTTCCTGGAGCAGGAAAAAAGCGATCCCGGCAGCAAGCTTCTGCTTAAGATAAATGTAATGAAACTGTTGGTCCTATTTCTGAAAGCAACTCATAAGGAACAAGTGCAAAGTGAAAATACCCATGTTAACTTTGAATCCTTCGATAAGCCTATTATTGTAAATACTCTGATTTCATTTCTCAATGAAAATTACATGCATCAGATATCACTGGAAACGATATCGAAAAATTTCTATATGAGCCCGGCTTATATTTCAAAAGTGTTTAAGGAGGAAATGGGCGAGTCACCGATCAATTATCTTATAAAAATACGGCTTTCCAAAGCCCGGGATTTGCTGCTTGAGGGAAATATGTCCATAAAAGCAGTAGCGAGAACCGTAGGTTACGAGGATGCATACCATTTCAGCAAGCTGTATAAAAAATACCACAGCATCCCACCTTCCAGGGTAAAGGAAAAAAAGTAAGGCAGGGGCAGGTGAGCAAAAGCCCACCTGCATAGCCTGTCTTCACAAACATCATAGAATCACTGCTGTCTGCGCAGCCATTCGTAAAGAAAATTAGTTCATTCAATATCAGATAATCTTCTCTACGTACTTCCTGCCAAGTACGAGACCTTCCTTCACCTTTGCTTCACTGCCTTCATAAAGAGGATCCTCATGCTCAATGCTTATTACACCGTCATAACCGATATCCTTCAGCGCCTTGATCATTGCCGGAAAATCCACCTGTCCCATGCCTGGCATCCGGAATTGCCAGTAGCCCTTTTTCACGTCGCCCAGCTGCCTGTTGAATACGCCATACTGAGCCAGCTTGTCTTCATATACCTCGGAATCCTTTGCGTGTACATGGAATATCCTGTCCTTGAATTCAACTATCGGCGCAATATAATCCATGAGCTGGAATCTCAGATGAGACGGGTCGTAATTCAGGCCGAAATACCTGCTCGGGATCCTTCGGAACATCTCACGCCATAGTTCGGGTGTAAAGGAAATGTTACCGGGTATCCCTGGCACCTGCCATCCCTCCATTGGGCAATTCTCTATCATTAATCTGATTCCCCTGCTTTCCGCGTAACCGACCAATTCGCCAAACACCTTTTCAAATTCGTCAAAATTCTCCTCGATGCTCTTGTCAATATTCCTGCCGGTAAAAGTGCCCACTGCTGGTACACCGAGCATTACCGCGGCATCGATGCATTTTTTCACATGATTGTTTCTAAAGGCTCTCTCCCTGGGATCATGATCCAAATTATTATCATAATATGCCAGTGAAGTGACCGTAAGGCCCAAAGCTTTCACATACCCCTTGATTTCATCCGCTTCTTTTTGTGTCAGCCTCTCCACATCAATATCACAGGAAGAATAATCCCTGTCATTTATTTTAGGCCAGCATGCAACTTCAAGAGCCCTAAAACCATTGTTTGCAGCCCATTCGGCCTTTTCCCTGAGCGGCATCCTGCCAAGACATACTGTCAGAAACCCGATATACATAATATTATCCCTCCGCTAAACCAAATTCATTTTCTTCAGATTTTCAAAGCTGATACCGACGCTCTCAAGAGACGGCATGCTGCATTCATCCTGCTCTACGATCAGCCACCTGGCGCCCGCTTCAGCAGCCGCGGCCGCAATTCCTTTTACATCTACGATGCCATTGCCGACTTCGGTGAATTTCATGCCGTCCGTCGATGTAAAGTCCTTCACATGAATAAGCGGGCATCTGCCTTTATAGCTTCGGATATATTCGGCAGGGTCGACCCCCGAGTAAAAAACCCAGCCCGTATCAAACTCTGCGCCCATGTTTTCAGGCTTTACACCTTTATACAAAAGATCCAGGCCATACTCGTCATAAAACTTTTTGAACTCATGGCTATGATTATGGTATAATAACTCCATTCCGTTTGTCCGGATCTTTTCGCCTATTTTATTAAAAAGCTCAGATGCTTTTACAATATCTTCTTTTGACTCAAAACTCATATACGGACAAACAATATATTTATTTCCAAGAGTCCGATTATACTCGATCACTTCATCAAGTTTATCCGTAAGCAGCTTGATATCCGTATGGCTGCCCGCGGCAGCCAGTCCCAAGTCGGCAAGCACCTTTCTCAGTTGCACGGCCGGAATATTGCCAAAACCCGCAAATTCCACCCCCTTATAACCGATACCGGCAACCTTCCCAAGCGTACCGATAAAGTCCTTCTGCATCTCATCCCTTACAGAATACAGCTGAAGCGCTACAGGTATATTCATTTCGCCACACCCCCATCACTATCAAGAAAATTCGCTTCGCTCATGACTCAAGCTCCGAAGCGAATTTTCTTGTCCGCTATGGAACCCTATGGTTCCCTTCGGCGGATGCCTTATTCGCTTGGCTTGCATCCTGAGCACCCTCCTTAAACCGGGAAAGGGGACTCCCCTTTCCAAACCCCAGCATAGGAATTTTTTGGTGACATTTATAAATTCCTATGCTTTGAAATAAACAGGCTTTCCGCTTCTGCCGGAAAGGTAAATAGCCTCAAGGATCTGCGTTACCACCAGTGCCTGCTCCGGCTTAACAACGACCTCTGTGTCGTTCAATACGCTGTCGATCCATACACGCGCTTCCTTATACGATGGTTCATCCTTATTGCCGTCGTAAAAATCCACTCCGCCTGCTTCGAAGCCCGGCTTTGTGACATAAAGCCGCCCGTATTTCTCACCGTTTATGCGAAGCCCGTCGGACATATCCGCTCCTGCTTCCGTTCCGCAAAGGGTCGTCTTTGCCTCGCCGATCTCCAGGCTGTTAAGCGCCCAGCTGGATTCAAGAACAATGGTTGCTCCGTTTTCCATTGTGATAAAGCCAAAAGCGGAGTCCTCCACCGTAAATTTTTCCGGATCCCAGGATCCCCAGGCATTGGCGCTGTCCTTCCTGTCGCCGAGCTTTCGGTATACGCTCCCCATAACACATTTCGGCTTATAATTACCCATCATCCAGAGCGTCAGATCCAGCGCATGCGTACCGATGTCGATCAACGGCCCGCCTCCTTGCTCCTCCTCGTTCAGGAAAACGCCCCAGGTGGGTACCGCCCTTCTTCTGATGGCATGAGCCTTGGCATAATAAATATCACCCAGTTCACCCTCGCTGCAAAGCTTATGCAGGTATTGCGAGTCATTCCTGAACCTGTTCTGGTAACCAATCGTCAGTTTCTTCCCCGTACGTTTCGCTGTTTCAACCATTCTGGCTGCATCTATCGCCTTTTTGGCCATCGGCTTTTCGCACATGACATGCTTTCCGGATTCAAGGGCGGCTACCGTAATATCGGCATGCGATTTATTGGGTGTACAAACATGCACCACATCAATGGACTTGTCTTGCAGAAGCTCCCTGTAATCCGTATAAACCCTGGATCCTTCCGCACCATATTTCTTTGCCGCCTCCTGCGCCCGATCCGGGACAATATCACAGAAAGCCGCCATTTGAACCTCTGGTATATTTGCCAGGCTTGGCATATGCTTACCGTTTGCAATACCTCCGCACCCTATAATCCCGATTTTCAAAATTTTTTTCCCTGCCTCCATTAAATAACCTCCTTTAACAATACATTTTTATCATTTCATTGTAGATTCCCTGATTATCAACTCATTTTCAAGCGTAATATTCACAGGCTCTTCCAGCTCGCCCCGCATCTTTTTCAGCAGCAGCTCCATCGCTGTGCACCCAAGATCATATTTGGGCTGGGAAATGGTCGTGAGCATCGGATTGCACATGGATGCAAAGCTGATATTGTCAAATCCGACAACAGCCAGATCGTCCGGGACTCTGAGGCCTTTCTCCCTGGCTGCCTTAAGCGCCCCGATTGCCATCATGTCCGATATGGCAAATATGGCTGTAGGCCTTTCGTTCAACGTAAGCAGGTTTGTTGCCATACGGTAGCCGCTTTTGAAACTGTAGTCCCCATATACGACAAAATGGCCGTCAAGCTCAAGCCCCATTTCTTCAATTGCCGACCTGAAGCCTTCTTCCCTTCGGATGGTTGAAACAAAGCTGTTCTCACAGCTGATCATTGCAATCTGTTTATGCCCCAGTGAAATTAAATGCCTTGCAACCTTTCCGGCAGCAAAATGGTTGTCTATGGAAACATGCGAGACCTGTGCGCCTTCTCTGTATTCACAACACTGCACCACAGGAAAATTACAGCTTATTTCCGTCAGTTCCTTTTTACCGATCTCCGGCGCCATAAATATCACGCCGTCTGCCAGCCGGTTTTTGAGCAGTTCCAGATATACATGCTCTCTGACTGCGTCTGAATCGGTATTGCAGAGCATCACATTATAACCGTTTCGCTGTGCGACATCCTCAATGCCTTTTACAATACGGGAATAAAACGGATTTGCAATGTTGGGCAGCAGCGCCAGAATAAGCTTGCTTTCCGTGCGCCTCAAATTGCGCCCGAGAAGATTTGGGCGGTAATCCAGCCTTTTTATCGCATCCTGCACTGCTTCATATGTGCCTTGCGCAACGGAGCTGCTCTTATTAATCACCCTTGAAACCGTAGCGACAGAAACGCCTGCAGCTTTTGCAACATCCTGTATGGTAGACTTCAGCATTTTTCCTCCCCTGTAACCGTTTACAATAATTAGATGCTTATTTATATGCAACACTCATCTATTTATGATGCAATGATGTAAACGATTACATTAATATTTTACTACCGTCAAAAAAGAAATGCAATAGTAACTTATTGCCGCGAAAATACAATAAAAACAAGAAAATAATTTCACATTCGCGGCAATAAGTATATTCGTTGGGTTGTGGGCGGTAGCCCACATTGGAATTGAATACAAATATATTTGTAGAGGCGACCGGCGGGCAACCATATTTGTAGGGGCGACCGGCAGAAATCCATATTTGTAGGGGCGACCAATGGTCGCCCTTATTCAGGTTGAAGCGCACGACGGTTCCTCAGCCACTTTACCGCTGATACCGCCTTTACGGCGAGGTATGTCAGTCCTGATGCAAACAGCATGTCAAAGCTTACATTGAATAAAAACAGGTGCTTGCTGAGATCCGCCTCTCCGTCGCCAAGAATGGGAAGGACAAACTGCATCATTCCTGTCAATACGACGGCCCCCATGAACTCTGCAAAAAAGCGCCCTTTGTGGTCGGCCGCCCTCTTGTGCTCATAGATCAATATAATCAGGGCAATGGCAAAAAAAACACATATAAAGGACAACGTGTGCGGCAGCGCTTTCATTTTAAAGTCGCTCCAGAAACCAAAGGCATTCGTCGTCTGTTTATATGTGATGCCGGGGTATTTTTCGTAATTGCCAAAGCCCTGCTTGAGCTTGAACCCATTTTTCGCCGCCAACTCCAGTTTTTTGATCAAACGCCCCGGATACTTCAGATAAAAAGCTGCCACACCGGCATAACCAACCCTGTCATACAGCATTTCCCTGAACTCCGGGGTTCGAATGTCGACGGGATACTCATCCATAAAATAATTTGTTCCCGCAAGTACGGACAGCGACGGGTCAAACCCCAATTCCACAAGATCCTTCGCCGGATCAGGAGAGTCTTTTAAAATTCCGTAAAATACCGTCTGGTATTTATTGCAGACCTTGATATCCTTCGAAACACTTAAATAGCAGGTAAGGGAAACAAGCGCCACCAACGCCGCCGAAACAAGCGAAATGATTTTCCACGGTCTATCCCCTCTCAGCCGGACAAGCCTAATACAAAGCAAGGCCATCAATAGCCCGGCAGGAGCGTTTTGCACCTTGGCTCCCGCAAAGAAAAATGCGCCGGCGCAAAACAAAGCCGTCATCCATATGGCCGGTTTCTCGGAAGCGGCCAAAGTAGCCGCTATTCCCGCCATGAGCAGAAGAAACACCAGCGTTACCGGCTCGCCGTACAGTGAATTGAAATAGGAAGTGTACCCTATGTCGCAGAAAATAAGCATGGCAAGGGAAATGGGAATCAACGCAAATAAGCCTGTGGATTTGCGGCTGCTTTTTGCCATAAAAAAAAGCGCAGCTGCAAGTATCAAAATGTATAGAAATGCAAGAAACCGGATATCAAAAAAAGCGGTTCCCGATAATGATTTGCAGACGTAAACGGCCAGCCATACCAACGGAAGCTCCGTAGAAAGATACCGTCCGCCAAAAGGCACCGAATACCCAATGCCATAAAGCCTGTTTACAAAACCGAAATACCGGTCTTCCGGGTTATCCGACAGATAATGGAGTCCGGCCGAATTCATGATCCTCGCAAAATCCCCATTGTCAGCCACACCCCTTACCGGCCTGGTCAGCAAAAGGGAGGACAGAAGGACAAGAATTACACCGGCAACTGCAAACTCCATTCTGAACTCCCATGGCTTTTTTATATTCATCATCCGCTCCCTGCATATAATCGAAATTATCAGACTGCTGCATTATATGCCGTACAAATACTGCCGGAAACAATGCCTGCCTGTATCTCTATTTTTTCTATATATGCAGAAAGTATTCAGGACAGCGGTAAATATTTCCGGATTATCCTTATCACACCGCTTCCGAATCCAGATTTGCGCCGGTAAACTGGCTGTTGTAAAGGTCCGCGTAGAAGCCTCCCTTTGCCAGCAATTCCTTGTGTCTGCCCTGTTCAATGATCGTACCATGATTCATGACCAGTATCAGCTCTGCATCCCTGATCGTTGACAGTCTGTGTGCGATGACAAAACTCGTCCTGTCCCTCATCAGATTGACCATAGCTTTTTGGATCAGCAACTCGGTTCGGGTATCTACACTGCTGGTGGCCTCATCCAGTATCAGTATCGCCGGGTCCGCAAGGATGGCGCGGGCAATGGTCAAAAGCTGCTTCTGTCCCTGGGATATATTGGTCGCTTCTTCGTTCAGCACCGTATCATACCCATCCGGAAGCGTCCTGATAAAATAGTCGGCATGCGCCGCTGTTGCCGCACGCACGATATCATCCATGGATGCCCCCTCGCGGCCGTAAGCGATATTGTCCCGGATCGTTCCGTTAAACAGCCAGGTATCCTGCAGCACCATACCAAACATGCCCCGGAGCGCATTCCGCTGAATATTTCTTATATCCACTCCGTCGATCATGATACTGCCTTTGTTTATTTCATAGAAACGCATTAAAAGATTGACCAGCGTCGTTTTACCGGCCCCGGTAGGACCTACGATTGCAATGGTGTCACCGCGTCTTAGCGACAGGTTCATGTTTGCGATAAGGGGTTCGTTCTCCGCATAGCTGAAGTCCATATGGTCAAAGCGCACGTCTCCCCTTGGATATTCCAGCATAACAGCATCTGCAGCATCCGGCGCCTCCTCCTGCTCGTCCAGCACCTCAAAAACGCGTTCTGCGCAAGCTACGGTAGACTGAATGATGTTTGCAATATTCGCAGTCTGCACAATAGGCTGCGTAAAGGATCTGGAATACTGTATAAATGCAATGATGTCACCCAGCCTGAGCCTGTTCTGGGTCATCCAGATACCTCCGAAGACGCATATCAGGACATATCCGATATTGCTGACAAAATTCATCAGCGGGAACATGATGCCTGATACAAACTGCGCCTTCCAGCCCGCCTCATAAAGTCTGTCATTCACGCTCTCAAATTCTTCGATCGATTCACTTTCATGGCCGAATGCCTTTACGACCTTATGGCCTGCATACATTTCCTCAACATGGCCGCTGAGCTCACCAAGCTCCTTTTGTTGCGACGCAAAGAATTTCTGGGACTTTTTTGCGGCAAAAGCTGTCGTCAATACATATAAAGGCAGCGTCGCCATGACGATCAATGTCAGCATCGGGCTTGTTACAAGCATCATGACGATATAGCCGACGATCTGGATCATCGCCGTAATCATCTGTGTTATACTCTGCTGCAAGGTATTGGATATGGAATCGACATCGTTTGTTACCCTGCTCAATATCTCTCCGTGTGTTTTGGAATCATAATACTTGAGCGGGAGCCTGGCGAGTTTTGTATCCACGTCCTTACGCAGCTGGTAGGAGGTTCTTTGCGCTACCGTTGACATGACCCATTGTGTAATAAACTGGAATGATGAACTCAGGATGTATATTGTTATTAAAATTATAATGATCTGAAGTATATATTTAAAATCAATTTTTCCGCCCGTCTCGCGGATCGCCCTCAGTCCGTCATTGATCTGCTCCTGCGTGAATTTCCCGGGCTGCATTGCCTGTTCCGAATCCTGCTGCATAAAAGGCATTTTTTCAGCAAGAGCCATCATTTTCGCAGCAATATCCGCTTTCTGTTCAGAGTTTTCAACCTCATCGAGCATAGGCAACGCCATAAATTCCCGTACTGCTTCCATTTCTTCCGGCGTCATTTGAAAAGCAGCATTGTTTGCCCCGTTTGCGCCCTGACCGGCAGTACCTGCGCCCTGCCCCGCGCCGGATGGCTGCCCTCCTGAACCGGATGTCCGGCCGGGGATCAGTCCTTTCATCTGCTCGTTCATCTTCTCAGCAGCCTGCTTTTGAATTTTTGACATTTCATTAAGCATTGTCCTGGCCATATATCCGTCCGTCAGCTTATTGACCGCTTTGGATTGCACCTTTGGCGAAGCTATCGCAAACACTGTACTAACAACAGCGCATATGAACACGATGGCAAGGTTCACGCGGAAAGGTTTCAAATAGCCAAGCAGCCTTTTTAATGTGCCTTTAAAGTCCTTCGGTTTCTCCACCGGCCGACCAAAACCTCCGGGTCCATGCCCTCCGCCTGGTCCGCCGAAAGGTCCGCGCCCGTTAACTCCTTTAGAGCCGGTGCGTCCCCTCGCCCCCTTCGTATTCTCCGAATTACCCGATCCGCCCTGGCCGTCCGGTCCCAGCTTCTTGGATTCCATACTATTGAATCTATTTCCTGAACTCATGCGATTTCCTCCTCTGAAAGCTGTGAAGTGACAATTTCCCGGTATACGCTGCAATTGCCCATCAGTTCCCGGTGTGTCCCCATCCCTGCTATCTGCCCGTTATCCAGCACAATGATACGGTCCGCATCCATTACTGTGCCAACCCTCTGCGCTACGATCAATACCGTAGCATCACCGATTTCCTTCTTCAGAGCCGCCCTTAACTTGGCATCCGTTTTGAAGTCCAGAGCTGAAAAACTATCGTCAAACACATATACTTCCGGTCTTCTGACCAGCGCTCTCGCAATGGAAAGCCTCTGTTTCTGGCCGCCGGAAACATTCGTGCCGCCCTGCGCAAGCACATGGCCCATACCATCTTCCATGCCGTTGATGAAATCCGTTGCCTGTGCGACTTCTGCAGCATGCAGGACCTCCTCGTCCGTTGCGTCGCTTTTGCCGTACCTTATATTTTCACTGATAGTGCCTGTAAACAGAATCGCTTTCTGAGGTACAAAACCGATTTTCGCCCTCAGTGCCTGCTGTGACATATCGCGTACATCGATCCCGTCGATCAGGACGCTGCCGCCCTGTACGTCATAAAAGCGCGGGATCAGGTTTACCAGCGTAGATTTCCCCGAACCGGTACTGCCGATGATCGCAGTGATCTCGCCCGGTTTTGCGCTGAAGGAAATATTGGTAAGTGCCGGCTTCTCTGCGCCATGATAGCTGAAAGTGACATCCCTGAACTCTAAATATCCCCTTGCTGAATCATTCGCTTTTGCGCTTTGCGGGTCAACAATTTCAGGCTTCGTTTCAAGAACTTCGTTGATCCTGACGGCAGCCGCCTGTGCCCTCGGTACCATGATAAACATCACAGCCACCATAATCATGGAGAACATTATCTGCATGGCATACTGGATAAAGGCGAACAGTGCGCCGATATTCATCGCTCCGCTATCGATCCGTACAATGCCGAACCACAGTATCGATATCACTGTGAAATTCATAATGAGCATAATGGACGGCAACATAAACGCCATGATCCTGTTTACCCTGATATAGGTATTTGTCAGGTCCGCATTGGCGTTTTCAAACCGTTCCTTTTCGTGATCCATCCGGTTAAAAGCCCGGATAACCCTTATTCCCGTCAGCTTTTCGCGCAGTACAAGGTTAATCCTGTCCACCTTCTTCTGCATCTGTTTGAATAGCGGGATGACTTTCCTTGCAATAAATACAACAACGCCCATAAGTACCGGAAGAGCAACTACGAGCACCAGCGTAAGAGGCTTATCCTCCGACAGCGCCATAATAACGCCGCCCACTGCCGTGATAGGCGCTCCGATCAGCATCCGCATGGACATCATTGTAACCATCTGTACTTGTGTGACGTCATTTGTCGTTCTTGTAATCAGTGTCGCAGTTCCGATTTTATCGAATTCATTCAGAGAAAAGCTTTCAACCTGCCTGAACACTTTATTTCTGAGTATCCTGCCAAAATTGCCGCTGATTTTGGAGGATAGAAAGCTCACCATAAGGGCACACAGAACACCTCCGCCTGCCACTAGCAGCATAAAACCGCCGGTTTTCAGTATATAGCGGGTATCACCACTCATTACGCCGTTATTGATGATGTCGGACATCAATGTAGGCAGATACAGATCCGCCATTGTTTGAAAAAACACCAGTACCAGCACAACGGCTATTTGCAAGGCATAAGGCTTTAAAAACCTGAATAATTTCAACATGGAAGTATCAACTCTCCTTATTTTTTAGATAAAAGTTCCTTAAGAATCTTCAGACCTTCAATGATCTTATCATACTCCTCTTTTGTTCCTCTCCCGGAAATAAGGCTTTCCATAATACCTTCAATTTTTTGGTGGATCTCCGATTTCATATCACACGATTTTGATGACAGGCTTATAAATACGACCCTTTTATCCTTCTCACTCCTTAAGCGTTTTACTATTCCGTGCTTTTCAAGCCTGTCGATCATCCCGGATATCGTACTGTTATTGAGGCCCATTTCCCTGCTTAGATCACTTACCTTCATTTTGCCATGTTTTTTAAGAAGGCTTATCAATAAACACTGGGATGGTGTAATTCCGGGCAAGCCGACGTGTTCCATCTCTTTAACTATACAGTGCTTTACCAAAACGCCAATTTCCTTGATTAATCTGGATACTTCCAGGCTCTGATTGAGATGTTCCATCATCTGCCCTCCTTCTTGCCGAATTTAACGCATCATACCGGCGCAACAGGTCCATTCGTCTGTATATCGCTATATGCGGCCTGTGGCTTGCAGGGTCAAGTCGCCTATAAGTCTTAAAGCGACTTGTTGCAGTGCAATCAATATTGCATGAATAAATATTTCGTATCCGAATATTTCGCACGCGAAATATATTATATTCTTAGATAATATCTGCTGTCAAGGCATAAGAGATGTAAATCTGAATACATTGCTGTTGTTCTGGACGATTTACACCTTGCTGTTTTATTTCTTTGAAGTTTTCCGTTTTCATAGTATACTATACATATTGTGTTTTTTACATACTACAGCGATACCTCATCGTTTTTTCGGTATTCCGCACCTTGTATAAAAATCACGAATGCTTTAATACGTCATTTATGCAAGGATATTTTATTAGTTTTCGCTGCAGTGTTAAATAGGGGGTACTCAGTTGCGGCGATTACTTTTCGGGAAAAAGCATGCAGATCAGGATGAAGATGAAAATATTTCCGGGCATATGCGTACAAGGATACTTTCCATAGCTGGTCCTGCCTTTGTAGAGCTTGTTATGTCTACTTTATTCGGTATGGTCGATATGATCATGGTCGGGCGGTTGAATTCAGCGGCAATCGCTTCCGTTGGGCTTACCAACCAGCCGTTTATGCTTCTTTTGGCTGTTTTTGCAGCCGTCAACGTCGGCACCACCACGCTTGTAGCGTGGAATATCGGCGCCGGAAACAGGCAAAAGGCATCCCAAGTCGCAAGGCAGATTATTGTTTTAAATATCGTACTGGGAATCATCATGAGTACCATTGGAATCGTATTATCCCATCGCATCGTTTTATTCATGGGGGCAAAAACCGACACAGTCAACAACGCGACGGTTTACTTCCGGATCGTTGCGGCTGGGTTGGTATTTCAGGCTCTCACGATGGGTATAACGGCAGCGCTGCGAGGCGCCGGAGAAACGAAGCTGCCCATGATGTACAACATTGGAAGCAACCTTCTGAATGTTTTCGGAAATTATATATTGATTTATGGGAAACTTGGATTACCGCAATTGGGAGTGGAAGGAGCTGCAATTTCAACAACCCTTTCCAGAGTTGTAGCTTGTTCCGTTGCGCTATTTATTTTATTCTCGAATAAGTCCTGTATATCAATCTCGTTAAAAGGCGGATATCGGCCTGATCCCGGCATCATCAAACAGGTCTTTTCCATCGGCATTCCAGCAGCAATGGAGCAATTTGTACTGCAGGGCGGCCTTATGATTTTTGCTCGTACTGTCTCAAATCTGGGCACTTCGGAATTTGCCGCACATCAGATCGGTTTGAATATCAACGGACTCACTTTTGCGCCCAGCATGGCATTCGGCGTAGCGGCAACAACCCTGGTAGGCCAGAGTCTGGGGGCCAATGACGAAAAAACTGCTCAAAAGTACGCTAATGTTATCCATCATATTGCCATAGCGGTAGCCTGCTTTGTGGGTCTTTGCTTTATTCTGTTCTCCCATCCGATGGCACGGCTTTATACAAAGGAACTGAATGTAGCAAATATGGCCGGTACGGTCCTTAAAATAGTCGCGCTGGCACTGCCCGGAATGTCAACGCAGCTTTCGCTTGCTGGTGCGCTGAGAGGAGCCGGTGATACAAAATTTCCGCTTTATGCGTCGGCTTTTGGAATATGGGGTGTCCGCGTAGTATTTGCGATTATTTTTGTCAATGTATTCCACTGGGGCCTGATCGGAGCATGGATCGCCCTTCTGCTTGATCAGTACACGAGAGCCGCCATCGTGTTCCTGCGGTATCGTTCCGGCAAATGGAAGCACGTTAAGACACATTGCTGATTCCATTTACTTCTTTTTTTCTACTTTATCGATCGGCAACGATTCGATTGCTTTAATCAAGTTATCTCCGTTTTGGGACATTGTTATTGTCAGGCGCGGTATCTCCCTCAGGTCCTTTAAGCCGGAGTAGTATCTCACTGCCGGCTTTGTTGTCATCGTCCCGTCAATCCCTGCCTCTGTCAATGCCTGTTCCGTTACTTTCGTATAAGCGCCGTACGGATAAGCGACGAATGTTGATACGGCTCCCGTATGATTGTAAATCTCCTGATTGTTTATTATTACGTCGTTTACCAGCCTTTTCCTGTATTCGTAATAATCTTCATTTGTGTAAGGCCTTAATCCAACCCCGCAGGGTTTGTCATATCCTGCGGATTTTCCTTCATAGGAATGCAAATCATATGTGTGATTCTGAATTTCAATAACTCCGCTTTTGATCATTTCGCTGGCTTCCTCCCAGCTAAAATGAGGAATGAATTTATTATTGTTTTTAATAAATTTACTTCTGCCCACAGACCATCCGACAATGTTTATAACCGCCTTCATTCCCAAATCTCTGAGGATGGGATAGGCATATTTATAATTTGAATAATATCCGTCGTCGAAAGTTATAATTATCGGCCTGGCAGGGAGCTTTCTGTAACCGTTCAGGGCTAACGTCAGATCGTTGAAGTTAATTGTCGCATACCCCGCTTTTTTCAATACAAGCATATCAGATTTGAACTTAGCCGGAGTAACAATCATTGTATTTGTTACTTTATCGTCTATATGATGATACATCAAAACGGGGATTTTCACTCCACCTTCCGTTGAAGAAGCCAATGATGCCGATACGGTGCTGATTTGAATGAATATGCCCAGGAACAATAACGTCAAAATTAGTTTTATCTTGTCTTTCATCGCAGCATCTCCCTGAAAACGTTGTCTCTATAATGTAATTATATCATGCTGATTTGCAATAATATATATGCATTTTCAGGCTACCGATTTATAACGCCTGGATTCATAAGTTAATTTTTCGTTTGTAGAAAAATTTACTTACCTATGCGGCGTTTCAACGAGGCGGGAGATATGCTCACCGCCTGAAAACCTAATCGGTACCCGCCACTTGCAGAGGTGGGGGACATTTTATTGCCTCGTTATAATTTTAATAAATCTCTGTATGATTACCGCGACTTCAGCCCGTGTCGCCACGCCCTGCGGGTCAAAAATGTTTCCGGGCCTGCCGCTGATCAGGCCGACGCCAACCGCCCAGTCTGCGGCATCCCTCGCCCAGCCTGAAATATTGCCCGCATCGCTGAAAACACTGAGACTGTCTGAGCCACCGATATCGCCGGTATCGCCGGAACCGCCGGAGCGCCCGGGACTTTCCCTGTCCGCAGATACATCATATTTCATATATATTGCGTACCTGTACATAATAAGCGTCAGCTGCTCACGGTTTATATCGTCGTAAGGGCCGAACAGCCCATTGCCGTACCCGCTCACGATACCGTTTTCACACGCCCATGCCGCAAACGGCGCAAACCATTCTCCGGCTTTAACGTCTTTGAAAGCCTGGCTGCCGGACTTATCCGCATTTATGCCCGAAAGCCGTCCCAGCACAGAAACAAACATGCCGCGCGTCATGTGTTCCTCCGGGGAAAAAGAACTGTCTCCGGTACCGTTGAACAGCCCAAGGTCATAAACAAGCTGCACGGCTTCCGTATACCAGCCATTCCTGGAGACATCGCTGAAAAGCTCAAACACAGGCGCAGTTTTCCTGGCCGGGACAGGCGGAGCAGACGTGAATTCAACTTTTACAGTGTGATTACTGCTAATCTTATCAAGCTTCAGCGAATAAGTGCCGTCGCTGTTATCCACAAGCACGGAAAGCCCTATTGATACACCGTCAATGAGAACTGCCGAGACGGAATAGCCCATATCCGGTTTGATCGTTACGGAGGCGTTCATGCCTGAGCTTACGGACAAGCTGTCTGTTATGCTCCCGCCGCCGCCGGCCTCAGTGGTTATGTTGAAGAGCACAGGGAGCGGCAGGCCTCCTGCCGGAAATACGCCCACGGGACCTCCGCCTGTAAAGCCTCCGCCCCCCGGGTTTGTATTATTACCCGAATTTATTATCCATTTGGCATAAACAGTCATGGAAGAGTTAACTTTGGTACTTGAGGTAAACGCGGTTCCCGAGCCATCCGTTCCGGTGTACCATCCCCCAAAGGTATAACCCGTTTTTAACGGCTGTGCGGGAAGCGCAGCGTTATTCCCCTCTCGGATGTTTTCGGTAATGGCATATTGCGTGCCGTCGACATTGAAGGTTACAGTATAAAGCGGCGCGGTGTCGGATACCAAAACTTCAAGAAGCGCATTTTGCCCAGCGCTGAATTCAACGGTCAGTGTGTTCTCAGCCGACGTCAGCTTATCAAGGAACAATCCGTTTATTGTCACATATGACTCGGCTTCAATTACTGCCCATCCACTCTGGGTTATGGGACCGTCTGCAATGGTATAATCATTCCCGGTCAGCAGAGTTTCTCCGTTACGGATCGCCGTAAGAGTATTGCCGTACAGCAGCATTTCAATGGTTATATCCTTATGATTTTCGCTTTTTGAATATTTGTCATATGCCGCTGACACGGGGAATATTGCCGAATTGCTTACCGGAAGTGCGCCGACCGATATTGCGATAATGACGCCGCCGCTGTCAAACTGTCCGTCATTTGCCCTGACTTTGACAAAAACAGTTTTACCGGCATCTGCGGCGGCAGGCGTAAAGGTAAGGGTGCTGCCTGCCATTACGGCTTCTCCCTGAATATTAGCCGCATAAGCCGTATATGTAAGGCTGTCCTTGTCTCCGGCATCCTCATCGGTAAACCAGCCGGACACGTTTACCATATAAGGGCAAGCTTCCGCCAGTCCGTCGCGTGAAGCCGGAATTGCCGCGTTTTCGCCGGTTGAATGGTATTCCTGTCCGCTCAGCACGGCAGGGGCGTGGTTGGAGGAATTGCTGACTCGAATCGCAAATGTCCTGGCCGTAACCGTATCCCTGGCCGTTACCGTCACCGACCATGTCAGCCCTGAGTCGGTAGTAGCGGGTATACCGGCTGCCGCCTCGGGATCCTCAGTCGTCACGGAAACTGCTTCCGGGGTAGTTGCAGGTATCATACCCGCAGGTATTTCAACCGTAAACAGGTTAAAACCTTCCGCACGTGTCCCCGCATATCCCGAAACCGAGACGGCAGTGATATTTGTTCCGCTTGCGTCCCGCCATTTCGCACAGTAAGTTCTGTTCCCGGCGGAACCCGCAGGAATTACCGTTGTTGGATTGCCTGAAAGTTCTGCATTATCATACCAGCCTGCAAAGTCAAAACCTGTCTTTACCGGAACAGGCAAGGCTATGTTATCACTTTTGACATTATATTTTGCAGGAACAGCCGTATCTGTTGAAAACGCTCCGCCGTTAAGCTCAAACCCTATCGTATAATCCGTCTTCAAAGCGTCAATAAACCGCGCTACGTTTACGAGCCCGTAGCCGTAGAAGATATCCCTGCCGTAATCGCCCAGATCCTCCGAGGAATTGATGAGAAGGGTCTTAAAGGTATCTGTCGCGATATCTCCGTCAGCACTTTTAGCCAATGCCGCCATTGCCGTTACAAACGGCGTGGAAAAGGATGTGCCTGACCAGCCCAGCCGGTAGGCATTCTGATTTGTAAACCAGAGACTAGCCAGATTTTCTCCCGGCGCAGTGACAAATACGCTGTTATTTTTTTGGGAAAAGTCTGATACAATTTTCAATGAGTTTACCGAACCGACACCGATAACATTGGCAAATGCAGCCGGATAAATAAAATTGTCCGCTTCATATCCGGCAACGGGAGCAGTTCCATAGTTCCCCGCCGCTGCAACAAGTATGATTCCCGCCTCGGCCGCCTGATTTACAGCCGCCTCAAGCGATTCGGAATAATAGTCGGTGCCGAAGCTCATGTTGATAACATCACATTTTTGCTCCATTGCATAGTTGATGGCATTGATGATCATAGCGACGGTTGTGCCGCGCTCAGGGGCAAAGCACTTAACAGGTATGAGCCCGACCTCATCTGCCAGGCCGGAGATGCCGGCGGCATTATTAACCTGCGCCGCAATAATTCCGCTGACAAACGAACCGTGACCCGACTGGTCTGCGGTGTCTGCCGGGTCGCCCGCAGCTGTAAAATTATACCCGCTGCCAACATTTGAACTGTTAATGTCTTCATGGGCGGCGACAAGCCCCGAATCTATTACCGCAACCTTCGTACCCGCGCCGTACATGCCGTTTTTCCAGGCGGCGGAAGCATTTATATTATCCAGGTTTGATTTATTATATCCATAGTATGCATCGTTTGGATCAATATCCGGAAATTCAAACAGCGTCAAATAATAATTCGGTTCTATATATTCGATATATTCCGGATTTGCGATACTTCGCGCTTCTTTGAGGCTGCCGGTTTTATACATGCCTTTGCCTATCCTGCGGGCATTGCCGCCAAAAAGCGTCATCTTCGGCGGCATATCGTTTTTAAGCTTGACAATATATCCGTCATACGCCGCGGGTGCATTTGCCTCCGATGATGACGCCATTACTGGGTTAGGCAGGCAAAATGATATAAATAGCATCCCGGCTAGTATAACCGTTATGATTTTTCTCACGTAACGACCCCCCGATTGTCATATTGAGTTCGGAACCGTCTCTTCACCTCATTATAACGCGTTCAATGAATCTCTTAAATATAGCGGCAACCTGAGCTCTGGTGGCGATGCCCTTAGGGTCGAATCTGTTGTTCCCGGTTCCCTCGATGAGTCCGGCTCTATAGCAAAGCTCGACTGCGTCCGCGGCCCAATCGCTTATGTCGCCGGCATCGGCAAATGTTCCTTGAGCATCGGTGCTTTCAAGAATGATTCCGGCATATTTCATATAGCGGACAAGCATTGTACACAGCTGTTCACGCGTTATGCAGTCATCCGGTCCGAATCTGCCGCCGCCATAGCCGTTTATTATGCCGTTTTCGGCAGACCATTGGACAAATGCGCTGTACCACTGTCCAGCTTCCGTATCGTTGAATGAACTGCCGGTAAATTCACTTTCATCCACACCGTGCAGACGGCCAAGGACAGCCGCAAACATTGCGCGGGTCATTGGCCCGTCCGGTGAGAACCTGCCGTCGCCGGTTCCGTTGAACAATCCGTGGGATATTATAAATTCAATGTCTTTTTCAGCCCAGTGCCTCCCTATATCGGAAAGCGCGGTGCTCTTTCCAACGATTTTGTATTTCCCCGGAGCCGATGCAATATAGTATACCTTGCCGCCCGACACAATGCTGAATATGACAATATGTTCATTCCCTTCGGCATCGGTGTATTGGACAACATTGCTGCCGCCGGGCAGGATGCCTTCCATGGAAACCAGCATATCGGATATACTGTCTCCGGCAGATAATGTGCCGGCCGGAATCAGCACAAACAGCCCGCTTCCCGCAAGAATAATATCATTAACCGCATTATCGGATACAAGCCTTCGTTCCGCGATACTGGACAATGCCGTCTTTAAATCGGTAAATGTGACTGTCACGGTACCGTCGCCGTAAACAAGATCATTTAATTCTATAAGCTGTCTTTGGCTGCCGTCCGGCTCGCAATAATCCACATAAACTCTGTCGCCGGCTGCATTTGAATAATTTCCCTTATCATTGTAATCAAGGCCTTTATCGCGGACGTCAATCTGGTACCAGCCTTTTTCAAGATTTTTAAAGGTATGTTTGGCGGCAGGGTCATTTTCATTGTCTGCCTCCAGCCATCCGCTGATGGTTGACGGATCTGCAAGCTCACTGTTTGAGCTTTTCAGCCTGGTTATAGCAAATTGGTATTTGCCGGTTCCGGATTTTCCGCCGGCCGGCGTTACAGTAACAGATCCGTCGGCTGTGTCCGGGTCGCTCGCCGCGTTTACCTTCATGGTAAAGGTAACGGACCTGTCGCCCACATTCGTTTCAAAGCACCCGATAACAACCGTATTGGACGGCTCGGCAGCATCCCTGATATAGACTTTATGGACTCCCGGCTCCAAACCGCCGAACGTAAGGCCGGTCTGCCATTTCAGCGCGTTAAAGTAAGCCGCCGCTTCCTGGGTACCCAATATTCCATTGTACGCATCCGCCGTTTTGACGATTGCATATTCATAGCTGCCCTTATAGCCTGTGCCATCAGCCTTGATTTCGGATTCCAGGTATTTTCCTCCGGTCACCTTGCTGCTGTCGATCACCGCGGAACCGTTGTTTCTGTCCCGGTTCCACGAATCCATGGCGGTAATGGCGCTGCTGTCCGTAATACCGACCTTAACGTCAGCAATGTTGACGGATGCTGTTTTGGCATTGCCGGCCTTATCTCTTGCCGTAACCACATAATTTCCCCCGTAAGCAACAGGGAATGTACCGATGATATGGGTCTGGTCCGCCGGTATCGTCAAAGCCATGCCGTTTACCGTTACCGAATCGATGGCCGAAACACTGCCGCTATCCTTGAGGATCTCATAAGTGAAGCCGCGTGTATCTGATACCGTCTCGCTGAGTATCACCACAGGAACTGTGGAATCAAGCTTGTCCATATTGAGCATTTTGAGGGCGAAGCTTCCGCTGCTGTTCCTTGCGGTAACGCTGTAGATACCGTTGTTTGCCACAGCATATCTGCCGTCCTTTTCCGGGTTTATCATATCAAAGGCGCGAGACAGGCTGTTGTAGCGGCCGACCGCAACAGTGCTGTCAGCCGGGCTTGCAGTCAGCCGGATATAAACCTGCGGGTCATTGATAAAGCCGCTGCCTGCAGGTACCTTTGTCCCGTCGGCCTTTTCGAACCACGCGTCGTCTATTGCCGGTACGGAGTCAGGGCTGCTCACGGTTTTATTGAACCAATCAACCGTAAGTGAACGCGGAGTGCTGTTGCCTGCCGTATCTGCCGCCGTCACCGTTATGTTTCCGTTTGCTGTGACGCTCAAATCAAACTGCCAGAAACCATTGCCGTGCTTTATGACGTTTGCCGGCGTCTGGCCGTTGACTGTAACGGCTGCAAGATCAGAGTTATCAATGACATAAACGGTCATCGGAACAACAGCGCCGGGCATCAGCGAGGCAGTATCCGGTATACTCCTGCTGAAATAGATCTGCGGCGAAACCGTATCATCGGCGGGAAGCAGGATACCCTTGGTAAATGTTTCGATTAATTTGTCAAACCTTGCCGTATCCGATGTAACTTTGACCGTTACTATATGAGGATAATATGAATCATTTGTGCCGAAGAATATTTTTACAGGGCTGTTCCCTCCCGACGAACTGACGGCCTTTGGCTTAAAGCCCGGGAAAGTGCTGCTTAATTCTATACTGCCGTCAAAAAACAGGTCGATGGATTCCGACATGGTCGTAAACGTGAAATACTCGCCCTTGTTGCCCTCTGCAAGGTTATAAAGGTAAGGTGCGGAGACGTCCGCGCCCCACTCCGGCACAGGCGCGCTGAATTTCCAGGCGTCATGCCCGGCCTGTCCTCCGGTTCCGTTCGCGCCGTACCACTTGAATATGTCATTATCATCAAAAATGTTAATGCCGCTGCCGGGCGCGGTAACAACATACGCAATATCCGCAAATGAATTGGTCGCCGTATCGGCCACCCTGATAACGCCGGTGCCCTCGGAAGACGGGGTGATCACGAGATATTGTCCATCCTCCCTGTAATAGAGGATGCCAAGGTTCTTTTTCCCGGGTTCGCTCAGATCGCCCGACAGCTCTGTCACCGTAATGGCGGGAGGCGTTGCGCGTGTCGTAACGGAAGGAACGTACAGGCGCATGGTCGTACCCAGTGCGACCGATATTTTACCGGGCGCCGTAAAGAATGTTTCAGCCTCCATCTGGATATAGCCGGCATTGTTCATGTCATTGTATTCGCCGGTATGCTCCGAACTCATTAATCCCATCGAATCCATCATCATAAGGCCGGAAGCGTTGCTGAATATCTCGGCCTTGAGGTTCAGGCTGCGTGTGACGCTATCCTGGCAATAATAGCTTGCCGGCACCTTAAAAGTGCCCTTTACGCTTCTTCCGTACATTGACTTGACCTGATCGCTGCCGTCGGGTCCCCAGAGCCTCAGGATGCCGTTCTGCAGTTCCGTGTCCGTTGAAGCGCCGAACATTTCCAGAGGCTTCTGCTCACTGATCGTCAGCTTGTGCCCTCTTAAATCAACCGGACTGTAAATTTCACGCCCGTTTGCATCCACTCCGCTCTGCCGCGTGAACTGGATATAGACGCCCTCGGCGGCGGCAGCGCCACGGTTGGCTGCCAGCAGGTCCGCTTCTATTATTATATTGCCCTGTTCATCAACGCCGACGGTCTTAAGGGTCATTTTTTCAATTCCAAGCTCCGGCTTATTTCCGACCGGTACCGTAAATCCCTTTTTAGCAGTCAATGAGTTGTACGTAAAACAATCCCCGATAGGAACGTATGAACTGTCTTCGCTTACTGTAAAGTAGAATTTCCTGTTGTCCAAATCGTCCGGCAGTATTTTTGTATAAAGGTCTTTACCTGAAGCTGCCGTAGTGACCGTTGCCCCGACCGGTATGCTGCCGTATATTTCCCACTTGGCAAGCTCCGTGCCTGTACCGTCGTATATGTACTCGTTATTTCCGTCCTTACCTGTCGGCTTATTTGATATGTACAGCCCCACAGTGATCGGGTTCGCTGCAGTGCCGCCGCGTATCGGAACATCACCGGTGTTTTTAAAGCTGACAGTCGGCAGCAGCGCCGCGCCCGGGACAAAGTTATCCTCGTGGAAGGATATCCTGCCTTCACCGACATTCTGCTCTCCTACGCCGAAACTGACGGCATAATATCCTGTGCTGCTTATAATGCGGCCGTTACCGTCGCGCTTCGGCACCATAACCTTGGCCTTGCTTGTACTGTTTCTATCCCCTATGAATACCTGCTCCTCAAGTTCTGTTTTCGTACCCTGGGCAAGGATCAGCAACGTCGGCTTCATAGCGGGGGTATCCTCCGCTGGCGCAACATATTTCAATCCCAGCGCCACATCGAGTCCGGTGAAGGAAAAGCTGGTGATTTTTCCGTCTTTATCCGGTACATAATATGCGGTTTCCGTTACATCCTTGTCCCATGCATTGGAAACAGAATCCTCATAGACCTGCATTTTATGCATGGCCAGCATACGTCCCTCACCCCATGTCCTGGTTTCGGGATCATACTTGGTGACAAATACCGCATTGTTTGTAGTATTTGGCATTGTATCGGTATAAACGACGGAGATGTTGCCTTCGCCGTCTACGCCTGCAGTGACGTTGCCTTTTGTTCCGTCCGCTTTATCCGTCTGGAAGAACGGGACAATAAATCCGGTCCTTGTCCCGCTGTCGGCAGTAATAGTTGAAAGGCTCGCCTCAGGGATGACATAGGTCTGTCCGTTCATTTCAAATAGCAGAAAATCTTCATTTTCGACAGCCAGAGGTGAGAATACAAGGCTTTCATCAAAAGTTTCATTAGTCAGGCCTGTTGTCACAGCTCCAAGCTTGCCGTTCATGAATTTGAGATTTCCGAAGTACGGATCCTCAAAGGCCACTTTCTGTACAGTTCCGGAATAGACGCCATCCCTGGTAGCCGCTCCGGAGATGCCGGTCAGGCCGGATATGAAACCGGACTTGCCGTCCTGATCGGTAATATCCACAAGGGAACGCAGCAGCGCAGCCTGGCCCATAGTTACCTTCTTAAAGCCCGTATCCGCATCAACCGCAATGGAGCCCTTCTGCAGGTAAAGCTTGCGGACGGTTTTGTCCGCGCATGCGGTAACATTTACATTGGCTCCGTCTCTTAGCTCCGTGTATGTATATACGTCTACTTCATTCTGATTTGTGGTATAGGCCATATAGAATGTATTGCCGTCGTCCGCCATTGTCATAGCGGCATTATCAAGCCGGACGCCGGCGTCTTCCCAGCCGCTCGGTGTAAATGCATAGTTTTTATAGCTGCCGTTATCCTGCTTGACTGCAAAGTTAAATACCGTATTTTTTCCATAGACATCATTCATGGACTTCTGGTAAGAATACCGGAAATTCGCAGAGGGATCGCCCTGGCCTGTTACTGCGCCCAGGGCCGTGTCCTTATTGGAATCGCCTTTGCTTTGATCCCTGTAGGCCGCATACTCCGCATTAGCGGCTGCAAGGGCGGCGGCATCAAAATCATTCGTCTTTGCAAAGAATATGACCTTTGCATCGCCGCCGACACTTCCATTTCCACCTATTTCCGGCATGAAAACAGTGCTTCCGGTCGCGGGCGTCAACCCGTCGATATTCATGCCGCTGACGGTCATATGCCCGGTGAAGCCTGCGCTGTTCGTATTGTAATGCGCTGTTTTTACTACAGTAATCTATGAGGCGTTTTTATGATGGCTCTGGATATACGTATTATAACTTGTAAGAGCTGCGAAATATTCAGTCCATTTATCATATGCGGCTTTTTCCGAAGGAGCTGCGGGAACCGGGAATAGTACTATATCCGTATAGTTTTTCTCGTTCATCGCAACAGTAATTCCCGACCCTGTGGTCACAGGCACCGGATATACTGCCGCATCCGGTGCAGCAGGAATCAAAGGCGCAGCTGCGGATGG
Source organism: Clostridiaceae bacterium (assembly GCA_039679375.1). Taxonomy (GTDB): domain Bacteria; phylum Bacillota; class Clostridia; order Acetivibrionales; family DTU013; genus JBDKVA01. The sequence goes on from JBDKVA010000176.1 coordinate 81,268, forward strand.
ATTTGCATAGCTGACCCATGCGACATGGATCGCGGAGCCTGTCGTAGTCGGAACCACCCATGCAGAAAAATCAAGGTCGCCCGTATTGTCATTGTCAACGCGGATATACCTGGTTTCACTGTTTTCATCCACCGGGTTTTTTAGGCCTGCCGAGCTGCCTGTGTTTACCACTTTGGACAATACAAGCATGTTGGAATCCACGCTGTTTGAAATTTCCGCAGGATTGCGGCTGATGGTGTACAGCAGGTAGTTCGTATCTCCCGCTGTGAGAAGCTGATAGTCCGTGCCGGACACCAACCCGTCAGCCAGCTTGAATGCGTTGCCGCTGCTTGAGTAGCCGGAGATCTGGAACGGTACGGCCGCATCCGTCGGATCGTATGCCATATTCTCCAGTTCGTCTAGCGCCGCGGCGGCATTTCCGGGGCCGTAGATCTGCTGCGCCCAGTAGGAATTGGCAGGAACGCTAATTTTAATGCCCGGGAAGCCTCCGTCTTCACTACCGGCATCAAACTCCTCCATTTCATTCAGGGCATACCACGCAAATTTCCAGCCATCGACATTAAAGCCGTCTCCTTCGTCAGGATCAGTATTACCCGGCGTATCTTTATTTTTGTCAAAATCGATACCGAACTGTATCGCGTCCAGTTCAAATTCAAACATCAGCAATACGACACGTACGCCGATGCCAGCCCTGAAGGACATGGACTCAAAGGTAAACGGCGTGTAATTGCCCGTGTCGTCGCGGGTCGCAAAGGACATGGAACAGTTGATGCTCGCTTTGAAATAGATCTCCGCCTTCAGGCACTCCACGCCGATACCGACGCCCACCTCGATGAAGAGTTCAGGTTTTATCCACAACCCGGAAAAATACGTGTCGTTTGCCACTTTGCTGACAGGAACGATCTTATCAATGGAAGTCCCAGCTTCAAGCACATCCAGTAAAACATTATATGCGGCGCTCTTGTCAATTACACTGTCAAGCTTGACGGTTACGGGTTTTGTCCCGTCGGATGTGATATAGCCTCCCTTGAAGCCTGTATTTCCCGGGGAAGTTACGGCGAGCTTGCCTTTGAAGTAGATATTGACGGCATCGAAATTGTCCGTGCCTGTGCCGGTGGTAAATGACGTGTTGAAGCTGTAACTGTCGCCTTTGGAACCCGTCATAAGGTCGCCGTTATATGCGGCGGCGTCGGCTACGGTTTTCCACGCGCCGGCTGCCCCTGTTCCTCCTGCCACAGGGTTAATCGTCTTGCTTGCATCCTCTTCCGTTACCCGGTCTACCTTTACGCCGCCGGAAGCCTCTATGGAAGCGCCGAAAATGAAATACGCGTAGAGGATGGGGCAGACTGTCAGGCGCGCGGTAAACTTGAATTCGAAGGACCCTGTAACAAATATGATCGCAGATGTGAATCTGTACTCATTATCAAGAGGATTGTACTTGAACATGATCGTTACATTAGCGGCAATGGAAAACTCCATCCCCTTGCTTTTAATCGCCTTGTCCCCTTTGATCGCATTGCTTTTAGCATCCTTGACATCCTTCCAGTCACTGTCGTTCAGCAGCGACCCCGGATTGGCAAAAGCTTTCTTGATATTGCTCATGGCTTCGGCGTTTTCAGACTTCGGACCGCTTTTCTCCCAATCGCCGTATTTGGCTTTTTTCATACTGTCTTCGCCTCCGTATTTCTGGTCGGACGAAGTATAACTATCGGTCTTCTTTTCCGCCTTAAAAAGCGGAATCCCTATAGAGAAACCAGCCTCATAGCCGTTCAGTATCACGGTGATATAGTCGGATACCTTGAAATTGAGCGACGGCAGCGCCACATTCATATCCATGTTAAACTCGCCCATCGGGTTGTCGCTCCCCCCGGTGTCCATGCCGCCGCCGGGCTCATTGCCGCCCGCGGTATTTTTCAGGCCGTCGCTGTCGGGTATGGTACCGGTATATGTCTGATTTACGGAGTCTACTTCGATAATATTGTCGCCCGATGTGACGTCCTCCATCAGTCTGAGGCCCGTGAGCCCGAACAAGCTCTTGATTTCGCCGGTGGTTTTGGTCTGCTCGCGGATGCATAACACAATTGTATCATTGGCGTTATAGGAACCGAGGTAGTTGTTGAGGTCAGATATTTTATACCCGCTCTGCGCAGCCGGATCCTTTTCCGCCACAGGAGCCATGTCGCCGATTGGCGTATCGTCGATAAATATGGGCTCGGGATTTTTAAATGTATAAAGCAGGTTGCCCCGGTAATTCGGATGATTGTTGACCGGATCGCCGCCGGGCTTCCAATTGGCGCTTTCGTAATACGCATTAACAGCCTCGCCCTTCGTTTTGTCATATCCGTATGTTTTTACAGTATTTTCGCCATCCTTATACTCAAACGTCATCTGTATCGGATTGTAGTCGCCTCCGAGCGGAACGTCCACCGTCTCCTGGCGGCTGGCCAGCGAAGTATACATCAGCTTGGAATCCGAGGTATATCCGTAATCGCCTGTCGCAGTATTCAGGACCATGTCCTTCCCGCTCGTGATGATGCGGTACCCCTGAAGCTCGGGGGTCAGCGAAGCCTTTACGCTGCTGTTGGTAATGTTGGTCACGAAAGCCGGAAGTATCTGCGCGTAATCGTTCTCGCCTGCTCCCTCCGGTGTTACCAGGCAGCGGGGCGTCATGGAATAATAAATCTTGAAGAATTGCTGGATCAGATTGCCGTCCTTGTCTACCAGCGGACCAAATTGAGTAATCTCATAATCCTTTGCGTCAATCGTGTTCATAAGCACATCTTCAATATCCGTACCGCCTACATTGACCGGCGTTGTATCAAAAATACCTCCGGCCAATGCGCCGTCGAGCTTCCCGTTGCGGTTGGCATCCGCATACTGCTCGATCCGTTCAACGTTCAGCGTCATTATATTTATCGCCGAAATGTATTTGGAGTCATAATAGCGGAAGGTCATTTCAGCATTAAGCATTTGGCTTGCCGGAATATCAATCCACTCATTGCCGGCGTATGAGATCCCGTTGAACAGGATGATGTCTTCCGCCGGAAGTCCAAAGTTTACGCTGCTGACATTTTGAAGCGCTATTGATTTGATCTTCGCGCCTTCTTTAGTTGGAAATGAGATCCTTGGTACGGCAATCTCGCTGACCGCACTGAAATTTCCGCTTTTTGCAAAGTCTACGGAGCGGTATTTAACCTTGATATTTCCGCCTTTTTGAGTAATGCTTGTCCAGAAATCGCTGACAGCGCCGTCGATCTTTGAAGGATCAATAGCGGCGGAAGCCACCGTGTTGCCGTTTTTATCCATCTCTGTCAGTCTTGGGACGGAGGGTGACAGATCAACCGTAAGCTTCTGCTCACGGGTCATCACGACGTTTATGGAATACTGGCCATTCGTGTTCAGCATACTGCCTTCGGCCGGGTCAATAATAGCGAGCTTGCCGCCGGCTGCAGACGCGCCTGCAGCCTTGTTTATGACCTTTCCGGATGCATCGGCCAGATAGATTGCTTTATCAAATAAAGGAGAATTATTGCTCGTCTCATACGCCAGCTTATAGGACGCCGAGACAGGAGCGGAAACATTTAGCGCTGAGCCTACGTACAGGTTCCCATTGTTTGTAACGCCTCCGTCATCCAGAGTTATGTTTTTCTCCGGGTTAAAAATGCTTTTGTAAATGGAAGTCGCTATTTCTGATTTTTGGATTAAATCATCATCCGCCGTATGTATAATGATTCCGGGATAATACGCCATGATTCTGCGGCGTAACGCGCCGTCCGTAAGCCTGCTCTCGCCGTGCGCGTCATGATTGTCTCCTTGGTGCTGCACCTCCATGGAAATCTTTTTTGAATCGGCCGGTATATTCCAATATATATTTTCAGCGGTTTTGTACCATATGGTCGGGTTTGACCAGCTGCTGTCCGTTTGGGTGACGCTCCATGATTGATTTATGATAGCCTCGTCTTTATTCCTCAGTGTAATACCTGAATCGGAATAGCCCCACTCGCCGAAAAAGAGATAGCCGCCGCCGATAAGGTCACATACATATTCCATTCTGGCGTCCAAGCAGTCGAATCGTTCCCCGAAGTTATCGATATTCAGGTAACCGGAGGAAGTTCCTTCAGAGGTATGATACCAGCCATAAGCGCCATAGCGCTGCGCATTAGACCATTTACCCGAAGAGCCGCTCAAATATCCGGAAACATCGTTTATATTCCACCCGCTGAACCAGTTGTTGTTTTTCGCAAGGTATGCCCAATCCATCCAGAAATTCTGGTTATAATCTGTAATTTTGCTGCGGCTGAAACTGATATTTCCAAATCCCATATAAGACATGGGATTAAATTCGCCGGGCGCTTGAGCCGCCGGAACAAACTCCGCCGCCGGATGCTCATCCGCCGGTTCCACGACAGTAACGGCAGGCGTCTGAGCAGTTTTTACTATAGGCTCCGTCTCAGTGATTGCTCCTGAGAGATCATCTGCGTCAGGTGTGTACAGCATAGTGGCAAGGTTGATTTTCCCGGCGCCGCTGTTGAAAAGATTTACCTTTGCCTCTCCGGCTGTAATGGCGCTGCCAGCCCCGCCGCCCTTGGGGTTGGAAAGCGATACTGTAAACCATTTATCCGCTTTTTCAGATATAATACCATCATTGATAAGAGGTATCTCAATTGTTGCCGTATCAACGCCGCCGGCAAAATAAAGGGTGCCGGAAGTTTTTGCATAGTCTTTGCCTGCAGCAGCCGTATTGTCGGAAGCAGCATAATCAGCCGTGAAAACGTACTGGATGCCGCCGGTCCTCTTAACAGTCAAAAAAGCGCTTCCCGAAGCCTTGTCGCATGTAATTTCCGATACTTCAAATCCCGCAAAGCTGGGCAGCATTTTATTGTTATCCTCTATGCGCATCGCCAGCGTATTGGCAGTATCGTACAGGCTGCCGCCCTCGCATCCGACAATGGTGAATACAGCCAGCTCGTCGGCTTCGCTGAGTTCGTCTGTTCCGGCATTTATTACGATGTCCTTTTTCCACTCGCCCTCGGCAAATGTCAGTTTAAACAGATAGGAGTCAAATTCCCCGTCATCCCGGAGAAGCCTGGTATATGAAGGCTCAGGATTCAGCTCAAGGCCCTCGGGCGCTTCAGGCAATACTTCCGTAAAAGGCTCGTACGGTATGGCGCGGGCTGAATCCGTACAGTATTCCACGCCTCCGCCGGTGGTGTTGAATATGCATCTGTAATCATAATCCGCGTAGTTCTCGTTGGAAACTAAAAGCTGTTTATCCGTTGCCCCGCTTACAGCCTTCCACACGCCCGGGACGTCGCTCCCCCAGGTGCCGGGCACATACATCTGCCATTGATAGGCGCTCGCCTCTGTATCGGCGTAAATGCAGGTATTCCCATAAGAGGAGATCTGTCCGCCTTCGCCAATAACATTGCTTGTGCTCTTAGCTTCATCCGTCAGGACCGCCACACGCGGATCCGGCTTCAAAGGGTCGGGAGCTTTTCCCAAAGGCTGATATGCGGCAACAGGCAGAGTATCTTCTGTCTGTATCTCAAAATCGTTTGTTCCTGCGGCATTTGCGAAGCTGTATTTTCCTTTCTCTATTTCCGCAATAACCGGAGAGACAGAAATATATGCGGTCGCTCTGCCCTTTGTTCCGCCAAGACGGTAGACTGTGATGCGGTTTTCACCGCCCTCCCCGATACTTGTTTCATTGTTGTTAAATGCGAATGTTCCATAGGGGAAGGTAGTTTCCCATGAATCATCTACCGTTACTGTGTTTCCGTTTGCGTCGACCAATGAAACCAGGTCTGCAGGCGAGCCTGTCCATATGCCCATCGCAGGCTGCGATACATTAAGAATGATCATTAGAACAAGTATAATACTTATACATTTTTTTATGGTTTTCATTTCTTCTCCTCACTTTCCCGGCAGGCAATAATAAAAGGAAGATCCATTGCGCATATGTTATATTCATAAAACAACTGACACATTAGGTTAAATAAATGAAAAAAAGGACAATAGAAAACAACTCTACATAATAAAGTATAGGAGAATTATTTGATATATGGTATTATACTAAAGTATAATTTTGGTGCCTTATTGCCGCGAAATTGCAATAGAAAACCAAGAAAATAGTTTCATATTCGCGGCAATAAGTACATTCGTTGGGTTGTGGGCGGTAGCCCACATTAGTTTTGAATTATATGATTCTAAGCTGAGATGCCCTGTTAATGGCCTGTGTCTTGTTTTCAGCATCCAGTTTTTTGTAGATATTCTGCAAATGCTTCTTGACTGTAATCAGACTGATGTAAAGACTGTCCGCAATTTCCTGCTGCTTATAACCGTCTGCCAGCAGCTTAAGCACCTCTTTCTCCCGCTTTGATAGCGGAATCCTGCTCTGATTCAACGATCGGACCGTATCGGAATATTCTCTGCAAAGCTGTATCAGGCGCCTCAGGTATTGTAAGTCAAATCCGTCATTCTCCGTATAGGTTTCAAGAATAGGCAGCAGATTTTCACCATTCTCGGCAAACGGCATTACGATATTATCGGCTTGCCCGATTACAAGAGCCTTCTTAAGCCATTCCCTTGACTTATGAATATCATTAAGCTTGCTGGTGGCAATGGCAAGATTGATATAGTTGTGTAAATATCCAAGCTGATTTCCAAACACATCAAAGCGGCTTATGAAATTTTCGCACATTGCTTCTGCCTGCACCCAGTTTCCGGAGGACACCATTGCTTTGCCATATACGACATATGCAAATACCATGCCCTGAAGTAATAGGGAATTCACGGACATATCACATTTCCTGATCCAGTCGGAAATATTATCGGTTCGGCCTGTACAGGCATAGAAATATCCCAGACAGAGATCGTACGTATTGAGCAGGATCGTTTCGGCATCGGCTGCAACAGTATTTGACAGATCAGACAACAGCTCTTCCGACCGCCTGTAATTCCCTCTGAATAGCTCAAGCCGGACAAGCGTAAGGGCTGCACAGGCAATAAGGGAGGTCTGGCCGTAATTTTTGGCTTTGTAAATCGATTTGTATGCTTCACGTTCAACACGGTCAAAGTCGCCTGTCTCCAGCGCATATTCGGCAATTGCCAGTGAAGAGCATCCCATGCCGTTTCCGTCGGACAAATCGGCGTATTTTTCAAATTGTTCCGCGATCAGATTGGCAGTTTTCCTGAAAGCTCCTGCTTTTTTGTAATATATATATACAAAATGCGGGCTTCCAAAAGAGAACGGCCCCTGATAGCTGGCGATTTTCGATATTTTTCCGTTTAGCAGCTTCCGTGCTTTATCTACATGATACAGCATATTGGTTACATTATTGAAATTTAAGAAAATTTTAACTATATGAATTTCAGCCTGTATTTCATAATATTGATCGTTCCTTTCCATATCAGCGGTCTTTATTTCAAATGCCGCCAACATTTCTGCAGCATTAAGCCTCTCCCCGGAATTATTTTCTAATAGAATATATTTCAGGTATGCAATCGGATATTTGAGCTTTATTTCTTCACCAATAACATTAAACAGCCTGAAAATGACGGATCTGTTAACTGTAGTGATGTATAGGCCCGGCTTTTCAAGCTCCTCCAGGATCGTCTCATAATCCTCCGCGCGGGACAGGTAGCGAAATGCGAGCGTATAATTCTTCCTTTCCAGATACCAGCGTCCGGCGCGGCGGCAAACATCCATTATATTAATACCTGCCTGAAACGCTTCTTCCCTTAAAAGTTTCAAAAAAACATTATGTATTGTAAAAATGCCGGTAGCCTGATCCAACGTAATGAAAGCATTATTCTGGTATAAATTACGAATCAATTCAGAAATATTCCTGTTTTGCGTAACCACGCCCGCAAGCTCCATGGTAAAGCCGTCCAACTCGGAAAGCATCATCAGGATAATTTTTGTTTCCTCCGGATAGGAATTATAGATAGAGTGTCTCATTAATTCATAAACGGAATTTACTTTATCAATAGGAATTTTGCTCTGCATTCCCATATATATAAGATAAAGTGCGGATATCCAGCCCTGGGCAATATCCTGTATACGGGAGATGTCGGCGCTTAGCACGGGACATCCCATAATCGAAAAATACCGGCTTACATCGGCGTCGGAGAAAAGGAAAAATTCAGTATCGATATGCAAAAGCAGATTTTTTGCCGATAATTCCTCCATGGCAATTCCGGGACGGTTTCTTCCGATAATAATATAATGAAGGTTGGCCGCCTTTCGTCTGGCAAGTTCCTCAAGCAACCTGTTTATACTATCATTCTCCGTAATATGGTAATCGTCCAGTATTATAAGAAACGGCCTTTCCGGCGTAAGCCCGGCAATAAGGTCGGTTATCCGGGATATCGAAATATTGTCCGCAGGGAAACCAATATGCTTAAGCTGTAAGCCAAGCTCCGGGTTTACCGTTGAAATTTGTTCCGTCAAACGGTCCCAAAAATAGCCGTGATTTACCGAAGCTTCGGTTAAAGTAAGCCAAATATGCCGCAGACAGCTGCTCTCAACAAAATCCCGGACAGCTGTAGTCTTTCCGTAACCCATCGGCGCCGAGACAACTGTCAGCGGATATTCTGTGGTATGAGACAATTCCTTACCGAGCTTTTCAATAGAACATAATTTCATTTTTTTGCGCTTATTGGCTTCCTGCATAGTAAGCACCTGCGTCCCGTCATTACGGCCTGATCGCCGTCATGCCTCCCATATACGGCTGCAGGGCGGCCGGAATATTTACCGTGCCGTCTGCGTTCAAATTGTTCTCCAGGAAAGCGATCAGCATTCTGGGAGGCGCTACTACGGTATTATTCAATGTATGAGCAAAATATTTGCCTTCCCTGCCGTCTACCCGTATCCTCAGGCGTCGTGCCTGCGCATCACCCAGATTGGAACAGCTTCCTACTTCGAAGTACTTTTTCTGTCTGGGAGACCATGCTTCTACATCCACGGACTTCACCTTCAGATCCGCCAGATCGCCTGAGCAGCATTCCAGAGTCCTCACCGGGATATCGAGGGAGCGGAACAAATCGACGGTATTCTGCCACATCCTGTCAAACCACATCATACTGTCTTCCGACTTGCAAACTACGATCATTTCCTGCTTTTCAAACTGATGGATCCGGTATACCCCTCTTTCCTCAAGCCCATGGGCCCCCTTTTCTTTTCTGAAGCATGGGGAGTAGCTGGTCAGCGTTTGCGGCAATGAACCCTCCGGCAGTATGGTATCGATGAATTTGCCGATCATGGAATGCTCGCTGGTCCCAATCAGGTATAAATCCTCGCCTTCTATTTTATACATCATCGCATCCATTTCCGTAAAACTCATCACACCGGTCACAACCTCGCTGCGGATCATAAAAGGCGGAATGCAGTAGGTGAAGCCGCGGTTGATCATAAAATCCCTGGCAAATGCAATCACTGCAGAATGAAGCCTGGCAATATCGCCCATAAGATAATAAAAGCCATTGCCTGCAACCTTCCTGGCGCTGTCCAAATCGATACCGTGTAATTTTTCCATAATTTCAGCATGGTACGGAATTTCAAAATCCGGTACGGCAGGCTCGCCATAACGCTGGACTTCCACATTTTCACTGTCGTCCTTCCCGATAGGAACGCTTGGATCAATTATATTCGGAATAACCATCATGATCTCTTTTACTTTTTGTTCCAGCTCAGTCTCTTTTACTTCCAGTTCGGCTAAACGTTCCGAATTAGCCGTGACCTCTTTTTTCAATGCCTCCGCTTCCGCCTTTTTCCCCTGAGCCATCAATCCACCGATTTGTTTGGAAATTTTATTACGGTTAGCTCTTAAGGATTCCGCCTCCTGTTTTGCATTTCTGAGCCCGATATCCAAAGCGATCACTTCGTCTACCAAACCCAGCTTTTTGTCCTGGAATTTGTTCCTTATGTTTTGTTTAACAATTTCCGGATTCTCTCTTACAAATTTAAGATCCAGCATAATTTCCCTCCTGTAATGATGTTTAAAACTTATAAAATAAAAACCTTCTATCCCAATATGCCAATGAGACGGAAGGTGTCCGTGTTGCCACTCAAATTGCCGGTCAACAGTCACAACCGGCCACTCTGCGGTAGGATAAAGGGTACCGGCCTTCCGGTTTATCACCGGCAGCTCCAAAAGTGGATAGATTCAGCCTTTCACCGGTTCGCACCAACCACCGGCTCTCTGAAGAAATTCATAAACCATAGCTCTTATTATCGCTGTTTTTGATATGAATTATTATGTGTTAATTATATCTGCATATGTGACAATTTTCAAGCAATATTTATCCGCATGGATTTCAAATTATAAATGCCAAAAGTCCCTGCTGCACGGCTGCCGCGAATAAGTTTGTGAAGTACTCGGAATACTATGTGTTATGGGTGACAAAAGTATAAATAATGAATTTAAGATACTTAAACGTAAAAAGAACAGCCGGGCTGTTAATGGCGCAGATCTTCCCTCCGATAAAAATTCTGCGCTGTATAAAAGCGTTTCCGGAGATATGACCTCTAATATCGAAGCCATAAAAAAAGTTATGGGAAATCCGGGTGATATACAGGTAAGAGAATTTGCTATTATCTGTGGAATTGAAATAAGCGCGGCTATTATTGCTATAAAGGGATTATCAAAGCATGATTTGATTAATGGACAGATCCTTTCCAGCCTGATGCTTGATATGCGGTTTAAGGATGCTGAAACTGTTAATGAAGTGTTTGACCGTATTAAACAGAATAACCTTCCTGATGTTTACGTAAATGAAGAAGCTAATATCGAAAACATTGTCAGTGAGTTAATTTCCGGTAATTCAGTCCTGTTATTGGACAAAGCAGAAAAAGCACTCGTAATGGGAAGCCAGGGGTGGAAAGAACGTCAGGTTTCCCAACCAATCACGGAAAATGTAGTAAGAGGCCCACGGGATGGTTTTATTGAAAATATTGATAGTAACATTGCATTAATAAGGCGCCGGATCAAAAGCTTCGATTTAAGGGTAGATTCCTTTAAAGCCGGCACACAAACAAAGACAGATTTATATGTGGTTTACCTGAGCGGAATCGCCAGGGAAGAAGTGGTAAACGAAGTAAAAAAGCGGCTGGGGAGAATAGAAATCGACAGTATACTGGAGAGCGGCTATATTGAAGAATTGATTGAGGACAGCCCTCTTTCCCCATTCCCGATGATTGAGCACAGCGAACGCCCCGATAAGGTATCTGCGGCTATTCTTGAAGGGCGCGTGGCAATTATGGTTGATACCACGCCATTTGTACTTTTGGTGCCGACAATATTCATTCAATTCATGCAGTCTGCCGACGACTATTATGAACGTTACCTTATAGGCTCACTGACCAGGTCCGTCAGAATTGCCGCCTATTTCATTTCAGTCATCCTTCCCGCATTATATATAGCATTGACCAGCTACCATCAGGAAATGATCCCTACTCCTCTGGCACTGTCTATTGCAGCCTCACGCGAAGGTGTCCCTTTTCCCAGTATCGGCGAGGCACTGATAATGGAGGCGACCTTTGAAATTCTCAGGGAAGCAGGCCTCCGCCTTCCACAGCAGACAGGCCAGGCCGTAAGTATTGTCGGAGGCATTGTAATAGGGCAGGCAGCTGTTCAGGCCGGTATTGTTTCCCAGGCTATGGTTATAATTGTTGCCTTGACAGGCATCAGTTCCTTCGCTATTCCCGCTTTTAACGCTGCCGGTTCAGGACGGCTGCTCCGTTTCCCCTTAATGCTGTTTGCTGCTTTTCTGGGCCTTCCCGGCATTCTTGCAGGGCTTAGTATAATAACGATTCATTTGTGCGGCTTGCGATCCTTCGGAGTAAGTTATCTGGATCCATTCATCTCAGCAGACAAGGCTGTTTTAGATGATACTGTAATCAGAAAACCATGGTGGTCGATGCTTTACCTTCCCGGAATCATAGCCCGTAAAGGGAAAATGCGGATGCGCCCCGGTATGAAGCCAACATATAGAACAAAGAACCGCAAAAATGACGGAAATAAATGATCCGACAAGCTACAGACCAATTGGAGGCTCACTTATGAGAATTATCTCTTTAGTACTGGTTCTTGCAATTCTTATTTTGCTGACCGGCTGTTGGAATTCACGTGAAATAAATGAGCTGGCTTTTGTACTGAGTATAGCCCTGGATAAAGCTGAAAACGGCTTCAAGATAACCGCCCAGATAGCCAAAGCGGAAATGTACAGCAAGACAACAACCGGCGGCGCAGGAACGTCAGAGAAAGAAAAGCCCTTTTGGGTGATATCAAGCAACGGCAAAACAATTTTTGAAGCAGTCCGGAATATGGCCGCCATATCACCCCGGCGCATTTTCTGGTCTCATATTAAAGTAATAATTATCAATGAAGAACTCGCAAAAAATAATATACTTGAGATATTTGACTTCTTCAGCCGCAACCCTGAGCTTCGTTTGCGGACCTGGATCGCAATTACGCAGGGCGAGGCGGGCAAGATACTCGAGATAGTACCATTAATGGAAAAAGAACCTTCCCAGAATATTGAGAAAATAATTGAAAAGGCTAATCTGTCAGGGAAAGCCTACAGTATAATGTTGAAAAATTTCCTTGAAGAATATCTGGATCCGTATATGGAACCTGTAGCCTCAAGGATTGTTGTTACAGAAGTGAACTCAAGGCCAACAATAAAGCTTGAAGGCGCTTCCGTTTTTAAAAGCGGAGGACTGGCGGGGTGGCTAAATGAAGATGAAACCAGGGGCCTTTTGTGGCTGAAAAATAAAATAAGAGGATCGATAGAAGTTGTGGATTGCCCATATGACGGTTTGCCTGTCACCATGGAGATAAAGAAGGGAAGGACCGATATTAAAAGCTATATCAGAGATGGAGTTCCAGCATTCAAAATTAACGCAGCAGCTGCGGGCAAACTCACGGAACAGTCCTGCACTACCGAATTCAACAATCCTGAGGCAATAAGCGCCCTGGAAAACGCACTGGCATCAGTTATCCACAAGGATATAGAATCCACGGTAAATGCGGCGCAAAAGAAGTTTAGCGCAGATATCCTGGGCTTCGGCCGTGAATTTCAAAGTGCCCATAAGAAGGAATGGCGGCAAATCTCTTCAAACTGGTCTGAATTGTTTAAAAGCGCAAATGTTGATATTAATGTCAAAGTTGAAATCCCAGAGGTGTCATTATTGGCAAAGCCACTGGTTCCCAGGGAAACCGCGTCTAAAACCCCGCGATGAAGGAGGTGCCTCAAAATGGGTCAGGGCAGGACTACTATAAACAATAACCAATTCAGGGCATTGCTTGTATGTACCATGTGGCCTACAGTAATAAATTACGGCAGCGGCATGCTGGCAAGGCAGGTCGGCCGCGACATGTGGATAAGCGGAGCTATAAGCATGCTAAACACATTGATTCTTGCATTCATTATAATCGGCATTGGCAGAAGCTTCCCCAATAAGACTATTATCGAATACAGCCAGGAGCTTTTATGGGTCATACCCGGAAAATTGCTGGGTCTGCTACTGGCAGTCTATTTTTTAATTGGTGCGGCTAACACAGTGTCCATGTATATACACCATCTGACAGATTTTTTACTGCCTGAGACACCGTTTTTGGTAGTAACGGTGCTTCATACCGCCGTGGTAATGTATCTTGTATCAAAGGGCCCCGAAGCCATTGCAAGATTGGGGGTCATCGGTTTTGCGCTCGCTGTTCTTTTCCATATTCTTGTTCTTTTAGCTTCACTATCGGAAGTAGATTTAAGCAGGCTTAAGCCATTTATGGAATCAGGAGTTTTAGCCGTATATAAGGCCGGTATTTCTTTGGATTCATTTACAGGGTTTAATCAGATGATGATAGGAATGCTGCTGCCGATAATGGTCAACCAGAAGAAAGCCTATGGCACGGCAGCCTCCGGCTTGTGCATCGGGGGATCTTTCTATGTCTTCTATTTTATAGCGGAATTGATGGTAATGGGCCCCCAGGTAGTTGCCCTGATGCGTATAGCAAGTATGGACTTTGTACGGTCTATTCAGATAACACAGTATCTTCACAGGTTTGAATCTTTTATGGTGGCGCTCTGGTATTGGAGCATGCTTGTTCAAGCCGGTATTTCAGCTTACTGTTCTTTAAAAGCGCTTATACAGACGCTGGGCATTAAGAAGGAAAAGTCCAAATCGATACTTACATATATCTATGGAATTGCTATTGTTATACTTACGTTTTACATAGCCAATGACAGAATACTTTTTCTGAACTACAGAGAAAATACCTGGCGGAACTTTGCTCTTTCCATCCAGTATGGTATTCCTGTAATTCTTCTTTTGGCTCTGGCTGCAAGAAAAGTATTTCATAAAACAAAAAGTATTTAGTACGCTTTCAAACCCTAATTATTACTGCTTTGCTGTATCGGCCTTCCTTATATCATCAATGGCCTTGAGTATCTGCTCCTTCGTAATGGGACCGGCAATATGGCTGTACACCGAACCGTCCTTATTGATATTCTTTTTTTCACCATTAATATATGTTATCATATTACCTGTGAGGTAATTGTAAATGAGTGATTTCTTAAATATAAATACACTATGCTTTTAGAGAGATTGGGAGATATTTACCATGAAAAGGAGATTTGCTACTTTCATACTCCATATTTCAATTACATGCATTTTTATATTTGTAAACTCCGGGTGTGTACCCACAAAGCAACCTTCACCAGAGACGGCAAAAGGTACCCTTATAAACAGTGTTTGGGAATATAACCTTGAAAATGCAGAAAATGCTTCAGAAGTAAATAGCACTTATCCTGCAATTACATGGAAAGAGTCTACTCCCGAAGAACAAGGAATGGATTCAATACTTCTTTTGAAGACAGATAATATTATCACAAACAGTCCCCCTGATTTGAATTCCGTCTTAGTTATACGTAATGGCTATATTGTTTATGAAAAGTATTATCAGGGATTCAACAAGGATAAGGTCAACAATATGAAATCATGTACAAAGAGTATAATATCTACTTTAATAGGTATAGCAATTGATAAAAAATATCTCAGCGGTATAGATCAGAAATTGGCAGATTTTTATCCCGAATATTTTGAGAATGAAACTGACACTAATAAAAAGCAAATTTCAATCAAACATTTACTTACTATGACTGCTGGGCTTAAATGGGATGAAGGAAGCGACACCTGGCCATGGACGACCAACAGCAATCCAAATAAGTATGTAATAGATAAACCCATGAGCAGTACCCCAGGTACAAACTGGAATTATAGTTCAGGCAGCGCACATTTACTTTCCGGCATTATAACAAAAACTTCAAAAATATCTACGCTGGAATTTGCTCAAAAGTACCTGTTTTCACCTATGGGAATAACGGATGCCAGTTGGGAAAAACAAGCCAATGATGAGTATTACTGCGGTGCAGGAAACCTTTATTTGACCCCAAGGGATGCTGCCAAAATAGGACTTTTATATTTACAGAAAGGTCTGTGGGGTAATCAGCAGCTTGTTCCTGAGAAGTGGATTGAAGATTCACTTACTAAACAAAACGACGGCTATCCTCCCAAGGGCGAATATGGCTATCTCTGGTGGATCAATAAGTATGGAGGATATACAACATATTTCGCTGCCGGGTATGGCGGACAGTTCATTTTCATTGTACCTGCCTTGAATATGATTATTGTCACAACCGCAAGCTGGGATAAGCCATCAACAAATATTTCTTATCAGCTCGTTAATGATTATATTGTTCCATCAGTAATAAACACAATGCCCGTCAAATAGGTATGATTACAAAATTACGTTATTCTTTTATCCAACAGTATTTGTTTCGATACTCGGAGGGAGAAAGCCCGGTATGTTTTTTAAACATTCTCCAGAAGTGCGTACTGTTATTAAATCCAACTTTCTCCATAATTTCTGCTATCGTGAGCCTTGTATCCCTCAGTAATATAGATGCCATATTGATGCGAAGGTTAATTAAATACTCAATTATTGACGAGTCTGTTATGTCGCGGAATTGGTTATTTAAAGTAGTCCTATTGATGTTAAAAGTCCTGGATAACCCGTTAATAGTGATTTTTTTGTTATAATTTGTTTGAAGATAAGTAATAATTTCATTTAATTCTACAAATGCATCTGCAGCTTCATTATTTATGATATTCTTTTTAGCATCAAAAAGATTGGATACAATAACAAGCAGCTCCAAAAAAAATGAACGTGAGCGGCATGGCCAAAAAATATCCCTTTGAACTTTAAGTTCTGTTTTTATTTGCTGAATCAGCCTGGACAATCTTGGGACATATATATCGTCAATTCTCGCTTGACCATTAAATAATGAATCCCGTTGCAAGAAAGGGAAAAGCAAATAACAGTCTTGTTGTTCAGTGTCCGAAAAAGTATGGTGATGGCTTCGGATATTTTCAAAATTAAATGCAGAATTAATAATTTGGGGATGAAAATAAATAGAGTTCGAATAAACATTTGTTTGAGCTTGTATTTTAAATATATCCTTTTCATTTAAGCAAAATAGTATAGGAGCAGTATAAAAAGCCTCATATTTGTTAATAGTAAAGACTCCTGACCCCTTTTCAACAAATATCAATCTGAAACGCGTATTCTGCATTTCAGTATCTAAAGAGCTTTCATTATTTTTTACGGTCAATGGAATAACATATCCGCAATATATACCTTTTCCTAATGTATCCAAGTCTATAATTACCTTTAAACATTAATATAGAATTAATGGCCTCGCTCATAATATTAGCATTTTAAATGCAACTAGTAAATTACTTTTAAAGATTGCAGATAAGTAAAGCAATTTTGTAGATAAGAAATTCATATAAATGATTTTGGATTATATAATGTGTTTTATATAACTCTTTATAAAATAGCTAAAGGTGGTATGATTTATGAAGAAAAGTACAGAGAAAATGAGATTATTTCGCTTAACGTCAGCACTTATAATGCTATGTACATTATTTGCGGCATGTTCAAGAAATAGCAATGAACCTCTTAACGCAAATAACAATAGCACAAATGCTAAGTCTGACAGCCAACAAGAAAAAAATATTACTCAAAATCAGCCGGAGAAAAGCATTACTCCCAACAATTCCGGTACAACAGGCAAAGAAATCAAGATTGATTCAATAACAATAAAATATATCGGTAATTCATGTTTTTACTTTCAACTGTCTGACGGCACAAAAATCATTACTGACCCCTACGGATCAGAATACGATGCGAGTTTTGCACCTTTTCCCGATATTAAAGCCGATATCGAATCTATCAGTCATTCCCACGCTGACCATACAGCCTGTAGAAGAAATACTGACGAAATGAAAATCATTAAGCTTGCAGACTTAACAAATACATCCTCTTTTGATATAGTAAATGGAGAAACTCATATTGTTATGCCTGAATGTCTAAATAAGACAATTAGAATTGGTGCCCTGGAGATAACAGGATATCCCTCAAAACATATAGCAAACATGGGAGATAATACGGTTTTCGTTTTCAAAGCAGGAAATTTTAAAATTGTACATATGGGAGAAACAGACAAAATCGATTCACCGGAAGCGCTGACCGCTATCAAAGATGCAGATGTTTTGTTGGCCTATTTCGGTAACTTAGGTGAAATAAAGAATAAGGATATTTATGCATTTGCCGATAAAATGAATATTAAAGCAGTTATACCTCAGCATTATAGCATGGATCCAAATAACTTATGGTATGGTGAACCTTCTATTGATCAGATTATTAATGAATTACCCAAAGACGCTAACGTTATAAAATTGAATGAACTTGCTGTTAATAAAGACTTGAAGAAGCAATTTGCCGTACTCTCCCCTATGGGTAAATGAAATTTCATTTGTGAGTCAAGGTAAAAAATACCTGACACACCATATTTTACTTCGGCAACTCCCCTATTATGGGAGCCTACAGCTCTCAAGACTTTTATCCCTTAATAGAGGAAGTAGTATTAATTAAAATCTATTATGTGAATTTACAATAGCAATTCGAATTAGGAGGCTAAAAGATATATATATGAATAGGAATATTATTATTGTTCTTTTAATTCTATTTATTATACTTAATGTTTTAGCATGCTCAAACACGGAAGTAAGCCGGGATAATGCTTCAAATATGCTTTCAACGGCAACTGAATATGAAAATTCAAAAATACAAAGCACTACCAATCAGACAGAAGCAAATACACCCCAGGAAGTTGAATTATCCAGGATAGAAATTTTTCCTGAAATAACAGGGAACCTGCATGGAATTGCTTTTGATCATAGCAGTAACATGTTTATCGGTAAAGATAGCAAAGAAATAATTAAAGTAACGCCCGATGGAAAATTTTCTTGTTTTGCCGAGATAACAAGTGATGTGCTACTAAATATGACGGTAGGAAATGACGACTGTTTGTATATTGTTGCAAAAACAAAAGTATATAAGGTAACTGATGACGGAAAAGCGGAATTACTTTTTGAGGAAAAAGAATTCACCCAGGAATTCGGAGGACATAATATTATTTTTGACTCTGAAGGAAATATGTATATACCCTATCTCAATACTATTTATAAATACACCCCTTCACTTCAAAAATCCGTTTTCCTGGATGGAAGTAAAGGAGATATAACCTTTTCTTTGATCGCAGGCATGGCATTTGATAAAGAAGAAAAAAAATTTTACGTAAGCGATCCTCAGCGAAATAATGTAGTTCGCTATAATGTAAATTCCGAAGGGAATTTGGATAGTCCATGTGTTTTTGAAAATATTCCTTGTTCTGAATATATTGTAATAGACTGTTATGATAACGCTTATATAGGCGACTATACCGGCAGTTTCATTACAAGGATAACAAAAGATTCATCGGTTGAAAAAATTGTTCTTTCAGGCTCCTATGATTGCAATACAATTGCTTTTGGCAATAAGGGGTTCGGTTCACAAACTTTGTACGGAACTTCCCATGCAGGTAAGCTGTTTAAAATTGAATGATTTCAGGCTGCGATTAGTCTCAGAAAGGAAAGGTTCTATAAAAAATTAGGCCACATATTTAAAAAAATATTTCTATACTTGATTAGAGTTGTAATCGGTGATGACCAGTCTATAGGACAGGGATGGTATTAAGCTGATAATACAGCAGACTCCTGAGAAACTTGCAACAAATACACGATATGGCTTGAAAAGTTTTATTCTATTATAAAAGAGAAAGGAAACTGGTAAACTATTAATGACTCGAGAAAGATCAATTCATGTTATAGCAGCTACATTTATAACAATTGCGCCTTAATACTCTGCAATACAGGCTGTTCATCTCCTGAATCAAAATCAAGCTAGATGCAAAATATTACCGACGGTATGCAGGACCAAGCCTCAGATATTCCTAATGCATCAGCATGGAAAAGAAAAGCAGATATATCGGAGTTTCAAATACTCCAAACAGTGGTGTATTTGGTATAACTGAAGTTAAGGGTAAAATATATATTTTAGGAGGCTGGAATCGAAACAGTGAAACACCCCTTGATATAAAGGTAAGATATCGTATATAAAGCCACCTCCATCACATCTTCGCATTTACTTGTGATACGTCTCACCATTGATTATTTTAAATGCACGGAAAAGCTGCTCCAGCAGGATCAGGCGAGTCAGTTGGTGCGGAAAGGTCATGTCTGAAAAAGACAGCCTGAGGTCGGCCTTTTTAACAAGCCCTGCGTCAAGGCCAAGTGAGCCTCCGATCACAAAAGTGATATTGGACTTTCCGGCAGTGAAACACGTCTGAAGAGTGTCGGCAAAGCCCTCGGAACTCATCTTCTCACCTTTCACATCAAGCGCAATGAGAAACGTGCCTTCCTTTAATTTGGACATTATCCTGGCTGCCTCTTTTTTCTTTACCTGCTCCTCCTGTATAGCGCTCAATGATTCAGGCGCCTGTTCATCTACCACCTCCAGAAGCTGTAAATCACAAAAGCGTGAAAGGCGCTTGGTATACTCTCCAATGCCTTCGTTCAGGTAACGCTCCTTTAGTCTGCCAACTGCGATCACTGAAATTTTCATATCCTTTTACCTTTAAAATGACGCTTACAGCTCGATTACCTTCCCGACACAGTCGCGCAATACAACATCAAGCATAACATCAATACCGGCATGCAGGCTCTTCTCGCAAAGAGCGTTGCAAACTGTCTGGTAAGCCAATTCCGGGAAATTGTTCTCCTTGCTGAGATGCCCGAGAAGGAATTTTTTCGTACCCTTCTGGGCCATATAGGCAACGACCTCGCCTGCCGCTTCATTCGAAAGATGTCCCTGATCACCCGCTATACGCCGCTTCAAAGGCCAGGGATACTTCCCGACCTTCAGCATTCCGAGGTCATGGTTGGATTCCAGCAGCAACAAATCACTGTCTTCAAAGCAATTCAACAGCTCCATACTGATATGCCCGATATCCGTCGCCACCGTTACCTTTTTGCCCATTGCGCTGAAGCTGTATCCGACCGGTTCATTGGCATCGTGTGGAATGGGGAAAGGCGTCACGGTAATATCGCCGATCAGAAAGGGAGCATAGGAAGAAAAGCTTTTCCTGTTGCACTCCAAAACAGGCCCGATCATCTGCTCCATGGCATGCCAGGTACCTTCGCTGGCATAGACGGGCAGGTTGAATTTACGGGAAAGCGTACCGACGCCCTTGATATGGTCGCTGTGTTCATGCGACACTAAAATGGCATTAAGCTCGGATGGCTTCTCGCCAATTGAGCACAATGCCTCAATAATTTTCTTTGCACTCAGTCCTGCATCAGAGAGGAGCTTTGTTTTCTCTGACGCCACGAATATTGAATTTCCGCTGCTTCCGCTATACAGGCTGCAAAATTTTACCATTGCTGTCTCCATTGATCTATTCGAAATCAATTTCTACCATTTAAATCCGCCTATCACGCGCACCAGGCGGCGGTTTACTCATCTTCCCTGTGTATATCCGCACCAAGACGTTGAAGTTTGCCGACGAAATCTTCGTAGCCTCTGTCGATATACTTTATATCATGTACTTCGGTAGTGCCTTCCGCTATAAGACCTGCAATAACAACCGCTGCCCCGGCTCTCAGGTCTATTGCATTGACCGGTGCGCCGGACAGCCCACAGGGCCCTTCAATGACCGCCACACTACCGTCGACACGTATTTTTGCACCCATACGTTTCAGTTCGTCTACATATTGGAACCTGAGCGGCCAGATGCCCTCGGTGATCGTACTCGTTCCATTTGCCATACATAACAGCACCGTGGCCGGCGGATGCAAATCCGTAGCAAAGCCCGGATATGGCAGCGTCTTAATGTTCGCCTTCTGAAGCTTTCCGCCTCCGATGACCCTGATCCATTCCTCGTCTTCGATCACCTTTATATTCATCTCGATAAGCTTTGCACTCAAAGATTCCATGTGCTTGGGAATAATGTTCCTGACCGTGACGTCTCCGCCGGTAGCAGCCGCCGCAATCATAAACGTGCCCGCTTCCACCATGTCCGGGATAATAGTATGTACTGCGCCGCCTTTCAGGCTTTTGACGCCTTTCACCTTTATTACATCCGTACCGGCGCCCTTGATATTCGCGCCGGAAGCATTCAAAAAGTTGGCCACATCTACAACATGGGGCTCCTTTGCGGCATTTTCTATTACGGTAAGGCCCTCCGCTTTGACGGCGGCAAGCATAAGGTTAATCGTCGCGCCGACACTGACAACGTCCAGGTAAATCTGGCTGCCTACAAGCTTTTCTGCATTAAGCTTGACCATTCCATGCTCTATCACAACGCTCGCGCCCATCGCTTCAAACCCCTTGATGTGCTGATCCATCGGCCGGTAACCGAAATCGCAGCCTCCCGGCAGTGCCACCTCGGCCTTCCCAAAACGTCCGAGGAGAGCGCCCAGCAGGTAATAGGAGGCTCTCATACTTTTGATCATTTCATATGGGGCAATGTAAGAATGAATGTGACTGGAATCGATCAAAATGGTATTCCTATCTGCGAAAGAAACCTCTGCACCCAATTGAGTGAGTGTTTCTTCAAGAACTCTCGTATCTTTTATATCCGGCAGGTTTTCTATCCTGCATTTCCCTTCTATCAGCAAAGCTGCAGGCACTACAGCAACCGCAGCATTTTTGGCGCCACTTATAAATACATCTCCATGAAGCGGCTTGCGGCCGTGAATAACGATCTTCTCCAAACTTTGCACCTGCCTTCTTCTCA
Source organism: Clostridiaceae bacterium (assembly GCA_039679375.1). Lineage (GTDB taxonomy): Bacteria > Bacillota > Clostridia > Acetivibrionales > DTU013 > JBDKVA01. The sequence goes on from JBDKVA010000176.1 coordinate 103,507, forward strand.
TTTGTAAGTTACATTTTTATCTCAAAATTCGTCTATTTTTTCAAATTAACATATTTTTATTATATCATTGTTTTGCCAATTGTAAAACAGGAATGCCCGGATCGGTCTGCATGGGTTCCGGACAGCTTGTCATGCCCCGTCAACGGCCGGTCCATCTCGCCTTACTGTCCGGTTTCAATCGTGCTCAGGTAATCGGGTTCCGGAGCATCCTTTATCTTGACCCGCCATACAGGCAACAGCTCCAGGGATTGCATGTCCTGCGTAAATTCACCCTCCGAATATTTATATCCAATGTCAATATCGGTTATTACCTTTTTGTTTTCTTCCGTATATTTTGCAAGCAGCACCTGGTATGCTGAAGCCAGATCTTGAACCCTGCCGGGTGTAAATCCCTTTATCTGGAGTTTTCCATACTCAAGCCCGATTATACCTTTATCTGTCAATGTGACAGTACAATAATTATCATAAACAAGGAGGCCTTCATACTCCTGTATAAATGTCACGATGACCTTACCGTCCGGCTCCCTCTTCAGCGGCTCATCAAAAACGTATTTGCCGTCCAGCAATTTGTTCTCTTTCAGGTATTTCATCGCAATCATGATCACTTCATAATCATTGCCGGTATTTACCGAATAGTCAGGTTCATCATCAGTGAAAATAAATTTCGTACCGCTTAAAAATTCGATCTTTTTCCCGTCATACTCAAAGCTTGCAAGCTGTCTATTCTCCATATGCGTATCATCATACCGCTTCTCCTTCATATCGGATTCGCCGGATAGGACTGCAGCAATTTGCGGTTTGCCGGATAATTCCGATAGGAATTCCTCTCCAAACAGCTTGCCGGCTATATCCTTCCTGTCAAGCCTGCCATTTCCGAATTCCAACCTGTAGGCAGCCTTTGAAGTCCTCGGAATACTGCACTCCAGTGTAACGCCTCTACCGGCAAGGATCACTTTTGTATTTTCGATCGTCTCTTTATGAATACCCTGCCCTTCGTAAGAGGACAAATTATTAAATAATAAAAAAACGTTAAAGGCGATCAACATAACGATGATGACTACTTTTGCCTTTGGCAGATCCATCGGTCAGTCTCCTTCTTTAGGCAGCATTTCCTTACGTATAGGCAGCCCAACTTTCATATCCATCAGCAGCATCGGTTTGAGGATATGGTCACTGCTTGAATTGATGAAATATCCGGAACGAAGGTCCCTTAATTTCAGCTCCTCATAAATCAAACCCGCTCTATTTGAGACATCCGTAAGCCGGTCATTATATTCACCTTTGCCGTTTTCAATAAAATCCTTCAAAAGCCAGCTGCATTTAAGCACGCGCTTACTGTCCGCTTGAATTACGATTGCATGTGTCAATCTCTGCCCTTCTTTATCATACATATCTACCTGTACAGTCATGCCCTCCAGCCTGTAATCAAAACCGAAACGGTATACACCCGGCTGTACCTTTTCAACAGAAGCCAGTACGATATCTGCTGTCGGTTCCAGCAGCTTCCTGACACGCGCAACAAATTTATATGCATTTAGAAGTGAATCTGTCTCGATGTTTCCGGATGTATCAATACTGCCCAGATAACTGTACGACAAATAGCCATCGCTATAATACCGGTAAATATTATCTCCATATGTAAATTCCATATTATCGCTGTATTTATTCATGTTATAGCGGTCCTTTTCTGCTCCGAGGACGGCACTAAGCAATTCCTCCCTTGTCCCGGCCTTCACTGGCGGATTACATTCATATCCCGAATAAGGCCAGTAAGCCGGCGCCGCAGAAACGAACAGCACATCGGGCGCTGCTCCCATTACCTTATCATTTTTAGTAGACCGTAAGGTAGAATAATCGCGATACTTCTGTTCTTTATCATTTTCTATGTTTTCCATGATTTTGTCCAGACCTGTTTTTCTTTCATGGCTGATCGGTTCTGATACATAGACCTTGTCTGATGTGCCGTATAGATAAAATGTACTTGAATTTTCGTCCAGGATATCCGGTTTCACCATGACCTTGCGTACTGCCGGCAATTCCTGCTTCCTTAGGTTTGTCCCGGAAACAAACCACTCCAGTAGCTCAGGGGACACCTCATATCCAAAATCAATAATGAAGCCCCTCTTTTCAGCCACATCGCCCCATTCCTCACCGGATTCCCTAAGTTTGACAGATCCTGAAACGATCATGCCAAGGCCCTGTTTTGCTTCATCCCATAATTCAGCATAAAAACTGCTTTCCTTGCCTATAATCCAATGAGATTTGCCCCCGCTGGTCAAAATAAGCCTGTCCGGTATAAACAGCTTGTCACGGGCTTCTGTAGCACTTATCTGAGTTGAGCCTCTAAACAATCTCAATAAAAAACTGGTAGGAGTCCCTTGGTTTTGATAACTCCATAGGATTCCTACCTGTAATATGCCTAAAATACCTAATAAAATTATACAAATCGTCTTAAGTCGTTCTTTCAATAAACGGCTCATTTAAGCCCCCGTCCGGCCGGTAGATCAATCCTGCTTCTTGCCGATTATTTCCATAAATGCTTTGAAGCCTTCACCGATATTTGTTGCTGCTTCTTTCGTAATTTTAATAATTTCATCCTTTATCGATTTATCCAGTTTCTCAATCGTAAAGCAATTGAACTGGACATTGTCCACCGTAGCTTCTTCTTTTTGAGATGATCTGTACGATATGATCATGATCTTATTCGTGCCTTTGTTCAACATGATTTCCTTGGTAAAAATACGAATGCTTCCAATTTCCCAGGAACTCTCCCCGTCTGTGTTTTTGATCCTCTCATACTCGCCTGTTTCCTCGTTATAGCGGGCAATGGTAACGGCCACGTCACTATGCTTTGTGTTGCCGGAAAGTATATAAGTTTCTTCATATGTAGATTCTTTGTCTTTCTCGGGACTGGTGATTGTAATGATATCAAGGCCGTTGTTAACTGCATTGCCTTTTTTCATAACTGCATTGATAAAAGATTCGAAATCGGGCTTTTTTTCCTCTGCTGCGGCTTTATTCTGCTCTGTGGTCTGGCCGGAAACGGTACCTTTGCCGGAAACGGCATTCTTACCGGCAGCGGTGTTCCCGCCGGTGCTGCCTGTAACAGTTGTTGCTGCGCCGGTAGTGCTGCTCGGAGCACTTGTCGTATTGCCTGCGGTATTGCCCGTGTTGCTTGTAGCACTGGTTTTGCTGCCTGCCGTAGTTATGTCGGAACCGAAAGCATCTTCAGTTTGTCCGGCAAAGACACTGACGGACGATAATGAGATTAATATTAAAACGATAAAAATGGCACTAATCTTTTTTAACATAACATTACCCCTCGGAACCACTATTTTCATCAAAACAATCTATCAACCATTAAATCATAAATTTTCTATTTATATTATATATAAAAAATGTTACAGGACTATTACACGCCATTTAAGAATAAATTACATAAAAAAGCCCGCAAAGCCTCTATTTTCCTAGGCCTGTCTGTTTTATGGGCAACCTTACGGTGACCTCCGTACCTATGCCTATTTTACTTGTTATGTTAATCACACCGGAATGAGCCTCGACAATTTCCTTTGCAATTGAGAGCCCAAGCCCTGTTCCGCCCATCTCCCTTGAACGCGCTTTATCTACTCTGTAAAATCTTTCAAAAATTCTGGTAAGGTCACTTTCCGGTATGCCAATTCCGTTATCTACGACTTTAAAATAAACGTCATTGTAAATTTTCCCGATATAAACGGTTATTTTACCTTCTTCGGGCGTATATTTGATTGCATTTCCCAATAAATTGAAAACCACCTGCTCAAGACGGTCATAATCCGCTTCAATGCATGGTATCTCACCCAGCACGAAGCATTCCAGCGTTTGCCGCCTTGATTTTGCTTCTATTTCCATCCTGTCTGTTGTATTCTTTACAAGCTCCGTAAGGGATATCTCTTCAAAGTTCCATTTCAGTTGCTGATTGTCCAGCCGTGAAAGCTGCAATAAATCCTTCACCAGCCTGGTCATCCTGTCCGCCTCCGAATTGATGACTCCCAGAAATCTCTCCGATGTCTCCCTGTCATCGAGCGCGCCGTCAAGCAATGTTTCCGAGTAACTCTTGATTGACGTCAGAGGCGTTCTAAGCTCATGGGACACATTCGCCACAAACTCCTTGCGCATGTTCTCAAGACGCTGCTGTTCCGTTATATCCTGCAGTACGGCGATGACACCCTCCGGTTTTTTGGATTCATCCGTAAACACGGCAAAATATACTTTAATTGTTTTGCTTTTAACGTTAACCGTCAATTCACTTGTATTCATAGATTCAAGATACAACACATCCTCAAGATTGTATTGAAAGCCAAACCGTGAACAATACTCCTGAAAAGTGCCGATGCTGCCTTCAATATTAAGAAGGCGGGCGGATGCCGGGTTGGTATGTATGATCTCACCCTTCAGGTTAAAAGCAATGATGCCATCCGTCATATAATTTAATATGGTTTCCATTTTGCTTTTTTCACTTGATATCTCAGCCAATGTATTTTTCAGGCTGTATGCCATGAAGTTGAAGGATTCTGTGAGCTTTCCTATTTCATCATTGGACTTGACCTCAAGCACCTGTTCAAAATCGCCGGCAGCTACGCTCCTCGCCTTATTCATCAGCTTGGCCAGCGGTGAAGTAATTGTTATGGAAAGGAAATAGCCTGCGATAAATGATATGGCAAGTCCCAAAATGATGCTTGTAATGATGATCGTATTAAAGGAGTTGATCAGTTCCGCCCAATCGTCCTTATAATATCTGATAAGAAGAATATTATCGCCAATCGGCTTAGCATAATCAAAAAAGGACCATTCTCCATGCTTTTCAAGGATCCTTTTATTGTTTTCCTTTCCGGTCATCGCCTGCACGTAGTTGTCCGATGCCAGCAGCAAATTGGTTGCCGTTGCAGGATTGCTCAGATCCGGATCTTTGTCCTCTGTATAATATACGATACCGTATTTGTCTGTGATTGTACAAAATCTATTTTCAAGATCCAATTGAAAAAGGCTGCGGTTATTTTTCAGTTCCTGCTTCAATTCTTCAGCAGTCGGATTATCTTTTATATTCCAATTATTGAAACCTTTATTGATCCTTGTTACGAAATTACTGTAATATTCACGCTCGATCCTGCTGTTCAGATACAACCAGATCGGTATCATCAGGCAAAATATGATCAGGCAGAAAAAACTCACCAGACGCCATTGTAAACTCTTTGGGAACATATACACCTCTTACGGGTCCAGAACGCATTGTGCCATCATTTACAATTTCCCGCTCTGGCTTAACATTCTACAGTTTATTAAAATAATAGCCGACTCCGCGCTTTGTCATGATGTATTCACAGTTGGACGGTTCCTTTTCCAGCTTTTCACGTACTCTTCTTATAGTCACATCCACTGTTCTTACATCGCCGTAATACTCATAGCCCCAGACCTTTTCAAGCAGATTTTCCCTTGAGAATATCTGTCCGGGATGCATTGCAAGGAATTTAACCAGTTCGAATTCTCTGAGTGTCAGTTCGACCGACAGATCATCCCTCTTCACTTCATACCGGTCTATATCAATGAGGACGCCGCCACAGCGGATCATATTACCGCCGTTACTGTTTTTACCGCCGTTTTCTTCAATACTTTGCCTTCTGATATTCGCCTTGACCCTTGCCATCAATTCCCTCTGGCTGAAAGGCTTTGTAATATAATCGTCAGCCCCGAGCTCCAGGCCCAGAACCTTGTCAACCTCTTCCTCCTTGGCCGTCAGCATGAGAATCGGCGTCGACAATGTTTGCCTGAGCTTTCTGCATACAGTGAAGCCATCCATTTTGGGCAGCATCACATCCAGTAATATCAAATCGGGCATACTTTGAAGCGCCATTTCAACGGCCTGTTCTCCGTCAAATGCCTCTATTGTGTCAAATCCTTCCTTTTGCAGGTTAAACTTAAGAATATCCACGATATTCTTCTCATCGTCTACAATCAGTATCTTTTTACTCACAAAGCACTCTCCCTTTTAATTCATATACGTATCATTGTGCCCCGTAAAGCCGTACCTACCGGTGCGTATACAATCCATTTATCTTTTGACGTATTTATTCCCGATAATGTTCAATTAACATTATACCATTAATGAAACCAAATAGTCCACCGTAATGGATTCCACTTTATTCACATTTTGTTTACATTTATTTCAACCTTTTTAAGCTTGATTTAATGTTCAGGTAGTATACTTCAGTTAATATTATAGCGAATGAACTATTCGTATCGATAGGAGGCAATTTCGTGAAAAAGCTAAAAATGAAGGTAAATATTATTCTGACAGTCGTTCTTATGATTATGTGTATCCCGGCCAATGCATCAGCCTTCTTCTCGGACGTCCCGGAAGCCGCCCCATATGCGGACGCTTTGGACCGTCTATCTTCTCTTGGCATTATTGCAGTTCAGGAAAACTTTAACCCGGATGATCTGCTGACCAGAGAACAGTTTGCCAAAATCATCGTTGTTGCGGCAGGCCTTGAGAACACAGCCAATTCCATGAAAGGATCTACGATATTCCCTGATATTGCTCAGGATGCATGGTCAAGCGGCTATATCAATGTTGCAGTAAGGGAAGGTTATATAACAGGCTGGACAGATGGCAAATTCCATCCAAGCCAGCCCATTACCTATGCACAGATTTGCACGATCCTGGTAAAGGCTCTGGGATATTCAGATCAGGATATTCAAGGCACCTGGCCAAATAATTACATAGCAAAAGCAAAAGAACTCGGACTTTCCGATGGATTAACACTCGGAAACAACGACAGTATCACAAGAAGTATCGCTATAACGATGGTTGACAGGCTTCTCAATACAAATATCAAGAACGGCTCCGGTGGGACCGGGCAAGCCTTCATCGATACTACGGGAAATTTCACGAAGTGCATTATATTCGGCGATTCGACTACAATACCCTACCTGCAGGCAGGTCAGGTATTAACCGACAAGGGTACTTTCAACTGCCAGCCGAATGTTAAGCTGCAGCTTGGGAGCGAGAATTATATCATCATAAAGAACAGTACCATACAAAAAGCATATGCGCAATCTTCCGTATTAAAAGTGTCAGTCGAGCAGTCCACCGAAAACAGGATCAGTTATCAATCCGGCGATGATCTGCAGAGTATGCTTCTCCCCGACAATATAACCTATTACTATCAAGGATTGAAAACTGACTATAAAAACCTTCAATCAATATTACAGAAAAGCGCATCCATTGTATTCAGTTACAATTCCGATAAAACCGGTTACTCCTATGCGATCGTGTTCGATCCGGTCTATAGTAAACCGGAAATAGCCGATAGCTTCACTGAGTCATCCGGAAAGATCGGTTCAATCACTTTTGAAGCCAACCCTATAATTGTTCGTAATGGCGAAATTGCCGGCATATCGCTGATAGAAGCAAAAGATGTAGTGTATCAAATTACCGATATTTGGGGTGATAACAAATACTATCTCATAGTTGATAATAAAATTTCGGGCGAGGTTGCTGAAATAACACCGAATAGTTTATCTCCAAAAACACTGAAAATAGACAGTGTCAATTACGATTTGAGCAAAGATATTGACTTAAGCAAGGTAGCAGCCACCTATGGAGATTTTGCGGTAGGAAACCATATCACCGCATACCTTGGCTATGACGGGAAAATCGTAGATGTTGAAAGCTTTGGAACGCAGGATCAGTCGAATTACGCAGTGGTACTCGGCGCCAGCACAACCATTGCCGCAACGCCCAGCGGAACAAACACGATACGATACTCCGTCAAACTGCTATCCGGCACCGGCGTTACAGCTACATATCAAGTTGAATCTAATGTTTCAGGGTTAAAGGGCGCGCTTGTCAAATATACATTTACCGATTCGGACACCATATCGTTAGAGCAAGTACCGTATAGTATTTCATCAAGTGAAACAACAATTAACAAAGATGGCCGAAAAATAGACTCTTATTATGTAGCGGACAATGTAAAAATCATAGATCTGGTATTCACAGACAGTGGATCCGAAATACAGGCAAATATGCTCAGATGGAGCGATCTGCCTACCGGGACTGTACCTGCCGGGAAAATTTGGAGCATAAAAACATCGGGGGCCTTTAACGATGTAAGCTTGATTGTTACGGATGATATATTGAATCAAAGAAGTAAACTAGGCATAGTATCATCTGCATTAACAAAAGGGAATTCATATGAGTATACGGTGCTGATAGACGGCAGGGAATATAAGTGGAATACGAACACAACAATACCCACCGGCAGTGTCGTAAAGTTCAAGATGACAGCCTCCGGAATTGATTCGATAACGCAGATAATGTATACCACAATTACATCGTCTGGTATTCAGGCTATCGACGGCCGGCGGATCAAGTTGAACGGAACCGTGTACTATTTCAATAACAATTTCAGTATATACTCAAGGGATTCTTCAGGAAACATCACTGTCAAGAATCCGAGCGATATCGATACCGCGAAAACATATCAAAAGGTATCGTTGTACACTTACGACATCACCAATTATGATAATAAGGTAAGTATGCTGCTGCTTGATGAGTAGAGCGGGTGAAGCAAAAGATCATGGACGCTGTAAGGCCGGATAAATTGAGTAACCGGAATAGTAATCATATCAAGCAAAGGCTAGGGATTTTACCGGCCTTTGCTTTTTTAGTCTTTATTTTTCAACATGACCAATATATGTCTTAAAGTTCTCTACAGCTAAATAATAATTTAGCTTTGCCTGGTTATAGGCCAACTGGGACGCATCTCTCTCGCCAACTAACCTTTGATATTCAAAATTACTTATCAAGCCTTTATCATACTTAACCTGAGCAATGGCTAAAAGTTTTTCCGACATATCATAATCCAGTTTTGCAATTTTAACATCATCCAGTAAATTAAGAAGATTATTATAATCCGAGCGGACCCTATATTCTACGGAAATCCTTTCATCCTTAATGCTATACTTCAAATTATTCGATTTCTCTCTCAGTGCTTCAACAGTATCTGGAGTTTCCTTAATTGCATATCCTATATTAAGTTCGAGCTCTTTATCAATAAGCATTTTTTCTTCCTCTAGCTTTAAAATGGAATGAGAAGTAGAAACAACCGAAGCTACTGTGTCATCAATTTTTGTTATAATAAAATCTACTTCAGGCAATGATCGATTAATTAAAACCCATTTACTATAAATATCAAACCCCATTTTAATATTTAAGTCCATTACTAATTTATCAATTTCTCTTTGTATGTCTATTGCTCTTAACTCTGCTTCATCTACAGCTATTTCAAGTGGCAACAAATCATAGGCTAATACAGTACCGATTTTAACCTGCTTATTTTTAATATCCAAGTCGAGCTTAACTCTATCAATAACATCCTTCTGATTTTGAAATTTTTGATCTAATAATAGCAATTGATAGTATAATTCTGTAATATCTAATTTTAGTTCTTTTTCATACTCCTGTTTATTCCAAATTAATTCATTTAATTCGGCTAACCGCTGCAATGGCGCCAGAAACTGTATCTTTGCATTATTAATACGTTCCTCAGATGTATAGCCAACCTTTCCAGTAAAATCGCTAGCTTTTGATACAGCAGAATTATATTTGCGCTCTGCCACAATAATTTTATTATTGAATAATTGTATAGAGGAATTACTACTTAAAGCATTTTTAATTACATCCTCTAAAGCAATCTTACTGGTCACATTCTCAGCAGCACTCGTTTGAAATGATAACAATAGTATAATTATTGAACAAATTATAGCTACATTTTTTTTCACAATTAATATCCCCCTCCAGTATTGAAGTATCCCGGACCTATACCACATGCCATTTCAAATTTATAAAGTGAACTATTATATGTTCTTATAGCACTTAAGTGATCAATTTGGGCCTGGGTGTATGTAAATTTCGCATTAAGCAATGCGATTGAATTAACCATACCATTATTATAAAAAGATTCGGTAATTTCATACTGCCTTGACGCTTTTTCCATCTTCTTTTCGGCCATTTCAATGTCTGCCCGTTTTTCAATAATATCTTTATAGGCAAAATTTATATCAGTAGTAATCTTACCTACAGCCTCCTTATAAGTAATTAATTTATCGTCAACCGCTTGCTGTGCTTCCATCCGGTCAGTAGTAAGCGGATTCAAGTTATATTCCTTCAATATATCAAGTTCTCTTTGCTTAACCTTTAAATCTAAATTTGAACTTATTACCTCATAACGAGATGATAAAGCCTTTTCAAGATAGAATTCATATGATTCGGGTGCTTTGTAAATAATACCATTATAATAACTATGTAGTGAAATCCTCTGCGTAAGAGTTATACCTGTCTTTTGCTTTAATGACATCATCAAGTTATCAATATTTCTCTCCATTTTACTTATACGTAGCTTTTGCTTTTGAAGATCCGAATCGGATGCTGTCATATCTATTTTTGATACTATACCCTTTTCATACTTGGCATGCATCTGCTCATTTTGATTCTGCATGATATTGTATAATTCATTCTGTAAAGCATATGACTCCTGAAGGCTTAAAATATTATCATAAACCTGCCTTATCTCCAGTTCCATGAATGATCTTAATTGTAGCTTTTGTTTCCTCATCTTTTCGACAGTTGCACCCATTGAATATGATGGAAATTCACGCGGCTTAATATAATTTTCAAATATCTCCTTGGGAGAAAGCTTCTGAGGGGTAGGCCCATATATTACCAAGTATGTACTGAGTTGTATTTGCTCTAAGCTATCAAGCTTTTCACCCATCTGCTTTTTTTGATAGATTTTTTCGTAATCATTTATCATATCAAGCTGTTGCTGCACTAGTTTTGCTTTCTCCATGAGTTCAAGATAAGAATCCCACGCAGCATTTATATTTTTATCCATTAGTTGTAGATTGCGTGTATTCTCTATAGCAAGATCTATTGCTTTTTCATATGATAAATCAATTAACTCCGGCTCGCCCGCTTCTACAAATACTGCGGTTTGTGGAAGAATAAGAGAAAAAATTATAGCTAAAATCATCAATATACTTATCTTTAAGGAATTTTTATACATTAATTCACCTCTTTATCCAAGACTCAACAGCTATTTCCCAAGGATAACATCAACTGAATTTTTATCCGGCAATCCCTCATTAATTACACCGGATATATCTTTTAAAGCATTAAACTTTAATGCATACTTTGTATCATAGTCCAAAGAATCAAACCTAAGCGCGATAATAGTACTGCTTATATAGGTAACCCCCATAGGTTCTTTTGTTATTAAAGCCCCATTCATATCATATTGAAGCGAATAATTTGAAGTGAGAATATTAGGAGCTTCATAGGCTATGTCCCTATTGAAGGTAACTCTAATGGTATCTCTTGCTATTATTGTGGCATTGGTAATAGCTGTCTTTTGAATTTCATTACTGGAACCGGCAAATGTATATTCTGCATTTGCTGTTGAAGTATTACCACTGGCATCCTGCATGGAACTTAGTACCCGTACTATATAATTGCCTGATCCGCTCAATGGTTTATCGGAAGGCATAAAAAGCTTTACTCTATATTCACCGTCAATCTCCTGATAGCTTGCTTTTTGCGGTACAGCAAGATAGGAGGTTCCGGATGTTCCAGTTACCATATAATATACATTGGTAGAAGCAAAAGCAGGATTAAGCGGCTTACTCAAATATATTTGAACAGTGCCTTTATCCAGAGCTGCTACATATTCAATGGATAAATTAGTCTTTGCACCATATAGACCATCAAAGCTGTACACTTCACCTTCCAAAAAAGTTTCACGGAAAAGATCAGGCAAATACTCGAACCTAATTTCATAGGCTTTTGTTTTATCCAGTTGAGATTGTAGAGTAAGCAGGACCGCTCTTCCGCATTTATCTCCATTATTAACTAAAACTGCCTTTGTGACAGGGATATTTATATTATTCGCTCCTATAATAGTATAATTTAGAAACTTCTCTGCAAACGCAGGATCAACTTCCCTGTTAAATTCGACCTCAATACTTGTGCTGTTTAGCGGCTGAACAGTAACCACTTTTAAAGGTTCATTACTGCTTTCAATACCTTTGAAGGATATACTCTCACCTATACCATCATTAAGCTTAACAGCATATATACTTGAAAAATCACCATTTACTTTTAAAGTATAATCATAACCGGCAGTAAGTTCTGCGTCCTTTAGATAAATTGTAACGCCATTATTTACTGATCCTATCCTCTTTACTACCATAGACTTCGTATTGCCCATAATGAAAGACGTATTATCAACAAGTATTTCATAATATGATGGAACTTCACTGTTAGGAGTAATTGGATGTGTAAAATACAAATTAATCACTTTGTTACTTATTGGTACGACTTTGCTTATTCTCAAAAAGTCGGATTTCAATTCTGCAGCTCTATATCCTTTAAAGGTTTCTGTAAATTTTTCTGATTTATTTCCTTCGAGATCAATAACTCCTGTAATCTCAACTGCATACTCCCTATCGGCTGTCTGTCCTGATGTTGTGATAACTATTTCACCTGGAATCTGGGATGTAAGTGATACTGTAAGCTTTTTTGAATAGTCTGCATACTCACTTATAATTACATCTTCATTTTCCAACTTTTCTATAGGCTCATTGAACTTTATTGAAACCGTATTACTGTTCAGGCTTGTTACTGAAAGTATTGCAGTCTTGATACTGTCAATTAACAGACCGGTTGACATGGCTATCTCTTTTGATATTGCTCCCTCGTTGATTAACATCTGAATGAGTTTAGAATTAGTTACTTTGTTTTCCAATGTAAGTGCATTATATAATGCTACGAAAACTTCTCCTCTTACGTACGTGCTGTTATCGTCTGTCTTTATATTATAAGAAGCATCTTTCATAAGTCCAGTAATATAAGCTGTCTTGTAGACATCACTCCATATAAAATCTTCTCCATAAGTATATCCTAGACAAACGAGCAACATCTTTAAAAATGATCTTTCATTTATGAAATCCTCTGGTCCAAATTCTCCTGTAGTATATCCAACTATAATTCCATTTTTAGAACAATACCCTACATATGGAGCAAACCAATCAGTAATTTTTACATCAGGAAAAGCCGTAACTGAATATGTTGCTTTATTTGCAAGTACATGATTTTCCTTTCCCATCATCCTTACAATGAAAGCTGCCGCTTCTGATCTTTTTAACTTGTCTTCAGGGAAATAGTCACCATTATTACCCCTTAAAATATTCAATTTGTTCAATGTATCAGTTATCTCAGGAAGTGAGCTAGTTTCAGCCATAACTGGCATCGATAATAAAATATTACAGATTAACAAAACAATTGCAATTAAATTGAACTTTGACTTATTATGCATTTTATTCCCTCCTCTTTTGTTAAGCAGCTAATAAGATTATACCATTAAAGTAATCAATCAACAATTATTGACGAAACAATATACCGTTTTGTTCCAGAATTTAATATGTGGAAACACCTTATACCTATTTATAGTATAAGGTGTTTCCACAAAAATTCATAAAATAAAATATTTGCTATTATTGCATTCCCATTATTACATAATTTGAATTGCCTCCATCAGATGAATTCCTGATGTACTGTTCTGAAAAATCTTGTATTATATTAGCTTTAAGAGTGTATGAAGTTGAAATGTCCAGTGATGACTCGAACCGAATAATTATTGTCACAGCATTAATATATCCTACGCTTTCTGCTTGAATTGACTTTGTTGTATTTTCTGATTTATATTCCAGTACATAGTTGGTTTTGTTTACATTCAAGCCGGCATTTGAAATCTCTTTGGAAAATGTAACCTTAACAGCATTTGAATCAATAGTGCGTGCATCAATAATCACTGGTTTTTCTCCGGCATAGTCAACACCCGTAAAAGTTAGATCGGTTCCTGCTGGATTTGAATGCCCAAGATAATCCTTAAGCAAAGATAACACCCTCACCTTATACTGTTTTCCACTTTCCAGCAATCTGTTTGAAGGCAGATATAACTTGACAACATAAGGATTTTCATTTGCATTGTAATAAATCTTTTGCGGAACTACCGAGTATCCACCGTCAGTAACGCCAAGTACTGAGTATAATGTGGTATTTGAAGCAAATGCTGTATCAAGCGGCCTGTTAGAATAAAGATAAACCGTGCCATTATCAGTAGCTTCAGCATAAGTAAAGGTGTTCATGTCTTTTATTGAACCAGCTCCAATAATTGTTTCTTTTGTCTCTGATATCTTTTCCAATTTGTACGCGTCAAATATATTTTTAACCGTTAAATCATACATCGCACCTTCTTCAAGGGCTTGAAGGAGACCTACCTTTACAATACACCCACTTGTACCTTTTTCAGGCGAGACAACACTTTTAATGACCGATATTGGATACCCATCCGTTTTTACTATCGTAAAATTACTAGTTGAAGATACTGATAGCGGATCAACCGCTTGGTTAAATTCAATGACTACCGTTTTGTTATCTTCAGCATAAATACTTTCAACCCTTAGTGATTCTGAACTTTGCCCATTTCCTATAAAATCAATACTTTCACCCTGTCCTTCCAGTAAAGTCATACCATAATTGCTTTTCAGTTCATTTGATATTGCTAATGTATAGTTCTCACCAGTATAAAAATAGTTGTTTTTAAGTAGGATAGTAATACCGTTATCAATATCAGGAATTACATTAAGTTTTAATGAAGAAAAATCTCCATTAACAAAATCTTTTCCATCTCTTTTTATTTTGTAATATAAAGGTACTTCTGCATTTATATTAATCGGTTGAGTAAAATAGACATTTATTGATTTATCATTTATTGGTTCTACCTTTTTAATTCTAAAATAGTCTGCATTTACTTCAGGAGCGCGGTATCCCGAAAAATTGAATTTTATTGATGAAATTATATTTCCTTCAATATCTTCAACATTCTGCAATTCGATAGTATAATCCTTTAGCGATGTTTGCTCAGATGTTATTACATTTACCTGTTTTCCCATACTGGATTCTATATTTGCTGTTAAAATATTTGATATATTTGCAGTTTCATAGACAGAAACTTTAAGCATGGTATTGTTTACTATTTCTTCATTTAACTGTAATATTACTTTCGTTGATGAAGACGCATTAGCCTGGTCAATCTTTGTTACCGGTTCGTCAACCAAAATAGCGGTCGATAAAGCAATATCTCTTGTTACTGCATCATTCCTTACAAGTTCAAGAATAACGGATCTTCCAGTATCTTGCCTAGTTAACGGTAATGCATTATATAAAGCTTCGACAACTTTGCTTCTTCTATAATCTGCATTATCATCAATTCTATTTGCATATTCATTATGATCATTTATGATTCCAGCACTTAAAGCTTTAGAATAAATCGTGTTCCACGTAAAATCAATATTATATTTATAACCTAATGCAGTCAAAACTAACTTCAAGAACGCTTTTTCACTTATATTATCTTCTGGTCCGAATTTTCCATCTGTGTAACCATTAATAATTCCATTCTGGACACAATATCCTATATAAGGTGCATACCACTTATCTTTCTCTACATCTGGGAAAGTATTATTTATGTAATTATTCTTGTTTTTCAACACATCATTTTCAACACCACGCATACGCACAATAAAAGCTGATGCTTCGCTTCGTGTGAGTTGATTCTCAAGATAATACCCAAACCCATAACCTTTTAGGATGTTCAATTTATATAAAACATCCCCTTTTTGATCAGGTGTCATGTCTCTCGCATTGGCTTGGGTCACAAATGTAATACTTATGACGGCAATCATTATAAAAACAGTGATTTTTCTTGTCAATCGCATATATATCCCCCCATGTGATTTATTTAATGTGATTTGTTTAATTTGATTATATCATCTGTCCAAGCTTATTTTCTGGCTTTAACCAAATTTTAATATATAAGTTCATTTTACATTAATAGTCCTTTTGGCAACAATAGTCCATTTTTCTTCTTCAAGCTTACGGATCATCAGTTTTATTACGTGAGTGCCTGAGTTCATGAAATTATAATTGATATTATACTTAAGTGTAATGCCTTCATTCTCAGATATTTGAAATGTCGATTTAATATCGTCTCCGAAAACAACCGTGCCATATTTATCCTTATATTCAGCTACACACATATATTCATATTTCATATATTCATTAAGCATGGATGCAGGTATACTTGTGATAAAGCTCATACCGGTTGCCTGCCTGTTAACTGTATCAGTCGGCGTGCCGTTGGAAAACATGATAATAGTATTGCATGCTTGTACCGAAGCTGTTTTTGTATTGCCGTCCCATAGAACATCCCCATTAACGGAATCAACAGCAGCTCGAAGCGGTACATATGTCCTGTCATCAATTAAAAGCGCCGGGAGGTTATCTGGCATTTGAGAACGAGGAATAAGGTTTTTACCGACAGCAAGATTTACAATTTGGAAAGACGTTCCGCTTTTAGTTATGTAATAATTCGCAGCTGCAAATACAGTAGTGCTTAATATTGCAATCAGTACAAAGCATATTATTGCGCTCTTTAAAAATTTTCCTCTTACCCTCTTCATATTATTTTACACTCCCTTTACTAGATAAAGCTATCTTTAAATTTATTACAATAAACAATATAATATTAAACAAAAGGCCGGGATATTATCCCGGCCCTTCATTTAGTTAATAACAGATTAGTTACAATTCTTACAGGGCTGTCAATGCCAAGTCTTTGCAGACTTCATTTCCAGCAGCATCATAAATTGTCATTGTTTCTGCACCAGCAACTCCTGCAACCGTACCGGTCAAAGTAGTTCCAATGGCTCCGCCAACTCCAGCTGTTACTGAAAATTCAGCAGCGCTATTTGTAAGCTTAATAGTATATGGAGCATTTGCTACTAATCCAGCTGTTGCACTGAATGCGATAGAGTCAGCTGCAGCTGCGTCACCATATATCAGGGTAACCTGACCAGCTACGATAGCAGCTGTTGTTCCAACACCGGTGAATGTTACTGAATTATCATAGTTTGCTGCATCTGCAGTTGCTTTCTTTATAGCACCTATTCCAGCGAAATCAGTTATGTCGGAACCATTTACTACAGCTATCTCGTAAGTGGTACCAGCAACGAACTTGCCTGAAGCCAGAGTTACTATGAAGAAGTCCTTACCTGCTGTGTAAGCTAATGAGTAATCAGCTGTTCCTATTATCTTACCAGTCTTTGTGTTCTTGATCTTTATATCGGCTGCATCAATTGTGCCAGCTGCTGCAATGTCTTCCGACAGAGTTACTTTTACTTTGTTATCAGCAACAGCACTTGCAGTTACCATATAAGGAGCTTCGTTGTCTGTATCTACTGCTGCAAATTCCATTTCATCATAGTCTGTACTCAGAGTTACAGCATTGTCATACTTGTACTTAATAGCTGTCGGATCCAGTACTTCTACCTTGTAAACATAACCATTTGTCATGGTTGTAGCAGCATCTACAAAGTATACTGTCAACTTCTTGCCGCTTATCTTATATACTGACTTGAATTCACTTGCTGTAACAACATCTCCAGAAGCGTTTTTAACCTTTATATCAGTATTAGGATCAAGCTGTCCAACACCTGCGCCTGTTGTAGCAGCAATATCATTATTGAAGTAAATTTCCAATGTATTATCATTGGTCATCACTGCTGCATCAACCTTCAGTGTAACAGCACTGAGATCTCCAGTCGCAAATATTCCTTCGGACTTGTCAGCTGCTGCATTGAATTTAACCTTTCCAGGGTATAATCCTGATTTATCATTCAATGCATGAGTTGATATCATGTTCAGATAGTAAACAGTATTGTCTTCCATAGCTGTTGTAAACGTTACTCTTACTTTCTTACCACTTAATGAAGCAGCATTGCCAACCAGATTTGCACCAGTATTAGTGTCAGCCGGAATGTCGCCTTCATTTTTGTAAAGAGCAAATGCAGATGCTAATGGTGTACCGGCAATATCAGCACTGAATACGACTTCAATGTTTTTCTCATCGATAACATTAACAATCTCTACAGTAATGTCGGCCTTATCATCACTGATGCCTGCAAATTCTGCTTCATCAGTATCTGTATCCAATGCAACGCCGTATTCGCTTGTAACTCCTGCTACAGCTACTTTATAAATCTCTGTAGTTGCCATAGCATCACCAGCAGTGTTGAAAGTGAGCACTACTGATTTATTGTCATCTGTCAAATAAGCATTATCCGCTAGCTTGCCATTCAGACCAGCTCCACCTGTAAAGGTGTAATTGGAAAGAACTTTTGAATTAGTAGCATCTACTGCCTGGTTGAACAGAACTTTTACAGTGTACTTGTCTATTGCTACAGCGCCTTCAACTTTGAGAGCTGTAAGAGCGTCGCCCATGCCGGCAAATTTCTTCTCGGAATCTGCAGTTATCACATTTCCACTTAAGTCCTTAACATTGCTTATCTTCAAAGAATACACTTTTGCTGACTGAGGAAGAGTATTCAATGTTACATAAGTTTTATCATCACTTAAAGTAGCTTTTGTAGGATATGCCAAACCGCCATCGAATACATAATTTGACAAAGTTGTAGCAGATGCTTTTTCAACTTTTTCAGAGAATGTTACTTTAATGGATGTATTGGTAAGAGCTTCTACCTTGCTTATAGTCGGCTTCGTTGTATCAGCAGCTTTTCCACCAAACTTCTTGTCATCCAGGTCAGTATTGACGCCATTTCCGGCTTCATCCTTGAGGTTGGCTATAGTCAGTGTATAAAGCTTACCTGCTGTCTGAGCAGAAGTAGTAAGGTTAACTACCTTTTCGTTGTCAGCATCCACTGCTGCTGCAGTTACAGTCAAGTCACCATCTATGGTGAAGTTTGCAGGAACTACTGTAGTTGCATCTACTGTATCGTTTAAGGTAACAATTACAGCTGTGTTAGTATCAGCGACAACACTTTCGATACCAATCTTAACTGTATCAACAGCTGTTCCGCCAAAGCTCTTATCTACGTCAGCTATCTTGTTTCCAGCTACGTCAGCAACGTTTTTAACTGTTAATTTGTACAGTTTGCCGCTTACCTGTGCACTGGTTGTCAGGATAACTACTGGTGTTCCGCCAAGTACGTTTGTATCTTTCTTAAATTTAGCGGCTGTTACTGTTACATCATTGTTAATGGTGTAATTTGCAATATCCAGAGCGCTGTCACTGAGTTTTTCAGCTTCTGTATAAGTTACTGTCAGCTCGACTCCATCCTTAGAAGTAACAGATGCAATCACAGGCTTAACTGTATCAGGAGCTTTTCCACCGAACTTCTTGGAGGCATCAGCCATCACATTACCAGTTTTGTCAGCAACTTTAGTAACCTTAACTTCATACAGCTTTCCAGAAGTCTGGGATGATGTAGTCAAGGTAACGTTAGCGCCACTTACTGATGCTGCTGTTACTGTCAAATCAGCTATTGTGTAGTTAGCTGCATCTGTAGCTGTAACCGGATCCAAATCGCTATTGTCAAACGTTATTTTGACGCTAGTGTTGGTCAGAGCTATAGCTGATGAAAGCGCTGGCTTGGTTACGTCCTTAACAAGACCAACAAATTCATAAACTGTTGAATCAACAGTCATCTTGTAAACTGTTCCAGCTACCTGAGCCGCTGTATCAACTGTTACTGTCTTTCCGTCTGCACTCAGGGTTACGTCTGTAACTGCAAGTTCAGTTCCAGCCGCATCCTTAATGGAGATCTTGGATGCATCAACCTTTGTAGCCGCTGTATTCAACGCGATGTCAACCATCATGTAGGTAACTGCTGTGACTGATTTAACATCAAGTGCTACATACGGGTTAATCAATCCGTTAGCTTCTGCAGCAGCCTTGAGTGTTGGATTCGTTGCTGCCAGCTTTTCAACAAGGGTCGTAGTTCCTCCCTTAACAGTTCCTTTAAGGATTTCAATAAGAGCGGTTGCGGTATTGTCATTAGTCAATTCAGCAATCGCAGCAACCTTTGTCAGTCCTAAAGAAGCAGCAAAAGTAATTGTGTCTGCATACTGGAAGTCTGTTCCCTGCTTGTATCCCAGAGCTTCAAGGGCTACTTTGTACATCATCTGTGCACTTGCTGCGCCATTGGGATCAAATTTCTTTCCATCGCCTACCCAACCTAATTCCGGATGTGCTTTCAGGTATGCAAGTATTGCCTTACCGCCAGTCCATCCCACTTGGCCAGCATCTTCAAACGTTTCAGTTCCTGTGAAAGCTAATGCTTCATCTTCTTTACCAATAAGTCTCAAGTAAAGAATAGCGGCCTGAAGCCTATTAGTGCCTTTTGCAAGGTATTCAGGCGTAACGCCTACTGAAATGTCCTCACCCCTAAGAACGCCAAGCTCTTCACAGATTTTTGCATCTGTCTTGGTAGTCTCAGCGGCGAATGCAGGAACCGTAAATGTAGCGAGCACGCATATAGATACGATTACTGCAAGTAACTTCTTGAGATTTTTCATACTCTCAAATCCTCCTCGTAAATTTTTGGGATAGGCTTTAAGTTTCAAGCCGGGGTACGCCTCTCCCCTTTGATATAACCCGACTCGTCTTACAACTTTCATCAGTAAGGGCAAACTCCACCCATCTGAATTCAAGTTGATTATATCACCGGCATTTTTACCAGTCAACATATCCAAACCAAGTGTAAAGAAATTGTAACAGATTTGCAATAAAGCAATACTGCACTATTCAAACACTTTTATCCGTTATGCCGAAGCGTACATGCCAAATGATAATATGCATGTCATCCGGGGCTTTCACAAGTGGAAATGTCCCCAAATTTTAGCAACTTTAATTATATCACCAGAACCGCGGTGTTTCAATAAGTAAATGTACAAGTTTGATTCATTATGATAGAATTAAATGAGAAAATTAAGGGGGTTTAAACATTGTCAGACAAAACAATATCAGCAGACAAAAATAAAAGTTCAAAAGGGTTAAAGGGTACTGCAAGCAAAACTGCAAATAACACAAAACAATATAAAAAAGTAAACACACAATATAAGCCAGGAAATAATTCAAGGCAAAGCAGAAGGCACAATCTCAAACATAACTCAAAGCTAATTACAAATTACAGTGTTTATCAAGCTATTCCATTATACCTTATTATAGCGCTTATTCCACTCATCCTCTTTTTAAAGGAAATCATTATAAATGATCCCGGGAACCTTTACTGGGACGGGCAAAGCACACATTATGACTTGTTTTCATATTATAAAATGGTCTATTTATTACTGTTTACTGTAATCGGGCTCCTTCTATTCCTGTTCACGCGCAAGGGTAACCCATTTGACATGCAAAAAACAGTCTATTACATACCGGTTGGAATCTATGCACTGTTCATTTTATTATCGGCATTAGCTTCCGAGTATAAGCAGGTAGCGTTTTATGGTTTTCTTGAAAGATATGAGGGCGCATTTGTACTTATTGCATATAATGTCATCGTCTTTCTTGCTATGAATATATTAAAAGAAGAAAAACAAATTAAAATACTATTTGGCTGTCTATTGGCATCTGCCGCTATTATCACTCTGCTGGGGACATTGCAATACTTGGGGATTGACTATTTTAAAGCTGAAATTTTTACCAAGCTCATCACTCCGGCATCATTAAAAAATTTAGGGCGCAGCCTTACACCCAAATTCCCGGAGAAAACAATTTTCTCGACCCTTTATAATCAAAATTATGTGGGAAGTTATATTGCCATGCTCACGCCTGTTATAATGGTCATGCTTATTGCTGCTAAAAAGCTTCTCCATAAAATATTACTTGCAGCCTTATTTTGCCTGTCGTTCATTAACTGGATAGGCTGTGACTCCCGTGCAGGCCTCGTTGGCGGTGCACTCGCATTTATTGTAATACTGGTTATGTTCAGAAGAAAAATCCTGCAGCACAAGGTAGTTGCCATTGCAGCTATAGTACTTTTATGCGGCGGTTTGGCCATATTTAACTTTGCAACAGATGGGTCGATTATTGCCAGGTTTAATCGGATAGCAACATTGGAGAACAAAGAAGACTCTGCGGCTTCGGAATCCAGAATGGCTTTGGATAAATCACTAGAAGGTCTGCTAGATGTCTCAATGAGCTCATCGAAAGTCAGCCTTGCTACCAAAAAAGGTACTTTTCAAGTAATGGTAGATGGCGGCAAATTAAACTTTTCTGACGAGAATAATAAAGAACTGGGAGCTAGTCTGGACAACAACGCTGTTACTTTTTCAGATAACAGGTTCCAAAATATTCGTCTGAATTTACAGCCTGAGAATGGGTTGATAGAATTCTATTATAATGACTATAACTTGATTAATGTAATATTCACAAAAGAAGGCTTACTAAGTACAACTAACAGATGGATGACCTACAGGAATGACAGAGAAATTGAGTCCTTTGGCTTTGAAGGAATAGAGACTTTCGGATCGAACAGAGGATATATCTGGTCCAGAACGCTTCCTCTCTTAAAGGATACCATTCTGATCGGCAATGGTCCTGACACCTTCCCGATCTATTTCCCGCAGTATGATTTTCTTTCCAAGCTGAAATATTATGGGACAGGCGGCATTTTCGTCGACAAGCCGCACAATATGTACCTTCAGACAGCATTAAACACCGGAGTTGTCTCGCTGCTAGCCCTACTAGCATTATTCGGAATATATTTCGTTTCAAGCATCAGGATATATATAAATGAAGATTTCACGGCGTTTCTACCAATAGCAGGTCTGGCCTGCTTTGCAGCGTTTTGCGGATATACCGTCGCCGGAGTGTTCAATGACAGCGTCGTATCGGTTGCACCTGTATTCTGGGTATTGCTTGGAATGGGGATAGGGATCAATATAAGGTTAATTAACCTCAAGAAAGGAAAGCCACAGAGTTGAGGATGAGGTATTGATAGGCACCAGGCAGCAGATATTTCTGCATACTGCCCGACGGCTCACATTGCCGCCGTCTTTTTCCTGTGACCCGCACGCTTTATACCGCCGCTTTTTTGGCCCTGATACAAAGCCTTTTCTCCTCTGAATACTTTGAACGTCTGCAAGATCAGCTTTATATCCAGCAGAAGGTTGTAATCCTTAATATACAGCAGATCATATTTGAGTTTATCCATCGGAGAGGTATCATATTTTCCATATACCTGCGCATAGCCGGTCATACCTGCTTTGACAAGATACCTATGGTCATATTCGGGAATTTCCTTGCTGAACTGCTCAACAAAATACGGCCTTTCGGGCCTTGGCCCGACAAAGCTCATATCACCCTTCAGGACATTAAACAATTGCGGCAGTTCATCAAGCCTGAAATTTCTAAGTACCCTTCCTACCCTTGTAATTCTTGGATCGGCACTGCCTGATAGTACGGGACCGGTCTCGTTTTCAGACCCTTCGTACATTGTCCTGAATTTCAGTACATCAAATTGCCTGTTTTTTGCGGTCAGCCTAGTCTGCCTGTATATCACAGGCCCCCGTGACGTCAGCCTGACAAGGACGCAGATGCAAAGCATCAGCGGCAGCGTAATGACAATCCCGATAAAGGATACGGCAATGTCGAAAGCTCTTTTGAAAAACCTCTGCTCCACCGTCAGTCCCAGCCTGTCCACCATATAGGCCGGCATATCTTCAAAATGCACCATTCTGGCATTTGACAGCGATATCTCAAATAGTCCCGGGACAATATATACGATTTTTTTATCTGACAGACATTGCGTAATTATTTTTACCTTTATATCATCCGGTACGGCATCACTGATAAAAACCTCGTCCACATCCTTCATACGCCTGAACGTCTTCTCTATTTCATCGGATGGGATAATGTACCGGATGTGCAGCCTGGCCTTTTTCAGTGTGTGCTCCATTTTTGCGATAACCGTGCTTAATTC
>JBDKVA010000177.1:0-2886 GCA_039679375.1 Clostridiaceae bacterium
GAAAGATGTCAATAAATTCGTCAGTGTTAAAGCGTGAAAAAAATATAATCCGTTTATCATATAAGGACATCGTAATGCTGAAAAAAGAAATAATATACCGTAATCCATTGGTAAAACTTGGCTATGAGCAGGAAGATATTTTGCAAAATGGAGGATTAGGCGCTGTTATGGCACATGCCGGAGTGGGCAAAACCGCCTTGCTTGTTCAAGTGGCTTTAAACATGATGATAAGAGAAGAATCGGTTTTGCATGTGAGCCTGCAGGATGCGGTGAGCAAAGTTGACCTGTGGTATCGTGAAATGTTTCACAATATTGCCGCAAGTTTTACTGAAGCGGAAATTCAGGAATACTGGGATAAAATTCAGCCTTACCGTTTCATCATGACCTTCAGGGTGGAAAGTTTCAGCGTTCCCACGCTGGAAGAGCGCATGACCGATTTGCTGCAGCAAAATATTTTCAAGCCGCATACCATGATCATTGACGGCTTGAGATTTGATCAGGCCGGTCGGGAACAGCTTCTACTTTTAAAGGATCTGGCAAAAAAGTATGCCATGAGGATATGGTTTACCGTGCATGCCCATCGTCATGAGCGTCCGGCGGACAATGGTTTGCCTGTTTCATTCCTGCATGTTGCCGATCTCTTCGACGTTATTGTCCAGTTGGAGGCAAAAAGCGATGAAATCTATATTATAGCTCTGAAAGGCCAGTCATCGGATGTAAAACAACATTCCCTGCTGCTCGATCCGGCGACGATGTTAATTAAAGTCGGCAAATAAGCCGTTGTTCAAAAACAACCTGATCATAAAATTATAGCAAACGGCATAAGGAGCCGTAACGAAATAGAGAAAAAGAACAGGTCTTGCCACCCGCATGGGTGGATATTTCGTAACAGCTCCTAAGAGCGATTGTGGCAAAAGCCCATCCGCTGTGTTATGACATCTCCAAATCAAAGATGATACCACGGCGGCCAGGAGGAGGCGACGAGACGTATGATACAAACGCCCCGGAGGCCGATCCCGGCCTGCGCAGGGGTAGGCTTTGCCAACAAAGGTAGCGCTTGATTTGGAATTGAAATTAGGCAGCGGCCTTCGTCAATCTGATGCATTCATTTGTAAGAGGAAGAAGTTATCTTGCCATCAGATGTAAGGACGGAAATGGGTAATAACTTCCTCTAACAATGATTTTTCAACCAGCCGTCAAAACATAAGATTTCACTTACAATATGTGAGTGTGATGACTTTGATTGAATCGAAGATTACTGTTTAAAATGTGCAACAAAAGGCAGAGCCACCTGACCCTGCCTTTCTGTAACTCAACCACTTATGTGTTGAGTTAATTCTTAAACTTTCTCCTGACTCCTGCCAATCCAATCAGACCAAGGCCAAGAAGGAGCATAGTGCCAGGTATCGGCACTGGCGCTGGCTTAAAGGCTTCAAACGCGGCTCTGGTAAAGTTTTCATCGGTAAAGATATCCATCGTATTAGCAAACGTAGTAGTAGATCCCGCGATTCCCCCGTCAATGTAATAAAAGGAGCCCGTGATTGCATCTGTACTCGTATCGGCTCTCGCGAGTGTGAGAGCAATTTGGTCATGCGACGTGTCCAGTGGAGTCTGATCAATGATTGTAACTGTGCCTATTTTATAATCGAGGTGTGCCAATTGAACCATAAGATTGTTGGTCTGAGTACGTATGACTCGCATCATCACAATATCGTTGGCGGTATTAGTGGGTGTCCAATCATTAAACATAACATTGTATGCCTCTCGAAGTTCAGTGGGTATAATAAGATCAAACACCCCCGTAACCGAGAATGTGACGTTTTGTTTTAACCCGGCAGGACTGGTTGGATCTATGTTGGTTTGAAGTGTAGCCTTCTGGCGGACAAACTGATCTCCGGTGGGATTCGGGAAGGGAACGGCACCGGAACCGTCGAGCGTTAGTTTGCCTGAA
The DNA here is from genome assembly GCA_039679375.1 of Clostridiaceae bacterium. GTDB lineage: Bacteria > Bacillota > Clostridia > Acetivibrionales > DTU013 > JBDKVA01. Next base: position 1,952 of record JBDKVA010000177.1, read on the forward strand.
CTCTCCGGCCCCATTGTACCATTAACAAAATAGGATGCTGAAACACCATTCGTGAAGTTAGGGGCGCTTGGAGGAGGATTGCCGTCGTTAAACTTATCATCGAAAATGACGGCGCCGCTCCTGGTAACGGAGAACTCATCAATGTAAAATTGATAGGCATGTGCCGGTTCCAAGGCAAATAGCCAGAATGCTAATAATCCAAAAATGATGTGAAAGGATATTTTCTTTTTCATAATCGCACACCTCCTTAATCTTAAGTTGTTGGTTCTGTTCCTGAGGGAAATGCTCGGTTTAAAAAAAACTCCTCTTATTTTGGCAGCATAGTATGTGCCAAATAGTAAATATTACTGTAAGATCATGATAACTCTAATGTTTTTAAAATATGAGATAACTCTAAAAATATGAGATTGTAAAGCTTATCGACGGTATTTTTGTGCTGGTGGCCTAACTAGTGGCTTAACTAATATGATTTTATTAAGGAATGTGCATTATTTTGAATTTGTAAAGTTTCTTTACGATTTTCACTGCTTTTTATTGATTTCGGATTGAAGCCAACACTTTCACTGGTTTATTATTATGTTGACATAAGAGACCGTTAATACTAAACTTCTAGCATTACAAAAATAATGCCTTATTAAATCAAAGATCAAACCAGGCATGATTATTCGCATCGGAGACGCAAGCGACCTTCATGAAAGTAATATCCATAGTAGGAACCAAGAAAACGGGAAAAACGACTCTGGTAGCCGCTCTTGTCGGTTCTTTGTCTAAATACGGCAAGGTGGGAACGGTTAAAAACATGGTTACACATCCCGTGGATCAAGGCGATACCAAGCGCCATTTCGACGCCGGAGCGGATGTCGTCATAGGTCTTGGCGACGCCAGACTCAAGGTAACGCGGGACCGTGGTGACTTGAACTCGGCCCTTGCCGATC
>JBDKVA010000178.1:0-9394 GCA_039679375.1 Clostridiaceae bacterium
TATGTTTCATTAATGTAACATTTCGCAAAATAAGATTTTGCGAAATATATTGGGACAGATTTACGGCCTGTGCGGAAATTTGTGCCCGTGCTTAGTATAATTTGTCAATGACAGTCGGTATTACAGGGAGGCAAAACCATGAAACAGCATAAGAAAATAATCTCATTCCTGATCTCACTCATTTTGGTATTTTCCATATGTATCCTGCCCGTCAGCGCCGGGTATGCGGTTCAGCATGGCAATGCAGCAAAGGCGCTTTGGGAGGACGGTCTTTTTCTGGGAAGCGGCAGTTCCTTTGATTTGGATCAACCGCTTACCCGGCCGGCGGGAGCTGCCATGATCGTCCGTCTGCTGGGCAGGGAGGCGGAAGCCAGATCGAAGAGCTACACCATCCCGTTTACCGATGTGCCTGAATGGGCAGTCCCCTATGTCGGCTATTGCTATGAAAACAACATTGTAAACGGCACTGGCGCCACTACATTCGGAAGCAGCGATAACATGAGTGCGACGCAATACCTCACACTGGTGCTCCGCGCTCTGGGATATAACGACAAGGCAGGGGATTTCTCATGGGATAAAGCTCCAGCAAAAGCGCTGGAGGTGGGGCTTATCGATAATGCAAGCTACACGCAGTATGTAACAACTGTTAAGTTCCTGCGTGATGACGTCGTATTTATATCATATAACGCCCTGTCCCAATACCTCAAGGGTACAAGCACTACCTTAAAATCAAGCATCACAGTTCCCGGCAGGCCAAAGGGCGAAATGCCGGCTTATACCTCGGCAGATGCTAGCGCCGCCGATTCATCAGCCTCTTCCGCTTCAGATGCAAATACTGCCGCATCAACTTCCCCTGCCGCATTAACAAACGCCGGCACCTCACCGGCTGAGGACAGCCGTACATATCTCAATCTGGTGATCGACGGAAAGACGGTCGAGGTCACCCATAAACCGTTCTCTTGCAGCCTCGGCGGCTTTACGGTGTTTATTCCCATCACAGAATTTCTCGATTATTTGGATGTGCCATATCAGTTTGCCAACGGTGGAAAAACCATTACCTATACCCTGAACAGCTATACGGTAAGCTCTACCGCAGGCGTGGACAAGGTGACGTATACCGGCGGCTATGCATGGAAAGACGGCATCGCACCGTTTATTGAAAACGGCTGCTTCTATGTTCCGGGCAACCATGTCGACAAGGACATATTTGACTGCAGCTGGATCGTCAAGAGCGGCGGCAACCTCACCTTTGCCTTTGGAGTAAAGGATGTCAACCAAAGCAATAGCCCCGGGAGCGCCGAAACACCCGCCAAAATCGTCGACGCCGCGGCTCTTGGGCTATCGATAGGCCGTGACGGAAGCAATGTAACAAGTATATACAAATATGCCGGCGGCAAGCCCTATGCGGTATCCTACTACTTCACGCTGTCAACAGGATCGTATTCCGGCAGCTATGCCATGTCATTCCCGTCGGATGACGGGACGGATACGCAGACCTTTACGGTGGAGAGCAATTCAGTTTACCAGATAACTTATACCTATGCGCTGAACTACACTGCATCGGCAAATTATAAGTATACATTGACTTTCGGCCTCTCAGGCTCCAATGGCACCGCAAATATTACAAGCACCGACACCCACCCGGGCAAGCTGCGCACAGGCTCCTTCAACATTGCAAAAGCAAGCTGACCATGCTCACCCCTGATTAATCGATCTTTTTTATTGATGTAATAACAGGCTGGTCTTCAGCTTTGACTGTACCGTTATTATCCTGTACCGGGGTATCTTTGCATATTTTATCCACGATGTCCATACCATCCGTTACATGACCGAATACTGCATAATCTCCGTCAAGGCCTGTGCTGTCCTTATGAACGATAAAGAATTGAGAGCTTGCACTGTCGTTCGAACTGGGGGATCGTGCCATGGAAATAGCCCCTCTGGTATGCGAAAGCGGATTTTTAACACCATTGGATGAAAACTCTCCCTTAATCGTTTCATCCGAACCTCCGGTGCCGTCTCCCTTCGGATCACCGCCTTGAATCATGAAACCGTCTATGATCCTGTGGAACGTAAGTCCGTCATAGAACTTATCACCCACAAGGTTCAAAAAGTTTGTTACCGTGATCGGCGCACTATCGGCATCCAGCTCAACAGAAATAGTCCCATAATCCTCAACTTCAATTTCAACATGATGCAGGCCGGATAATTTTGAGGTATTGTCCGATTTTCCGCATCCTGCAAAAATAAAAACTGCCATACATGTAAGTATCAATAAATAAACCGGTTTCTTAATTTTCATACTGTTCTCTCCTGTTTCCAATATAGTAATTTTACCCGATAATAAAATACTTCATAAATGCATAGTCGTAATGTATGCATATTCATAGATTATTCTCAGCTTATTGGAAATTATATCAAAGTGTTGCAGTGCAATCAAGATTGCTGTAAATACCGCTGCTGTGAAAGCCGCTGCTGCGGAAACCACTGCTGGCGAAACCGCCGGTGTTAATACCGCCGCTGTCAGGAGCGTTGCTAGCAGAGCCGCTAATTACTGCCGTAAATGCCAACCAATAAAAACTGGCTCAATAAAAAAAAATATATAAACGTATACAGAAATGTTGACAGAAATCATGTGGCAATTTCATTGAAGGTTTGATAAAATATTTGGCGTAGGGGAGCGTGTTGGGTTGGAAGATAAAATGTTTGACCTTACAGAAAAAATATATACCGAATTTTCTATAAAATTTGATTCCATAGAGAAAAAAGTTGATGAAAACAGCAACCATATATTAAGGCTTGAAAATGAACTGAAAGAAAACAGCAAATCTCTCTTTGACGGGTATAAGCAGACCTATGAGGGAGTCAAGGAAGTCAAAGAAGAAATCAGAAATCTTTCATCAAAGCTTGAAAAACAGGAAGTAGAAATTAAAGTCATAAAAGGCGGCAAATAGCCTGTCTTAGGTAAGATAGGCATTGAAAACACAAAATTACACGAAAAAGTCACCAAGCAGGGTGGCTCTAAATGTATAAGTTATATTAGGGTACTACGACAGCAGGATCGCAAGGTACCAGAGCGAGGATACGTATAGATGATATGCCAACGATCCGCTGAGTTTAAATCTGTATACGTATATAGATTTAAGCTCAGCGCTCTGCTGTGCTGTTAATCTATGTTGAAATAGCTCCATCCAATTCATTAAGGATGAAGCTATTTTTACTGCTGTTTTTTTATCGTTCATACTGCCTTAAAGTTAAAAACCTTATAGATATATTCGGCTGCGGATGCTCTGTTTACCGTATCCCCTGCATTGAAATTACCTTCGGAATCCACGCGTATTATTCCGTTTGATACGGTAAACCCTACCGCTTCTTTTGCATAATTACTAATATCCTTGTCATCCTTTATCTCTGACAAAGACCCTGCTTTTATTGTTATACCTTTGTATTTTAATGCCCTTACCAGTATTAGTGCCGCATCCTGGGTCGTTATCGTATTATCCGGATCAAACCTGTTATCACCGACACCTTTTATTAAGCCTGACTTGTAGGCTGCATTAACATAAGGAGCATACCATATGGACGTATCAACATCCGAGAAAATTACACTTTTATCTGTGATGTCCAGTTGCAGCATTTCCACTAAAAGCTTAGAGAACTCAGCTCTGGTCAAAACCTTGCCGGGAGCAAATTTATTATTACCTATGCCGTTAATGATACCCTTGGCCGCCATGCTTTCAATATATCCGGCGTAACCTTCAAATCCTGTTAGGTCGCTGAACATTACATTATTTACCTTTACCATGTACTTGCTGAAATGTGTCGTTGTAAAGGTAACCCGCTTTGTATCAGGGTCGTATATCCCCTGCATATTCACAAGATTGCCTGTACCATCTATATAAAATACCGTTATGTTGTCCGGATTCTCCCCGTCTTTCAATGTATAAGGTATGGATACGGTAACCGGCGCATCAGGATTGTTCCAGGGTTTCACATCTCCGTTGACAGTAATGCTGATATCCACCACAGGAGCTTTTCCAATAATTTTGGTTACTGATTCAGGTAATGTAGATCTGTCAGCTGCAGCAACATTTATACCAATATTCTGCGCACCCTGTACATCCGTTTCTCTAAACATATTGGAAGGCAGTGTAATATTCGCAACTGCCGTATTGAGCGTTATATTCACCTCATTCGTTGTTCCGGTCAATGCCGAAGAAGGAAGCTGAGCGTTATATTCTCCCACACTGACATCATTGACATTGATTGTCAAATTCTTTATACCATTTTCTTCAGCAGCACTGTCCAAAAGAGCTTTGTAATTATCTGCAGTTATTTCAACTTTTGCATTTGTATCGGAGCAGATCGGTGCAATCGTCATTACACCGTTATCCGGTTCGTTTCCTGAGTTCAAGTTTCCGGAAAGGCCTCCAACTGGGAATATGGGTATAAAAGGTACTCCACCCCCGATGGGAGCACCACCGCCAGTTGGCGTTCCGCTTCCCGTAGATGTTGAATCCGTTATTGTTATATTAAGCTCGGCATTATTCCCTTCACTAAAATAGAAAGTAAGTATGGCGTTACCTTTTGCCAATCCTGACAAATAACCTTTCTTGATCACAACATTACTTCCCGAGACTGCGTAATCCGTCCCGCTGACTAAAGTACTGGTGCCATTTTTTATTGAGCTTAATGTATTCCCATTTAACACCATTGTAACTGATATATCAGCCTGGGCGGAAGTTTTTTTGTCAAAGCTGGCTGATGCAGGTGCGATTGTTGAGTTTAAAATTTGTTTTACTACCTTGTATTCCACCTGCTTATAGCCGTCATAAGTCTGTTGTGATAGTGCATGTTTTATTTCAACTTTGATGATATAATCCCCTAGAGTTTCAGGTTTCCAATTGAAGATATAATTATTGGTATATTCCTGCATAACCTGCCATCCTGTGGAATCAGAATATACTGAAAACCGATATAGTATTGACCCTGATGAATCAGTAGGCTGACACATCCAGGAAATTGGAGTATTTGCCTGCTGAGGACTTTGCTTGTCAGATGCTAAACTTATCACATTTAATATATCAGGTATTGTTCTTGAATTTACGGTTAATACTATACCTGCTATATCACCGCCACTCATATCGATTAAATCAGGTTCATCGAAAGTTGCGCCTGTTTTTTTTCCGTTCCTCATCATGACATATCCTGATATTTTAGCTTCTGTAATATTTTTTGAAACATATATTACAAAATCTGTTGAATTGCTACCTTCTGAAATAGTAACATTTGCTCCTGCATAACCCGGTGTCGGAAATAACCATTGTATACCTGCGCCACCAGCCGGTGCAACCCCTGCAGACAGCTTTACAGTTCCCGATAGCATATTTGCATCCCTGCTGATATTAATATTTAAACCTGAAATATTTGTGTTTGTTACATCTATCGGTCCTGTACTTCCGGAAGCAGATGTCCAAATCCATTTACTGCTGCTCATCTTACATTCAATTTTTGAATAAATGTCAGGCTTTATATCAAAAGAAAAATCTACTGTGTTTTCACCTTCAGGGATTGCCACTTCACCGACTGATATAGTTTCTCCGTAGAAAGTCAAGCTTCCTGTTGCTCCACCCTCCGGTGCTACTCCGTCAGTTAAAGTAATGGTGCCTGATATGGTATTATATATTGGTCTATATAAAGTAATAATAGTATGGCTTGTAATAGATCCGGCTTTAGCTATCACAAGGAATACCCCAGGTTGTGCATCCTTAGTTATTGTCACTAATCCGGTGTTTTGATCTATACTTACACCTTCTACACTTACACCTTCTACCGGACCAGCTAAAGACCACGTAACTTTCTGGTCCGTATACTCTATTCCAGAACTATCCATAACTTTTGCACTGAATGATTTTATACTTGTTCCACTGGATGGTATTACAGCATTTGGTCCATTGTGAAGTATATCAATTCTACATGGTACACTAGGAATATCAAATACTAAAATAATTAACTCGCAAGTTTTCCCTGTATTAAAATAGAAGGTTAATCTTGTATATCCGGTTGGCAAACCATTGAGATAGCTCTTTTTAATTATTGTTGTATTTCCGGTAACTGTATAATCTACACCATTAACAAGAGTCTGATCACCATTTTTTATATTGCTTAAGGTATTTCCATTTAAAGTCATTGTTACAGTAACATCTTGTTGTACGATTGCTTGCTTATTGCAGTTTACTAAATTTGGAAATATTGTTGGTGCAGCTGATGCGGAATCAATTATCTGTATACTTAATTCAGCACTGTTCCCTGCACTAAAATTGAAAGTTAATGCATTGTTTCCAAAAGGGAGGTTCACCAGATAGCCTTTCTTAATTACAACTGAATTACCGGAAACTGTATAATCGATGCCATTAACAAGAGTCTGATCACCATTTTTTATATTGCTTAAAGTATTCCCATTTAAAGTCATCATAATCGTGATATCGGCAGCAATATTCTTGTCAAAGAAACCCGCCGCCGGGAATATAGTATTTGAACACTCTAATAAACTTAAGTTAATATCTGAAGCATTTCCTGAAGATAAATATATTAGCCCGATAGAATTATAATCTGCAGTTGTGCCCGTCGGTGAGTAATATCCTATACTGTTATAACCACAGGAGGCGTCGGAATACAAGTGATAATTTATCAAATACCCAGCCGAACTGGATGGCATATAAATATAATAAGGACTTGTACCAGAACCGTCAGGCAGGCTGATCGTTCCGGATATCATAGAATTTGCAGGTATCAACGTGAAATTAATATTTGAAACTGCTGAGCTGTTTATTTGTAAATTTACCGATGAACCGGCATAACCTGCTGAAGGCTTATAATTTCCCGCATAGAAGCCTTGCTTTAAATAACCATTCAGATCGGATGCAATATGGTACTGGGCATAATAACTATTGTTTACAGGAACATATATTGTGTATGGAGCATTTTGCTCACCTTTACTGATTGATATATATTCATCTGCCATAAAATCTTTATTCGATAATGTTATTGCAATCTCTGTATCAACTTGTAATGGAGATGAGGCTGTTATTGTTCCTGATACGGCAATTCCGGCGGCTATCCGAAGGTCAACACCACTGATATTGGATATTGATGCATCAAACTTAGAAGCCAGGTCTTTGTCGAATGTTGTTTCATTGGTCGAACAGTAACCATAAGGAACAAATCCAATATTGGAATCACTGTCAATGTTGTATAAGATGCTGTAACCCTGCATTGAAGGAACCTTCAGTGTAAAATCGGCAGAATCGTCCCCTTGAGCTATATGTACAACAGTATATGGGTCGAATTCCAGATTATTATTCACAGCATATATGAATATTTCCTGACCGCCAACCAGTGCTAATGTCCCTGAGGGCAGAGTAACAGTGCCCTGTATGGTTTTTTCTCCTCTTAGTAAGGTAAGATTAGTGTTGCTATTATCTCCTCCGCTAACATCAACATCGGCAGCCCCCGTGGAAACTGTCATGCCGTTTGCACCATAATAGCCTGTGGTCTGATATCCGGCATCAGGAGATGTATTATAGCTTATACGATATTTCGAGCTTTCATTGCCTTCACCAATAGGAATATATAATAGTTGTGACGAATTGAAATTATCATCGGAGGCATATTGTGTTCCGTTATTTGTATATGCATTAACATTCAACGAAATAGTCGGGTTTACGGTTATAGGAACAACTAATTCATATGCAACTGAGTTTTGTCCCTCGGGAATTATTACATCCTTGTCAATAGTAAAATCGCCATTGACTCCATTTACATTTACCGTCAGTCCGCCTGACGGTGCAGTTTCCCCTGCAGGTAAGGAGACATATCCGCTAATTACCCTGGATTTTATCAAGGTGATATCTATCCCTTGAATATTGCCGCTTTTTACACTCACATCATTAGAAAACTTCTTTTGCGGTACTGTTCCGGAATTACTAAATCCGCAGGCTGTCAAATACCTGGTATCGAATAAATTGTAACACGTAATATCATAACCATACCCTGGAGCAGTTGATGGTACATTCAGAGTATAAGAGACCGAATCGGCCATCGCAGGCATTTCTACAGGATAGTAGGCTTCACCATATTGATTTGCCGCTCCCATCACAAGCAGCAAACCTCCCTCGGGAGCTGCATCCCCGTTAGGCAGTGATATGGTACCTGATATTGTCCTGTTACCTATCATAAGGATATCGGCCGTCTTGTAACTGTCAGTCAAGTCCAGAGACGTAGCCAGACATGCATCCGGAACAGCTATATAAGGGCTATAATAACCGTTTTCTAAATAACCATAATCATCAGCAGTATTCCCATAACTGTAATTGAAAATTTCATAAGAAACCAAATAATTAGGTAACGCGGGCAAATTATAAATTAAAAATGAAACAGTGTCTGATCCTTCAGGTATATATACAGCCGTTTCACCGGTATATAGTCCATTTGATGCCGTTATTCTTACATGTATGTTTCCGATAGGTGCTTTTACCCCAAATCCAAGCGATATATCACCACTAATATAGCTCCTTCGCCCATACCATATTTCCTCAATGAAATAATTACCTTTATCCGTAACAGATAAAGACATTAGTTTGTCCCCGGCAAAAAACATAGCAACTATCCAATATCCTTTATGAAAGCATGTTTCAGATACCCAGGTATTTGTTACTTCATCGTATTTGAATATATTTTTCTTCCCTGCGGCAATAGTGCCTGCGGAATTTACTGCATAAATCGGCTCAGAGAACTGGTGCATAATAGTGGTAATATCATTTGAATTAAATTCATATTTATTACAAATTAGCGTTCCCTTATTTTTAAGTGAAAATATTGGTGTATCATGCATGCTTTCTGGATAATCAAAAAACAATAAGTCAGATTGGTCAGAAAGTGTAAAACTGTTCTCCCCTACTGAATATTTATAAATAGCTGAATTATAATAACCATCACCCCATCCGCTTTGCTGCCAGTAAAAGAAACTTTTATTGTCATCTGTAAAAAGCATATCACCTACTTCTGATAAAGCACCCGAAGTTATATTAATAGCACTTGCAGTTGTATTCGTTATATTTGCATCAAATACATATAATATCGGTCTCGTTTCACCTCCAACTACATATATCCTGTTCTCCCTTTCATAAACATGTCTGTGAGCAACATCTATATTCCTATATAAAACACTATCTTCAGGTATCTTATATATCAGGTTTCCAATAATTTCATATGTATTTAAATCTAATTCAACAACAAGATTATCTCCATCTTTATATACAATATATAAACTATCACCATCTTCAGAAATACACAGATTGGATGGGGTATTCGGCAATCTGACTGTCCTTTCAAT
>JBDKVA010000179.1:0-35422 GCA_039679375.1 Clostridiaceae bacterium
AAGACCGTTTTCCTGCACACACTGCCAGTACTTTGCAGTAGATATATGACCGAGCGGATATGTGAAATCATGCAGCACCATTTTGGGCATACCTGTTGTTCCCGACGTAAAATAAAGGAGCATAGTATCCTCATTTTTTGTCATTTCGGCACCTGCCGGCTTATTAAAATCCGGCGATGCCTTTTCCAACTCTTCGTCGAAATCATACCACCCGTCTGCCTTTCCATTTACACCAGCGACATATTCAAGAGTGGGAGATTTGCACCTGGAGTCATTAATATGCTTCACTACTTCATCATCGGCGACGGAAATGATCATTTTTATCCCCGCAGAATTGCATCTGTATATAATATCCTTTGAAGTGAGAAGATGTGTCGCGGGTATGCCTATTGCTCCAATCCTGTGCAGGGCCAGCAGGGCATACCAGAATTCGAAACGTCTTTTCAGGACAAGCATGACCCTGTCGCCTTTTTTTATACCAAGGGATTTTAGAAAATTAGCAGCCTTGCTGCTGTAATATTTCATATCATAGAAGCTTATTACCTTTTCTTCGCCCTTATCACTGCACCAGACCATTGCCGTCCTGTCAGGGCTCTTTTCCGCCAGATAGTCCACGACGTCATAGGCAAAATTAAAATCTCCCGGGATAGATATCTTAAAATTGTTGTAGAAATCATCGTAATTATCAAATTTTTGCTTTGAGACATAGTTGCTTAACATTGTATTTACCTCGATTCCATATAAGTAATAAAAATAACAAAGCGAGTTACGACGGGTTTACAAAATGATTGCCAAAAACTTTGCAGGTTTACCGTCGAGCGCTTTCATCCCATGGCTGAAGCTGGAGTCGAAATATAATGAATCGCCTTCGTTGAGCGTCAGCCGGTGACCGTCGATGTAAATCATCAGCTTACCATCCATTACATAGTTGAACTCCTGGCCGGGATGGGAATTAAAATGCACGGTATCGTCATTTCCGGGCTCTACAGTTACAAGAAACGGCTCCGCCTTCTTTTGTATGAAGTTATAGGCAAGGCTTTGGTACTTGTAGGGATTTCTCCTGTCTACGTTTACGCCTTTTCCCTTCCTTACCAGGCAGTAAGTGCGGAGTCTCGGATCCTCACCGGTGAGCACTGCTGTAAGCTCTACCTTGAACCTGCCTGCAACCTCGTAAAGGAAACCGATTGGTATGTCTGTAGTTCCGCTTTCGTATTCCCTGTAAGTATCAACCGTAACTCCAAGTTCTGCTGCGAGAGTTTCCTCGGACAGGTTGGCTATTTCACGGAGATCCTTTATCCTGGCTGCTATCTGCTTAATCTGATCAAACATTAAAAGACCATCCTTTCGACATTATATTTGTTATCTTACATCACCGATTTACTATTATTGATAATCTGCAATGCTATATTACTACACAGGAATAGTAAAGTGAATAGAATAGGACATACTTGTTTATACCTGAGTAATATACCATAAAAAAATTTTATGATTCCAACTATAAAGCAGATTATTTAAAAGAATTTTGATAGAATTAACAAATAATGAAACTTATATTCATAAATTACGTCTATATTTAATGCAAAATAATTTGTCTTGCTTTTTAGGTGGACAAAATACTGATAGAGGTGATTACTTGAGACAAAGGAAGAAGCTTTCCGTATCCATTTCGATTTTCATTGCTTTTCTGTTAATAATTACCGGATTTCTGCCGCTAAAAGTTTATTCTGCAGGTTCTAAAGCTGATATTGCAATGGAAGTAAAGGCAGGCTACGATGGAGTAGCCAGACTGGGCGCCTATGTGCCTTACAGGATTTTACTCGTCAATAAGGGCAGAGCTGTTGAGGGTGAGGTGCAGATAGAAATCAAAATTGACAGCCAGAGCAAAACTGTTTTTGCAAAACCGGTGTCGCTGGCTGAAGGTGCGACAAAAGAAATTGTAATAAATGCGCCTGTTTTTACGGCAAGACGAGGTGTACAGGTCAAGCTCAGGGAAAATGGAAAGACGGTCAAGGAAATGGAATACAAATTTATAAAATTGATTCCGCCCGAAATGAAGACGATCGGAGTATTAAGCTCCGATAATGCGGCCTATGATTTCCTGAACGGCGTACTGATACCCGAGCCAATTGATCCGGCATATCAGGAAAAGCTCAATCTAATGAGGGCCTCCGGACAAATAAGCGCATCCAGCGCCATTGCGGAAGCAAAAAAATACGGAACCGTCAGCAAAGTGGAAAGCATACTTATACCGCTGACTGGTGAGAATTTCCCGGAAGATATAAAAGTATTCAACGGGTTTGATATCCTGGTCATTGGAAATTTTGATACCGGTGCACTTTCTGAAAAACAGAGGAGTGCCATTGAAAAATGGCTGGAAAGCGGCGGCACTTTGGTTATTGGCACAGGCACAAACTGGAAGAAAGTGTACAATTCACTTCCTGAGACTTTTAGAAAGTTTTCTGTTACAGGCGCCGCATCAATAACTCCGACGAAGGAACTGGAAGATTTCGGAGAAGCTGTTTTCCCGGGGAATATAAACCTGGACATTGTTACCGGTAATATCGGCTTTGAATTTAAAAAAGCGGAAACCGTTATTAATGATAACGAAAATACCGGTACAGGTGCAGAAAATGATAAGGAACAGGATCAGCAGCAGAAGCAGCAGACGGTTTTCAGCGAGCATGCCAATGAGGTTATAATCGGTGATAATGCTAAACCGTTAGCCATAAAATATACATACCAATCGGGACGTATACTATTCCTGACCTTTGATCCGGGTATGGAGCCATTTGCAAGCTGGGATGGGAGACTAGCCTTCTGGGAAAACCTGCTGTTTCACAGTAATAGTACAAACCGGATCTTTCAGAGGGGAAGTGAATATTATTATTCAAATCCCAATGACATTTACTACCTGAACGACATTACATCCCAGGTCCCGGAAGACCGGACGCCTCCATTTTTGTTTATGTTTATAACAATTGCAGTCTATATAGTTATTGCAGGTCCCGCTATGTATATCTTTCTAAAAATGAAGGACAAGCGTGATTATAGCTGGATTGCTGTTCCGGTTGTTGCATTTCTGAGCCTTGTTATAATATATTTCGTCGGATTCAAGACAAGATATAGGACTGCTGTTTTCAATACGGCATCCATGATTACATTGGATATGGAAAATAACAGAACGGATATTGTAACCGGTATGGGCATTTTCAATAATAAGAAAGGCGATTTGAAGCTTACTTATTCTGAGGAAGATAATATAGAATTTGACGTTGCCCAATCAGGCAGCCAAAATTATACGGTATACGCGGATGGAGAAGAGCCCGAAGGAAGAGTTGTCAGCAAGCTTGTACTGAGTGAACCGGTAAATTACGAGCTATATGATGTATCGATGTGGGAACCCCGTTTCCTGACGGCTGGAAAGAGCGAACCGCTGCAGGACAAAATAGTAACTTCGGTACAGATCAGTGATGGAATATTTAAAGCAGTTATTAACAATACAACCAAATATGATTTTATGGAGGCCTTTATAACGGTAGGATCCAATTTTATATTTGTCGGAGATATTCTGTCCGGACATCAGAAAGAGATTAAAGCGGACTTGAATTCCGAAAATATCAGCAAAAGCTTCGACGAATATCTGGACGCACGATACGGCCGTACAAACTATCCGTCCAATATCAAGCCGCCTGAAGATTTTCCGGAAAAGAGAAGAAAAAGGATAGCAATTGAGAGGCTGCTGCAGGCGCAGTATTCCACTTTGAGGGGAAAGCCTGAAATCGGCTTGTATGCGCTGAATAATCAAAACCTTGGATATAATATCAAAATAAACGGTGAAGATCCTGTTTCTTATTATACGAACGCTATATTTACAAGCATGGAATTGAATTTCGAGAAGGGACATGAAGTGGAGATTCCTTCGGGAGTCATTGTTCCCGCTTTAGAGAAGTATGTCAAGGAGCAGGATACGGCTGTGCTTGACGGCGATAACGGAATAATGATAAGAAATAAGGGAGACATCGATTTCATTTATACGCTGCCGGAAGGAATCAAACCGACCGAATTTTCACTTGGCTTTGATACCTATGTGCCGCTTTATGTCAAGTACAATATTGAAGAAATGAAAGCGAGAAACAATAATATTCAGGCAAAGATTCTTCAAAATACGTACGAGTATTATCTATATAATAAATCATCGGACAGCTGGGAGAAAATCGAGGATAAGCATACGCAGACAGCGGATGTCGGCCGTTATATTGACGGGGAAAACAAGCTGAAGGTGCGGGTAAAAGTGGTTGAAATGGCGGAAACCAAAAAATCCTCAGACGAATATATCGAAATGGAACGGCTGGCGTTTCCTGAACTTCATTTGAAGGGGGTGGCGCAGTAATGCTTAAAATAAAAAATCTGGTAAAAAAGTATGGCAAATTTACTGCGGTCGACAATCTCAACATGGAGATAAGTGAAAGCCAGATCTTTGGATTCGTAGGCTCAAACGGCGCAGGAAAGACAACTACGATGAAGATTGTTGCAGGCTTGCTGCCGCCAACCTCCGGCGAAATTACGGTTGATGGAGCTGACATATTTTCAAAGCCGGGCGAAGTCAAAAGAAAGATCGGATATATGCCGGATTTTTTCGGCGTATATGATGATCTTAAAGTAGATGAATATATGAACTTTTATGCAGGAATTTACGGGATTCCATATCGGGAAAGAAAGGGAATAACCGATCAGCTGCTGGAGTTGGTGGATCTAAGTTATAAAAGAGACCTTTATGTAGACAGTCTGAGCCGTGGCATGAAGCAAAGGCTTTGCCTTGCAAGGAGCCTTATCCATGACCCCAGGCTTATTATCCTGGACGAACCGGCTTCCGGATTGGATCCGAGAGCCAGGGTGGAAATGAAAAATATACTAAGAGAACTGAAGAATATGGGGAAGACCATACTTATCAGTTCGCATATTCTTTCCGAGCTGTCGGAAATGTGTACGGTGATAGGTATTATAAACCAGGGTAAAATGTCTGCGTGCGGATCAGTTGAAGATATAACGGCTAAACTTACACGTACGGGAAAATTGAAAATAAAAGTAAGGGATAGGGTGGAGGAGGCTGTAAAGCTGCTGCAGGAGCAGCCTGCAATAGGCGGAATAGCTATTAATGGCGAGGTTATTGAAGCGGATACGAATGCGGATGAGCAAATGCTTTCTGAAATACTCAAAAGGCTTGTGATACAGGACGTACCGGTAATTTCATTTACAGCGGCGGGCAGCAGCCTTGAGTCTGTCTTTATGCAGCTTACCGAAAGGAGTGGTGAAAATGATGCTTAATCCGATTCTTGAGAAGGATCTGAAAACAAAGATGAGAGGATGGCGCACTCCTGTTTTGCTGAGTCTGTATCTTTTATTCCTTGGTGTTGTCCTTTTCCTGTTTTTCTTATCAAACAATCAGATGTTCAACCAATATGGCTACTCTAATTTTAATCCCAGGATAGCAGTAAATGCATATAATACGATAGCTATTTTTCAGTTTGCTCTGCTTATGCTTATCGTACCGGCTCTTACAGCAACTGCAATCAGTGGGGAAAGGGAAAGGCAGACTCTTGACCTGATACTATGCTCCGATATTTCCACATGGTCAGTAATATTTGGGAAACTGGTTGTATCTATTGCGCATATCATGTTTCTTGTGGTAGCATCACTGCCTGTTCTCGGCATGGTATTCCTGTTCGGCGGGATAACCTTCGGCGAAATGATGCTGCTGTTCCTGTTTTATATTATTACTGCACTGATGGTTGCCAGCCTTGGTATTTTTCTTTCAACACTTTTCAAGAAAAATGTCACCGCAATCATTACAGCATACATATGTCTTGGCATTTTAGGGCTGGGTCCCGTGATCGCGTTTTTCATATGGGGGACATTTTTTCTAAGGTATAATACCGGCGGACTGACTTATCATCTTATGGTATCCTTCTTATTCCCTTCGCCTGTTTTTGGATTTACTTCCTTTATGACAGGCAGTCAAAGCAGTATGTTTGGAAGTCTGTTTTATGAAATACAGAACCTTGCCGGCAAAGAGACCGGCTGGCTTCATTATTTCAAGCCATGGATGATAAATGGGATATTTAATATTGTGTTTTCAGGTATTCTTATCTGTATGACCGCATGGAAACTGAAGCCTGTCAAGAGAAGAAGAAAGGCTAAATAACGGTTGGCTAATGGATATCAGAGAAATTTTAAGAAAACTTAAGCCTCTGCGGCGTAGAATGCATGTTAATACAGGATTGCAGCGCTTCATGGCATGCCTTTGCGCCGGTGGTGTTACAGCGACTGTTCTGGCATTTGCTTCACTGTGGATTCCGGTTCCATTTCTTTTGCGAAGTATAATATACATTTATGTTGCTTCTGCAGCTGTCGGAATAATTATATCAGTGATTTCAGCACCCGGGACTAAAAACCTTATCGAGACGGCTGATGCCCTCGGGCTTAAGGAAAGACTGGCTACCGCCTGGCAGCTCAGGAGCGAGGAGTCTGTCATTGCGCGACTGCAGAGGCAGGATGCCCTTATGATGGTTTCAACCGCTGATTTTAGGAGTCTTTATCCCATCAGATTCCCGGCCAAGCTTGCCATAATTCCGGTGATTTCTCTGATACTTACTTCATCTGCTTTCATGCTGCCGACCTATGCGAGGGATTCTGCCAAAAAGATAGAGAAGCTGCAGAATGTGGTGGATGAGCAGCTGGAGAAACTCGAAAAGGTTCAGGAAAAAATAGAAAATAACAGTGATATGAAGGAAGCCGAGCTTGAAAAAATAATGGAAGAAGCAGCGCGTCTGGCGGAAGACCTGAAAAAGGCCAGAACGGAAGAGGAGGCACTCAAAGCTGTATCCAGGGCTGAAAATGAACTGGAGAGGCTGGATCTGCAAGATCAACTCAACAAATTAGGTGAAGCTCTCAGCCGGAATGATGTGACAAGTGATCTGGGTGATGCTGTTCAGGATGGAAACATGACGGACATGAAGCAGGCAATGGAACAGTTGAAACAGCAGCTGGAACAGAAGGAGATATCTCCTGCAGAGCTTGCTGATATGCTTGAGCAGGCAGCAGAACAGATTGAAAACAAGGAAGTGTCCGAACAGCTGTCAAAAGCTTCGGAAGAACTTGCCTCAGACAGCCTTGAAGAGCAGAATGGTGCATTGGACAACCTGGATGATGCTCTGTCGGAGATGATGCAATCACCTGGCAGCAGCAGTCTCGGAGAAGCAATGGAACAGCTGTCTCAGGCTTTACAGCAGGCAAAAAGCAGCATTTCCATGGTGGACAGCAATTTGACGGCGGCCGGTGAAAACAGTTCCGGCGCAGCCGGACAGAGTTCGGGGAAGGTATCAGGGCAGCAGGCTATGCAGGGAGGCGGACAGGGCAGCGGAAGTGCTGCCCAAACAGGCCAGCCCGCAGGGGCAGGGCAGGGGGCACAGGGGTCAGAGCAGTCAGCCGGTGAAGGCGGGAACGCCGGAGCAGGGCAGAATCAGGGAGCAGGAGGATCAGGCCAGGGAGCCGGACAGGGCCAGGGCTCAGGGCAGGGCCAAAATGGCGGCGGTGGCGGCGCCGGTGAAGGGTCGACCAATGAGGATTCCGGTTATACGGGCAGTGAACAGTCCGGCGGAGGACGTGAAGGCGGCAGTGGTTATGAAGAAGAATACGAGCAGCTATACGACCCGGATCATCTGGGCGGGAATGCCGATCCCAGCTATGTTACAGGGCAGAAGCAAGGTGGAGGCCAAAGCAGCTATTCCGATGCCGACCATATTCCTGTTGAAAAAGGGGCGATCCTGCCGTACAATGAGGTTCTTGCCCGTTCCAGCAGTGAAGCTGCTGCGTATATGGAGGAAACGGAGATTCCCGCGGCAATGAAGGAAATTGTAAGGGAATATTTCGAATCGCTGGAGTAGAGGGAGGTTTCGACTTGGATATTAGTGAAAGAGATATACGGCAGGTTACGGAAACAGTACGGAAAATAGAGTCGGAAGTATCTAAGCAGATGGTCGGGCAGAAGGAGCTTATCCGCCAGGTGCTTATTTGCATCCTTGCCGGAGGAAATGTTCTCCTTGAAGGTGTACCGGGTCTTGGTAAAACACGTCTTGTAAATACTCTCGGGCAGGTTATGGGACTGGGCTTCTCAAGGATTCAATTTACGCCTGACCTGATGCCTGCCGATGTTGTCGGAACGAATATCATTACAAAAGACCAGTCTGACAGCGGAATGTTCAAATTCCAGCAGGGGCCTATATTCAGCAATATTGTGCTGGCTGATGAAATAAACCGTGCAACGCCTAAAACGCAAAGCGCTATGCTTCAGGCAATGCAGGAAAAGCTGGTGACCGTAGCCCATACAACATATCAGCTGCCCCAGCCATTTTTTGTGCTGGCGACTCAGAATCCGATCGAAATGGAGGGCACGTATCCATTACCGGAGGCACAGCTGGACCGTTTTCTTTTCAAGCTTGACGTGCCATTCCCTTCTCTGGAGGAATTGACTGATATTGTTACCATGACTACCGGCAGCAGGCAGCAGGAATTGAAAGCGGTTACCGATGGCAGTGAACTATTGAAGATAATGGAAACCGTTAAGGAAATACCGGTTGCGGCTCCTGTGCTGGAGTTCGCACTGAAGCTTGTGCTTGCTACCCATCCTGAGATCAAGACTGCGCCGGATATTACGAAAAAGTACATACGGTATGGCTCAAGCCCTCGCGGAGCCCAGGCAATCATTGCAACGGCAAAAATCAGAGCAGTACTGGATGGAAGATATAATGCCGCGTTTGAAGATATTTGCTATACGGCATATCCTGCTTTGCGGCACCGGTTGTTTCTGAATTTTGAGGGTTCATCCGAAGGCCTTACGGCGGACAGCCTTATTTCAGAAATTATAGATCTTCAGCGGAAGGTAAAATAAATTGAAATGAGCCAATTATTCGACAGTACATTTCTGCAAAAAATACAGCAGCTCGCGCTGAATGCACGTTTTACGCCGGACGGAAACTCGGCGGGCAACCGCAAATCCCGCAGCAAGGGCAGCTCAGTGGAATTTTCAGACTACAGGGAATATACGCCGGGAGACGATTTCCGGCGTGTGGACTGGAATGCATACGGAAGGTTTGAAAAGCTTTTTATAAAGCTGTTTATGGAGGAGAGAGAGGCGCCCGTAACGATTTATCTTGATGCAAGCAAGTCTATGGACTGGGGTGAGCCGAACAAAAGTTTTTCTTCCAGGAGACTTGCCGCTGCGCTGGCATATATAAGTCTATCGAATTTTGACAGAGTTTCTGTGGCATGTGTGGACGAGGATATAAAGCGAATGTGCAAGGATGTGAGAGGAAAGAATTTCTTCCACAAAGTGACCAGCATTCTTGAGAATATTGAATATTCAGGAGACAGCTATATACAAAAGGCTATTGAAAACTATAATTTGAATTCCGGGCGCGGAATAGCAGTGATTATTTCCGATTTCTTTACGCAGGGGAGCTTTATTGATTTATTAAAGTATCTCATATATAAAAAACAGGCAGTGTATATCTGCCATATTTTAAGTCCTCAGGAGATTCGTCCGTCTGTCAGCGAATCAGTCAGGCTTGTTGACAGTGAAACAGGGAAAACGCTGGATATAACGGTGACGCCATCTCTTCTGAATGCATACAGTAACGCATTGAACAATTTCAGAAGTGGGTTGGAGCAAGCGTGCAATAAATGGGGAGCATATTATTTTCATTTTTCTTCGGATATGGCTGTTGAAGAAATGGTAAAGGAAGTGGCGGAGCATTGATATTGCAATTCCCATGGGGACTGCTTGCGCTTCTGGCGGTACCTGTGATCATAATACTATATCTATTAAAGCAAAAGCATGAGGAGTTTATTACCTCAAGCCTGTATTTATGGCAGAATGCCCTGCAGGATATTGAGGCCAATACTCCATGGCAAAGGCTGAAGAAAAATATTCTGATGTTTCTTCAGATATTTGCTGTCATATTACTTGCTCTGATACTATCGGAACCAGTCATACAAAATATCGGCAGCAGGGGAGGAGCAGTAATGCTGGTTATGGACTGCTCTTTGAGCATGCAATCCACAGACATGAAACCAAGCCGGTTTGAGGCAGCCAGGGCGGATGCTGTAAAACTAGTGGAAGCCTGCCGGGATGGTACGGAATTTACGGTCATAGCTTCCGGAAGCACGCCTTATATTGTAATACACAAGACTACAAACAGTAATAATGTGATTCGGGAGATAAACAATCTTAAAGCAACCGATACGGCGGAAGACCCGGATGGAACAGCTGAGCTTGTGCAATCGCTGGTTCGTGATAATGCCGAAATACAGATATACTGGTTTGGTGACGGAACAGATCCGGTTTCAGGAAATAATGCGGTATATTACGGAGATAATGCAAGGTATTATTCATATAACAGGAATGGGGATAATTATGCCGTTACGCTGCTATCGCAGCGGAAAAACCAGAATAGCCGGGAGATCACGGCACTGAGCCGTATTGCCAATTTTTCCAAGCAGGATGCCGAGCTGGATGTAAGCCTTTATGCCGACGGCAACTTTTTTGACGCCCGCAGAGTCAAGGTTGGCGCCGGAAAGAGTGAAAGCATTTATTGGGCTGGGATACCCGATTCGGTATACAGGCTGGAATGCAGGATAGATACGGAGGATATTCTGCTGAAAGATAATATTGCGGGTGTTATGGTGCAAACCGAAAAGAACGGGAAGGTGCTGCTTGCAACAGAAAAAAATGTTTTTTTGGAAAAGATTTTAAGCCTTATGCCGAATCTGGACGTTTACAGGACAGGTATGGACGATGCAGACGAATTAAAAGGTTATGATTTATATATTTTTGACGGCAAGCTTCCGGCTAAGCTGCCTGAAGACGGACATGCCATTCTGTTTAAACCTTCTGGGAACGAATACTTTTCTTTATCCGGAATGTCTGAATATACAGTAATACGGTCGGCCAGCCACAGGCTTTATAACAACCTGAAGCAGGATATATCCTTCGACGCCATGAAAACAGATTTATTCCGGCTGCCTGAATGGGGAAGTCCCCTCATGGAGAATGATGAAGGTATTACAGCATTTGAAGGCTTTCTTGGCAGGAGGAGGATCATGGTTTTCGGCTTTGATCTCCATGAAACCAATCTGCCTGTTCAGCCTTTTTTTCCGGTAATTATGACCAGAGCGATACAGGAACTGCTGCCGGGCGGTTACAATGAAATAACAGCCGTGAATGCCGGTGATTCATTCGACTTGTCCGTAGACCCTGAAGCGAAAGAAGTCTATGCAGTTGGACCTGACGGGAACAGGACACGCATAGCACCGCCATTCCCGGTGACTTCGTTTAGCGGCACAACACAAATCGGAGTTTATGAGCTTGAACAACAGCTTGAAAATGAGACAGTAAAACAGCAGTTTTTTGTAAATGCGCCTTCCGAGAAGGAACATGCATTATCGGCTGCTGCATCGGAACTATCCGACGATCAAGACGTTGGAGAAGGATGGGAAGAACGCAGGGTATCCGGGGGATGGAGCCTGAAAATGCTCTTGTTATGGGTATTGCTTGCGATTTTAGCAATAGAATGGTGGGTTTACTCCAATGGCACTACAATTTGAAAATCCATGGCTGCTGCTGTTGCTCATACCCGCAGCAGCATTAATGTACTATACGGCAAAGAATATGATACGTCTTGTCCGCTGGAGGCGGGTTGCGGTTATTCTGCTCCGCAGCCTTGTTTTCCTTATGGTTGTACTGCTCCTCTCAGGCTTTACGCTGCGGCAAGTTTCCGGAATAATTACCACATTATTTCTGGTGGATTCCTCGGACAGCATCAGAGATAAGGAACAGGCAGCATCCTTTGTGAGGGAAGCATTGAAAAATATGGGCAGGAATGATGAGGCAGGCATAATCAATTTCGGGGGAGATTCTGCGATTGAACTGCTGCCGGGTAAACATCCTGTTTTTGGAGAAATGCAGACCCGTATCGTTCCATCATTTACCAATGTGGAAAAAGCTCTGATAGCCGCCCAGTCAATCATGCCCTGGGATCATATGAAAAGAGTAGTACTTCTGACTGACGGGCATGAAAACACCGGTGATGCATTGCTTCAAATCAAACAAATGGAGTCGAAAGGCTATGCTGTGGATGTATATCCGATAAGCTCAGACCTGCAGCAGGAGGTTCAGCTGCAGGAACTAAAGGTGCCGGAATCGGTTCATCTGAATGAACAATTCGAATTATCCGTCAACATAAAGAGCAACGTAAATACACGGGCTGTCCTGCAGCTATACAGCGACCGCATGCTGGCCGGACGGAAAGAGGTTGTGCTGAACAAAGGCGACAATCAATTTGCCTTTACGGATAAGGCCGCAAATGGAGGTATGGTAACTTACAGGGTTGAGGTGCTGGCGGATTCGGATACCGTTTCACAGAATAATATACTTTCGTCGTATACATATGTCACAGATTTGCCTGATATAATGCTGATTCAGGAAAACGGCGGAGCCGGCAATGCTCTTGAAGAAATACTTAAAGAGGATATGCGTGTTACCGTGGTCAACCCGATGCAGGTTCCGGCAGAATTGCCGGAACTGTTGAAATATGACGCATTTATACTGGCAAACGTTTCTGCCGACAGTCTAAGTGAAAAATTCCTGAATAATCTGAAAACGGCTGTAAGCCATCAGGGAAAAGGCCTGCTTGTAACGGGAGGCGATAACAGTTACGGCCCCGGAGGTTATTACAAAACCACTCTTGAGGAAATTTTACCTGTCAATATGGATATTAAGCCAAAAGAAGAAGAGCCCAACCTTGCACTGATGCTCGTCATAGATAAATCCGGGAGCATGTCCGGCGGTGATTTTGGCATCTCCAAAATGGAACTGGCACGGGAGGCGGCGATCCGGTCGACAGAGGTTTTGACACAGGATGATATAATAGGGGTAATTACTTTTGACGATGCTTTTAAATGGGTGGTTGAGCCCCAGAATCTTAATGATCTAAAGGCTATTCAGGATGCGATAGGATCGATCCGTTCAGGTGGGGGAACACAGATTCTACCGCCGCTGGAGGTAGTTTATGATTCCATACGGGAGCTGGATGCAGGGCTGAAACACATCATTCTTTTAACAGACGGGCAAGCTGAAAAAAGCGGATATGAACCTTTGATCGAAGGACTAAGGGAAAACGGGATCACACTGTCAACAGTTGCAGTGGGCAGGAGCGCCGATTCTCTTCTTATGAAGGCACTTGCTTATGGAGGCGGGGGCAGATACTACGAAACCGATGAATTTACCGATATTCCTAAAATATTCGCAAAGGAAGTTTTCCTGGCAGGAAAAAAATATCTGACAAACAGGACATTTACTCCTAAGCAGGCAGGTTCATCCGATATTCTCAAAGGTATTGAGGCAGTACCGCAGCTGGACGGATATGTAACGACTACAGCAAAGAAAACGGCAAACGTCATATTTGAAAGCGATGAAAAGGATCCTGTCCTGGCAAGCTGGCAGTACGGGCTTGGGAGGGCTGTTGCGTGGACGCCGGATGTCCAGGGGATCTGGACTTATGACTGGATGAACTGGAAGGATTCGTCGAGGTTCTGGAAGAATATGGTATCATGGCTTGTTCAGCAAAATCTGAGCAAAGGGTATACTGTAAAATCGGATGTTGAAGGTCAGAATGGCGTTATAACTCTCCGGGCGGAGGATGATGCCTTTATGACGGCAGGCGATATCAAAGGAACTCTTATAGATCCGGACGGCATGAAACAGGATATAACGTTGCTGCCGGGAGCGCCCGGAGAGTACAGCGGCTCTTTTGCAAACCTTAAGAGCGGAGTATATGTTGCCGATATAACCCTTACCGGCAGTGATGGAAGAAGTGAGCGCATAAGCACCGGATTAATCATGCCTTATTCACCGGAATATGATCTGCTGTCCGGCGGTAAGGATACTCTTCTGCAAAAGATTATATATGAGGGCGGCGGGCGGATGCTTGCGGATCCGTCAGAGGTTTTTAAAAGCGAGCCACCTCCTGTTACAGGGACAAAAGATCCCTCCCTTGCTATTTTGATTGCGGTATCTGTTTTATTCTTGCTGGATGTAGCAATAAGACGTCTTAACCTTCATCCGGATTCGTGGAATAGGAAGCTTGAGCCCGTATTGGCGTCAGGGAAGGTTGCTGCCAAAAAGCTTGTATATACCGCCTTACGCTTGATTCCTGCTACCAGGGGAGAGAAAACGGGAGTGGAATGGAAAGTAACGAAGGCAGGAGAAGAGGGAAACGGAAAGGAAAACAGAAAAGCAGATAATTTTAACAAGATTGATGAAGCGGTCAATGTAAAGATAAAAATTGAGTCGGAATCTGAGTCCAAATCAGATCAAAGTATTGAATCGCAGAAGGGAAAAATTAATATGGATTCACATATTTCACAACTGCTTGATAAAAAGCGCAAGTGGAAAAGATAGTTATTCCTATTGACATATAAAACATAGCGGGAGAGAATGTACATAAGGAGCTGTATAACACGGTCAAAAGCGGGAGGAGAATATCATGGAAATAGGTATTATTGTTCATTCACAAACCGGACATACGCTTTCTGTTGCTCAAAAGCTAAAGGAAAGATTTGTCGCAGCCGGTCATACGGTGTCTCTTGAACAAGTAAAAGCAATTGACGACAGTCAGACGGAGGTACGGAAAATACAGCTTTCAGAAAAACCTGATGTGAGTTCATATGATATACTGATTTTAGGCGCACCGGTACGGGGATTTTCTCTATCACCAGTTATGGCTGCTTACCTGTCAAACGGTATATCCTTATCGGGAAAAAAATTGGGATGTTTTGTTACGCAATCCTTTCCATATCCGTGGATGGGTGGGAAGCAAGCAATTGAGCAAATGAAAAAATTATGTGAATCCAAAGGTGCTACAGTCTGTGAATCAGGGATTGTAAACTGGTCGAGCAAAAAGCGTGAAAAAAAGATTGACGAAACGGTTGAAAACCTCACCAAAGCAGTTGGAAAGCCGAACAAGATAGCGGAGTGAGGAACATGAAAAAGAAATGTAAAGGAATGATAATTGCCTTAACAATTATTTACAGGGTATGGTTGCAGAAGTAGTAACAGACAAGGTAATAGAAGCTCAAACTTGAGAGGTTGACATAGTTTCCAGCGCTGCATATAGTAGTAGGGTAATATTAAATGTGATAGCGGATGCATTAAACAAGTAGGAGAAAGCATCCAGCATAAAACGAAAGGGAAAATATGAAGTGCAGAGCCGGTTGCGGAGCATGCTGCATTGCCCCGTCCATATCCTCATCCATACCTGGGATGCCTCATGGCAAGCCTTCCGGTATAAGATGCATTCAATTGTCGCATGACAATAGGTGCCTGTTATTCGGTAAACCAGAAAGGCCAAAGGTTTGTTGCGGACTTCAGCCGTCTGAAGAGCTGTGCGGGAAGACAGCAGAGGAAGCGCTGGAATATTTGCAGTACCTGGAGGAGGTAACTTCTCCATAGAATACCGGTTTATGGGACTAATTTTTACCGGTTGCGATGACAGGTATGTCAAAATATGAATAAGTATGTTATTATATTTTAGAAATAAATTCACATAATCGGGGGTATCAGATTGGAAACGTATACTTACAAGACAAAAGGCACATGCTCAAAGGAAATTGATATATCCATTGAGGACGGAATACTCACACATGTATCATTCATGTCAGGATGCAATGGAAATTTACAGGGAATTTGCAGGTTAGTGGAAGGTATGCCGGTAGACACAGTCATCGAAAAGCTCAGCGGCATAAACTGCGGATCTAAAGGCACGTCCTGCCCCGACCAGCTTACAAAAGCTCTGATGGAAATGAAACAGAAAATGGCGGTATAAGGATCATTACCTTCATTCATCGCTGACCACTGCTGGCCAGCGATGATGACGGCGTATTCTAAAGGAGGATAGCTGATTGTCGATTATCCGGTAATATCAAAGCTATAACCTTTGCCTGAGTTATCGTCAATATTATTTTGAGGATCCCAAAAGCTCAATTTTATAAAATCCTCTTTTATGGCGGGAACGGTAGCCTCAAAGCATGTGCCGCCTTTCACCATGGGCACATCCTGTACATTATCCCATCTTACGCCATAACCAAGATGAACAGTCATCCCGGAAGCGCCATTCTTTGATAAAATCCCATCATACAATATCGTTATCCTATCTCCTACAGCAGGAGCGGCAGGGCTTATTGCCACGCCCTTATGGAGATACTCCAGATTTTGCTTCGTATTCTTTTGCATTATTCTACCTCTCTGAAATAATTACTCATCTGTATTAAATGATTTCTGCAACTTATGTAGCATATACATTTCCTTGCGATAAAATTCATTTTTAACATCTGAATTAATTTTGTAATATCGGCAGAAATTAAACAGAAAGAGTGAAGGGATGAAACAAATGAAAGCTGTTATTATGGCAGGCGGCGAAGGCACCAGGCTCAGACCGCTGACATGCGGCAAACCCAAGCCTATGGTTCCGGTCGCGAATAAGCCTGTAATGGAGCATATCATTGAGCTGTTGAAAAAATACAAGCTGAGGGACATTGCTGTAACTTTGCAGTACATGCCCGATTTAATCAGGGAATACTTCGGCGACGGAGGGTCCTTTGGAACACGGATGCGGTATTTTGTTGAACAAAAGCCATTAGGTACGGCCGGCAGTGTAAAAAATGCAGAGGATTTTTTGGATGACACTTTTTTGGTTATCAGCGGAGATGCATTAACAGATATTGATCTAAACCGTGCGATTGAATTTCACAATGACAGAGGGGCAATGGTTACAATGGTCCTGAAAAGGGTGGACATCCCGCTTGAGTACGGTGTGGTGGTAACGGACGATGAAGGGAAGATACTGCGTTTTTTGGAGAAGCCGGGATGGGGCGAGGTTTTCAGCGATACGGCAAATACCGGAATCTATATATTGTCACCTGAGATTTTCAATTATTATAAGAGCAACGAGGTGTTTGATTTCAGCAAAGACCTGTTTCCTTTACTGCTGAAGGATAAAAAGCCAATGTATGGCTATATAACGGATGATTACTGGTGTGACATCGGAGATCTGGGAGCCTATATAAAGGCTCATACGGATATTATGGAGGGCAGAGTTAATGTAAATATCCCGGGCAGGGAATATTCAGAGGGGATATGGGTTGGAGATGGAACAATCATCGATCGTGACGCAGAGCTCATCGCACCTTGTATGATCGGGTCATGCTGCCATATAAGAGGTGGTTCGCGGATCGGCAGTTATTCTGCAATTGGGGATAACAATATCATTTCCGGGCAGTGCGGTATTAAAAGAAGTGTATTATGGAAAAACTGCAATATCGATCATGACGTGCAGCTGCGTGGCAGCATTATATGCGACCATGTCCATCTGAGGCCTGGTGTGTCCGCTTTTGAACAATCTGTCGTAGGGGACTATTCGGTTGTGGGTGAACGGGCGGTTATTAAGCCGGATGTTAAGATTTGGCCGGATAAACTTATCGAACAGTGTACGGAACTGGAATCGAATCTGGTATGGGGTTCCAAGGCCTGCAGGCAGATTTTCGGGAACCGGGGGGTGGCAGGAGAGATCAACACCGACATCACGCCGGAATTTACAGCAAGGCTCGGAGCCGCATATGGTTCAATGAACGGTAATAAGGGAAGCATAGGGATAAGCTGTGATGACTCGTCTGCAGCCTTGATGATAAAAAATGCATTCATATCGGGATTGCTTTCGTCAGGAGTACAGGTATGTGATTTTGGCAGGCTGTTATTACCGACCATGCGCTCTGCAGTGAGATTTTACAAATTGGATGGCGGAATCTATATAAGTATATGCAATGGTGATCGAACAAGGATCATGATCGATTTTCTTGATAAAAAGGGCAGCAATATTGAAAGGAATATGGAAAGGAAAATAGAAAACACCTTCGTACGGGATGATTTCAACCGCTGCGAAGGGGATTGCCTGAAAAACGTAAAGCTTATCCAGGGATTTCATGATTTCTACCTGAAAAACATATTACATGGTATAAAGACAGAAAAGCTTAATTACAGGATCGCATTGAAAACAGGCTCACCGTTTGCCGGAACGGTTATCGAGGAATTGCTTGAGAATCTTGGCTGTGAGGTTGAATCAGCATTGCCGGGACAGGACGGGGGTTTGGAGCATAGGATTGATGAAATCCCGGTCGGGACTGATATGAGCCAATTTTGCGGCATGGTCCGCCAAGGTGGGTTTGATCTTGGAGTATCCGTTGAAGAGTCCTGTGAAAAAATGCTTTTGGTTGATGATAAGGGCAGACTGGTAACGGAGGATATGTTTATTGCGTTGATTTCACTTGTCCTTTTTAAAACGCTCAAAGGGGGAACAGTCGTGGTACCGGTCTCGGCGAGTGACGCAGTGGAAAAATTAGCGGATGAATATAATGGGCGGATCGTCAGGACCAAAACCTCACCCAGGGATATTATGGGGAAACTCCTTGGAAAGGAAGCAAAAGAGGAATTGCTTGAGCAATTTACCATGAATTTTGATGCCGTGGCGGGTCTGGTAAAGCTGCTTGATTTTATGGCATGTAACACCCTGAGCCTGTCCGGACTTATCGATATGATCCCGGAAATTCATATGCACAGGCAGGAGGTTGAATGCAGCTGGAATGCAAAGGGCAGGGTGATACGCAAGCTTATCCAGGAAAACGGTTCCGACCGGGTGGAAACGCTGGAGGGCGTCAAAATTTACAATGACAGCGGTTGGGTGCTTGTATTGCCGGATGCGGAAAAGCCGGTATGCAGCGTGATTGGCGAGAGTGCAAGCACGGAATTCGCAGAAGAATTGACAAATATTTATGCAAAAAAGGTAAGGGAGATAAGCCGGAGCTAAATGGAAATTGCCTTTTGGAATAATAATTCCACTTGAAATAAAACGTATTTAAAAGTAGAATTAGATTATATTAATTGAATGAAATTTTCTAAACGCCTGTCTTCGCAAACATCATAGAATCACTGCTGTTTGCGCAGACATTCGTAAAGAAAATTAGTTCATTCAATATAGTTGAATAATAGTAATAGATAAGTAAAACAAGTATGCTATGGATTTGGAGAGTTTATGAATAAGTCCGGAAGCCGGTATATATTACTCCTTGTATTCCTGATTTTCGGCATTGTGGTCTCAGTGCAGCTAAAGAGCACATTTACCGCCAGAAAGCAGACTGCCTCCGCTGCTCTTGATGTACAAACGCTAAAAGAACAACTGGCGGTCGTGCAAAAGGAGACAGCGGAACTAAAGGCAAAAATTGACGAAAATCTAGTTATCAGAAACGAAATCATAAAAGAATATATACAGCAGCAGGATGATTCCACATTAGCCAACGAATGGGAAAAGATTAAGCTGAGTACCGGCCTGGTTGATGTAAAGGGGCCTGGAATAACCATTAAGCTTGATGACGCCATGGTAAACGAGCCTGAATATGAAGTAAGATGGCAAATTATTCACGATGATGATATAAAAACCATTCTGAATGATCTTAAAAAAGCAGGCGCGCAGGCTATTACAATCAATGGGGAACGTGTTGTGCCCATGAGTGAACAGCTTTGCGCAGGTCCTACGATAAAAATCAATGACAACCGGTACCCGGTCCCATATGTTATAGAAGCGATCGGCAACCCCGATATGCTCTATGAAGCGATCAGTACAAGCAGCAGAATAGCTGAAATGACGGAATTCAAAATAAGGGTTGAGATCACAAAATCGAAGGAACTGACACTGTCTAAGTTCAGCGGTGCAGATAAACTGGAAAGATATATATCAGGACTGGAGGTAGTAAAGCAATGAAAATAGCCAGAAATATAGCCATGACGATGGTTTGCGTATTGCTTGGGATCATGCTTGCGCTTCAATATAAAAGTATAAATGTCAATCAGAGTATGGCAAGTTTTGAAAACAAGAGAATGGATGATCTGAAGACAGAACTGATCAAGCTGCAGAATCAGAAGGATTCATTACAGCAAAGGCTGCAAGAGCTTGAAGAGGAAAATCAAACCTATGCCAGGGTAAAAGCAGGCGATAGTGATGCAGCAAAGCAGATACAGGACAATCTGAAGAACGCCAGAATTTTTGCCGGGCTGGAAACAGTGAAGGGAAAAGGAATTATTGTGACACTTGATAATAATGGCCTGAACTATGTTGAAGATTATGACATACTTGATGTTGTCAATGAATTGCGTGCAAGCGGAGCGCAGGCCATATCCGTCAATGATGAAAGGATTGTAGCTATGACTGAAATAAGAGGGGCAGGTTCCTATGTTATGATAAATGGAAAGCAGTTTAATGCCCCCTTTACCATTAAAGCGATATCGGATCCTGATGATCTTGAACGTTCACTGAATTTGATGGGAGGAGTTCTGGAAGGCATTGAAGATGAGTTAAACGTTGCCGTTAAAAAGTCTGATGAGATTACGATCTACAAATTTGTAAATGACAATACTACGATAAAAACCAATCTGTTGACGCCGGTCGATTGATGGATCCATTGCCGGACGCGTTCTGCAAAAAGTAAAGGTATATTTTCATTCTTTCATAATATGAATAGTAACATAGGCGAGCAAAGCCTTGACTTGAAATAACAACATACGTTGATATGCAAGCCGGGGCTTTTTTTCAGGACCCCGGCCTATGTGAACCTAAGGTCCCGCAAGGACGGGGCGGATTTGCCGGGATGGGTATTTTGTAAACGGGGGAGTGCTTTTTATGAGGTTTGCCTCAAGTCATAAGTTTTTTTGGATAACAGCATTCAGTATGTCTATCATTTTTATTGCTGCTTATATTATTTTGTCGGGTCATATACTCTCAACCGCATCCACAACAACATCATACAATATGAATCTGAGTGACCTCGGAGGTGTCTATGCAAGCATGGACAGCGACCTGGAGCTTGATATCGAGGTCAGTGGCAAGCTTTCCGAAGGGCTCGGCGAATATGCCGGACAGAAAGACAATATAGAAGCAGCTGATCCAAGGACAGTAGCCAATTTTGTCACCGGAGAAGCTGAACATGCGGATTCATTGAGCAATAAACTATTAAGATGGGGTATATCAAGGAGGGAGAATAACCAAACTCCTGCGGCTGACCCCGGAGCGCCGGAACTTTTGAAAAAATATGGCGGCGCCTGGCTGGGAGACACGACAAAAAAAGTGATCTATCTCACATTCGATGAAGGGTACGAAAATGGCTACACTCCGCTGATACTTGATACGTTGAGGGATAACAATGTCAAAGCGGTTTTTTTTATTACAGGCCCATACCTGAAAGGACAGCAGGAATTGGTGCGGAGAATGGTTGAAGAAGGGCATATGGTCGGAAACCATACCATTCATCATCCAAGCCTGCCGGAATTGGGGGATGGCCAGCTGGAAGAAGAAGTACTTGGTCTGGACAGGGCGTTCCAGGAAAAATTCGGGCTGAATATGCAGTTTCTACGGCCTCCTAAAGGTGAATACAGTGAAAGGACTCTTGCGTTGACACAAAATCTTGGTTACTGCAATCTTTTCTGGAGTTTTGCATATGATGACTGGTATCGGGATAAGATTCGAGGCCCGGAATATGCTCGGAATATTGTAATGCGAAACCTGCACAACGGAGCTGTCCTTCTGCTGCATGCCGTATCAAGGGACAATGCCCAGGCACTTGACAGCATTATAAAAGGTGCAGTGGAAAAGGGATATAATATTGGTGACCCGCAGAACCTGCTGCCACCGGAAAAGGCTGGGGATTGAGTTTATGGCCAGGCATTCCTCAAAAAAGAAGAACGAGGATAACAGCCAGAAAAAGGGACTGAGAGAGAAATTTACAGAAGTACTTGAGTTGCCGAAGGAATTAGTTCTTGATCTCCCCAAACTTACTATTGTCGGGAATAAGGATATGATGATCGAGAATTACAAAGGGGTCATTGAATACGGAAGCGCACGCATCAGAGTCAATACGGGACTTGGCGCGCTGAGGATTACAGGAGAAGGACTTGCAATACGTGAAATAACATCGGAAGATATTATCATATCAGGCAAGATACATACGGTAGAATTTGTCGTTTGATTATCATGAGTCTGCACGAAAACTCCCGGTTATTATTG
Organism: Clostridiaceae bacterium; assembly: GCA_039679375.1. Taxonomy (GTDB): domain Bacteria; phylum Bacillota; class Clostridia; order Acetivibrionales; family DTU013; genus JBDKVA01. Next base: position 22,218 of record JBDKVA010000179.1, read on the forward strand.
TTTATGGAGTGAAGATCATGCTGCTGCTAAGCTTGTGGAATTATCTCCGGGGATATGTTATTATAATAGTCGAAGGTTATTTTATTGAAAAGTTCATAAACATATGCACGCACCGGCAAATATTGCTTTGGGACGTAATAGTGCAAAAAGAGCAGCTGGTTACGATGAAGCTGAGTATAAAGGGATTTAAGCTATTACGGCCGATTGCCAGAAAAACGCGGTGCAGGGTAAGGATCATAAATAAAATCGGCATGCCTTTCGTTTTTAACAGATATCGAAGGCGAAAGGCATTTTATGCGGGAGCTGTTATTTTTGCAGCTTTGATGTACGCTATGACCTCCTTTATCTGGAGCGTTGAAATAACAGGCAACAAGAAGCTTGAGACCAGCCAGCTGGAAAGTGCGTTGGCCAGGAACGGTATTAAAACAGGGATCCTCAAATACCATATCAACACGGATGATGCTGTGGCCGGTATGATGCTCGATATGAGGGACATATCATGGATCAGTATTATTGTAAAGGGTACCAAGGTAAAAGTGGATTTAAGGGAGAGAATCGAAATACCGGCAATCATTCCGAAGAATATACCCTGTGACGTTGTAGCCATAAAAGATGGATTCATTAAACAGGTGATTGCAACAGAAGGAGTTGAGGCGGTCGGGGAAGGTGACACCGTCAGAAAAGGGCAGGTGCTCATATCGGGAAATATCCCCCTGAAGGGCGAAGATAAGAAATTCAGGCAGGTACATGCCATGGGCACGGTTACTGCAAGAACATGGTATGAGGAACAGGCGCCTGTTAAAATAACCGAAGTAAAGCGGCTCAAGACCGGAAAGGCGGTTCATGATTATGCTCTGGTATTGTTTTCATGGAAATTGGACTTATTTCATGTAAAAAACAAGTATCAGGACTATTCTACCAAAGAAGTCAGGAAAAAGCTTTCCATAGGCGAGGACATCGTTTTTCCGATCGAATGGGTGACGGTAAGCTGGTATGAAGAGTTTTTTGTTACGGCGGCGATTGACGAAGAGAATGCCAGAGCGGCTGCAGTTGATGAAGCATATAACAAAGTGCTGGAGCAGCTGCCTGAAGGTGCAAAAGTTGTAAAAAAGAATGTCAAATTTATTCAGAGCGAAAGCGAAGGCCTGATAGCAAAGGTCACGCTGGAATGTCTGGAAGACATTGGAACGTCCAAAAGGATTGGAGGAAATTAATTGGACAACATGATAGAAAAAACAATTGAGTTTACGAAAATAGAACATGCGATTAACTTGTTCGGAAATTTCGACGAAAATGCCAGGATCATAGAAGAGGGACTCGACGTAAAGCTGATATCAAGAGATGATGAAATCAAACTTTCAGGGATTAAAGAAAATATCGATAAGGCTTCATTGGTCATAGAAAGGCTCATCTCGATCGCTGAACAGGGTGAATCCATCACGAGGCAGAATGTAAGCTATTTGGTAGAACTGGCATCGGAAGGCCAGTATGATAAAATAAAAGAATATCCGGGGGATTATATTTGCCTGACGGCCAGAGGAAAGCAGATCAAAGCCAAGACACACGGCCAGAAAAGGTATGTGGATGCGATAAAGAAAAACACCATCGTATTTGGCATCGGGCCGGCCGGCACCGGTAAGACATTTCTCGCTGTAGCTATGGCTGTTACTGCTTTTAAGGACAAGCAAGTCAACAGGATCATTCTGACCCGCCCTGCTGTTGAGGCTGGGGAAAAACTGGGCTTCCTTCCCGGAGATATGCAGAACAAGGTGGATCCGTACCTGAGGCCTTTATATGATGCGCTTTATGAAATTATGGGCGCTGAAGCATACCAAAAATATCTTGAAAAGGGATTGATTGAAATAGCGCCGCTTGCCTATATGCGCGGACGGACGCTGGACGATTCGTTCATCATTCTGGATGAAGCCCAGAATACTACGCCGGAGCAGATGAAGATGTTTCTGACGCGCATAGGTTTTGGGGCAAAGGTTGTAGTGACAGGCGACATAACGCAGATAGATCTCCCGGGTGACAAGAAATCCGGTCTGAAAGAGGTAACAAAAATACTGCGTGATATTGAAGGGCTTGAGTTCATTTATCTGACTGAAAAGGACGTCGTAAGGCATGAATTGGTACAAAAAATCATAAAGGCATATGAGAAGTTTACACAGAAAAATGAAACGCATTCTTAAACTGAGTAACAGGGGGCAGAGGCTTTGTCGTTGAAAAATAAGAAGAACGGCCGGAGACAAATTAAAAGCTACTTTAAGAATAAGGCTTTTCAACGGGTACTTATCGGGCTTGTAACGATCTTTGCCGCATTTATCATCATAGAAAACGGAGCTGTCCCGAAAAAATACAGGCTGAACCTTGGCGAAAGGTCAAATTATGATATTTCAGCGCCGAGGGACATCGAGAATATCTATCTGACGACCAGGCTTGCAGAAGAAGCGGCTGCCGCTGTACCGCCCGTTATGATGAGGCTTGAAAGCGTTCCGATCGATACGATTAACCTTGCTGATGAATTTATCAATTTGATTGAAAATTCCAGGCAGGTTATCAATAGGAATTTACAGGACAAAGGAATCACAAAAAAAGACAAAGATTATGTGCAGGCGCTGGAACTTGAACAAAAGGCAGCTGTAGAAGAACTCGGATTAAATTTGCAGCAGTACGATGTGCCGCTTTCAGGCGAACAGGTCGTCTACCTTGTTACAAAAGCTACGGATGTTGAATTGACGCAGTTTGACAGGGTGACAAAAATCCTTGTGAGCAATGTAATGAAGGATGAAGTAACTGAAAGCAATCTGAATGATAAGGTTGGTCTTGTTCAAAGCCAGTATCAAAAAAGTGAGCTCAGTCAGGAATTAAAAAATGTCGGAAGTCTTCTTGCCAGGTCTTTCTTAAAACCCAACAGTATTATCGACAGTGAAATGACGAATGATAAAAAGACAGAAGTCTACAATGACGCGATGAAAAACAAGCAGAAAATCTCCGAAGGCTCAAGGATACTGAGCTATGGGGACATTGTCACGAAGGACAAGCTGGAGGTGCTCAGGGAACTCAAACTGCTTGAAACAGGTAAATTTGATTATGCTTTTGCTGGTGGAATACTTGCCATTATATTATTTTTGGCATTTGTGCTGATACTATACATGCGTGTTTTCTGCAATAAATTCCTGAATGGACGAAAAGAATTGATATTGCTGTGCGTTATCATTCTTCTGGATCTTTTGGCTGCATTTCTTCTAAACCCATTTACTCCGCTCATCATACCTATTTATATAGCGCCCATGCTGATATCCATAATGCTGGATCTGCGGCTCGGGGTTGTTGTCAACCTGTTGCTGACACTGGCGATCAGCTTTATTACAAAAGGAGATCAGGGCTTTTTATATACAGCGATTATCGGTGGTACCCTATCCGCCTTTATTGTTTCGGGGGCTAGCCAAAGAAGCAGGCTTTCAGCTTCAGGGCTGGTTATTGCCATTACAAATGCAGCCGTTATAACAATTATTGATCTGATCAACAAGAGCAGTCTGTCCACAATGGCAAATGAAGCAGCTCTTGTTGCCGTAAACGGTATGATGTCCACAATTTTTACCATTGGCACGCTGCCGTTTTTTGAAAGTACCTTCAATATCATTACACCGCTTAAGCTGCTTGAGCTTTCAAATCCAAACCAGCCTCTGATCAAGAGGCTTTTGATGGAGGCGCCCGGCACCTATCACCACAGCCTTATGGTAGGGAACCTGGCTGAGGTCGCAACGGAGGCGATCAACGGAAAATCGCTGCTTGCGAGGGTGGGTGCATATTACCATGATGTCGGAAAACTGAAAAGGCCTAATTTCTTCAAGGAGAATCAGCTGTCGGATAACCCTCATGACCGTATGACTCCGAATCTCAGTACTCTGGTGATTACATCCCACACAAGCGATGGAGCAGAAATTGCGGAAAAATACAAGGTTCCGCTGGCAGTAAGGGAAATCATCATCCAGCATCATGGCACAACTCTTGCGGCATACTTTTATTACAAGGCTAAAAAGGGCGATAAGGCAGACAGTGTAAAACAGGAGGATTTCAGATATCAGGGTCCGAGACCTTCCTCAAAGGAGGCGGCTGTCGTCATGCTTGCGGATTCTGTTGAGGCAGCCGTCCGGTCGATGGTAGATAAGACAGAAGGAAAAATGGAAGGATTGATCCGGAAAATCATCAAGGATAAGCTGGATGACGGACAGCTTGATTTGTGTGAATTGACGCTGAAGGATCTGGACACGATAGCAAAGGCGTTTATGAGGGTTTTCGGGGGTTATTTCCACGAACGCGAGGAATATCCCGAAATGAAAGCGAAACGCCTTCAAAGGGAAAATGGGAACAGTGAAGCGGCAGCTTCAGACATTGCCGGTGAAAAGAAGGATATTGCGGATTATGACGGACCCGGAAGCAAAGAGGCTGAGGAGGCGAAAGACCAGTATGAAGAATTTACGGTCTAAAAGCATTGATGAAACCAGGATATTTATCGAAAATGAGCAATCAGCAATGCCTTTTGAAAATCGACAGACCATGCTGCTCGAAAAAACGGCTCTCGCATGTCTTAGGAGTGAAAATATCGATATCGGCTGCGAAATTAATATAATGATCTCAGACGATCCGTCTATCAGGCAAATTAATCATCAATTCAGAAATATAGACAGCTCTACGGATGTATTATCCTTTCCGATGGTGGATATGAAAGACGGTATGATCTTATCCAAAGAAGGGGATTATGATCTGGATGAAGGACTGTTGCTGCTCGGTGATATTGTCATATCAATCGAGACAGCAAAAAGGCAGGCAGAGCAATATGGCCATTCGCTGGAAAGAGAACTGGCGTTTTTAGCTTCCCATGGCATTTTTCATCTTCTGGGGTATGACCATATCGCAAAAGATGAAGAAATGCGCATGATGTCAAAACAGGAAGCGGTATTAGATCAACTGGGGTTGAAAAGGATATGAAAAACAAAAATCTTATAGAAAGCTTCAATAACGCTATAAATGGCATCATATCGACTGTAAGAAGCGAGCGGAATATGAAGCTTCATATAACGGCAGCCGTGGTAGTTTTGTTGCTGTCGCTGTTCTATGACCTGACGAGAACTGAATTTATGATCATATGCATCACGATTGCCATTGTGATCATATGTGAGCTGTTCAATACCGCTATAGAAGTAATCATCGACACCATTATCGGGGTATATCATCCAAAGGCGAAGATCGTAAAGGATACGGCGGCGGGTGCAGTTTTCGTCTCCGCAATCCTGTCCTTGCTGGTCGGGTATTTCATCTTTTATGACAGAGTGAGTACCAGCCTCGAAATAGGCATCATCAGGATAAAACAGACCCCGATGCACATTACGGTTATTGCTCTGGTCTTAACGCTGCTCGTCGTACTGCTGCTAAAGTCCTTTTTCAAGAAGGGGACTCCCTTCAGCGGCGGAATGCCAAGCGGGCACTCTGCGGTCGCATTCTCAGCCGCAACTGCCGCGGCGCTTTGGACAAATAATGTAAGCATTACGATTTTGTTTTTAATTGTTGCATTATTAGTAGTACAAAGCAGAATAGAGGGTAAAATACATACTGCTGTTGAACTGATTGCAGGTGCGATCGTTGGTTTTGCAGTGACACTGTTGCTATTCCAGGCATTTTACCTATAAATTTTACGTAAACGTTACAAAACAGGAGGAAACGGAATGTCATTCAAATCAGGCTTTGTTACTATTGTAGGCCGGCCGAATGTAGGGAAATCCACCCTTTCAAACAGGCTGGCCGGAGAAAAGATATCGATCATTTCAAGTAAACCGCAGACCACCAGAAATACGATAAAGACGATCATAAACTCACAGGATGACCAGATCATATTTATAGATACTCCGGGTATACATAAACCCAAGAACAAGCTCGGTGAATACATGGTCAACATTGCTGTAAATACGCTCAATGAAGTAGATATCGTATTGTTTTTGGTTGAAGCAGCCGATGAGAAGCCCGGAACAGGCGATATGTTTATCATGGATGAACTGAAAAAGCTGAAGACGCCTGTGATCCTCATTATCAATAAAATCGATCTGATCAAAAAGGAACAGCTTTTTGCCAGGATCGGACAATTTACATCGGTAATGGATTTTAAGTCTGTCATACCAATTTCAGCGCTTAATAACGAAGGCACGGACATTGTTATCAATGAGATCAGAAAGCTGCTGCCTGAAGGACCAAAGTATTTTCCGGACGATATCATTACCGATCAGCCGGAAAAAATGATCGCAGCTGAAATGATACGGGAAAAGATTCTTGAATTGGTACAGGAAGAAGTTCCGCATGGTACAGGAGTAGAAGTGGTTTCTTTCAAGGAACGGACAGGGAAAAATATCATCGATATTGAAGCAAATATTTATTGTGAAAGGGAAACGCACAAGGGAATTCTGATCGGAAAAGAAGGAAAGATGCTGAAAAGCATAGGCTCGCTTGCAAGGGTGGATATTGAGAATCTGCTGGGAACGAAGGTGTTTTTGCAGCTTTGGGTAAAGGTAAAGCCCGATTGGAGAAATAGCGACAATATGCTGAAAACTCTTGGATATAAGTAAAAATTTCAAGTATACGATAAACTTTTTAGAGTAAGATAAAAACAACGAAGTATTGACGAAAGAAAAAGGGGGATTGTATACAAATGCTGAAGGATTTTGCATGGAACACTTTTATTAAATCCGGTATTGTCGACTCGTATTTATTCTACAGAGAAATTGAGGAAAGGGACAGGTTTGATAAGCAGAGAAAAATAGCAGAAGCTGAGGCGGCAACAAGCAGCTCCTGATATTGCAAATAAAGCCTGTCAGTATTTATATGGCTTTTGTAAAAACAAGGGGAATTGTTGTAAAAGAGGTCGGAACAGGAGAAGCAGATAAGATCATCACGATATTTACCAGGAACCACGGACGCATATCCGCACTGGTAAAGGGAGGAAAGCGCCCCAAATCAAAGCTTTCAGCAGGTTCACAGCTGATGTGCTATGGCGAATATGTACTATATGGCGGCAAGGATATGTACTCGGTCAACAGCTGCGAAGTGCTTGAAGCTTTTTATGAAATCAGGAACGACATGGTGAAGTTGACTTATACGGCGCATTTTATGGACATCGTGCTGGAAATCATCCAGGAGAATCAACCGTCTCCGAAGCTTCTGCAATTACTTTTAAACTCATTATACATGCTTGCAAAAACAGATAAGCCTCCGGAGCTTGTCTCAAGGGTATTCGAATTAAGAGCCCTGTCAACTGCCGGGTTTGCGCCTCATGTAGCGAATTGCATGATTTGCGGTATGGAGTCTGTAAAAACATATTCATTCAGTTTTTTAATGTGCGGATTCATTTGTGACAGGGAGGAGTGCATTTCCAGGGACAGGTTTGCTCCTGAGCTGTCAGTCGGAGCGGTACGGGCGATCCAGCACATTATATACGCCCGGAAGGAAGAGCTTTTCAGTTTCCGGCTGTCGGAGGAAGTGTTGGATGAGCTGGAACGTATTACGAGGAGGTATCTGCGCGAGCGTCTGGAAAGGGATTTTACAAAACTTAATTTTTTAAAGAGCATAAATTAAAAAGCACCTTTCTTTCGAAAGATGCTTTTTTATGGCCATTTGTCTTGCAAATCCCGCTAAAATTCCGGGAGCTTGATACCCCCGTTATTTTGATTTGGTGCGGTCGATGGGACTTGAACCCATACTCTCGCGAATACGCCCCTCAAACGTACGCGTCTGCCAGTTCCGCCACGACCGCATATACTAAGGCTTTGCTCAATCGGCAAAATCAATTATACTAACATAAGCACGGAGTGTCAATACCTTTTGCCAAAAATAATTAGCCTATTATTAGCAAAACTTTATTTATAAAAGGCGGAGGCGGAAAAAAGCACTGAAAATCTATTGAATTAAACGTTAACTACTGATAAAATTAATACTAATATTCTTCATGTGCGAATCGGACACTGGAATTGGCTATATGGCTGCATCAAACTATAAATAGTTGAAATGAGGAAAAAGTAAATGGCAGGATTTTTTGGATTGTTTGATTATAATAAACCCGGACCGGGAGTACCAAGAGACGCTCCTCCAAAATCACCCTTTATTGTTTTTTTCGAAATACTGCAAAGAAAGTTCTGGAACTTTGTAAAGGTCAACCTGATGTTCCTTATTTTCAATATACCGGCTATTATTTTCGGAATGTTTGTACTGACCTTTTTCTTTCCAAATATTTTACCTGATGCGTTAAAGGACTCCGAAACTCTTCTAAGCGATGTGATGCTGAAATTTATATTTCTCACATTGATGATGTGTATCCCCATGGTCACGACAGGACCGGCGCAAGCCGGATTCACATACATCATGAGAAATTATGCCCGTGAAGAACACGCATTTATATGGAGTGACTTCAAGGAAACAGCAATAAAAAATATGAAGCAGAGCCTTATAATAAGCACGATAAATTCGTTGCTGACCTTTATTATGCTGTTTTCCATAAGGGCCTATATGATTCTTGGATCCGGAAATTTCATCATGACTGCAGGCTCTGCGCTTATGGTTGTACTCTTTATCATTTTTGCCATCATGAATATGTATATTTATCCCATTATGATTACATTCGATCTTAAAATAAAGCAAATATATAAAAATGCTTTGATTTTTACGGTCGTTAAGTTCCTTCCAAATGTGGGGATATTGCTGCTGAGTGTTTTCCTTATCATTTTGTCCTTCTATTTCAACCCGATCATCGGAATCATTATTTACTTGTTCTTTACAGTCAGTTTAATTGGCTTCCTTACTAATTTTTATGTATATCCGAAGCTGAAAAAATACATGATCTCCCGTATTGAAGAGGAAGAAGATGAGGATTATGAGGAGGAAGAGGACGAAATCAGTGAAGAGGCCGGGGAAACTTCAGAAGGCGGGAGCCTGCCAATAGGCCAGAATAACGACGATAAGCAGGATGACGGTGACAGGCCGTCTGGCAGTGGGGAAGAAGAAGCCGGCGAAAACGGGGACGCGCCGAAGACTGACGGTGATGATGGAATTAAAAGGTATTTCTAAAAACCATATTCGCTTTTGATTGCGTTCATAGCCTTATCCACATCTTTTTCATATATCAGGTATGATATGTCGATCTCGGAAGTAGTAACCAGCTTTATTTCAACACCCTCATCTGCCAGGAGTGAATAAAGTCTTGCTGCAACACCCGGGTAGTTTCGCATGCCTTCTCCATAAACCTGCAATTTTGTGTTATCTGCATCAACCTCGATACGAAGGTCTTTGGCGGCCTTTTTAAAATCATTCAGAGCGCTTAATGCATTTACAAGATCTTCGGACGGCAGGCTGAACGAGACATTGATGCTGCCTTGAAGCGTTGGAACCTGGCTGATCATATCGATGTTAATATTCTGCTGCGCGATTTTATTGAACAGTTCGGAGATCAGTCTGGTGTTATTCGGAAGATTATTGATGGTTACAAGAGCCACATTGTACGTAATATTAATTTTGGATACCGGCTTATTTTCCATTTTACATACCTCCATTATTATATTTTTCCGCCTTGCCTGTATGTAAACGGCGTGCATTTTCACATGCGCCGTATAGGTCATTTCTCGCCGATAAGGTCATTCATATCGTATAAACCGGGTTTCTTGCCGAATATGAATCTCGCAGCCCTGAGCGCACCTGTTCCGAAGATATCCTTTGACATGGCCATGTGGTTTATTTCTATGATCTCGTCATTTCCTGCGAAAATAACGGAATGCTCACCGACAATTGTCCCACCGCGAACGGCATGTATGCCAATTTCCGCTTTGCTTCTCTTTTTCCTGCGTGAATGCCTGTCATAGACATATTCATGTTTTTGCTCCAGAACCTCATTTATTGAGTCTGCAATGGAAAGCGCCGTACCGCTGGGCGCATCAAGCTTCTGATTGTGATGCTTTTCGATGATTTCAATGTCGAAATTTGATTCAAGCAGCCTTGCAGCCTTTTTTACCAGATCGATCACCAAATTAACGCCAAGGGACATGTTGGCTGAAAAAAACACGGGTATTCTTTGTGACGCAGCCTGAAGCGAATTCCTTTGCGCGGGCGATAACCCCGTAGTTGCAACGATGATCGGCAGCTTCCTTTCAATGGCGAAGTTAAGGAGACCCTCCAGTGCAGCAGGATTCGAAAAGTCTATGATCACATCTGCCTCGGAGTTGAAGTTTTTCAGGTCTGTAAAAACCGGATAGCCACTTTTTACGCTATCGGATATATCATAACCTGCGGCAATCTGCAGATCATCATATTGTTCGGCAAGCCTTGTAATGACCTGCCCCATTTTTCCATTACAACCACTCATCAAAATTTTAATCAAAAACGACACATCCTATCATTAGTATATTTCATCGGGGACATTCCATAAGTACAGAAACTAGAAACCAGAGACTAGACCTGAGTATATCTGCAGGGAAGACCTAAATACAGTTTCTAACTTATGTCTTCTGGATTCTGGTTTCTGTTCTCTGGTCTCTGCCTTTTCGGTGTGTCCCCTTTCCTTATATAATACCATAATTTTTCATTGCCTTCATCAGTATATCTTTGTTCCCGTCGCTGATATCCACCAGCGGCATCCTGCATTTTCCGACCTGAAGACCCATTATGTTCATTGCTTCCTTGACAGGTATGGGGCTGACTTCCATAAAAAGCGCCCTAATCAAATCAAGCGTCTTCAACTGCATCCTCCTGCCTTCCGCATAGTTTCCGTTCAGCATATTTGCGGCTATTCCATGGGTGTCATGTGGTATGATGTTAGCCATTACCGATATTACACCCTTGCCGCCAAGAGCCATGGCCGGAACGATAAGCCCGTCTTCACCCGAATAGATGGTGAAATCATCTCCGCAAAGATTTATTATTTCACCGATCTGATTCAGGTTGCATTCCTTGATCGCTACGATATTTTCAAGCTTTGAGAGCTTTTGTACGGTGTCGGGATTGATATTCAGGTTTGTCCTTGAGGGAACATTATAAAGGATGACAGGTATGGACAGATTCTCCGCGATTACTTTAAAATGCTCGTACAAGCCCCGTTGAGTGGTCTTGTTGTAATAGGGCGTGACACTAAGTATTGCATCGACGCCAACCTCCTGGGCACGTTTACTGAGGTGTATGGCATGGCGTGTGTCGTTGCTGCCTGTGCCGGCTATGACCGGCAGTCTGCCGGCAACTTTTCTAACCGTATATTCAATAACAGAAATATGCTCGTCATCCGGCATGGTCGATGCTTCGCCTGTTGTTCCGCAAATAACAATGGCATCCGTTTTTTCCCTTATCTGAAATTCGATCAGTTCTCCAAGTTTTTCAAAATCAACTCCGTCGTTTGAGAATGGCGTCACGATTGCTACACCTGAGCCTGTAAAAATACATTTTTTCATGTGGAATCATCCTTTCAATGATTTTATGATACATTTAGGGATCAAATGCTTCCGGGATATCGATCAAAGCCAGCCTTCCGCCTTGAGCAGCTCAGCCATCAGTACTCCGCCGCCAGCCGCGCCCCTGATGGTATTGTGGGATAGGCAGGTGAACTTGTAGTCGAAAAGGTTGTCTTCACGCAGCCTGCCAACCGCAATGCCCATTCCGTTTTCCAGATTCCTGTCGAGTTTTGTCTGCGGCCTGTCCGGCTGCTCGAAATAGGTGAGGAATTGGGCAGGCGCGCTTGGAAGCTTCAGTTCCTGCGGCTTGCTCCTGAATTCCTTCCAGCAGCTTAATATCTCATCCATGGATGGCTTGTTTTTAAATGAAATATAAACAGCAGCCAAATGCCCGTCTGAGACAGGGACACGGTAGCACTGGGCGGATATCGCAGGTGCTGTGGCAGGGATAATCTTATCGCCTGCAATTTTTCCCCATATTTTCAATGGTTCCTTTTCACTTTTTTCCTCTTCGCCGCCAATATAGGGTATGACGTTGTCCAGGATTTCCGGCCAGTCACGGAATACTTTACCCGCACCTGAAATGGCCTGATAGGTCGATGCGAGTATTTTTTCCGGTCCAAATCCCATAAGCGCGTGGACCGGAGGAACATAACTCTGCAGAGAGCAATTGGATTTCACCGCGATAAAGCCTCTTTTCGTACCGAGCCGTTTTCTTTGCTTTTCAATGATTGCAGAGTGCTCCGGGTTGATCTCGGGTATGATCATGGGTACGTCATCTGTAAAACGGTGAGCGGAATTATTTGAAATTACAGGTAATTCCGCCTTTGCATATTTTTCTTCCAGCTCGCGTATTTCATCCTTTTTCATATCGACAGCACAGAATACCATGTCGACCGTATCTGCCATGCTTTTTATCTCGTTTACATTTTTGACTTCAATATTTTTAACGCCTTCAGGTATCGGCAAATCCAGCTTCCAGCGTCCCTCGACCGCTTTTTCGAAGGGGAGGCCGGCTGACCTTTCACTGGCTCCGATAGCAGCTACTTCAAACCAGGGATGATTTTCCAGCAGTGTGACAAAACGCTGACCTACCATTCCGGTTCCACCAAGTACACCCACTTTTATTTTACGACCCATAACACAAAACCTCCATGAAATAAATTAACTGCTGGCAGGATGCCAACAGTTCCTATAATAATTATGTCTTGCGAAAAGACCTCGTATAGAACTGATAGCGCTCCATCAAATAAATTGATGACAGTTGCAACGCTATTTACACTTGCAACCAGGAACCAACCTTACAGGCGATTAGTGTCCTTCGGCATTTCACCCTTTCATATCATATCCCTGGACCCTGTGATCCTCCATGATGTTACTGATGAGAAATGCGCCTCTACCATAGTATATTCAATTGCGGTACGATGATAAGCATCCGGCAGAAATAATCCGCTTTAAGCTTTAAATAATAATAACACCCGCATGGTATATTGTCAAACATTTTATCCGGGGCATTGTATTATATTTTAGCGTAACTTTGCACTGTAACATTACAAAGAGATTAAATTTGTAAAAAAACAGGTAAAATATGACGATATAGAAGGAAGAAGGGCATATCGTGTCGAACAAATATAATGGGTAAATTCTATTTTTAATTACTTTTACAAATGAGAAGGTACATGATGATGAAAACTTACTATAAAAAAATTTATGCTCTGTTTGTTATTATAG
>JBDKVA010000180.1:0-1653 GCA_039679375.1 Clostridiaceae bacterium
ACCAGAATAAGCACGCCCCTGTTTTCCGAGACGGCGCCCCAGCCGTCTTTGAATTCACATATAAACGATTTGGCCTGTTCATATTTCCTGGCGGCAAGACCACTGCGTACGGCAAGAGTTGAAGCAACGGTTACAAAAAATGTACAGATATCTATTACCAGCAGCAGTTTTATATCCGCAACAATGAGCAGATATCCCGCAATAACAGGAGAAATCAGATATTTTACCGAGCCTGCCGCCTGAACGAGGCCGCTGGCCTTGGTGTACTGCTCCTCGGTCAGCAAATCGGTAATCGTAGCTTTGTAGGCGGGATCAAGCAGCGACGAAAATACCGAACTGATGACAACTCCCACGCAAATCTGCCATAACTGTGCTTCTCCGTGCAGCATACAAAAAAGAATAAACACAAGTCCCAAGGCGGAAAGACTGTCGCCCAAGACCATTAGAAGCCTGCGGTCATAGCGGTCCGCAAGCACTCCCGCCACAGCACTTAAAAGAAGCGACGGCATAAACGCCAGCAAGGTTACGAGTGCCACCGCCGATGCCTTGCCCGTCTGCTCGAAAACATAAACCGCCAGCCCGAACGATGTCAGGCCGCTGCCTATCGCTGAAACAAGCTCACCCGACCACAGAAGAAGGAATTTATTGAATGATTTTCCCGCATCGTGCATTTGGTCCACCTGCTTAGCAGCCAAACATCTGCGCAAAGTACTTAAGACTTCCTTTTTCAACACCGAGCAGCCTTTCGGTGTTGAAAATAAACGCCTGTATGCGTGAAGCATGCTCCTCGCCGGTCATTTCAACCATATCATCGTCAAAAACAGTATTCGTATATGCCACAATCATTTCCATGCATTCATATGGATATGGCGTGCTGAACAGTCCCTGTTCGATACCCTCGCGGATTATTCCCGTCAGAATCGGCGTAACGCCATTGATTATGACCTTTTGTATTTTCTGATGCATAAGGGCGTTTTGCGGCTTGTGAATATGTTCCATGATTTCCCGGCCTCCTCCGTCACCTATATTTAAGGCCATTACAACGCGGATAATGCGTTCTTTTACAGGTATGCTCCTGTCCCCGGCAATTTCCTGCGCCGCGCCTAATAAGCGGGTATTATACCGCTCAATCAGCGCATCCATAATATCCTCCTTTGACTTGAAGTGATAATACAGCGTTCCCCGCGCAATTCCGACCTTTTCAAGAATATCGTTGGTACTTGTGCCGTCAAAGCCTTTCTGGGCAAACAGCTGATCCGCCGCGTCAAGTATCTCGTTTCTGCGCTCTTCAGCTTGTTTTACTATCCTCATTTTTACATCCCCTTGTTATAGACCGACTGTCTGTCGGCATTATGGTAATATATCACTAATGATTAGTCAAGAAGAGAAAATCAATAAATGAATGAAAATTTCCAGGAAGCCATGGCAGGATTCAGATGCTTCCCGAGACAAGACAACGAAGCTCAATGCCTGGAGGATGGGGTAATGATTATCTCAGCGCTGATTATTTTATTTTTAATACAAGCTTATTCTCCCCGGCATCCAAATGTTATTATAAATAAAGGCCGGGCGAGGGTTCTTTGGGGAACAACCGGAAATTTATTCTTTGACAATCAAGTTCATTACATCCTGTCGCATACTTTGCGGAACTTC
>JBDKVA010000181.1:0-5648 GCA_039679375.1 Clostridiaceae bacterium
ATGCCTACAGCTATTATCGGAGCAATTTTATCGCTGGCTATTACCGGCCGGGCTTTAAGTATTACTTCGTTTCTTGGTGTTATTATGTTGATGGGTATTGTAGTTGCCAACGCTATAGTTTTGATTGATTACCTGAAACAACTTCGTGATCGAGGCATGGAGAAAAGTGAAGCTATTATTGAAGCAGGCCGGGTAAGGCTAAGACCTATATTGATGACCTCGCTGGCTACCATATTGGCTATGTTTCCCATGGCTTTAGGATTAGGTGAGGGTGGTTCAACCATGGCACCTATGGCTACGGTTGTAGTTGGCGGTCTGTTGGTATCCACTGTTTTGACGCTGGTGTTTGTACCGGTACTATACAGCACTTTTGATGACGTAAGAAGTAAAGTAATGCGTAAGTTTTCTGGAAGCAATGAAGCTATTACTCCGGAAAGTAAGTCATTAAATAACTAAAGAGATCTTACAAATATCAGACAGCTTTCGCCTTAGATTCAAATTGATTATATATTGTGTCAGGGCGAAAGCTATATTATTAATATGAGGAGACAACTATGCGAGTATTGTTGATTGAGGATGAAGAGAAAATAAGTTCTGCTGTGGCTCATACCCTTAAGCAGAGTCATTATGAGGTGGATTGTGCCGGGGATGGAAATGAAGGTTTCATTCTGGCTCAAAAAGATATTTATGATGTTATTGTTTTAGATATTATGCTTCCTGGTAAAAACGGTATGGAAATACTGAAAGAATTACGCCACCGTAAAAACACGACTCCGATACTGCTTCTAACTGCTCTGGACTCGATCGACGACCGCGTTTCCGGTCTGGATCTGGGAGCCGACGATTATCTGGGAAAACCATTTTCCATGGCTGAGCTTATGGCCAGGATTAGAGCCTTGTCACGCAGAATCCCATCTGCCTATATCAGTGAAGCATTATATCTTGGCAATATGAGGTTAGATGCAGATAGCCTTACGCTATGCATTGATGAAGAGCAAGTAAAGCTTACTTATAGAGAGGCACAATTCTTGGAGATGCTAATGCGGAAACCCGGTATGGTGTTTACCCGTGAACAAATAAGTGATCGAATATGGGGTTATGAAAATCTGGTCAATGACAACAACGTAGAAATATATATTCATTATCTGAGAAAAAAAATAAATAAAGCCAGTTATCGTATTGCTACGGTGAGAGGAATCGGCTATACCATGGAAGCGAGGTAATTATGTTTCAGGAACTGCGCAATATGCGAATGAAATTAACGCTTTACTATACGATGGTGTTGGTATTGTTTACTTCTCTATTCATCGGCTTTGCCTTTTATAATATTTTTTATGCTGATGGATTTATGCTCGACCGAGAATTGAAGGTAACTGCAGCGCAGGTAAACGATCTGAATATTATACCGGAATTGAATGATGCGCCACCTGATAAAAAAACACCTGATGATGAGAATCATGCTGATGCCATATTCAAGTTTATTTTACGTGATGAAAATATGCAAATTACCCAATCTTCTATTCGATATCAGGCACTTCTTCAAAGCAGTCAGGAATTGGCACGGCAGTCCTGGTTAAATCAAAAAGGTCGCTGGGATACCATTAATCTGGATGGAATTAAGTATCGTATCTATTCTATTCCTTTTCATAAAAATAATGAAAATGGAGTTGTGCAAACCTACTGCAATCTCACCATGATTCACAAGTTTATTAGCAAGTTTAGCTACCTTCTGATAGGAAGTGGCATGGTTGCCATTTTATTTGCTGCATTCATTGGCTGGTTGCTGGCCGGACGCGCTATGATACCGGTCAGACTCGCCTGGCAGCGGCAGAAAGAATTTATCGCCGATGTTTCACACGAGCTTAGAACTCCGCTTACAATAATACAAAGCAACCTTGATGTTGTGGTAGCAGACCAGAACGGCAATATAAAAGATAATATCAATTGGCTGCAAAATGCTTACAGCGAAACCAGTAATATGGGCAAACTGGTTAATGACCTTCTTTTCCTGAGCCGGATTGATGCGCAAGAAATTAAATTTGATCATAATGAATTTAACATATCGTCTCTTTTGAGCGAACTTGCATTTCAATTTGCGCCTCTGTTTCAGAACAAGAATTTAAAATTCTCTTCGGCTATAGAGCCAGAAGTAAAAATGCATGGTGATGAAGTGCGAATAAGACAACTGGTCAGCATTTTCCTGGATAATGCTTTCAAATATACACCTAATGGCGGGAGTGTTAACTTGAAAATGAGAAAAACACAAAATGCAATGGAAATTGTGGTCGAAGATAGCGGAATAGGTTTTGATGAGTCTGAGAAAGAGAAGATTTTTATGAGATTTTATCGGGTCGATAAAGCACGTTCACGGAAATTGGGTGGAACAGGGCTAGGATTAGCGATCGCAGCTTGGATTGCAAATGAACATAAAGGGACTATTAAAGTGTTCAGCAAACCCGGAAAAGGGAGCACTTTTAAGGTGCTTTTCCCCAAATCGTAATAAACTACCCGTGAATTCATACACATATATCAAATTGAAGACATATGCCGCTTTTAGTTAAATAGCATGGAAGCAGGTATGAGATTGAGCTATTGCTCAATTACCTTTAAATCCTTCCCACCCCCCATACTCTACCACACCATCTCTTCTTTCTATATGTTTCTCTCTCTCAAAAAAAATTTCTGTGACTTAACTCATATCTTTGCCGTTGAAAGAAGCATATCTTTGCCGTTTATAAATTCTTAAATGCCTGATTAACTGCTATTACCATATAACGGGTAATCATCATTTTGAATCATAACCTTGCTTATAGATTATGCGCATGAACACGAAAAGTGGGGCAGAATTATGAAACCAACAAGCCTCTTTCATCATAAACCGACATTGGTTTCCGTCAGAACGGAATGGTGATTTTCAATCACCGGACAGGCAGTGTATCCTGTACTGGAATACTGATGAATGTTGATAGCAAGCGCAACTAGGATGTGTACACCATTCGTACAGAGAATGTCGCTGGGATTGTAGCTGCTGGATATGCGCTTGAGGAAAGCGTTTCCGATATGAGGGCAACTGCCGAAAAACTCGCTACCTTTGTTAAAACTACAATAGATGGGATTCGAGCTAATGTGCCGAGTATATACGTTAATGGTGATACTGGAAACCGCTTACCGGGAATCGTTAATATCGCTTTTGACAACATCTCAGGCGAATCTCTTATGCATCTTTTGGATTTAAAAGCTATTTGCGTTTCGACGAGTTCTGCATGTACATCGGGGAAAGATGGACCTTCTCATGTGCTAATGGCGTTGGGATTGTCTGCGAAGCAAGCAGAATCTGCGATTCGCATTTCGTAAGGTGATTTTTGACCTATTATGGCGCGCCGGGCGTCAAGCCTTGGATTACCTCAATTACTACTCAACGGGAAATGAAATGGTACCTCCCGGAGTAGCGCCGTCTGCTTTCAGAATATCGGTGGGGCCAAATGCCGCCGGGTGATTATTCAGTGGGGCAAAGGCGTTGGAGCTATCGGCATTGTCACTGATATTGCTCCCATCCAGCAACTCAACCGAGAAACGATGATTGACGATAACACCTTTAGTCACCTTGATGATGAGATAACGAGAATCTGATGAGAGAGTATAATCGCTATTCAGGGCCAACACGGTATCGTTGTCCTTATCCTTTACCCTGATCTGATTGTCCGCAAAGGCGTCGCTTAAAAAGATTTTTTCGTTGAATTTAACGACAATAGTGTCATGGCCTGTCCCGGAGTCTGCCTGGGCATAAACCGCTTCTGCTGCCGGTGCGATCTTGTCCGCAATGAACAACGCATCGCTTGCCGCCAGGGCTTGGGATTGGGTGCTGTCCTGCAGCGTCAGTGCGTTGGCGTCAAAGTAAATCCTGACGGAGGGGACTTCTCCATTGGCGTAGCCAACTGATCCTGTCAGATCATGGTTGAGTGTTAAGGTTGCCTTTGTTCCATTCTGAGAGATGCTGACCGGGTTGCCGGCTTCCAGATTGCCGGCCAGATTGTTCGGGTCGTTGCTGCCGACAAACTTGATTTTGGACGCATCCATACTGTATAACGCCTTTTCGCTTTTCATGGTGATTTCCAGCTTGTTTACCGAGGTTGCCTCCACCTTTTCCACCAGAGTGCCTATGGCTGGAGGTGGAGGGAGAGGTACGCCGGAATCACCGGAATCACCGGAATCATAGCTGATTGTGTTGCGCTCAACGTATACCTCGATATTTGGATAGCAGGAATAGCCGGGAATACGGCCACGAACTGTTTTCAGCCCCGGACTGTTATAATCAAATGAATACCATATCACAGGCATCTCTTTGACTGTATTGTCCCTGAAGGTCGCCATGACCTTGTCCGGCAGGGTGGGCCTGACGCCCTCGGTCGTCCGGACAGACGGAAGCGGCAGGAAGCTGATTATATCTTCTTTTTCCCTCACATAAATGTAGAAATTACCAGTCGCAGCCGTGCCATCAACGGTGCCTGTAAAGATAAAGTGGCCACTATCGGTAAAATCGGTTCCGAATGTATAGGGCGTTCCCTCGTCAAAACCAGCACTTGTGCCGTTAACCCTTTTTCCTGTCATATTCCAATTGACTTTCATATCAACTGACTTGGACAGGTTTCCTTTTGTGATTTGAACCTTAACCTTGTCAGGAAAAACATAGTGGTCTCCAAACATCACATAGTGTGTTCCTTCATTGATCCACTCGATTTTATCCGGTGCCAGCAATAGGGGGTCAAAGCCCAGATTCAGCGCATTTGCCGCGTTCACAGCGCCCTTGTTGATCAGATCCCGGATCAGTGGATTTCCGGCTTTTGTATCGGTTTTCAACGCGGCGATGACAGCCTTCGCCAGATCGCCATTGGACAAGAATTTGCCGGGTGTCATGGCATCCTCGGCGGGCTTGGACAGCCCTATCTTGTTTGCGACCGCAACTGTGTCCGAATACGGCAAATCTCCGTTTGTACCGACTTTGTACCCAAGATTCTCAAGCAGCACCTTGTAAAATTGTTGTACAGTGATTTTATCGAGGGGTTTGAAGTTGTAGCCATCTCCTACCCAGCCCAGGTTCGGTTTGGCCTTCACATAACCCAGTATATTTTTGCCTTCCGCCCAGGTAAGGCTGTCTGCATCCTTGAAGTTTTCACTTCCTTTATAAGCCCGTGCTTCGCCTTCGACTCCACTAAGGCGTAAAGACAAAATGACTGCCTGCATTCTGGTCGAATCATCCTTGAGATAATCATTGAAATCAGCCCGGCCATCGCCAACAATGACCCCAAGCCCTTTTGCAATTTCAGCATCAGACGTCGGCGTCTCAGTGGCAGCGTCTGCAAATGGTATGGCAATGAGCATCAAAAAAGCCAGGACTAATGCCGTAATTCTTTTGTAACGATACAGAATCAACCACTCCTCTTGTATATTTTTTGCAGGGAAGAAAAAACGAACCAGTATACTTTAAGAAAATAATACCAGTTGCATAGTGGGGCGTCAAATAATAAGCAATTGCATAAGAATGAGTGCCAGATGCAAAAATGATTGAGTTATCATAAGTAGGAAGAAGCATGTAGGGGTGTGCATCTTTACGCAAAAAGGGGACCGAAAACGCCGCCTAAAACATCCCT
>JBDKVA010000182.1:0-14534 GCA_039679375.1 Clostridiaceae bacterium
TGAAGATAGGGCGAAAACTATGTTCACCCTATCTCTTAAATCACCTGGTAGTATTTTTAAGCATGGTTTCGATAAATATGCCATATCCTCGTGTAGGGTCATTCACCAGGACGTGGGTCACTGCTCCGATTATTTTGCCCTTCTGGATGATAGGGCTTCCCGACATTCCCTGCACAATACCTCCGGTAGTTTCCAGCATCCGGCTGTCAGTCACTTTAATGATCATCCCTTTGGAGCCATTTAAATTCTGCCTGGAAACCTTTTGAATATCGATCGAATATTCCTCGATATTCTTACCCTCTATATTTGAAAGTATAGTAGCAGGGCCTTCTGTAATATCGGCTCTGACACCGACAGGATAAAGCTTTCCTGGTATTCTGTCCAGAGCATTTTCATCAAGCTTTCCATAAATCCCAATATCACTGTTTAAATCAATTACGCCAAGTCTTGTATCCTCTGCAAATATTCCCTTCAGTTCTCCTGGTTCTCCGGATTCGCCTCTTTTAACGCCAAGAATGCTGGACTCAAGTATCTCTCCCGATTTTACCGACATTAATGTGCTGGTGTCTATATCAGTTATACCATGACCTAATGCGCCAAACAAGTGATTTGTGCTGTCATAAAAGGTCAAAGTCCCGATCCCCGCAGTACTATCTCTTACCCATAGGCCAATATGGTATTTTTTATCATCAGAGGACACAGCAGGCGATATCATTGCGTCAAACCTGCCTGTGCCCGTTCTGTAAGTTATCTTTAAAGGTTTTCCCCCGCTTTTATCAATTTCGCTTACCAATTCCTCAATATCCTGAATGGCTCTGTCATTAATGTGGGTAATTACGTAACCGGGCTTTATCCCGCTATTTCTGACCGGGACGGACTTCTGACCATTATTTACAACATCCGATATGCCTATCACAAGTATTCCATCTAGCTTAAGCTTTACACCGACCGTATTTCCACAGGCTATCACCTGCTTATTTGATACGATATCCACATTTACTGTCTTTACCGGTAACAGACCAAAAAACGTAAAATTGAGTTTTACACTTCCGCCTTTTGAAGAACAGAGAGAAACAGGCCTGGAAAAACCGATATGATTTGCTGTTGTATCGACACTCCGGCCATTTATTTTCAGTATACCGTCTGTATCCGCCTTGATGCTAAGCGGGAAAAGGCTATTGATATCGTAAATGTATTCTTCACCTTCTATAAGAACGATCTCACCCGGAATGGTCAATAAAACCTTTGCATAAGCCGTACCTACCACTGCAAAAGCTGATACTGTCAAAACAATAAGAATCTTTTTAAAAGTTGTCAATCGTCTCATTGTTCAACCTCCTGCAAGTAAGTTAACCTTTTGCAAATTCAATTATTCAAATGAAAAAATTCCAGAGGTATCGAACCTCGGGAATTTTGGTCGGATTTACTTTATAAATAACCATGAAAATATTCCAGTGATATCGTATCAATGGAATCAAGTCTGAATTTTCTTTAAAAATGACTATTATCAAAAGAATAGAAGGTAAAAATAAATAAAAGCAGGAAAATGAGGCGCATTAGCCAAAATTTCCTGCTTTTTTAGCGTTTTTAAGCATCTCTTCCGCATATTTTATAGAAGCTTCGGATGAGGTGATACCGCCGATCAACCGTGCGATTTCATGAACTTTTTTATCTCCTCCGAGCCTTGTGACAGTTGTCTTTGTAGTAGCCTCATCCATGACCTTTTCAATGAGATAGTGGTTATCGGCCATACTGGCTATCTGCGCCAGATGCGTCACGCATATGACCTGATGTCCTCTGGATATGTAAGATAGCTTCTCACCTACCTTCTGTGCCGCTTTTCCGCTTATCCCCATATCGATTTCATCAAAAATCATCGTGGGTATTTTATCAACCTCTGCAAGAATGGTTTTGATCGCCAGCATAATTCTTGACATTTCTCCCCCGGAGGCTATTTTTGCAAGAGGCTTTAATGGTTCTCCCACATTTGCCGAGATCAGGAATTCCACCTTATCCAGCCCGTTATTTGTAAATTTTCTTTCTTCCTGGCTAACGGAAGGCAAATCAAACTGAATATCCACCTTAAATCTGGCCTTCCTCATTTCCAGTTCGTCCAGCTGTCTGCATATTCTGCCCTCCAGTATCGAAGCCGCCTTGATACGCTGCTCATTCAGCTTGCAGGATGCTTTATACAATAATCCTTCCAATTCATTTTTATTCGCATTTAATTTAATAACATTTTCTTCACTCTTTAAAAGCTCATCCAGTTGTGTTTCCGATTTCGAACAGAATTCGTGTATTTCAGGTATGGTTTTCCCATATTTCCTTTTCAGTTTATATATGAGATCAAGCCGTTCCTGTATTTCCACCAAAAGACCGGGATTGAATTCGACATTTTCATAGTTCTTCCTCACATCTTCAGTGAGATCATCGAGCTGATAGACAATATCCTGAAGACGCCCCAGCATATCCGCATAGCTTTCATCCAGCCTTGAGACCGTACCGAGCTGTGACATCGCTTCATTCAGGACATCCGTTACCGGTCTTGACCCTTGTTCTCCTGCCGATATCAGGCTATAAGCCATAGACAGCGAACCTGCTATCTTTTCGGCATTTGTAAGGAGCAGATTCTGCCTGTTCAATTCATCTTCCTCATTCGTCTTCAGTTTGGACTTCTTTATTTCATCGATTTGAAATTTCAACAGGTCGATCTTTCTTTCCCGCTCGCCGGGATCACCCGATAAACTCTTCAATCGCGCCTTAATATCCCTGTACTGTTCCAGAAGCGCTGAATATTCACGCTTTAACTGCTGTATAGCTTCGCCTCCGAAAGAATCCAGAAGGTCTATGTGATTTTCTGCTTTAATGAGGGATTGATTGTCATGCTGCCCATGCAGGTCGATCAGCCGTTCACCGATAGCCTTCAGAACCGATACCGCCACAAGCTTGCTGTTGACCCTGCAGGTATTCCGGCCGGACTGTGTGATTTCCCTGGATAAGATCAATGTGCCGTCTTCCTCGCTCTCCATGCCGATTTTGCTGAAGATGTCCTCAAACCGCTCATTATCTATTTGGAAAGCGGCCTCAACGATAGCTTTCTCAGAACCGGTCCTGATGATTTCCTTCGATATCCTGTCGCCAAGCACGGCATTGATGGAATCGATAATGATGGACTTACCGGCACCTGTTTCTCCTGTTAGAATGTTCAGTCCGTCACCCAGCTCAATATTGACCTCATCAATCAAAGCAATGTTGTGAATGTCAAGCTGTAAAAGCATATTTTTCCCCCAGCATTTCTAATATTTAATTGCTCTAATTTGTCATTTTGCTCAGCTTGTTTACCAGTTCTTCTGCTATTTTTTCCGCTCTGCAAACGATCATGATTGTGTCGTCGCCTGCAATCGTTCCGACGATCTCCGTCCATTTTAACGTATCTACCGCTGAAGCAGAGGCTTGAGCCATTCCAGGAAGAGTTTTGACCACGACGATATTGTTGGCATAATCACAACTCACGAAAGATTCAGTAAAAATAGTTAAAAGCCTGTTGGTAATGGTACTTTCACTGTGCGAGATGGAAGCATATTTGTAATGCTCGTCATCCACCATGACCTTTATCAGACGCAGTTCCTTGATATCACGTGAAACAGTAGCCTGTGTAACATCCATTCCGTGTTCCTTGAGCTTTTCGGCCAGTTCTTCCTGTGTTTCTATTTGATAATTTTCTATTAGTTCCAGAATCTTGGCATGCCTACTGTACTTCATCTCGTTTCAAACTCTCTCCCTTATAGTAGATTTTTGTTCGGAGTATACTATAAAAATTCCTGTAATTCATTTTAACCAGCTTAATGCTATAAGGGGATTTTGTTACTTCTACCGAGTCGCCGCCTCTTATACTGTAGCCCTCCTCACCATCCAGTGCTACCATGGCGCTGTGGTCAAAATCTTCATCGACCACGACCTTTACCACACTGTCCGTGTTTATGACAAAAGACCTTGAATAAAGGATATGAGGGCATATCGGAGTAATCAGCAAAAGTTTTGTATCCGGTTCGACGATCGGTCCTCCGGCGGAAAGCGAGTATGCTGTTGAACCTGTCGGACTTGATACGATGAGTCCGTCGCCCGGAAAGGAATCTACAAATATATCATTTACATATACCTTGACATGGACGATCCTGGACACCGCTCCTCTTGTAATAACTGCGTCATTTAAAGCGATGTCATGGATTGTTGCTTCTCCTCTTCTGTGAATGGCGGCTCCAAGCATCATTCTTTCTTCGATTGCATATTTATTATAAAAAAGTTGCTCAATTGCAAAATCAATATCATTTTTATCAACCTCGGCGAGGAATCCCAGGTTGCCCAGGTTGATGCCCAGAATCGGCAGCTCTTTGATATAGACCTTTCTTGCAGCCTTTAAAAAGGTACCGTCTCCACCAAGGCAAATAACTAAATCACTATGATTGATGACTTCTTCTTCATCTCCGCAATATTCTCCGATGCCGGCCTTTTCACACAGCCTGTCCGTCATCAGAGCTCTTCCGCCCCGCTTGATGATGCTGTTTGCCAGTGTCTTCGTATAGGTATAATCCGTATCTCTGCTTTCATTTGTGATAATACCGATTTCTTTCATCAATACCTCGATAAATCAGAAACTAGAGACCAGAAACTAGAAACTAGAGCAAAGGTTAAAGGCTAAAGTCAAGAGTCAAGACTAAAGACTACAGTCTAATGGTCAAAGGCTAGAAGCTAGAGTCTAAAGTCCAGCGTCTAGATGTTAAAGTCTAAGGTCCAGAGCCTGGATGATAGACTCACATAGTACTTTAAAAATCTCAAATCCGGTTTCTGACTTCTGTTTTCTGGTATCTTTCATTTTACTTCTTTAATTATACCGTATATTTATACAGAAAACAATTTAATTCAATTCCTCATGGGACAGCCTGACTGCCACGTCTATTTCCGGATTTATTTCCCGGATATCTTTATAGCCGGAGCATAACGACAGATAACACAAATATTCGATATTTCCTTCAGGACCTTTTATGGGGGAATAGGTCAGCCCCTTCAGACCAAATCCGGTATCTATAGCAAAGCCTGTCACATCTGTAACAACCTGCCTGTGGACATTGACATCCCTTACAACTCCGTGCTTTCCCACCTTATCACGGCCTGCTTCAAACTGGGGCTTTATAAGGCAAAGCACCTCACCATGCTGTTGGTCGATAAGTTCTCGGACTTGTGGCAGTACTTTTTTCAGAGAAATGAATGAAACGTCAATAGATGCAAAATCAGCACAGAAACCGATGTCATCAGGCTTTACATACCTTATGTTTGTTCTTTCGAGATTTGTCACGCGATCGTCATTCCTTAACATCCAAGCTAGTTGTCCGTATCCTACGTCGATTGCCACGACCTTCGCAGCGCCGTTTTTAAGCATGCAGTCAGTAAAACCGCCTGTGGATGCACCCACGTCGATCGCCTTTTTATTTTCAAGCCCGATTCCAAAATACCGTATCGCCTTCTCAAGCTTCAAGCCGCCTCTGCTGACATAGGGGTTCAAGTTCTCCCTGACTTCTATCAGTGCATCCTCCGCATAGCTGCTGCCTGCCTTGTCCGCCCGTTCGCCACCGACATATACAAGTCCGGCCATGATTGAGCTTTTCGCCCTTTCGCGGCTGTCGAACAAGCCTCTTTGCACCAATATAACGTCAAGTCTCTCTTTCGCCAACAAAACTCCTCCTATACGTTTAGGCATCGTTAAAATATAACTTCCGCTAAAGCGGTTATATTTTAGCCGAGCCTTACTTGTTTTTTAAAAGCCTGAGAATACCATGGGATATCGTTTCTGCATCCATGCCGTACTTTTTTTGAATTTCACTTCTTTTTCCCTGAAGTATTGGAATATCTGGATATCCCAATATGCATGTTTTGATTTTAAAATTATTTTTATTCAGAAGTTCAAGAACGCTGCTGCCAAATCCACCTTTTATAACGCCATCCTCAATCGTTGCAACAGCGCGGGTTTTCGCAGCACTTTCCATGATCAGCCTGGCATCCAGCGGCTTAATGAACCTTGCGTTGATTACTTCGGCACTGACGTCTTTTTCCTGAAGTAATTCCGCTGCCTTTAATGCAGTTTCAACCATATTTCCCACTGCTATGATTGAAATGTCACTACCGGAAAGAAGCTTTACACCTTTTCCATAACGGATTTCAGAGGTTTGTGCAAGCATTCTCCTACCAGTGCCCCGCGGATACCGGATGGCAATAGGGCCGTCATACCTGGAAACGCCATATTCCAGCAACCCTTCCAATTCATCATAATCACAGGGAGCTGCTATGGTCATATTGGGGATATGATTCAAAAATGATATGTCATACAATCCCTGGTGAGTCTCTCCATCCTCGCCTATAATGCCGGCCCTGTCGATCGCAATTACCATATGCAGGTTCTGAAGCGCTACATCATGGATAATCTGGTCATAGGAGCGCTGCAGGAATGTGGAATAAACAGCAACAACAGGTTTGACGCCGCCCTTTGCCAGACCTGCCGCAAATGTAACGGCATGCTGCTCCGCTATTCCGACATCAAAAAATCGTTCAGGATAAAGCTTTGAAAATTCATCCAGGCCGGTACCCAGCGGCATCGCTGCAGTTATAGCCGCCATTTTTGGTTCCGCAAGCGCAAGGCTTACCATTTTTTTACCGAAAACATCGGAAAAAGAGGGGCCGTTATTCGTTTTTACTTCGCCTGTTTCGATCTCATAAGGTGATATGCTATGAAATTCCTGTGGTCTATTCTCTGCAAACCGGTAGCCTCTGCCTTTCTGTGTGCAGACATGTATCAAAACAGGACCTTTTACCCTCTTCGCTCTTGCAAAAACATTTGTCAGATCGGCAATGTCATGGCCGTCAATCGGGCCAAGATATTTAAGGCCCAGTTCTTCAAAAATCACGCCGGGCATTACGATGTACTTGATCGTTCCCTTTGCTCTGTCCAGAGCACGTGCTGCGCTTTTGCCTATGGCAGGTATGCTGTTCAGAAAAGAATTCAAATCGTCCTTTGCCTTGAAATAAATAGGCTGAGTCCTTATTTTGCTTAAATAGCGCGAGATTCCGCCAACGTTTCTGCTGATAGACATTTCATTGTCGTTCAGTACTATAATGAGATTGTTGAGAGAGCGGCCCGCGTCATTCAATGCTTCATAGGACAAGCCTCCTGTCATTGCTCCATCACCTATTACAGCTACAACGGAGTATTGCTCTTTAAGGATATCCCTCGCTTTGGCAATGCCAAGCGCTGCAGATATGGAAGTACTGCTGTGCCCGGTGTTGAAGCAATCATATTCGCTCTCACAGCACTTTGGAAATCCGGATATACCATCTAATTGGCGCAGTGTATCGAACTGTTCTCTTCTTCCTGTTACGATCTTATGCACGTAGGATTGATGTCCTACATCCCAGATGATCTTGTCTTTCGGGGTATCGAATGCCTTGTGTAACGCGAGCGTCAGCTCGACAACACCGAGATTTGACGCCAGATGCCCTCCTGTTACGGATACCTTCTCGATCAGGAACTGCCTTATTTCTTCCGCCAGGGCATTTAGCTGCTGAAGATCGAGTTTTCTGATATCTTCCGGTGAATTTATGCTATCAAGCAGGTTTCCTGCTGAATTTTGATCCATCATTTTTTATTTCTACCTTTTCCCGTGATAAATGAGAATTTATCATTGGCAAACTTTATTACGACACTAACCTTATATATTATATAATTGCTGTTGTGAATTGCAACCCCTTTTCCAAGGGCTTTCCCTCCCACTGTAAATGCAGTGATCAGTCCAGTTACCACCAACTCCGTTACAGTAATGGTATCGCTGTTGCCGATGATCCTGAAAACAATGTATGCGCCGGCTGCACCGCTGATAATGCCGCATATGTCGCCTACTACGTCATTGCAGACATTGGATACTTTGTCCGCATTGCGGATTAGCTTGATGGACTGTTTTGCCGCATATAGCTTTCTTGACGCCATTGCATGAAAAGGTGTCTCGTCTGCCGCCGTAACAGCCGTACCAATAATATCAAACATGATATTTATCAATATAATGATGAAAATAACAAGAAAAGCTGTTATAATTCCAGCTTCCTTTAAAACATCTGAAGAAGCGATCGTTAAAATGGATGATATTAGAAATGACAGAACCGTAACGGTTAAAATCCAGATTGCGTTATTTTTTTTCGAGCCGGCTACAGGACTTCTCCTGAACTTAACCTTTTTTTCGTCGACCGGATGCCTGTAATTGCCGTCCACCAGATAAACCTCCAATAATTTGTTTGTCTTAATTAAACAGGTGGCAATATGTTGAGTAAATTTTGCGGCTTAGGTCAGGCAGGATTTCCCTCGGCAATACTGAAATGTCGCCATAACAGAGGTTTCCCATTAAATCGCCAACCGCTGCGTTACCGCTGACGGAGCCTGATCACCACTTAGTCCACACTGCAATCCCCAACATATTTCAATTTGAACAGTCTAGGAGTTTTCCCCGACAGTCTGTCCGTTTCCTAGCCTCTTTTGCAAATAGGGTTTCAAACAGCGATAATGTACTTACACCGGCCAGTGTTCATACATCTGATCCGTTATCCACCATATTCACTCAAGGCAGGCTACACTGTTCACAGCATCAAATGATACCGCCTAACAGGTTTAATCCCTGCTCGTGGTCGACGTGCAGCAGTGTTTATTCTACTATCCGCACCGCTGGCTTTTCTTCCAAAAGTTAGGGTCTCCACGGTAGAGGGGTCAACGCCTGCATGCCATTGCAGATCGCCCCTAAACCTTAACTCCCAGCATCAACCCACCACTGGGCGTGGCAAGCCGACACAAGGAACTTCATCGATATGCCCTTAAACGGCTTTTTAGGTCCGTCTTGAGAAACGGCAGTACTGACTAGAATACTGCACCACCTTGTTTATGAGTATTTATTATAACATATTCGCATCATCCGATAAAGATTTGCTATTGTTTGATTTTATATTAAAAAGAACGGTTTTGGACTTTGTGCTCCGTTATCGTCTTCTAGCTTACCGGTTTAATCCGTATATAAGCTATGCGGGTTATTACTACAGTACAAAAGCTATATTTTTATATAATGGATAATGCAATCTGTTAAGCACGTCCTAATTATCACGTTCTTTTATGAATATAGCCAGAGCTTTCAGGAAATCCGCCCTTTCGCCGAAACAACCCAGTGCGTCAACAGCCTTTTGGACCGCCTTATCAAGTAATGACTCCGATTCATCCACTCCAAATAGAGTAGCATAGGTTGATTTATTGCATGCAGCATCCCTTCCCGCAGCTTTACCCATCTGCTCCATGCTGCCTTTTACGTCCATAATGTCATCCTTTATTTGAAAAGCCAGACCGATATTTTCTGAATACTCCTGCAGATGTATGTATTCCTTCTCTGCAGCACAACAAATCAGTGCGCTTGCCAGAACAGGAGCTTTAATGAGCGCACCGGTTTTGCAGCTGTGCATCATTTCAAGGGTTTCCTTTGCAATAGCGGTTCCTTCCGATTCCAGGTCGATCACCTGGCCGCGTACCATGCCTTTTGCACCTGCACTCTCCGCAATGATATTCATCGCTCTCAGCTTTTCTTTAAATTTATCGCCTCTTGATAACGTATGGTTAAGCATCAGTTCGAAGGCTTTATTCAAAAGTGCATCGCCAGCCAGTATCGCCATGGCATCCCCAAAAACCTTATGGTTGGTTGGAACGCCTCTTCTATAATCGTCATTGTCCATGGCTGGCAGATCATCATGTATCAGGGAATAGGTATGTATCATTTCAATTGCACAGGCAAACGGAAGCACATCGCCCCTGTCACCTTCAAGCATATCGCAGACAGATAATGCCAGAACAGGCCGAAGTCGCTTGCCTCCAGCCATGAGACTGTATTTCATCGCCTTGTAAATGTCAGAACCCGGTCCATCGGATAAAACAAGCTGGTCATCTAACGCGTTATTCACCAACACATTATATTTCTCAAATTGTGATTTGAAATCCATCGTTCCCTCCCACACCCCTTTAAACAGTCATATCATTTTCAGTTACCTGACCATTTTCACCTTCTACCAGCATGGTGATACTGCGTTCCGCTTCATCAAGCCTTTTACTGCAATATTTTGTCAACTCGATTCCTCTCTGGAAGCAGTTGATTGAATCATCCAACGTCAGCTCGCCTTTTTCCAGCTTCTTGACGATTTCCTCCAGCTCTGCGATCGCCTTTTCAAAGCTTCTGCTATTTTCGTTCATCCTTTTCATCCCCCTTTAGGGCTCTTAAAACAATAACTCCCCGTTTTGAAGCGGTTATTTTCCGATATTGCTGCGTTGTCCTCAGTTGCAATAAAGCAATTATTGCGCCTTCCTCCGCCTTGCACTATCGAAAAATTCCTCGCTTTAAAATCGTGCATTATTGTTTTAAGAGCCCTTGATATCCTCTACCTTACATTCCAGTCTTCCATCCGTCAAATAAACTTCCAGCCTGTCGCCGATCCCAACTGATTTTATTGACTTAATCAGATTATCGCCTTTTTTAGATTTGACTATACTGTAGCCTCTCGCAAGCGAATTCAAAGGGCTAAGATTATTAAGGCCCGCTGCCAGCAAAGCAAGCCTGTTCCGGTATGACGTGAACAAAGCTGCAAGGGCTTTTTGCATATAACGCTTTTGTATGTCCAAAAGCATTCGTTCCTGATAAAGCTTGTCATAAGGCTGCCTGAATGCAACGCTTTCGCATAACCGTTTGAGTATCAGCCTTTCCATTGCCACCTTTTTGACCGCTGCATTCCGCAGCCTCATTTTAAGGCTGTCCAGCATGTTTTCCACCTGGGACCTTTCAGGCATGACCAGCTCAGCTGCCGCCGATGGTGTGGGCGCGCGCATGTCTGCGACAAAATCGGCGATGGTAAAGTCTGTCTCATGCCCAACCGCGGAAATGACCGGTAACCTTGACTCATATATGCTCCGGGCGACAATTTCCTCATTGAATGCCCATAATTCCTCCAGTGAGCCCCCGCCCCTAGCAACGATGATAACATCCACATTATTCAGCTCATTAAATCGCCTGACTGCTGCGGCAATCTGTCCGGCGGCCTGTGTCCCCTGAACCTGTACAGGGTATAACTTGACATTGACATTATAAAATCTTCTGCTCAGTATATTGATAATATCCCTTATGACCGCTCCCGTTGATGAAGTGACGACACCTATGGAACCGGGCATGTAAGGTAGCTTTCTTTTTCTTGCTTCATCAAAAAGGCCTTCTGCCTGCAGCTTTTTCTTAAGCGCTTCAAAAGCCACATACAATGCACCTATACCGTCCGGCTGCATTTCCTCCGCATAAAGCTGGTACTGTCCATCCCGCTCGAATACTGAAATATACCCCCGTATAAGCATCTTCATGCCGTCTTCAGGCATAAACTGCAAAGATGCAGCATGAGACCTGAACATTACACATTTGAGCACTGATTTTTCATCTTTTAGCGTAAAATAGAAATGACCGGAATAATGGCTCTTGAAATTTGATATTTCACCTTTTACCCATAAGCCCGAAAGAATGAAATCTCTTGAAACCAGATCTTTTATATACTTATTCAGTTCCGATACGGTCAGGATATTGTTAATCGACATGTTGTTCAACCGCCGTTATTTTCATCTGCTTGCAGTGAATTACCGGTTGGTACCTTGCTCAAAATTCCGTTGACAAATGAGCCTGCATCTTCGGTACTATATTTTTTTGCCAGTTCAACTGCTTCATTTACCGAAACACTATAGGGAATATCATTACGGAAGCAAATTTCATATATGCTTAGCCTCATAATGGATAGGTCAATTTTTGAGATTCTGGCTATTTTCCATCCTCTGGAGTGTACCTCTATCATATTGTCAATGTACTCCTTGTTCTGGAAAACTCCATCTACGACTTCACTGATATAGGTACGATCTTTTTCGGAAAGTGTATTTTCTTCAAAAAACAAACTTTTCTGTTCTTCCCTGTTATCCTTTTGTATCTCCAACTGGTATAAGAGCTTCATCGCCATCTCTCTGGAGGCTCTACGTCCCATCTGTTTTCCTCCCTTATATGCAAAGGCTTTTCGAATTGATCATTTTTTATAAATTTCTGCGTATTCCAAACTTCTGCTATCGTTTTACCATATCCATTACTGCCGAAACGACCTGTCTTTTTCATCTATAGGTGCCGGGCGGCAAGACCCTGTCCAGAAGGTTCTTTATGTAATCCTTGTCACCATGTATTCTTGTTCCAATATAATAACCCAAGCCAACAAAAATTGCAATAAACAGCACTTTGAAAAAGCCTAATATCAATATGAGCACAGCGAGCAGGAGACCGATTGCAGCTCCATTTATTCCGCCTTTGTGGGCTTCATAACAGATCAATAGTTTTTCCAGATTCATCATTGGTACCTCCCCTACTCAACTCTTGCCTTATACGTAACTCCGGAATAAATACTGTCTACTACCACCTTAACCTGCTTTACAGCAATACCGGCAGCATCTTCAACCGCTTTTTTCACCCTGCTTTGGATCTCCTCTGAAATGGTCGGTATGCTGAGATCCGGCATGACGATGATCCTGACCTCAATTGCCACGCCATCTTCATCTTTTTTCACGGCAGTTTTGGATTCCTTTACACCGCCTGCCTTTTTTGAAGCATTGAAAGCAATATTTTCTATTGAATTAAGAGATATTTTTATTTCTCCAATATTAGTATGTTTACTGACGGCTTTTTTATCCTTGCTGCTTCTGATTCCTGAAAACAGGAACATCAGGCTGAGTGCGAAAAACACCAGCGCAATTGTGAAAACGGCAATCCTGTATCCAGTTGCTCCATCGGTAAAAACGTTATCCTCAAGATAACCGAATATGCTGGCAAACGCTTTGATCCGTACGGAAATAAACATTGCGGCAGCCGAAAACATCGCCAGACAGAAAGCATAAATAGCCAGTAAGATCCTGAAAAAAATATTCATCCGTATCACCTCTCCAACCTTTTAATTATCTTTGGTTCGTTGAATGTATCTGCTAAATTATAGCACATATTTACATTATAGTTTATTATGCCAAAAAAATAAACCCTATTGGAGGGTTTATTGGTAAATACGTATTTACTTTATTTTTGTCTGTTCCTCCAGTAATTCCTTTTTATGTTCTCTTTCGATGTTTACGCCCTGGATATGTATATTTACTTCAACTACATTGAGTCCTGTCATCTCTTCTACGGCCTGCTTGACTTTTTCCTGTATCGTCCATGCGACTTCCGGTATCCGGTAACCATAATCAACGATGATAAACAAATCGATAGCAGCTTCCTTTTCTCCAACTTCCACCTTTACGCCTTTGGCAAGATTCTTACGTCCAAGAGCTTCTGCTATGCCTCCTGCTATTCCTCCGCTCATGCTTGTTACCCCAGGGACCTCGGTTGCCGCTATTCCGGCTATGATCGCTACTACCTCATCGGTTATTTTAATAGCCCCCAATTCATTTACAACACTCTGAACGTTCTCTTCCATATCTTACCTCCACTTGCTCTTTGAAGTATCCCATATATTATAGCACTTATATACAGGAAAGTAAAACATTAAGGAAACCTCTAAAACAGCGGCTTGATATGGATATCCTTCACTGCCACCTCTCCCTGCCTGATCACAATGTCCGTAATCTGAGCGGTTTGTGAAGTAGAAAGGCTCGGAGTCTTGACAACGATATCCACGCTTCCATTATCGGCAAACACAACAAAGCTTTCTTCGAACCCCATTTTATTGATCAGCGATTCGATTCTCATTTCTTTGTCGGCATTTTCAGTAATTGTGATCATCTTGTCAAACGCTTCCGCTATTGTCTCTTTGCTGGCATTGATATCATCGGTTATGGCCTTTAATGACTCATTCGTTTTACTCCTGCTCTGTTCCTTATCGATTTTTGCCTGAACAAAATAATCATTTGCCATTTTGGAAGCATTTATGTTCTTCTGATCCTGAGTATTGTCAGAAGCGTTGAGTTCTGTTCCCGCAAGACCTTCATTATCGATTTCATTATCTACATAAACCGCCTCGCCAAGTTTTCCGTCCACGTCCTCCGATGTGCTTCCCTGCCTGTAGCTGTACTGCAGATACCCTGCTACAACAATCATAAGTATCAATGCTAAAATAACTATCTGTTTTCTTTTAAAAACCATCATTGCTCTGCCCCCTTCATGAACTTCAAACAATTTTGTTCTTTTTTGTCCCATTCAATAATTAATATATTCAACTGGATT
The DNA here is from genome assembly GCA_039679375.1 of Clostridiaceae bacterium. GTDB lineage: Bacteria > Bacillota > Clostridia > Acetivibrionales > DTU013 > JBDKVA01. The sequence goes on from JBDKVA010000182.1 coordinate 14,340, forward strand.
TACGTTTATATCTTTTTTTTGGAAAACCTATCACTTTTTCCTCTGTACAACCTGCACCTTATGGATCGGAACATCCAATAACACGGCAACCGCGTTGATAACACGCTCCCTTACTACTACACTGTCAGCCCCCTCTGCTACTACCAGCACTCCTTTCACCTCCGGTTCAAGCTCCTTCAAAATGACCGGGGATTT
>JBDKVA010000183.1:0-17468 GCA_039679375.1 Clostridiaceae bacterium
TGAGTAAAACATCTTCCGTAATCTGTCCGCTGACATAGGTATTCATCATGTTTGGAGTCATGAAAATCGTCTCTGTTCCACGGTCATTCAGCTTTTGGAATATGCTTCCCAGTGCATCCGAATAAGCGCCTATTCCGTCCATTCCGGCTACTGCATCGTTCAGGCCGAGGCACACTACAGCAAGATCCGGCGAGAAAGGGAATACGTCCCTGTCCAGTCTTTCCAAAGCATATGCCGCATTGCTGCCGGAAATGCCCGCATTGACAACATTGAGGGGTGCATTGGGAAACACTTCTGCCAGCTGTCTTCTGAGCCGGTTATGATATACGGCGTCATGATCATAAAACTGGTCGATCGCATAATGCTCTCCTTTGAATACTTCAAAAGCGCCGTGGGTTATGCTGTCTCCCAGAAATAGCGCCGAAACCTGTGCATACGCCTTATAATTCAAATTCTTCCTCTCAAGCAGATCGCGGATCTTCATTGGAATTTCCCTTCCCTCATTGCCTTAATGTATGAGATTAAGCAAAGGTAATTTTAGAACACTGTTTATGCCTTATTTCACTTCCCTGCCTGCTTTGCTGCCATTTTTATAAATTCGTCCGCTTCCTCTTGTGAAGAAGCCCATCCCGCATTGATAAAAAGCCCTTTGGGAGACAGTGCTGAAAGCAATTTCTCAGATTCCTTCATATCGGCAAAGAGCAGCAATCCCTTGCCGGCCTTCTGTATTTTCTGAAACACCTGTATATAATTAAGTACGGAGGGCTTTCCAGCAACATTGGTCCATTGAATCATTTTAAGCTTTTTAACGGACAGGATCTTGTCCAAATGTCTCAGCTGTTCCTGCCCGTCCAGATGATAAACCGCACAGTCAAGCAAGTTGCAGGTTTCTTCCAGGTCAGGGAGGATCAGCTCCTCAAACATCCCGGGTGAGATCATTGCGGAGAAATCACATTGCACCAGGCCATGCCTCCCTTTTGCCCACGTATTGTACCATGCAATGGCGGAACCGCCGTCGCAGTATGGAATAATGGTATCATAAAATGAGCCGCTTACCGTTTTTACTGCATTCCCTATCAATTTAAGGCACAGCTTGAAGCGCTGCGGCTCATCCATCATATCCATCAGCGTATTTTCCGCGCCCCTTAAGTTGATGAGCGCATCCGTATTACCGAAATAGTCCGGCGATGACAGCAAAAACTTCCCTTCTGCCTGCTTTGCAAGAAATTGCACGAATCTTTGATGCGCAGCCAGAATCGCTGAGTTCTCATCGAATACCAGAGCATCCTTTTCCCAATTGGCAATGGTCGGGAAAAACCACGTCGTATTTCCATAATACCTGTAACAGCAGTTGAAATACAAGGCAAAGCCGGAGTCACCCCAGCTCGGATATAAAACCGGCAGGGCTTCCCCGGCATAATATGTATTCTCGAACTCTGCGATATGCCTTTCCAGCACCCTCTCAGGGTCCGTATAATACTGCAGCAATGCTTCATGGGACGATGGCCTTGCAGATCCTGCGTTCCAATTCCACAGGCTGCCCGCCCCTTTTTTGGGCGCTTTTACCGCTACGCAGCACCTATCGATTACTTCATTTTCCCATAGTGCATTAAACCGCTGTTTTGATTCGTCCCAGTTTTCTTTATAAAGCATGTCCCATCCTCTGCAACTACAAGCCGTCAGGCTGAATTCACAGGCTCTTAAGCTGGAAGACGATTGTATCCATTCACCTTAAAAGCTTTTGTTTCACATACTCCTTCATCGCAACCACGCGGTTGGTCACTCTGGCCTCTTCTGCTGCAAACGCCATGAGCGTCCCCTGCGTGGATTCCGTGGCGGAAATGCTTCGGACATCTTCTCCTGACTGTACCAGCCGGATGAATTCCCTGACGATTGCTTCGTCTCCGCCGCCGTGTCCGCTTTTTTGTTCTTTCAGTGAAATCACCTTTTTCTCATTTCCGTTAAATGGTATGATTTCAATTTCATTTTTTTCCATGGCGCCCCGGATCTCTCCTTCGGTACCCATTAATTTCAACGTTCTGCTGACGTCACGGGTAAATGCGCACATGGTAAAGGCCGCTGTGATACCATCCTCAAATTCGATGCTGACCACCTGATGATCGACTACATTGTTGTCGCACCGGTAAACACATTTGCCGTACGGCCCGGTCTTCAGGGCTTGCACCCTGTCTATCATCGCCATACTGTTGCTGATGGCGTTTGTAGGCCAGTCGGTATTCTCCGTCAGATAAAGCGAAGGAGCGTAATAATTGCACGTTGCGCTGTGCGGGCAGCCATCAAGACATCTTTCAGGAGCCCCCTCCGGTGCATTTTCACTTCTGAAATGGGTAAGTGAACCGAAGGATGACAGACGGACACAGTCCTTACCCACCAGCCATAACATGATATCCATGTCATGACAGGACTTTGCCAGAATCATCGGCGAGGAAGCAGCAGAATCCCTGTATTGTCCCCTTACGAAGCTGTGCGCCTGATGCCAGTAACCTACATTTTCATTGTGCTGTATGGAGATCAGCCGTCCAATGACGCCTTCCTGCAAAAGAGATTTTAATTTAATAAAGAAAGGTGTATATCGGAGGACATGGCAAACCATGAATACTCTTCCCAATTTTCCGGCAAGCTCACCCATTTTGATGCATTCCGCAGGATCGGTCGCCATTGGCTTCTCCAGAAGGATATGATAGCCCTTTCCCATGGCGGCCATTGATGGGGCAAAGTGCATTTTATCCTGAGTGCAAATAAACATGGCATCCGCCAATTTAGGCTTTGCCAAAAGCTCTTCCCAACTTTTGAAGCACATTTCATCGTTTATTGAATATAACTTTTTGAATTTTTCAAGCCTCTCCGGATCGGGCTCTGCCACCGCCACGAATTTCATCTCTTCCGGATGCTTCAAGGCGTATGGTGCATAAGCCTCCATTCCCCTGATTCCGGCGCCTGCCAGCGCTACCGTTATCTGTTTCATGATATCCTCCATTTCGCTCTGCTGCCGCAATTCATACCGCTAATCTATTTTACACGGCAAGCCGGACAGAGGCTTGATCTCACTCCGCAAACTCCACTGTCCGTATATCTTCTGCATGGTGTAATAGGATAGCTTGGGCCTTCTGAAATAATCCATCACACCTTTATGGTTCAGTTCCATTGGCCTTAATATCCATCTTGCGTTGTTCGACAATACCCACGGGCTGACCCGGAAATCATTGAACGTCCAGATGACCGCACCAACGATGTAGTCCTTCGTCATATACATTTTAATAAGGTTCTCGAGATATTCAGATTGCTCTTCCTCTGACCATTTCTCTCTTTTCTGGTACGAATGGTATCCATAGATGCCTTCCCATCCTCCAGAAGTCAGAACAACGGGCTTATCCGGGTATCTGGATGCGATCCTGTCAAGGTTTTTGCTGCCGTCTTCGATCGACTCGGCATAATACCACCCCGACCAGTAATTGATGCCCACGATGTCAAAGTATTCATAGGTACGGTCTTCCAGCGGTATGACAGAGGCGTGGATCGTAAACCGGGTCGGGTCCATCTGCTTGACCAGCTTCGTATATTCAGGCACAGATTCTACCGCGCTGTCCTCGCTTGTCCTGCACTCTATAAAGAGGCTCCAGAACATGATACAGGTTTCATTCTTGTAATACCGGATCATTTCCCTGGTCTGATTGATCGAATTTTGCAGAAGTTCTCTGTCTTCAAACTGTTTCTTTGTAAAATTCACATTAGGAACCTCCGCCATTACAATAAAGCCCATTTCGCTGGCTATTTCATATTCCTTCAGGTGGTGCGGGTAATGGCACATCCTGATGAAATTGGCATTGCTCCTTTTACACAGTTCATAGTCTTTTCTGACGATATCATACGAAAAGGTCCTGGCATGCATGGGGTATTCTTCGTGCTTCGAATAGCCCATAAGCTGGACAGGTTTGCCATTCAGCAGGATCTTCCTGTCCCGGATGGAGAACTCCCTTACGCCTATTTTATGTTCCCACCGGTCCGTGATTTTGCCATCATTCGTCAATTCGAGCGTGAAAGTATACAGGAATGGCGTTTCTGGCGACCATAACTTCGCGTTCTCCAGATGGAGACCAGCTGTGAATTCTTTGCTTCCAAAATCCAGCCATCGGTCATCCACAGGCTTGACAGCATCGGGGTCATCCACCGTAATGTGCAGCTTCATAACAGAGTCTGAACCATTTGAGCCATCTGCCTGCGCGCAATCCGCCTTCGCAGTGCCATTCCACTGTTCTCCCCCCGCTTTAAGCTTTATGCTGATCTCCCCATTCATCGACGTTACGATAAACACGTCCTCCAGCCAGCTTGCACCGGTCCCCTGGAGATACACTTCCCTGAATATGCCGCCGTAATTGAACCAGTCCACACCCATCGGGGGCACGGTCATATCGGTCATCGTGCTGTCTACGCGGACAGCAACAAAATTTTCTCCGTCTTCACGGATAAGCTCCGTCACATCCATTTCGAAGGGCGTAAACCCGCCTGTATGGGCTCCTGCAAAACAGCCGTTCATCCACACTTCGCAGCTGTAGTTCACACCGTTGAAAAACAGAACATTCCTTTTTATTTCAGGATCCTTCCGATACAGGAATTTTCTGAAGTACCACGCTACTCCCTCATAATGGAACCATTCTTCACTGCACTCGTTCCAGCAGGACGGCACCCAGATATCGGACATATTTTCAGGCATGTTTTCAAACCACTTTTGCTCCCTGCCCTTGTCCTGATCGTCAATTATAAATTTCCAAAATGAGTTTAAGCTGATTTGCTGCAGCATATGTGTATGCCCTCCATCGTCGATTCATGGAAGACGCCGCCGATTAACATCAGCTGCGTCTTCATCCCTGCATTCATTATATACGTGTATTCATTATTTAATAGAACCCAGTGACGCACCTTCCACAATCCTGTCCTGGAACAGCATGTATACGATGATGCACGGAATCATGGCGATGATTACACCGGCGCACATCGTGACCCAGTTGGCCTGGTACTGCATGAGCGCGTTTGCCTGGTACATGCATACGCCGATCGTATACTTGGCCGGGTCGGACAGGTAAATATAAGGTCCCAGGAAATTATTATAAAGCCCCAGGAACCGGAATACACCGACCGTTACAATACCGGGCATTGCAAGCGGAACGACCACGCTGCGGAATATTCTGAACAGCGATGCGCCGTCAATATTTGCACTCTCCTCAAGTTCTTTTGGTATGGACTGCATAAATCCACCCAGCAGCATCAGGTTGAACGCATTCTCGCCCAGTGAGCTTAATATGATCAGCCCAGTAATACTGTTGGTAAAATGGATGCTGCGCATCAGTACATACTGCGGCACCAGCGCATTGATCCCGGGCAGGAACAATGAAATCATAATAATTCCCCATACGTACTTCTTAAGCTTCCACTCAACCCTGGTCAGCGCATAAGCGTTCAGAGTCACAAGGAACAGCCCGAGGAAAAGGCTTACGCCTACATAATATAGCGTGTTCAGCAGCGACTTGCCGATGCCGAGCTGGTTCCATGCATCCGCGTAATTTTGCCACTGAGGTATTGCAGGCAGCGCCCATACATCCATGAAAAACTCGACATTTGTCTTAAGAGATTCATAAAGTATCCACACCAGAGGAAATAGAATGCCCACTGCCCAGATCAGCAAAAGTATACGCCATATGATATCCAGAAAGGAAAACTTTTTATGATGTTTGTGCAATCTTTCACCGTTTTGCATCTCATGCCCCCTATCCTTCCAATGTGGGCTACCGCCCACAACCCAATGAATGTACTTATTGCCGCGAATGTGAAACTATTTTCTTGCTTTTTATTTCAATTTCGCGGCAATAAGTTACTAAAATTCCACAGGATCTTTATTCGCGAACTTGTCGACAATAAGCTTTAAGATAACCAGTATGGCAAAAAGCAGCATCCCTATCGCAGAAGCATATCCATACTTGTGTACGCCCGTACCTGATGCAATACTGCCGAATGCCAGGTTGAACATATAAAGCCCTAAAACATTCGTTGCCCCGGCCGGTCCGCCTTCCGTTAAAACCATGATGATCTCAAAGCCCTTGAGCATTCCGATCATCAGAAACAGCATGCTTACTTTTATAACGCCCCAAATCAGCGGTACCGTTATTTTGAATAGTCGAACCAGACTGCCCGCACCGTCGAGTGTGCAGGATTCATATATGGATCTGGGAATGGCTGTCATCGCGTTCATGAAAACGATCAGATAAAACCCTGTACTTCCCCATATCATCGTGATCATAACAGCAATAAGCGCCGTTCTTTCATCACCAAGCCAGTAAATCGAACCTGTATCCAGCCCGATTGTCCGGAGTATGGCGTTGAGCAGGCCAAAGCCCCCGTCAAATATAAATGTAAATATCAATGCAACAATAACAGTCGATAGTACATTGGGAATAAAGAAAAGATTCCTGTAAATACGGTTTTCAGCAAAATCCTTATTTGTGAGCGCATAGGCCAGCACAAGTGAAATCATGATTACACATACCGGTACGACAAGCATGATGATCAGATTGTTCCAGGCTGCTCTTATAATTTGCGGGTCCTGAAAGATACGGATAAAGTTTTCCATTCCGATAAACTCTTTTTCTGAAACACCATCCCATCTGAATAATGAATAATATGCCGACATGACATTCGGGTACAGATCAAACAAAAAGTAACCTGCCATGCTGGGGCCAACCGCGAGAAGTAAGAAAATCACTTTCTGAAACTGCTTTTTCTCACGCCATTTTGCTTTTGGAGCGGTTGGCATATCATATTGCCTATCTGGAAGAGTTTTTGCTTCGCTCAAATCCTTCCCTCCCCTTCCTTAATAATAACAGAACAAATCGATTAACAGAATCAGACTGCTGCAGCGCGCGGACTTACAGCGGTGAACGCGCTGGGTTCAAACTGAGTCAGGTACTGTTGATTGGCCTGCAGCAGCTTCATGCCCATTTCCTTTATTTCCGGATAGGTAAGATGGGAACACATCGGATCATTGCACAGCACCCAGAAAGCCTTTTCCAGATTTCCCTCCAGACCGGCCTCTACAAGCATATTCTGATTGAGGGCATGAGGTAGGACTACGCTTTGTATCTGCTCGGGCAGTTCACCTACGTTCAGAGGCTTGAATCCCAGGCTGTTCACTACGCCAAGCGTTTCCACGATGGATCCTTCCGGAAGATTAGGTATCTGCCCGACATTGGGAAGGTTGACAACATCGATAAAACTCCTGTCATTGACAAATGCACCAATGATATCTGCGGCTGTCTCCCTGGAACGCGTATCCGGTATCCTTTCCGCCCCGCTGATATACGCATCCAGTCTGCTCCGCGTATCCTGCTTCATTTTCCTGCGTTCTTCAATGGACGTTCTTTCCAGTTTATAATTTCTAATTTTGTCCTTGCTCCCTGTCAGATAATTGGGCAGGAATTCGGATATATGCCTGTCTCCAATATAAGTCAGGTAACCGAAGTGATCATACAGTTCGCTGCAGACAAACCTGTTGAAATCGGTTCCATTCTTGCTCCGGTAAAAATCATGAAGCATCTCGGCCAGGCTTCGTTTTCCCATTTTATTTTTAAGCAGCTCATACCCGTTCTCTCCTCTGATATTGAAATCCAATATCCAGAAGAAGTGGTTGATACCGCCAAAATTGACCTTGATGTCTTCCTCCTTCTTCAGTTCGAAAATATCCATGAGAGCATCGTAAACCTCGAATAATCCGTGGCACAGCCCCACTGTCCTCAATTTGCTTACCTTATAGAATACATTTGTCAGCACGGACATGGGATTGGTATAATTGAGTACCACGGCATTCGGAGAATACTTCTCTATATCGGCTGCCAGTCCGACAAACACAGGAATATTCCTCAGTGCCCTTGCCCAGCCCCCGGGGCCGACCGTATCGCCCACCGTATGGTAGATATGGTATGCCTCCGGAATGGCAAGGTCGTATTGCATTGCCTCAAGATCGCCGGTGGAGATGGTAATAATCACAAAGTCAGCGTCCGTGAATGCCTCTCTATGGCTGTCGGTATAGTGAAACGTACACTCCAGGCCTTTCGTTTCCTTAAGTTTCTGACCGAACTGTACAATTTTCTCTCCTGCTGCCCGGTCAATATCCAGTATCTCATAATGAGCGCATTCAAGTCCGGGGACGAACATTAAATCAATCAAAAGCTTGGGGGACCAGTTAACACTGCCTCCTCCCACCATAACAATTCTGGGCTTGTTATACATGTTGTTTTCCGCCTCCCGACCGTTACTTTTTAACACCTGTCGCAACTGCCTTCTGCAATAATTCTTCCGCTGTCTTCAACATCGGCAGGGGATCCTTCTTTCCCAGCGCCACAGCCACCCTGGCTTCGTCGGCAAGCTTCCACGCCTCGTCGCCGTACCCGTTGGGGTCGTTCATAACGACATCACGTGTTTGAATATCAACAGTAATGACATTCCCTGTTGCCAGTATCTGTGTGATAGTTTTACAGACGCCCTGAAGCTTTGCTACCCTGTCGGAACTCTTGGAAAAATCCGACCGTATAGACATCATACCTGATCTTACTATTTCCGACTGGACATCAAGGTTTTGCATCCAGAGCACAAACTCCTTCGCCCATTTAACATTAAGCTCCGGTTTTCCTGCCCAGACAAAGAGCGAGTCTTCCGCAGCCTGCTGTACGCAGAGCTTGGAACCGGCCTTACTGACAAAAGGCATGGCCATGAATCCCCATTCAAAACCGGCCGGCGTCGCGTTCTTCATTTCGTTTTGTATCCAGCTTCCCGATGCGACCATAGCCACTCTGTGCTGTATTAACTGCATCTGTGAAATCGTATGTGTAATAGTGCCGGAACCGGGCTCAAAATATTTTTTCTGTCCCATTTCGTACATACGGGTCCACATGGTGATGCTCTCCGGTGCAGTATATTGCGAACCTATGAAGTTCCTGAAATTATACTCGAACTTGGTATTTCCGTTTTCCAGCGCCAGTTCAAATTCCTTCGGCTTGAATAATCCCCACTGATACCCTCTGTAAAAGGTCATCGGATAGATATTTTTTGCCTTGATTGCGTCGCATAACTGAAGAAATTCTTCATAGGTTTTCGGCTGCTCATTCCAGCCGTTCTTCTTGAAAAAGGCTTTGTCGTAAAACAGCCCCATAACATCCAGACCGTAGTCTATAGCATAGGTTTTACCCAACCTCTTGAATCTCTGATATTTGTATGAGGAAGAGAACATCAGATCCTTTACCTTCTTGCCGGGGGTATCATACGGAGCTCTTTCCCATAAATCATCCATAGTAGCAATTTTTCCTGCATCAGCAAGTTCTTCCCACGTAAGCCTGGTAGTAGAAAAAATATCGAACATGTCGTCATTATTGCCGGCAGATACCTTTGTCATAATGGTTTTTTCTATCGTAGGAGATGACGTTATTTCAATCTTTACATTCGGGAACTTTTGGGTAAATGTCTTGATTGCATAGTCCATCCATGCACGTCCGACGCCGCCCTCAAAAAATCCAAGTTTTAATGTAACCTTATCGGTTTTGCTCAATCCGTTTTCCGGATATGTATTTTCTGCCGGAGCAGCGGAAGCCGCAGGTGTACCGGCTGGTGCTGCAGAAGCGCTTACCGTGGCAGTGGGTGCACTGGTCGGTGATGCGCTGGCACTGTCCGCGGGTGTGGCCGACGGTGATGCAGCAGCGGTTGCTCCATCCGCAGGTGTGGCAGACGGTGATGCAGCAGCGCTTACTTCAGATGAGAGAGCGCTGGCCGGTGACGCAGCAGCGTTCGTTCCGGCTGCTGGAGACTGTGACGTTTGATCCTTGGAATTCGTATCGCCTCCGCAGGCTGTTGACCCGATGATCATAACAAATGCCAGAAATAAAATACCGATGGTTTTTACCCTTCTCATGAAAGTGACCCCCTTTAAAATATTAACCATGCATTTCAATACTTTTAAATACTTTAAACTGAAAAGAACATGTTTATCGCATAAAATGCAAGAAGGCTGCTGTTTATATCTCCATTATAGTTTCAAGTTACATAACATTATATAAAAATATTGCTGTTTATCCCTGCTTTTATTGCCGGTATTGCTTTTCGTCCAGTATTTCCAAAGGCTGCGCTTATTTAAAATAGATACCGGAAGCAACGGCCTTATCCTCAGATATGCTGCCGCCTTTTACCAGTTTTGAAATTAAAGTCTCGCGGCCACCCTTTATATACATCTTCAGCGCCCTAACCGTATCCAATGCCAGAATACTTACCGTAAACACCTCTTTTGGTGATTCTGTCATTACAGTTTCTGCCTTTTCTTGAATAATCGGATTCAAATACTTATCCGTATCGATTGTGCCGCTATTTTTTACAGTTAATGTCACTCCGGTGACACTGCTCCCTGAAAGAACAGTCTTCTGCCCGTTGAAGCTGGCTCCTGATACGATTTGCACAGGACTTACGGCTTCATTTAAATTGTATATCGTCCCGGTGACACTGCTATCTGTCAATTCCGCCCTGAGCACATCATATTTCCCTCCCGGCCTGACAGCCATCTGATTTTGCGGATTTCTGCTCTCTCTTAGCTGCTGTCTGAGCATATATCCTATTTTTATCGGAGAGTTTCTTCTATTAGCGGCAAGTATCAGATTATTATCCAGCTTGAAATCCGTACTGCCAAATAACCACATCGCATAATCCTTTGCGTTGAACGACCAGAAGCCGTCACTGTGCAGATTGGAGGAGTCCGTCATCTCCGTCACCAGTGAAATGGGAGAGCCCATGTCTCCGCAGCGAACCATTTTTATTTTAGCATTATCGGAGGAATTGGCGCCTGTACGGTTCGGATTCAGGTACCATCCGCATTTTTCACCTTCAACGGAAATACAGTCTTCAAAATAGCCTCCCTGCATATAAAAGTTGCTGCCCTCCGTTTCCGACGGTATTGTCGCCTTTGGATTGCTTCCCGGTATGACTGCCCTTTGCCCGGCTTTGTCTGACCGGCACCGTATCAGCTTCAGATTTTTAATGTTGCCTCCGCTGTCTTCCGGCTCGGTATAAAATCCGCATTTCCATCCTTCAAGAGCATAACAGTCCTCCAGAGTGACATTCTCCACTGATTGATTTTCACATAAATCAAACGCTACGGACCAATCCCTGTAGCCATACCCTTTTGTTTCAGGTACACGGATCTCCGCATCCCTTATCTCTGCCGCAGACTGTCCGCGCAACTGTCCGCATCCGCAGTATAATGCCCTGCATCCGGAAATGAAGATATTTTTGCTGATGTACTGATTCGAGCCTGAATGAATTGTCAGGCCGTGATGGGAGGAGCATTGTATCTGACAGTTCTGTATCACAATATCCGAGCAGCTGCCGAAAATCCACAGGCTTCCTGTAGCCCGCCCGTATCCCATATTGCACCAGCGCCCGTACGGGTAAGTGCCGCGGTAATTGTGGATCAGCACATGATCGATTTTACATTTCGAAGCATTATCAAGCTTTAATACAGTATATCCACTAAGCGCAATGTTAGATATTGTCACATTTTCAGCACCGGATACCGTACGGATAAGGCCGGTTTGCAGATCGCCTGCTTCCTGTGTGGAGGAAAGCGACGTCCTTGTGATGAAAACAGCCTGGGTAGCGGAATTCGGGTACAGCATGTCTTCCTGCTTGACCGGCTGCACGATGGGAGTAGCTCCAAGTAACTTTGTATTACTGCCAACCCAGATGGTTTTTGTCGGTCCTTCGATCAAATATTCACCCGGAGCAAACTTAAAGGTAGCGTTGCCAAACTGGATCGCCAGCCTTAATGCACTGGAAAGCTCACCCTGCGGGCAGATGAATGCCGCTTTGCTTTTCCATTCCGCAGGGCTGCGGTCCGTCGCTACAATGACTTCATTTCCTGAGGCAACCGCAGACAGCCCCTGACTTGTAAAGTCACCGGGAGCCCCACTGGCACAGCCTAACACGGTCAACAGTATTTTTGTATATTGCTCCCGCGTTATCTTTTCTTTTGGTGCAAAAAGATTATTGCCTATGCCCTGGAATCCTATTTCCGGATGTGCCTTTAAATAAGCAAGGATCGTTTTGTTTCCCTGAGACTCCGTATCCGCGTCGGCAAAATTTACTTCCCCTTCTTCCGGCACATAAGCTTTGGCTTCTTCCTCCTTTCCAAGAAGCCTGAGAAGCAAAATTGCGCCCTGTATCCGTGTACATTCTTTGGCAAGATATTCGGCAGTCACTCCGTTGCCTTCACCGATCAGCATACCGAGAGCTTCAAGGATACCCGTATCCGTTTTGGCAGGTGCCGAAGCCGCTGATACAGGCATTATTAGCGTTACCAGCATGATGATAGATAAAGCTAAAGCAAGCAGTTTTCCAAAGCATTTCATCGCTTATTCCTCCAAAAGCATATAATCATGGATCAGGGCATGTTCCCTGTGGGTAAAATCCCGGGGGCGTTGAGCCCCGCTCGATTTTGGGAACATGCCTTCGGCATGTTCCCTGGATAAAAAAAGGGATGCAGCGACAGGAGAACCGCTTTTTGTATCCCCTCCGATCTGCATCCCTGACATTTTACTGTTACTGAACAGCTTTTATTGTAATATTCGAAGCTTTGATCCAGCCGTTATCATCTGACGATACAAAGAATACCTGTCCGACGTCGTCCGTGCTTTCTGCAGCAGATGTCCTGAAGCCGTAATCCTTGGCAATTTGCGTCTTCACACCGCCGTCAGGTGTTACCCATACGCTGTAGGTCTTTGCATCCATGTTTGCTATTATTTCTATGTGGTACACGGTACCTGTTATTATACCGATTTTTGTATCACTCATTTGGGCGTTTCCAGCCAGTCCATTTCTAACATCAATGGTGCCTTTACACATTCTTATAAGCATAGCAAGGTCCGAAAAACCGCCTACGACCTTTCCGCTGTCGGCAAAATCAACGGAGCCGTCGATCAATGCTGTATCATACATCGGCGTCATGTCAAAATTGATCTGCTGCTTTCCTGTGTTATTGCTGCCCAGATACATTCCCTTCGCCTGCCAGCCCAGGTTTTCACCTGTTGACAGGTAGGATGCCGTACTGTCGAGCATTGCGAACCTTCTGAAATTCTCAACTTTCATCTGGTTATTGTCGGAAGCGGATATAAAGAATACTTTGCCCAGATCATCCGTGTCAGCCGCGGAAGTCCTGAAGCCGTAGTCCTTTGCTATCTGTGTTTTTACGCCATCCGGTGTTGTTGCCCAAACACTGTAGGTTTTTGCATCCATATCCGCTTCAACTTCAATGCGGTATGTTATATTAGCCGAATAAGGGAATACAACATCAGCTACTTGTTTGTTTTCTGCAAGACCGTTCCTTACATCAATGTTACCCTGGTCATTCATTCTGATCAGCATTGCAAGGTCTGCGAACCCAAGCACTTCCTTGTCACTGTCCGCAAAATCAACGGATGCATCAGCTTTTTCTATCAACGCTGTCATGTTGAAGGTGACATACTGTTTGCCTGTAGTATTTTCGCCTAGCGTATATATCTTTTTCTGCCATCCCAGGTTCTCACCTGTCGACATGTAGGTTGCGGTGCTGTCGACCAGTTTTGCCAGAGATGCAGGAACCAAAAGCAAATTAGCTGCAGCAGCTTTCTCTGCATTAAGCTTGCCTGCAGCTATCAGCTGCGCGGCAAGAGTCATTGTGTCATCGCCGTATATTCCTGCATTCAAAGCCTCAACTGTTGCTACAGCAAGGCTGTCGACCGTGAAAGGCATGTCGGCAGTAATTTTTGACATCCCTTTTTCGGCTGCAAAGGTAAATACATCGGCATATGTAAAGTCGAGATCCTGTATGTAACCAAGAGTAGACAGCATTACCTTGTAATATTGCTGCGCTGTTAGCACTTCATTAGGAGCGAACGTGCCATCGGGATTTCCAATCCATCCCAATGTTGAATTAGCCTTAAGATAAGCAAGGACTTTTTGTCCGTCAGCAAAAGTACTTGCCGCATCAGTGAAGTTATCTGTGCCTGTGAAGGCTAATGCTTCTTCATATAGCCCCTTGAGTCTTAGATAAATAATAGCTGCCTGAATTCTGACCGGTGTTTTTGCGGTATATTCAGCAGTTACACCTGATCCTTCACCTATGAGCACACCGAGGTCAGCGCAGATTTTTGCATCAGCGGATATGGTATCCTCAGCAAAAACGGATGAACAAGAACTTACCAGCAATACTGCGATCAGTAAAAACGCGAATAACTTTTTAGGATTTTTCATGCTCTTACATCCCCCTTATAAAATTATTGGTTACGAAATCCGACCCACTTCATGTAATACTTTCTGATGTGAAACCAAACCTGACTAGTGCTTTCATCCTACTATCTAATTATATCTCCATGTCGAATTTTTAACATTATCAATCTTGCGTAAAGGGTGTGCAAACATATATCTATATTGTTGTTTCATTGTTTTCTATTTGTCAGCAATTAGTTCGCTAAATTTAGAAGGATTTTTTTCACCTGATGTGGAATATTAACTTTAGCGATACTTAATATGAAACGGCGGTAAATATGAAAAACACATCCGTTTATGATAATTCTTATAACGGTTTTTTTGTTGAACACCTCAAATTCAGAAGTGATACTCCTTTGATGAAATCCAGGCATTATCATGATTTTTTTGAAATTTATTATTATCTTGGCGATAGTATGCATTATTTCGTAGACAATCAGGATTATGAGCTTGTCAAAAATGATTTTTTGCTGATTGACAAATTTTCCTTCCACAGGACAAAATATAACTTTAACAGTGAAAATGAAAGAGTCTTGATTGAGTTTCATGATGACGTCTTTAACTGGATTACTGATAAAAGCATTGCGGAAAGGATCTTTAACCTGTTTCATACCATTAATTTGATCAGGATTGAAGACAACGCCCAGAAAGCGATGATACATTCCATTATGCTGAACCTGGTCGATAATTTCCATTCTGCGACCCACAACGGACCGTACCTGGCAAAGCTCAACCTGCTTGAATTATGCCTCCACATGGCCGATATCACCGAGCATCAGAAAACCAGACATACCGAAAACGCCACACCGCTTAAGAAGCCGGAAAGCAAAGTCGTTGATATCATTAAATATGTGAATGAAAATTATAATGCAAAAATAACGCTGGATGACCTTGTTGACCGATTTTATGTAAATAAATATTATCTCTGCCATGTATTCAAAAATGAAACGGGTCTGAGTATTATCGATTTTGTAAATAGCAAGAGGCTCGCAGAGGCGGAAAAGCTGCTGCGGTATTCCGATGAAAGCGTCACTGATATTTGCTATAAGGTCGGATTCAGCAGCATCAACCATTTTCTGAAGCTGTTCAAAAGCACCTATGACCTCACTCCAAAGAAATTCAGGGCGGATGTCCGCTCCAAAGCTAATACATGAAAATGAAGACGACTTCACCGCTTTGTTTTCGCTAAGGGGGACTACTCCCCCTTCGGCGAATGTTATGCCGAAGTTAAGCGTTGTGCCAGCCGACTTTATTACAAAAAACGGATTTGTTTCTGAATAAAATCAGCTGGCACAACAGCATATCATATTATTGCACAGGCTCGATGATGTGATTTTCCACTTTGTACAAACCGGTTCCATACTCTGATATGAAGAACATCTGACCAATATCATCCGTAGCTGCCGCCGCTGTAGACCTGAATCCGTAATCCTTTGCGATCTCCGTCGTCTGTCCGCCTTCCGGCGTGACATATACGCTGTAGAGCTTCGCATCCATATCTGCGACGATTTCAATGTGATACTTCATATTTGCCGAGTAGTAGACCTTATTCAGGCACTGCTGCGTATTGTTGCCGGGAGTGCCGTTCCGCGCGTCAAAATAACCGTCCGTATTAAACCGTACGAGCATCGCAAGGTTTCCGAAGCCGGTTACGTTCATGCTGCTGTCCGCATAGGCAATGACGCCGTCGATGTTGTTCTGGGCCGGTGTCGCATCCAGGCTGATCTTCTGCATGCCAGTTTTAGGAGCGCCAATGTTGTAGGCGGTTAAAGTCCGTGAAGAGAGGTATACCGCATTGACAACCTGAATTGCATGGTTTTGTACTTTAAACAGGTTTTCTCCCTGCTCCGATATGAAGAATACCTGCCCTACATCGTCCGTAGCTGCCGCCGCAGTCGACCTGAATCCATAATCCTTTGCGATCTCCGTTTTCTGGCCGCCTTCAGGCGTGACATAGACACTGTAGAGCTTTGCATTCATATCGGCAATAATTTCAATATGATACTTCGTGTTCGCTGTATAGTAAACCTTATTCAGGCACTGCTGAGTGTTATTGCCGGGAGGGCCGTTCCGTACGTCGAAATATCCGTCCGTATTAAACCGGACGAGCATCGCAAGGTTTCCAAACCCGGTTACGTTCATGCTGCTGTCCGCATAGGCGATGACGCAGTCAATATTATTTGCTCTTGGTGTTGCATCCATCTGGATATTTACAGTCCCTATATTGGCATTGCCGGCTTTGAGGCTTACAAACGGCGGTTTGGAATAATATGTCCTTGAGCTGTCGATATATCCATATGACGGCGGTGTGTAAAGTGTGGATTCTACAGCCGCATCCTCCGATATGGAACCATCCTCCACAAGTTTAGCTATCAGGCTCCTGCTGCCATCCTTGATTGGCGACTTCAACGCCTGTACGGTTACAGCCGCAAGGCCATTGAAGGTAAGTTCTTCTTTGTCCTTATTCATGACCCAGCCCTTAACCGGGATGCTCCTATTTGACAGGACATTGCCAAGGCATTTGTTGATCAGTCCGTTTATATCCTGCACCGTTTCTTTCGTATTCAGCTCGATACCATTCTCCGGTGAACCAGCATTCTCCGCTCCGAATCCATTGAAGGTGGCGCCCTCAACGATCTCCACAGGCGCAACCCCATCCGGCAGATTCACAATACGTCCGGTAATAAGGCTGTCAGTCAGATGCGCCCTCAGAATATCGTATTTTCCTCCCGGTGCTACCAGTGCCTGATTCCCCGGATCACGGCTTTCCCTCAGCTGCTGCCGCAGCATATATCCTATTTTTATAACCGGATGATTCTGCCCATCCGGTACGGCAATCAATGTATTTTTCAGTATGAACTCATTTCCGGGCCAGTTGTCTGCCGGGTTACCACCAAACAGCCACATTGCCCAGTCCTTTGCATGGATCGACCAGAACCCGTCGCTGTTGATCTCCGAACAGTCAAACATCTCTGTCACCAGCGATATCGGCGAACCCAGATCACCGCAGCGAACGAGCTGCGTCTTTCCTTCGCCGGTCGGATTTGCGCCGATGCGGTTCGAATCGATATACCAGCCGCATTTTTCACCCTCCACGGAAACGCAATCCTCAAAATACCCCC
>JBDKVA010000184.1:0-20702 GCA_039679375.1 Clostridiaceae bacterium
GGAAGCCGCGGTGAAGGAGTTGTTGCGGTCATCGGCCAGCGGATTGGGGGGATCGTTTTTAGAAAGATCCACGATCCTCGCGGTGATGGTGCCCTGGCTTGCCGAGCCGCCGCCCGATACAGACACACGAATGGTCATGGTCTGCGGAGTTGACGGTGTTGTCCAGCGAACCCACACCAGCTGGCTGTCGCTCTGTGGATAGTACACGCCGCTTACTGTATAGGTCTGACCGCCGATTGTAAATCTCACCGTGACGGGATTATCCGGATCTGCCTGACCGCCTCTCACGGTAACCGAAGTGACAACTTCCGTATTCACCCGGTACTCATAATCGTATGTGGTGACTTCCGGTGGTTCCGGCTCCGCATCATTAAAACGCACAATGCCAAGTCCAAGGGAGGAAATAATATCGGTATTAGATGCGGTAGTGGTTGTAGAACCGCCCCACGCCGGATAACCGAGATCCGGGGTTTCCAAAAACATCGCAAGCGGTAGATTTTTGTGACTGAGAGATGCCATTTTGTTTCGCAGGCCACCGCTCAGCTGCTGGTCAAAAAGCGCGGCTTCTGTGGCGGTCATGGCATACTTAATTCCGCCGAAGGTCATATATGCAATAGGTTCCAGAAGCAACCGGTATTGACCGTTGATCAGGACATTAAAATTCATGCCAACGAGGTTTGCGATGCTCCGAATGACCTGCTCATCGGTGAAATAACTCTTGATTGCGGCAATATTGCCGTTCCCGCCAGAAGAACTGATTATTCTTGGAAGCGGCTGGGATGGATTAACATAGATATATTCGCTGGTTCTTGGAGTCAGTGCTTGTCCATTAGTGTAAGACATTTTGCTTACTTTTCCAAAGTGCCAGATCGTGCTGGTTGGTGTCTTATTAGTAAAATCTATGGGCGTTGTCACGACCGCATGGTCGCTTACCCGAATGACCGTCACCCTTACGCCATCATCGCCGGGATTCCAGTAATCAGTATCTGAACCATTTCCCATTCCGCCGCCGCCCCCATCAAGATTCCCATCTCCAACGCTGTCGGCGTAAGCGGTAACAGGGATCAAAAATGTCAGCAGCAATATGAATATCAAAAAAATACTGAGCCCCCGTTTCATGGAGTTCCTCCTTCCAACGCAGAAAAGCACAGCATCTCTGCTGTGCTTTTCCTGCATATTTTATTGAGTTGTCAGTTCATCTTTTATCTTTAGTTGCAGAGTGTCTAACACGGGTTAAAGCCCTGCAACTAAAGGTTTTGTCTGTTGTTAGATACTTTTAAACGTCTAACACGTTACCTTTTGAGAAGATAATCTCTTGATCTGTTCCCGGAGTTTCTGGTTTTCATCTTTCAATTCATCCATCAGCACCAATTGAACAATCAATTTTTGCTTATCTTCCCGCAAATTGCTGATTTCCTTGTACAATTGCTTTATCTTTTCTGCCTGCAATTGCTTTTGGTCATTTGAAGTGGCAGCAACTCCATGAGTCCGTATACCTTTTTTCATCGCTCTGAGGCTTAATATTCTTTCTTTCAATATATCGTTGTTGTACAGTGTAGCCTTTGATACGCCGGCTACCTCTGCAACCATTTTAAAGTTTATTGGCCTGCTGCTTGATCGTTTCAGCCTATCAATAGCCTCATTTACTCTGTCGATAGTTTCCTGGTTCTTTTTTTCTGCGTAGGCTTTCAATCCATCTGTATTTTTAGACTGCTTTTGTTTAACCATTGATTTGCACCTCCAAACTATCGACTAAAGGTTTCAGATATTTGTATTTAACATACTGCCGCTGCCAGTCTCTTTCATGACCTAATTCCTTAAAGCGCATCATCTCCTTTTCCATCAATTCTAATTCCTTCTGCAATACCGGGTAAAAGCTTGCTTCGGTTACATAGTTCGGGCAGTTGTAAAAGAAGCATCCGTCACCATCTGAGCAATTGCCCCTCCTGAAATCATAAAGGCACACACCATTGGGCAGGGGATTGAAGCTCATTGATTTTGACAGTTCTGAGATAATATTATCAATTTCGGTTTCTGTCCTGCCTTTAAACCGCTGATCTAACTTGCTACGTATTTCAGCGGCCCTCATTCCCGCAAGCTTTGCCTTGGGATTCAATATCACCTCCGAATAAATTTCTTTGACTTCTTCCTCTTGAAGTGTAAGATAATGTGAAGTCATCTCAATGGAAACATGGGCAAACTGCTTCATCACATAGGCTATTGGCATTTTCCGCTTGACCAATTCTCTCACGTAGGTCGCTCGGAACTGATGACTCATCAAAGGGTAAAGGTTTCCTTTATTGTCCCGGATATCCCATCTTTGAATGAATGGAGTAATCTTAAAAGCTGCAAAAATATCGACCTTGTATACCACAATATTGTTATGAAAACGCAGAGCTCTGGTTAAAAACAACTCTCGCAGTCCACTTTCGCGTCTCAAAGGCTCAGTAAACTCACTAAGCTCTTTTACCGCATCCTTTACCAACTGATTTATGAAAACCTTGTGGAGAATCGCTTCGCCTTTAACGGTCTTGCTTAAACTGACTTCCATATAATCATGGCCGCCATCTGTACGATGGATGCAGCCCTCCTTGATTGATAACACCTCATTAATTCTCAACCCTGTCTGGCTTTGAATGATGATTCCGGCTTTTGTTAGGATATCCTTTTCATCATGAATAGCATGAAAGAGTATCTTGTCAAAAACATCCTCCGGAATAGGTTTGAATTTGTTCTTTTTCTTATCCTCTCTCGGATTCCACAAGTCACTTGAAGCGATTTGTAGAAAAAGGTTGTCCGAAGGTACCGCCCAGCCTTTAATTTGTCCGACCCGTATGATTTCTTCCAAAATCCTTGAGCGTTTGAATCCGGTGCTTTCCCTGTATTTTTTGACTTCCTTCAGCCAGTAGGTATAATCCAGAAATATTTCCTTTGTGATCTGTTCAAAGCTGGTGATGTAATTGTTTTTACAGTATTCAAAGAAAACGGGAAGAACGCCATTGATTTCGTGGTGAACGGAGAATGGTGTAATCCGGCCCAATCGATGGTAGGCATATAACTTTACCGTCCATTTCATTTCCTCATTTTCAATATAACCAAAGCGTATGTGCTTGTGTGTACTTGCCAGCGTTTTTCGAGGTATAAAGGGTGCCATATCCCACATATCGTCTGTAAATTTGGAATTGCCTACTAAAATGTTTTCGTAATCTGTGTTACCACTCAGAACTTCTAATTCCATAGCTTTAATCATGCCTGATTTCCTCCAACCGTATAATGATCTCTCTTAAAATTTGGATGGTTGCCTGAAAATGCTCTGCGTAGTGATGCCCATACACATTGTTCTCCAATTGCTCCTCCATTGTTTTAAGATGATTTTTGTGAAATTCCAGATATTCCGGTGTTGTAATGTACCGGCTGCAGGAATAACATTTCTGCCTCTTTAGCAGTCTGTCGCATACAATCCCGTTCTTAAACGGTTTTGTACAGTATCCATCGCACATCTTTGCGCCTGTTTCCCGGTTTTCCTGGAACCACTTTAACTCATCTGCATCTGGAATAACCGACTTATCCACTTGATTCACATGACCGATAATACCAATTTTACCAAACTGTTCTGCCCGCTCTTTGTCTTTTACATCCGAATAATGCATTTTGGTTGTAGAAACTGCTGTGTGCCCCAGCACTTCCTGTATCACTTTAATATTCGTCCCCTTGGAAAGCATGTCGGTTGCAAGTGTTCTCCGGAATTGGTGCGGTTTAATTCTAAAAATGTCACCGTTTCCATCTTTTATGTCATGCCGGGCAGCAAAATCCAGCAATAAATTTCTGTACTCCAACTGCTGTATGGGCCGGACTATCCCTTTTTGGAAACCGGCTTTCATCTGATGGATAAAAATATACTGCTTAACATCATTTTTAGCCTGTTCTCTTAAGGGTTCTGTAAACCGAATGAGCGTCTTAACCGCCTCCGCACATCTATCAGGGATAGGCAGGGGCTTCCTTTCCTTTCGGTTTTTATGATCGTACCAGGTGAGAGTATATCCATTAATTGCGTGCGGTTCAACACAATCCGTATTTAGCAGGAGCAGGTCTCCAATGCGAACACCGGAGGATTGCAGAAGAATGATGCCACATTTAACATAGGGGTTTTCTTCATTTCTCAGAGCATCCTCTATCTGAATGACAATGTCATCCGGAATAAATTCTATTCTAAGCTTGTCGTTCACCCCAGGATATTCATTCCCGATAAAAATTTCTGTTGCAGGCACATAATCCGGCATATGCAATTGTCCCCAACGAATAATTGTTTTCACTACATCAAAGCACTTTTTCTGTCTTTGATATGCCAGTGGCTTTTTTGTTACCTTTGATAATTTCGTCCTCAGACTTGATATATACATAGAAATATGATCATTATCCAGATTCTTCAGGCTCCTTAAATTCCGGCTGCCGGCAAACTCGTTGAAGTGCTTAAAATCCGACACATCACAGTAAAGCTTCCATAAGGTTTTGCTTTTTGTTCTGTAATTGTGCCATACATAATGCTGCAATAGTTCCTTGACTTCATCAGAAGCGATATAGGAAAAATCAAACCGTAGTTCCCGGCCGTAGAATTGAGATTGATCGTCTTTATCTGTCAACTGCCATACATTTCCCCGCGGAAGGTTATTTATCACGGAAAGCACCTCCCGACAAAGAACTGCTTTCCCAATACTTGTTTAGGCTCTCTCTTAAATATTGATTGGAAATATGGGTATATTGCTGTGTTGTCGTTATCTGTTCGTGCCCAGCAATGATTTTTACCACACTGAAATCCATGCCGCTTTCAACCAGACGGCTTATGAAGGTATGGCGCAGGTCGTGAAAATTAAAAAATATGCCCGTCCTTTTCTTCACTGTATTGAATACTTCATAAGCAGCTCTGTATGTCAGAGGCTTTCCGTAATGATTCTTTTTTAAGGATACAAAAATATAACCATGTTCCGCTTCAATAAGGCTTCTTTCTTCAATAACAAACCGGTCAATCTCCTCCAACAGAAACATCGGCAGATACAAATTTCTGCGTTTCCCCTTGGATTTGATATCGGTCAGTACGCCCATTTGCATTGTTGAATCGGGATAGGGAATATCCTCTATCTGAAGATCCAAAACCTCGCCAATTCTCGCACCGGTCAGGTATAGAATTTTTAATATCAGCCTATCTCTTGTTGCCGATAGCTCTTTGGAAAAGGCTTTAACCTCCGTATCTCTTACAAGGTGAACAGCATGGGTACTTTGTTTCACTTTGAAGATGGACTGTTTTGTCTGGTTATCGTGGCGCGCATGATGCAGAAAGCTTTTAAACATGTTAAATGGCCTGTTTATGTCTTTCATCAGGATCGGATTTTCTATTTCCTTCATCATCCCACAGTACCTGTAAAAGCTATGTATCGTGCCTAAAATCCGATTTATTGTTTGCGGTGTCCTGCTGCTTGACTTGAAAAGCGCCAGACCGTCAGAACAATCTGAGTTTCTGAGATATTCCAAAAACTCACTCATCTTGGCTATAGTTATCTCATCATAACTATAGAGATTGTGATTCAGAAAATCCCAATAGATCTTCAAATCCCTCCCGTTTGCCTTAATTGTGTTATCCGCTCTGCCCTTTAGCCTCTGATATCTCAGAAAGTCCTGCACAGGCTTTACAATCCTCATAGAATCATCCAGCAAAACGATGATAGCTACTTCCTGGTTCTTGATAATGCTTAATTCCATAAATAAAGCACCCCCTACGTTTTTTATATGTCTAAAAAGACCAAGTCCAATAGTAACATATAAAAAACGCTTGAGGTGCCACTTACATATATCTTATGAATAACCTTGAAGATGCTGCTCCAACTCCCTTGCGTCCACATGACGGTCTACATGTTTTCGGTAAAATGAAACTTGTGCGAAGGGTCTCCAAAAGTTGTGCAGTCCAGATGGCATAAAAAGTGAGCCATTGTCAGCACCTTGAATAACCGCTACCCTTAGGCGTGTCCAGCGACTAAGGAGGTAGCAGAAAGGTGATTAGAATGGCTCAAATCAATACTATCAAAGATTTATACGAAAATGAAGATGTAAGTTTGCGGGAAATTGCCCGCAGAACAAACCTCAGTTTCCAGACTGTCCGGAAATACGCATATCAGGAGGATTGGAGCGAGGACAACCTGCCGGATATTGAGCCACAGAGCTATCCGGTGCTGAAAGACTTCATTCCCACGATTGATGAATGGCTGGAGGGCGACCGCAAAATCCCGCGCAAGCAGCGCCATACCGTGAAGCGGATATATGACCGGCTGCGGGATGAAAAGGGCTTCCGTGGCAGCTATTCCAGCGTTAAGAAGTACGTCCGCAAGAAGAAATATGTCATGAAGGCGGCTTCCGAGGGGTATCTGCCTCTGGCACAGCCCAGCGGACACGGGCAGGTGGATTTTGGCGAGTTTATCTACAAAGACGCGCAGCAAGCGGAGCAGACCGGGTACGCTCTCACGATTTCGTTCCCTCATTCCAACAAGGGCTACACGCAGGCGTTCCCCTCGCAGAACCAGGAATGCCTGCTGACGGGAATGCAGCGTATCTTTGAACATATTGGCGGCGTTCCGCCCCGGCTGCGGTTTGACAACATGACAACCGCCGTGGCGCAGGTCTTACAGGGAACAGAACGAGTTCTGGCAGACGGTTTCCTGCGGTTTAAGCTGCATTACCGTTTTCAGGCCGACTTCTGCAATCCCAGATCTGGCAACGAGAAAGGCAACGTGGAGAACAAGGTTGGCTATAGCCGGAGAAACGCTTTTGTGCCGGTGCCGACCATTACCTCTTTCGAGGACTTCAACGAAGAGCTCTGGGACTGGTGCGAAAAGGACGCCGACCGCCTTCATTACAAGCACAAGGTCTCCATACAGGAACTGTGGGAAGAAGACCGGGACAGCCTTCTGAAGCTGCCGGAGTATCCGTTCCCCGTATTCCGCTACGAGACCATGACGGTGAACAAATACGGCTTTGCCGTAATTGACACGAACAAGTATGGGCTTGCTCCGTCGCTCTTTGGGGAGGCCGTACAGGCCAAGATTTTCTTTGACCATGTGGAATTCTTCCACGACCACAAGCCCGTTGGAAAGTACCGGCGCAGCTACGGCACGAATGAAGAAATCTACGACTGGACGCAGTATGTGGCCACCCTTTGCAGGAAACCGGGAGCGATTGAACACACTCGCTTCTTTCACCAAATGCCGCAGCAGTGGCAGCAGCATTTACAGCAGAGTCAGGGCAAGGACAGAAAGAACGCTTTACAGCTCCTGAATGAGATGGTGCGCGACGGAAATGCCTCTCTCTGCGAGGATGCGCTGGCGCTTGCCGGAGAAAATGGCCGCACAGACGCTGACAGCATCCGGCAGTGCTACTACATGATTTCGAAAAAAGAGTACCGGCCCGCACCGCTGAAGCTGCTTTCCAATGCACCGGCGCTGAACTACAATCCCAACCTCTCGGCCTATGATGGCCTGACGGGAGGTGAAGCACATGGCTGAGCAGATCGAGCAGTATATGCGAACGCTGAAGCTGGGCGGCATGGCGAAGGAGTGGCGCTCTGTGGAGTACACCGATACCGAGCAGTATGTGACCGACCTCCTGATGCTGGAGCTGCGGGAACGGGAAGCAAACCGGATTAACCGCATGGTGAAGACGGCGGGCTTCCAAGTGCTGAAAACGCTGGACGACTTCGTCTGGAAGCCTGAAATTGAGCTGCCAAACGGGCTGACACAGGCGTACATGGAGGACTTGAAGTTCCTCGCCCCCAAAGAAAACCTCATTTTTATGGGAGCTGTTGGCACCGGCAAGACGCATCTGGCAACAGCCATTGCTTTGAGAGCCTGCCAGGAAGGGCGGCGTGTCCGCTTCTTTACTGCGGCGTCCCTCGCCAACATCCTGCTGGAGAAGAACAGCCGGGGCACGCTGAACAGCTTTCTGGGCACGCTGAAAAAGGTGGAGCTCATTGTGATTGACGAGATTGGTTTCGTGCCGCTGCACAAGGATGCCGCCGAGCTGCTGTTCCAAGTGATTTCGGACTGCTACGAGCGCAAGAGCCTGATTATTACTTCCAATCTGGAGTTCTCCCAATGGAACACGGTCTTTGGTGACAACCGCCTGACCGCCGCCCTGATTGACCGCCTGATCCACCACTCTCACATTGTTATCTTCTCTGGCGAGAGCTACCGGCTGACACAATCCATACTGCGCCAGAAAGCGACGAAAGGAGTTGCCCGATGACTACGACACGCTATACAGGTTTGGATATGACTGTGGAAGAAAAAGAACGACTCCGTGAATGGGTTAAGGCCGGAAACAGCGTCCACGACAATCCGTGGTGTATGGCTGGCGAAAACGGCCGCCCGCTGGACTTCATTACCGCGTGGCGGGATATGCTCGATTTGAAAGAACAGCACGAAGCCGGCCTCTGATGCCGAAATGAACGCAGGGGCCCGAATTCCGAAAGGGTCCCGAAAAGGCGCTCCGGAAGTTTAGCGTTGGGCCTCGCAAAAGGTCTCCAAAAATGCAGCGTTGGGTCCCCAGAAGTTGTGCACCGGGCCTCGCGCACTACAACTGAACAGGTGCTGAGGGTGCTAAACTTTTGGGGGCCCTTTTGCACAACTTTTTACTTGACGAACACATGCTGTGCTTAGCGCAATGAAAGAAATTGATGATGAAACAAGGAGATTTATGTTTCAGACCATACGTTCGCTATTTGTTCTAACCGTGAAGAGCATTGGAGAAACAATAAAGCCTGAAACTATTTCATAACTGCTTGTTTGCTGATTTCTAATAGCTTATCCCCAAAGCCCTCAATGCACCATCCAACAGAAGCAGTACGCTTGGTACCTCTACTTTGTTTTTCTGGAGAATCGCCAGCGTCAGCGCTGTTATAAATACTATGCTAAATGCGGCGATACCACTTTTTGTGTGTTGCCGTATTAAGGGTATCAAATCTATTAATGCAATAAGGGCAAAGCCTGTCAATATCAATGCCATGCGCTACACCCCCCGCTCTTTGGCCATTTCTTTAGATGTCTGAGGCAGCTTACGCAATTTGGCAATAAAAAAGGTCAAAAACGGTATCAAAATCTCAAACGGAGTCCAAAGAAAGGGGGTTACTTCCTGAGCGGACGCGGCATGTTCTATCAGAGAGGGGTACAGTGTGAGTCCGTAGGCGATTATCAGTGCGCCTGCCGCCAATGCGAGCTGCCGATATGCCTTTACTTTAAAAAACTGCGCAGTTGCGAGCACCGATACATAATACAGAAAGGTGATCTTGAAAAACAGCAGCATAACGAGAATGACAGCAAATATAATTTCCATACGGCTCAATGCCATTCCCAGATTGACCAGACGCAGCATCACCAGGGTTGGGAGCGTGAACATGTCCAGCAAGTTCCCTAACACCCCGATATTCAGCAGCAATACAACCAGAGTTGTAATTCCACCGAGTCCAACCCCCAAGAACAGATACTTCGTGGCATCGCGGCGCGATAGTTTTACGTAGGGATGGATCATCAAAAACGTTACCAGTTCTCCGAACGGTATCGTGGAGATAATATGAATGCCTTGTACATATTTGCCGGCCGGCTGGTCGAACATGGGCAGGAAATTCTCAAACTTAATTTGGTTAAACATGAGTATGACACCAATACTCAATAAAATAAACGTAATAACTGCAAACAAAGTGCTATATCTTGTAACCAGTATAATGCCATTACGAACCGCAAAGGCGGAAACCAGTACGCATATGAGAACCAGCACTACGTTTGGAGTCTCCTGCATGATAGTTAGCTTTGTGAAATTTCCGAGATCCGTCAGGTTGAGCGAGGCCAGCGTGAAAAAAAACCATATATAGGCTACCCCGATAACTTTACCCACGACCGGGCCGTACACCTCAACCAGAATCTGCAGCAGATTCTGTTCCGGAAACATAAGCATCAGAGTTCGGTACAACCATATAAGAGGCAGGCAGAGCACAGCGCCGAACAATAACACAAGCCACGAATCCTGGAGTGTAACGGCTGAAATAAAGGTGGTCAGCAGCGCTGAGGCTTGAATGAAGCAAGCCACCGAAAACATGAATTGAGTGCCCGAAATCTGTCCTTTATCAATCCTCACGACTTGCTTCCCTCCATTTCCAGAGATTTTGCGATCTGCCCCGTTGCCGGTATATGCACCTTAACCTGAACGTCCAGTTCGATATCCGGAAAGAGTTCGTTCCAACGGTTTTTTAATTCTTTCCATTCCTTCGGATATTCACGGTGCACCGACGTTCCGATCCCATAGATATCCGCATTCAATGTCTGTGCGGTTTCAAATGTGCCAGTGATTTTCCGCCGGATTTCACTTTGAGCCAGGTCAACGAGATAGGGCATTAGATCCTTGGATGTCATTCCATTGAAACCGCGCAGTTCATCGATATTGAGCGTAGCGTCCACAGACAGCGTGACCCGGACGCCACCGTCCGGCCGAAGAGTTACGTCTCTCTCTGTATCCAGATTGATGATTTGAAACACCGATCTGCCCAGGTCGCAGTCTGCCACGACCCCGCACTGTTCAACATTTCCCATTGCCCATATATAGCCCAATACTTCGTCGTTGTTTAAACGCCCGATCATTTTCCCGTCTTTGAACACTGCAAAGCCATTAAACTTTATTCCCTGTTTATTGTCCGTTTCTACCACTGCGACAATAGGCGCTACGGGTGAGGTCGTTCCGTCCCGCAGCCGGGATGCAAAATCCAGCATACGAATCCTATAATACGGTGATACAGCGTATAGATCCTGCATTTCGTGCGCCAGGAACATACCGGAGATTTTTTCCTGATCCAGCTTTGCGGAAAGCACTTCATCCGCACGTCCATCGGTAATCATCACAAGGACCTCCATACGCGCCTCATGATCGCGCAGGAACAGGTCAATGTGGTCCTTGATACCCTGTTCGGCCAGCGCCGACCCCAGCAACAGCACCTGGTTGTGCTGCAGGAGCAAGGTGCGGCTGCTGTCCCGGTTAAATTCCATCAGTCCTTCCATCATTGTATAAGCGGTGGTTTTTAACTGAATGGTAGGGTCTTGCTGAGGGTTCGATTTATCTGAATTTGAGACATTTGACTTGGTCTTGCCGATTTGCAAAGAAATATCCAACTGCTCGGGATCATTTGCTTTGTCCAGTGCGATACCTGTGACGATGAAAAGCGTATCCAACTCATGGTTGTCCCAGCAACCTGATAATAACATCATAAGCACCGGTAGCAGCATAACAGCGGCAACCAGTTTTAACCGTTGTTTATTCATGCCCCTCTCCACCTTCCGAATCGTCCTCATCCTGATGTGCGTAAGGCCTAAGGGGCGGAATAAAGAAACGACGACGTGTTATGTCTCCGCGCGCGATATCCCTTGGCCGTCGGACCATGGACCAAAGCGGCATCCGCACCACCGAGTCCTGTAGATTGCTCGTCCAGGCGAAGCCATCAAAATAAGGTACGCCAAATGATGTCAGTGATCCGAGATGGAGCAGTACAGCCAGAAACCCCATTGACACACCGTAAAAGCCCACAAATGCGGCCAACACCATCATGATTACCCGCAGCAAGGATGCCGAATCGTTCTGATTGGGTACCAGAAAGCTGGCCACCGCCGTGATTGCCACGAGGATTACCACAGGCGCGCCGACCAGGCCGGCCGATACGGCCGCGTCTCCCATAATCAAAGCCCCTACAATGCTGATTGCCTGTCCGACCGGGCGCGGCAGCCGGATTCCAGCCTCACGCAGAATTTCAAAGGCAAATAACATAATAAATATTTCTAAAAAAATCGGAAAGGGGGTTTCTTCACGTGCATTAGCGATGGTAAAAAGCAGTGTGGTGGGGATCAACTCCTGATGAAAGGCAGTCAGTGCGAGGTATATGGCTGGCGCGAATACCGTGATAAAATAGCCAAAGAAACGTGTTATCCGCATCATGCTGGCGTACAGCGGACGCGTATAGTAATCCTCGGTTGTCTGGAAGCTTTCAATAAACAACATCGGGACCGTCAGAACAAACGGCGTGCCGTCTACTACGACGGCAATACGGCCTTCAAGCAAACGGCCCGCCACCACGTCGGGCTTTTCACTGTACCCAACGGTGGCAAACGGAGAAAAGGGTGCGTCTTCAATATATTCCTCGATGTAGCCTGATTCCAGGATTGAGTCTACATCCAGATGGTCTATACGATGTTTTACTGTTTCCACCACTTTGGGGTCTGCCACACCGCTTAGGTACATCAGGCATATATCGGTCCGGGTTTTCCGTCCAACGGTCATATTGGCTACACAAAGCTGCCCGCTCTTAATCTTGCGTCTGATCAGTGCCGTGTTTGTGCGTAGATTTTCGGTAAATCCCTCGCGCGGGCCGCGTACCACTGTCTCGGATTGGGGCTCGGTAACGCTACGCTTGTCCCAGCCTTTTGTACTGATGACAAGTCCGACCGCACAGCCATCCAGAAGAACCGCCGTATCTCCTGTAAGGCATCCCGAGGTGAGTTCCGACAACAACGTAGCCTCCTTGACGTCGCCGGCACACAATACCACCTGAGCAAGCACATCAGCCAGTCCCTGTTCGTCCGGGAGCGTTTTGCCGTCAGGCCTCCAGTTCATTATTGGACGCAGGATTGCATTGGTCAAAGTGGGGTTATCCACCAGACCGTCAATAAATGCCAATACACCTGTGAATTTTCCGTCCGGCCCGAATCGGAATGGATGTACTTTTAAATCGCTGCTGCCGCTGAGCATTTCTTTCAGACAGTCCAAGTTCTTAGAGAGCTGCTTTTTTATTTTGTGTTCCTGTTTCGGCGCGTTATTATGATTTTCAACGGAATCATCGTGTACAGAATGCCTGCTGTTTTTTAAAAAACGTAATTTGCGAAGGATAAATTCCAGAAACAATAAGATCAGCTCCTTTCTTGGATTATTTTTCAAATTATTATTGCCAAATTATTCCCCGAATATATCACATTTTAAAAAATGGTTTTAAGTCAAGATATCCAGCCCCTTTGCGATTACCAAGTATTGGACTTTTACCGGTAAGCTGTCGCCCGGCTTCACTGGACACGCGCATAATAAAACGGGTGTATCTTCGTTTGAAAATACACCGTCATTTCTGTGAAAATCGGTTATTTTAAGTGTACAGTCATTCTTACTATCTTATTGCTGAGAGTGTTATCTCATGCTGTAAAAATGCGCTGAAAGATTCATTCTTTGTTAGTCCAAGGCAGTTCTTTCATAAAAAACATCAGGCTGCCAATCACCAAAATTATTAGAGATATGAACTGAGATGTTGACAGAATCCCAATGCTGCCTCTGTAATCGTTTCTAAAGAATTCTATTATGAATCTTCCCATACTATAAAGAATGAGGTATAAAGCCCCGACCTTCCCCGTTTTTCGGTCTTTTCGTGCATATACTAACAACACGACAGCAATCAGGAAGTCACCTGCACTTGAAAACAACTGAGTTGGTATAAGCTTAACTCCATTGGGTGCAATAGGTGAGTTGTGAAATACAATACCAATGGCGGAATCTGTTTCACGTCCATAGCAGCATCCGGCAAGAAAGCAGCCAATTCGTCCAAACCCCTGTGCCAGTGCTACGGATGGCACTGTCAAATCAAAGTATTGTAAAAAACTAACTCTTTTGAATTTACAATATATCATCGCTGCCAATATGCCGCCAATGATACCCCCATATAGTACAAAGCCGCTTCCGGATAAAATGCGCATAGGGTCATTGAGAAACGCATTTATTTCGACTATACAATAAAGCAATTTTGCGCCAATAAATCCGAATACAAGGGATACAATTCCTAAACTATACACGAAATCCGCATCAAGGCCCTTTTTTTTTGCCCGTTTCCCCGCTATTACCAAGGCGCATAAGATGCCTATCCCTATCATTAGCCCGTAGCCGTGTATTGATATAAAACCAATTTTAAATATTTCATTATACATGCGATTATAGCCTCCTTAATGCGGATATTGCCCGAAAAAATGTATTTTGTCGTTATCATAAAGATGTTTCACGATCACTACAGCAACGGGCAAAACAAAGAGGCCAATAAATCCAAAGATTTTTAATCCGACGTACATGCACATCAGCATGACAAGAGGATGCAGCCCTATTTGCTTTCCTACCAGTTTAGGCTCCAATATATTGCGGACTACGGTTATGACAAGGTATAGCGCCGCGAGCCCAACGGCAAACGGCATGTTGCCTTTTATAAGCTCAATGATGATCCATGGAACGACAACGCCGCCCGTACCAAGCACTGGCAGTAGGTCGATGACGGCGATCATCGCGGCCACGCCGATCGCCCCGTCCACCCTCAAAAGAGAAAGGCCCAAAGCAAGCTCGGCAAATGTTACGGACATTAAAATTGCATAAGCCTGTACGTATTTTAATCCGAGGCCGGTGGCAAAATCTTTCAGCTCAATTAAAAGATTCTGGTTTTTGGCCGGAAACAGCCTTGCGATATATCCGGTAATCTTATTGTAATCCATTGCAAAGAACAAAGATGAAATGACAGCAAAGACGATTGATAAGAACAGGCCGGGCATGAAAGATACCGCGGACGATATGAATCCAATCGCTCCTGAGGAAATGTTTGAAACGACCGATCCTACTGATTGGGATAAGGAAGCCGCCACATCCTCAATCGCCTGAACCATCAGAGGATCGAGCCTCTCTATGAGTTTTTCCGCGTTTTCAAAGATCTCATATATCGCGGGTTCGATATTCGTCGAATACAGTTCAGGGAGCTTGGTTATGCCGTCTTGCAGCGCTATGATCAGCCTTACGCCGATCCAGGACAGGAAAAAGCCCGCCGCGCCGTAGGACAGCAGAATCAGAGCAACGGCGGCGGCTTTTTTATGAATATGCCATTTTTCGGACACGAAATTGATTACCGGCTTTAACAGTAAAGCCACTATAAAGCCAATGATAAAAGGCATAAGCAAACCAAGAGCATATTTTATTGCAATATACCCAATGGCGATGATTAAGGCAAAATAAATGACGTTGATAATGAAGTTCTTTCTTTTTTCCACTGTCATAATCTTAACTTCCTTGTTGAACATGATTTAAGAACTTGTACAGGGCTGCATGCCTTGAAGCATTTCAAGAAGCGAGTTCTCAAAGGCATATTTCACTTTTTTGAATTCACAGCAGGCATTCCCCGCCGAGCTTATCACCATGTATCCGCAGCCGGACAGAATTTTCCCGCTGATATGGCGCATATCGCTTAACCATTCAAGCGTTATCAGCGGCTGTCCCTTTTCCCCTCTTTCGGAGCATGCGAAAGCATACAAAGCGTCCTGGCACAAAGAGGAAGCGCCGGCGTCGGCAATATACATGCCGAACAGAATGCCAAGAGCGATTGCGGAGCGGATGTATTCCGGCGCAGTCACTTTTCCCATGTTATCCTCGTTATAGGTTAAATGAAAACCATACAGGCAGCGGTTTTGTTTTAATATCCGGAAGGCGTTTACACAGCTTTCGCTTTTTAGATCCCCGTCCGCCGCCTGTACGCAAACCACGGCGTTATGGATTCCCCGCAGGGAAGCGGCGGTCTGATCCGTAATCAGAGCGGAAGGCGTTTTGAAAACAAACAGGCATTCGTCAAACCGCTTTGCGATTTCACACAGATCGGCAATATCGTTTTCTTCATGAGGGCAGAAGATATAGCTGTAAATACCCAGCTCCTGCCCTTCGCGTATGAGCTTCTCTATTTGATGAAAAAAATCAGGGTAGGATTCAGAAATATCGAAAACCAATAGCCACGGAAACGGACGATCCATTGCCGCCTGCCGTTTCCGCAGTTTATTCGCGCCATAGGTCAGGCTGTTGTACCCCAGGTTCAACCCGACTTTTTTGATCGTATCGTTGTCAACGTCTGCGATCATTCTGGCGGCCAGCGCGTTATAGGGATTTCGCGGGTTGGATATGACTTTTTTAGCGGTGCTGAAAAACCATTTCTGATTTTCGCTCCGTGAAAAAAGCAGGCCCAAATCGATCAGGTTCCTTATACTGCGCTTTGTATTGCTTTTCATATCTTCCATCGCTTTGCTGACAGCTATATTGATCGTTTGCATAATCAGCCTGTGCTGTAATTCCAATATAAGCAGTCCCCCCTTATACGGATAAATCGTTACGTTCTCATATTGGTTATTTTACCTCGAAACGGGGATGCGCTCTATTGACAGATATGCGCATGTGTAAAGAATCTTTACACATGCGCATATCTGTCTAATTACTCAGAATTTTCGGTATGTTACACTTCATCATAGATAAATTTGATTGGAGGCTTATCATATCATGAACAAAATAATCGGTTCCACAGGGCTGAAGCTGGCCTATGCCTATTTGAATTCCAATCCTGAAAAGAATGTTCCGAAGCTCATGGACTGGATGGATCGTTTTGATAAGAAGGAAACCATGAAAGGGCAGCGAAACGCAGTCCGAAAGGTCATCGAGGATAAGGATAATAACTGGTATAAGCTGATTCTCAGCATGTGGACGGATGTTGATCCCGGGGTGCGGAAGACGTTTTTCAATAACTTCATACTGAATGAAAACTTTATCGGATTGCCTATACAGGAGGCCAACAAGGAAAAGTACGACTGTAACATACCATGGGCGATCCTGATGGACCCCACCTCAGCCTGCAACCTCAAATGTACAGGTTGCTGGGCGGCCGAATACGGAAACAAGATGTCCATGAGTTATGAGACGCTGGACAGCATCATCCGGCAGGGCAAGGAACTTGGGGTATATTTCTTTGTCTATTCCGGCGGCGAACCGCTCGTTCGCAAAAAAGACATCATCCGTCTTTGCGAAAAACACAGCGACTGTGAGTTCCTTGCCTTTACAAATGGCACCTTAATCGATGAGGCGTTCGCCGACGAAATGCTGCGCGTGAAGAATTTTGTACCCGCCATCAGTATCGAAGGCTTTGAGGAGGCGACCGATTCCCGCCGCGGCGAGGGTACTTATCAAGCGGTCATCCGCGCTATGGAGATATTGAAAAAGAAAAAGCTGGTCTTCGGCGCTTCCCTCTGCTATACACGCTATAACACCGAGGTGATCGGCAGCGAAGAATTTTTCGATTTTATGATCGGAAAAGGTGCGAAATTCGCATGGTTTTTCACCTATATGCCGGTGGGCGCGGACGCGGTTCCCGATTTAATGGTAACGGCCGAGCAGCGTGAATTCATGTATCGGCAGATTCGCAAATTCCGGACAACAAAGCCGCTGTTTACTATGGATTTTTGGAACGACGGCGAATACGCGCAGGGCTGTATTGCGGGCGGCCGGAGATATTTGCATATCAACGCGAGTGGCGACATCGAGCCGTGCGCGTTCATCCATTACGCGGACTCCAATATACATGAAAAAACACTCCTTGAGGCTTTGCAATCTCCGCTGTTCATGCAATACCACAAGAATCAGCCCTTCAATGAGAACCATCTGCGTCCCTGCCCGCTGCTCGACAATCCCGAGCGTATTATTGACATGATCGAAGCATCCGGCGCAAAATCCACAGATATGATAAAGCCGGAGGATGTCCGTGATTTAAGCGCAAAATGTGACCACGCCGCTGAAAATTGGGCCGTGACCGCGCAAAGGCTATGGGCCGAGTCGCACGGCTGTGCTGATTGTGGGGGCTGCGATGTTAAAGAGCAACAAGCAGTTTGAAGGAAACCTGCGGTTTCCTTCAAACTGCACATCCAATCCGGCGTGCCGCCCGCCAATAAAGCGGCAGCCGCGGCGCATGTCCGAAAAGCCCCACGCTTCGGCCGGGGCGTTTGTTTGGCTTTGTGCGCCGCGGAGCAAGGAGCTTATATGATAAAAGATTATGTTATTTTTACCGACGCCGCGTCGGATCTTCCGGCAGAGCTTATTGAAGCTCATCATATTTCCGTCATTCCCATGCATTTTGAAATAGAAGGCAAAAGCTATCAGCATTACCCTGACGGCAGGGAGCTTGGATATTCCAAATTCTATGAAATGCTCCGCTCGGGCAATATGGCTAAAACGTCTCAGATCAATAGCTCGGAGTTTTTGAATTACTTCGAGCCTGTATTAAAAAGTGGGTTGGATATTCTCTACATGGCCTTTTCATCAGGGTTGAGTGGCACGTATCAATCTTCGCTAATAGCCGCGGAAGAGTTGATGGAAAGATATCCTGAGCGAAAGGTGTACTGTGTGGACTCGCGCTGTGCCAGCGCGGGGCAGGGTATGCTTGTATATCACGCCGCGCTTAAAAAGCAGGAAGGATCAAACATAGACGAGCTGAATGATTGGGTGCTTCAAAACCGCAAACACCTGTGCCATTGGTTTACGGTAGATGACTTGAACCATTTGAAACGTGGGGGCAGATTGAGCGCCGCGTCCGCCGTCGTAGGCACTGTGCTTTCGGTAAAACCAATTCTGCGTGTTGATAAGGAAGGCGGTCTTGTCCTGAGCGGGAAAACACGCGGACGTCGAAAATCCCTCGAATCGCTTGTCGCTCATATGGAGGAATCCTGTGTTAAGCCGAAAGAGCAGACAATCTTTATCGGCCACGGAGACAGCTTCAACGACGCGGTAATCCTTTCAATTATGGTTAAGCAAAGATTTGCCGTAAAGGATGTAATTATCAGCAATGTCGGGCCGATCATCGGCGCCCATACCGGGCCTGATATGATCGGATTGTTCTTCTTTGGCGGTGAAAAATAGCCTCAAAAATGAGGGTGAAACAGATGAACTGGCTTAAAAAACTGTTGGACGGACGATATGGCTGCGATCAGCTTTCCATAGCACTGCTCGCCTTGTCTTGTTTGCCGATTTTAGCGGCTGGGCTCAGTGGCTGGATGCAGATAACCTGCTTAGCCTATATCCCGTTGGGCCTGAGCGTCTACAGAGTGCTATCAAAGCAACTGCAAAAGCGCAGGCTTGAAAATGATAGATTTATGAAATGGTTGAGCCGGGCGTATGCCTGCATAAAAGGGATACCCCAGAATATAGAGGATTTTCAGAATTACAAATATTTCAAATGCCCGCATTGCGGACAAAAATTACGTTTGCCAAGAAGAAAAGGAAAGGTCACTGCTACCTGTTTTAAATGCCATACGGAGTTTACAAAGAAAACATAATTTTTAAGATTATTTTCCGAGGGTGAGATTTCATGACGTTATCTCAGGAGCAGCGCATGTATTTTAATGAGTGCATAAAAGATATTCTCAGTTGCGAACAGGTTTTGCAGCTTGACCGCTATAAGCGGCATGGCAATACAATCTGCTTCAGACACAGCGTGGCGGTCGCATATTACAGTTACCTACTTTGCAGCCGGTTGGGAAAAGGCTTCAATTGCAGAAGCGTCATCAGAGGCGCGTTGCTGCATGATTTTCTTCCTTATGACCGTCATGAAAAAGGCACACGCGGATTGCACGGACTTTCGTATTCCAAAGCGGTGTTTGAAAATGCGGAGAACTATTTTTGGCTCAATATAGTCGAGCGGGATATTATTCAAACGCATAGGTGGCCATTGACGGCCAGGCTGCCAAAATACAAGGAAACATTCGTTGTCTGCATGGTAGACAAATGCTGCTGTGTTGTAGAAACATTCCATTTGTTTTCTTATGAAGGCAAATTCAAA
This sequence comes from Clostridiaceae bacterium, assembly GCA_039679375.1. Lineage (GTDB taxonomy): Bacteria > Bacillota > Clostridia > Acetivibrionales > DTU013 > JBDKVA01. The sequence continues at coordinate 19,721 of JBDKVA010000184.1, forward strand.
AGTAAATAGACCCAATGAAATAAAATATTGAGGTGGCGTTGTTTGATTTTTTTATCACAGTATTTTTTGTGGCTGATTATCTATAGCTTTTTGGGATGGGTTTATGAATCTGCCATTTGTTCCATAGATGAACACAGACTTGTAAATCGAGGATTTTTGAATGGCCCGATATGTCCGGTATATGGTTTTGGGGCTTTGGCTTCCATATTTGTTTTGAATCAGAGAACGGACAATGTCATTATTCTGTTTCTTGCCGGCGCGCTTATAACCTGCACGGTCGAATATATTACAGCCGTGTTGCTTGAAAAGCTGTTTCATGCGAAATGGTGGGATTATTCCAATCATCGCATCAACTTTCAAGGCCGGGTCAGTCTACTGGGGGCGGTGGTTTTTGGCTTCCTGACGGTGCTGCTGATAAAGTATATTCATCCCTTCGTCGGCGGCTTTACAAATCAAGTGTCCATCCCCGTGCTGACCGCTTCCGCCATTTTTATTTTTCTTATCGTCATGCTTGACTTATACATCACGGTGCGGCATTTGCTTCATCTCAAGGGCAGGCTGGCGGAAATCCAGTCTGCCCTTGATCGTTTTATAGATCAATACGCGAAACGCGCGGGGGACTTGAAAAACGCTTTGCTTGACAAATTTGAGGAAAGCGAATTCTACAACGAACGAATCAAAAAGCTGATCAATGTAGGCAGATTCCAAGACACCAGGCTTGCCCGCGCTTTTCCAAAATTGAAATCTTTAAGATATAACGATGCTTGGCAAAAACTGAAAAGCATAGTGTTGAATACGGATAAAAACGGTTGATTCTGCCTGGTTGATTATTAAAAGGAGCGCGATTGCCATGCCCATTGCTGTAAAGCTCGGAAGCCTATTGTCGCAAAAAAATATATCCTTTTCTATATTTGCGGAAAAGGCTGGCGTTACAAGATCTAATCTTTCAGCCCTAAAATCAAACAGGGCCAAACTGATTCGT
>JBDKVA010000185.1:0-16206 GCA_039679375.1 Clostridiaceae bacterium
TCGATTAGAAGCTCCCTAAGTTTGGATGCATGCATTCCTTCATCTTCTGCAAATTTCTTGAAAACCAGCTTGATGCCTTCATCCTCCACCCTTTTGGATCCCATTTCAAAATCCCGCACAAGCTCCATAGAGTTTTCCCAGGCCCTTAACAATCTGTCGTAAGTAGTATATTCAATTTCCGGCAATTCGCTTGATCCTGTTCTTTTATTCATATCATACCTCCTACATAAGTTTGCTCAGAAAATATTATTCTTATTTTTGCGTGAGTCAGCATCATTTATGTCAGGAAAATTGAGCCTGATTTTCATAAATTAAAATCTCGTGGGCATCGAGCTCCTCCGGCGGCGCCTTTTGCATGGTAAAATCGTCTACTTTGCCGGATTTGCAAAGCAAATGGCCAGTAAAAAGAAAAACCCGTTATTCGGGTTTTAAAAGTACACTGAAAAAGAATCTATTAATCAAGATAATCCTTTAATTTTTTACTCCTGCTCGGGTGTCTGAGCTTTCTAAGCGCTTTTGCTTCTATCTGCCTGATTCTCTCCCTCGTCACATTGAATTCTCTGCCTACTTCTTCAAGTGTTCTTGCCCTGCCGTCGTCCAGGCCGAATCTCAGCCTCAGTACTTTTTCCTCTCTGGCTGTAAGCGTATCAAGCACATCGATCAGCTGTTCTTTCAACAAGGTAAATGCTGCTGCTTCAGCCGGCGCCGGCGCATCATCGTCGGGAATAAAGTCTCCAAGATGGCTATCCTCTTCCTCACCGATCGGCGTCTCAAGTGAAACCGGTTCCTGAGAAATTTTCATGATTTCTCTCACTTTATCTACCGACATGCCCATTTCCTTGGCGATCTCCTCCGGATGCGGTTCTCTTCCGAGCTCCTGCAAAAGCTGTCTGGATACTCTTATCAGTTTGTTGATGGTTTCGACCATGTGTACTGGTATCCTTATTGTTCTGGCCTGATCGGCGATAGCCCTGGTAATGGCTTGTCTTATCCACCATGTAGCATAAGTGCTGAATTTGTAGCCTTTTCTATAATCAAATTTTTCAACCGCTTTGATCAATCCCAAATTTCCTTCCTGAATAAGATCCAGAAAGAGCATTCCTCTGCCCACATAACGTTTTGCTATACTGACAACAAGACGCAGATTTGCTTCTGCCAGCCTTCTTTTCGCTTCGTTGTCACCTTTTTCCATCCTCTTGGCCAGCTCAATTTCTTCATCAGCAGACAATAGCGGTACCTTTCCGATTTCCTTCAGATACATCCTGACCGGATCATCTATGCTGATTCCTTCGGGAAGAGAGAGGTCAATTTCTTCTTCAGTGTTCTGAAGGTCCTTTATTTCCTCATCAATATCCCCAACTACGTCAATGCCCATATTTTCAACAGTTTCATATATCTTTTCGATCTGATCGGGCTCCAGCTCAACTTCCTCAAAGGCATCCATGATCTCTTTATAAGTGAGCATGCCTTTCGATTTTCCTTTTTCAACAAGCTCTTTCAATATGGATTTCCTGCTTACACTGTTCGTTTCGTTATTTGTAGTTTTCATTAGCAGCTCCTCCTTTCTCTATCTATATTGGCATATTCTTCAAACTTTTTATCTTTAGTGTCAGATTTCTGAACTCCAGTTTTAATTTTTCAACATCTCCTTCTGGCAGTCTGCTTTCTTCTTTTAACATTTCCAACAGTTGTTTTTGCCTCTTTTCGGCACCCAGCATTTTTATATCTCTAATTTTGCCCAAAATTGCTCTGCGATTATCATCACAATAGCATTCTTCCTTTAATATTCTGGCAAATTCTCCAGTATCACCTGGCGAAACAATATTCAGTAACTCAGCCGGCGTAAAACCCTTCCCGTGATCCAGATTCTCAAATACCAACCCGGCAATCCTTTTATTTTCTACTTCACTGAACATTTCAGTCAAAAAGTGCTCTTTTATTGTTTTATATATACTGTTGTCAACACATAATAACGACAGCACAAACCGTTCATCATGTATCAGCTTCAAATCGGTATCATCTGTTGCAGAAGCGGCCTTTCTGCCAGCTTCCACCGCATTGGCTATTTTCAAGCTTTGTTTTACAGAAGATCTTGTTTTCCTCAATACTTCTGTAAGTATTGCTTCTTCCGATATTTCATATTCTCTGGACAACTTTTTTATGTACATTTCCCGTTCCATCACGTTGTCCACTTTTGATAATACAGCAGCAGCTTTGTTTAAAAACGCAATCTTACCTTCTGTTGCCGATAAATCGTGTTCACTTCGTAATACCTTTATTTTATACTCCACCAGTGACAAAGCGCTCTCAGCAAGCTTTATGAAGCCATTCGGCCCATTTCTCCTGATGTATTCATCGGGATCCTTGCCATCCGGCACAGTCAATACCCTGACATTGCAGCCAATGTCACTGAGCAGATCAAGTCCGCGTTGGGTGGCAGCCTGTCCTGCAGTATCCGCATCATACGATATGATGACCTCTTCAGAATACTTTTTCAGTATCCTGCCCTGGCTCTCCGTCAGTGCTGTGCCGAGTGATGCCACAGAGTTGCTGATCCCCCGCTGATGCAGTGATATGACATCCATATAGCCTTCTACAACAATCAGCTTTTTACTGTCAGAGTTTTTGGCGAAGTTTAAAGCATATAAATGCTTACCCTTGCTGTATACAGCTGTCTCAGGAGAGTTTACATATTTGGGCAGCGTATTGTCCAAAACTCTTCCGCCAAAACCGATCACATTTCCCCTGACATCAAAAATCGGGAACATGAGCCTGCCTCTAAAGCGATCATACAATTTACCCTTGCTGCTCTTCATGACCAGTCCGCTGTGCAGTATATGCTCTTCTCCTATCCCCTTGTCTTTCAAATGCCGGTATAAACCATCCCATTCTTCCGTTGAGTATCCAAGACCGAATTTTCTGGCAGTGTTCTCCGAAATTTCTCTCCTGCCGAGATATGCCAAAGCAGCTTCTCCTGGCCTTGAATTCAATACTTCATTATAATATCTGGCAGATAGCAGATTTATATTCAAAATATTCTGCTTCAGCTGAGCTTTCTCAGCTTGTTCTGCATCATCATTTTCCGGCAGTAATATTTTTGCCCTGTCGGCAAGCAGCTTCACAGACTCAATATAATCCAGTTTTTCAATCAATGATATGAAATGAAATACATTTCCACCTTTCCCACAGCCGAAACAGTAAAATATCTGCTTTCCGGATTCAACGCTGAAGGATGGTGTTTTTTCCCGATGGAACGGGCAGAGACCGAAGTAGTTTTTACCCCTCTTTTCAAGCCTCACATATTCAGAAACTACATCAACGATGTCGTTATTGATACGAATTTCTTCTATAAGTTCATCTGAATACCTTATATACATCCGTCATCCTTCAATTTGCCTATTGGCTGTACGCTTTCACATCATAGTGATATTATTGGTCTATAAACAAATATTATTACTTCCTATTACAGCAATACAATTCTAGCTCAAATACTTAATTAATGTTCGACACAATTATTTATATTCCTTCTTTTTTTGTACATTTATTTTATTCCAATCCTTTATCAGAGCATACTAAAAAAGATTCATTAAAGCAAAACCCCATCCCGGTTGATATGGGATGAGGTTTCATAATATTCTACAAAACTTTATGAATCTCCTTCTTTAAATAAACATCTTTTTATGGAAATATGATTTTTTACATTCCAAGCAGATCGTCGAGGATATAAGGAAGTGTCGATGGGGTAACGGTATTTTCGGCAAGTAGCTTTACAAGTCCTTTTGTCTTTTCACGGGTGTTGAATATATTCTCGTATTGTTTTGTTTCATTCAGAACACCATCATTTTTTTTCAGGATTTCAATACCAAATGTTTTTTCCGATTCATTATCTCCTGATTTGCCGCCTTCCCTTTCTAGGAGATAATATTCCAATTCCAGCTTGCTGTTTGGCCTTTGATGGAATTCATCGCACTCTATTTCTACTTTCTTTTCCAAAAATCTGCTTACCATAGTTGCCTATCCCTCCACAAAATTATTTTGTTCTGTCACCCATTATAACCTATTTATACCACTTGTCCTATAAAAAAGTTTCGTGCTCTTTCACCTCTATACTGCACTATTCGACGGCATAACAAAAAAATGACGTCTTATTCTAAAACAAGATGTCATTTTTTTATGTCTTTTATCGTAAATTTCTTTATTAAGGGTCGGCTAAAATATTACTTCCGGCTATATCAATTCAAGAATTTTCATATTCTTCTCATTTGCAAGATCAATAAAGACATCTTCGATCCTGATGATTGGTTTTGATATATTGTTCGGATTAATGTAAACGACTTCACCTACATCCCCTGTACTGAGTTTGACGAAATCACCGATATAATAAGCGGCGATATTTTTAAGAAATACGCTCACGACCCGGTGATCCAGGGTTCCGAAATTTTCCTTTTCCATATGTTCAATCACTTCAAACGGACATACCATGCTTCTGTAAGCCCTGTTAGAGGTCATAGCGTCATAAATGTCGGCTACTGCAATTATTTTAGCAAAATAATGAATTTGTTCACTTTTCAGACCAAATGGATAACCTGTGCCGTCTTCTCTCTCGTGGTGCATCAGTATCCCCTTCAGTATGTCGTCATTCAGTCCCGGCATTATTTCAGCTATCTTATAACCATACACGGGATGCTTTTTTATTTCTAAAAATTCTTCCGCGGTCAGTGAACCAGGCTTGCTCAAAATGTCCTGAGATACTTTGCTTTTCCCCATATCGTGCAAAATTCCGGCGCTCACAAGAGATCTTATGCTGGTATAGTCATATTTTAACCATTTCCCTATCAGCATTGCGAGCAAAGAAACATTGATGCTGTGTGTGTACAAATATTCATCTGTTTCCCGCATTTCATTAATACAGTTTACAATATCCCTATTCTCATTTATCCGGGTTATAATGGAATCTGTAGCCTCATTGATACGTCCTGAATCGATCTCCTTGCCTGTAGAAATATCATGAAGTATGCTTTTGACTGTTTTCAAATTTTTATTATATTGCGCTCTGAATAATTCCGTGCCGCTTACAACGATCATGTCGCCTGTTTGATCATACACTTTAATTTTCTTAAGACCCAGACTTATGATTTTGCTGATAATATAACTGTCGAGAGTTGTGTTTTCTGTTATGATAACGGCTCCATATTCATTAAAAATATCCTCTGCCAACTTCATTCCAGGTGAACAATCGCTGATGCTCACAAATACTTTTTTCATAAGCACTCTCCTAGTACCAGTTATTAATTGTGCCATTATCATTTTACCACATTTATGAAATTTAGTGTAGAATTTTGTAATATTACAGGTAATAAATACAATTGGTAAGATTTAAGCTTGCTGCGCATATCGCATTATGTTAACATGAAGTAAATACTAAGTACGTTATAATGCAACAGTAGAAAAATTTCGGTTGTAGAAAATTTACTTGCCAATGAGCGTTTCAACGAGGCGGGGTATATGCCTGCCGCCTCATTATATTCAAATTAGAAAGGGGTATCAGGTCATGCAGTCCAACATAGCAAAAAATATAGAAAAAATACGTACGGCCTTTACTAAAATGGGCAAGCTGCCTTAGGCCTTGATCAAATACGGCAGTTGTGTATTTCTTGCAGTCTTTACAGTTGGCACGATACTGGTTTTGCTGAATAATACGCTGCTTCCATACAATTCATATTTTGATATGGTCTCCAAAGCAATCGTAACAACAAGCTTTACTCTAGCTGCTGAAGCTATAATTGGCGGCCTCGTAATGGATTTTGTATTTAAGCGGTAATATGATTTTCATTAACATGATTATACTAAACATATCAATGATATGATCTGCATCATAATTTAAAGCCGGTACCAATGGTACCGGCTTTAATGTTTCAATCAATCCTGCTTTTCCATACTAATGTGGGCTACCGCCCACAACCCAACGAATGTACTTATTGCCGCGAATGTGAAACTATTATCTTGTTTTTTATTGCAATTTCGCGGCAATAAGTTACTAAATATTCATACCGGATCAGGCTTTAACCGGCTTATGAGAAGTTTTCTTTCGTAATTTTCTTTCCTGCCATACTAAATACAGCGGGCTTGAAATGAAAATTGTGGAATACACACCACTTACGATACCAACTGTCATTGGCAGCGCAAACTCTATAATGGACTGTATATTGTAGATGTATGCAAAAACAAGCAGCGTCAGGATACTGATTAAAGTAGTAACAGATGTATTGATTGACCTGTTCAGTGTTTGGACAACACTTGTGTTTACCAGTTCATAAATGGAAGCCTTACGCATAAGTTTGGTATTCTCTCTGATTCGGTCATATATTACCACCGTATCGTTGATAGAATAACCAATGATGGTTAATACAGCTGCGATAAATGAATCATTGATTGGTATTTTTAAGAGGATATATACAGCAAACATTACCATAACATCATGGAAAAGCGCAAGTACAGCAAACACGCCTGCTGAAAGTCCATGCATGGTCCTGAACCTAAACCATACATAAAGAATGATTAATATCGAAGCCCAGAAAATAGCATATAATGATTTTACTTTAACCTCGTTCCCTATAAACGGTTCAACACTATTTACTGTTGCTTTTGGAATATCCTTAAGATTAAACTCCTTTTTAACGGCATTCAGAACGCTTGTACGTTCTGCTTCATTTATTGGGTTCTCACTGGCAATGTTTAAAACCAATAGGTTCAAACTGGTCGTACCAGCTTTTGCATCATAAGTCTTTGATTTTTGTACGGTTGCCTTTTTACCAATCGCATCCATAACAATCGCTGCTGCCCTATCTGCACTGAAATTACCGTCAGGCATTTCAATCTGCATGATCGTACCGCCCTGGAACTGTATGTCCAGCTGCAAACCATTCACGAAATAACCAATGATACAGGCCAGCAGAATAAGCCCTGATAATACAAAGCAATAATTTCTTTTACCCATTATGTCCATCATGATTCGTGCACCTCCTTAACACCATATAACCAAAGATGCTGCTTGCAGAAATCAAATCCAGCTAATGATCTCATCATTATTTTGGTAAGTGTCAGGGCAGTAAAGAAACTGATTATAACACCTATTGTCAGTGTATACGCAAAGGAAATCATCGAGCCGGTACCAAAGATATAAAGCATCGCTGCAGCAATCAGCGTGGTCAGATTACCGTCAAGTATTGCCGCAAAGGCTCTCTCGAAGCCAAGGTCAATAGATGCGCGCAATGTTTTACCGCTTCGCAGTTCTTCTTTGATTCTTTCAAAAATAATGACATTTGCGTCAACACCCATACCTACCGATAATATGATACCGGCAATACCGGTGATTGTTACTGTGATATCGACCCATGAGATAAACAGAAGCGTGAGAACGGCAAGTGCAAACAATGCAATACACGCGACAAATCCAGGCAGTCTGTAATACCCTATTATGAAAAGGCAAATAAGTATAAATGCTACTATAAAAGCCTTTATTGCAACATCAAGAGCACCTTTTCCAAGCGTCGGAGTGATTGAGTTTACCGATTTTGTCTCAAGCTTGAATGGCAGAGAGCCTGCCCTGATAGTATCAGCAAGATCCTTCGCTTCTTTCGTTGCAGCATCGCCAGTTTTATTTAGTGTAATAACGGCATTACCGTCTGTTATATGTGCCTCAACAACCGGTGCGGAAACAAACTGATCATCCATGAAAATAGCTATCGGCTGTCCTATAAGTCTCCCGGTAGCCTCGGCAAATGACGTTTTTCCTATATCGCTCAAACTCAGTGCTACAACCATTTGACCGGTCTGCGGATCTGTCTGAGGCTTTGCGTTAAGCACTTCGGTTCCCTGCAAAATAATCTTTCCGGTTGGCTTGTAGTTGCCCAAACTGTCAGTCTGGGTTTTATCAACCTCCTGGAATGTCAGGAGAGCTGTTTTGCCAATCGCTGCAAGCGTCTTATCAGCATCATACTCAGTTTCGTTTGCAGCCCATGGAATTCTTAACAGGATTCTTCCATTGGTTACGTCTGTAGTTAAATCTCTGTCAAGTATTCCTTCCTTATCAAGCCTTTTGCCTATTATAACCTTGGCGGTATCAAGTTCGTCCTGAGTCGGCCTTCCTCCGCCTTCCTTTACAGCATAAAGCAATGCATCTATTCCCCCGTTGATATCGATGCCCGGTCTGATGTCATAGGCTCCGGGTATCCTAATGCCAAATAAATTGCCTGTAAAGGCTATACAAGCCAGTGCGGCAATCAAGGCAATAACAAGGAAAAATTTTATTCCATTGTTCCCTTTCATCTGTAAAAATCCCCCTTTTTTCTTAGCATGGGCTTTAAGGATGCGTCTCATTTTTTACGGATACACCTCAAATGCCAAACGCATGAAGCTATTATATAACTATCGTACAAGCGAGTCAATACTTTTTACCCCCTATAAACTGGATGTTTAAGGAATGATATTGTATTATTCAAATCAGCTTGGAACCATTAATCAGCAGCTGGAAATTCAGTCCCAGAAAAGCTGCGGCGCGCCTGTTCATTGTCATCCTTGCCAGAAAAATTTCAAAGTAATCCATTACCGGACAAATGGATGTATCAATCTGAAGGATCAGATCTGCTGTTTTTACTTCCTTATTAATCGTAACGACAGATTTCTCGACAGCGTAATTTACCCTGTCATGGATATCAAAGGTTGCAAAATCCGTATTCCTGACCCTGCTTCTGTGCACGTCGGACTTGTCGGCCAGAATGAGAGCGGCTGAAATATTACTGACCGATGTGCCTGTGCGCTCATCATGATTTCCGATCGCCAGCATGATTTCAGCAGCCTCCGTGTAGTCCATTCCCATTCTTGTAAGCATTTCATATGCCAATACCGCTCCTGTATGGGCGTGGTCTGTCCGGTTGACTGCGTTTCCTATATCATGCAGGTAGCCGGCGATTTTTACAAGCTCCACTTCTCTTTCAGGGTGTTCAAGCTGTTCCAATATCCTTCCTGCAGTCTCTGATACCAGAGATACATGCCTGAAGGAATGCTCCGTATAGCCAAGTATCTGCATCTGCTTCTCAGCAATCGATAAAAAAGTCCGAACTTCTTCACTTTTTTTGATATCCTGAACTGTTATCATATGGACCGCCTCCTACTCGATTTCTTTTTCCTCCGCCTCCATCACCTTTGCCCAAAGTGCGCATTCGACCCTTTTCCGTTCCAGCTCGCACCCGATTTTATAGGGCTTGTCCAGGCAATTGTTGAACTGCCAGGCATTGGCCGCACAGCCCCCGCTGCAAAAGAATCTAGCCCAGCACTCTTTGCAGTCGGGCTTCGAATAAATGGTTTGCTTTGCAAACATATCGCGGATCGTCATATCAATATCAGTACTGTTCTTAACATTTCCCATTTTAAATTGTTCCATACCGACGAACTGGTGACATGGGTACAGATCGCCTTCAGGCGTTACAGCCAGGTATTCATGACCGGAGCCGCAACCTTTCAGCCGTTTTACCACACATGGGCCATGGTCGAGATCCATCATGAAATGGAAAAAGTTAAAGCCCCTTGATTCCTTGTGCCTGCTGACATATTCCAAAACAAGGCTCTCATATTCACTGAACAGCTGCGGAAGATCCTCCTGCCTGATATCAAAACCGGTATCTTTCGCCGCCACGACCGGTTCTACCGAAATCTGCTTAAAGCCCAGATCTGCCAGGTGCAGTACATCTCTGGAAAAATCCAGGTTCTCCCTTGTAAATGTTCCCCGGACATAATAGCGGTCCTGCCCGCGTGAGTCCGCCATGTCTTTTATTTTCGGCAAAATGTCGCTGTAGGTGCCTCTTCCATTTATCCTCGTGCGCATCCTGTCATTGACTTCCGGTCTGCCGTCAATACTTAATACAACGTTTCCCATATTCTCATTGATGAATTTTTTATTCTCTTCATTCAATAAAACAGCATTTGTCGTAATGGTAAACCTGAAATTCTTTCCGGTTTTGCTTTCCTTTTCCCTGGCATATTCTACAATTTGCTTCACTGTGTCGAAATTGAGCAGCGGTTCGCCCCCAAAGAAGTCTACCTCCAGATTGCGTCTTGTACCGGATTTCCCAATCAGGAAATCAATTGCCTTCTTGCCTATTTCCGCTGACATAAGTGTTCTTTTTGTGCCAAAATCCCCAGTCGACGCAAAACAATATCGGCACCTCAAGTTGCAGTCATGGGCGATATGAAGGCATAATGCCTTGATCACAGGCTTCCTGTTGTTTATAGCAATATGGGCTGCCAGTTCATCTTCAAAATCATCCTCAGAAAAAAGCTGGCCTGCCTTTTTCAGTTCCCTGAGTTCGCTCAGCGCCTCTGCGACATCTTCTCTTCCGTATTTTGCTGAGAACCGGGAAAGGATGTCATCATCCGCCTCATCAAAACAGTCAAGCAGCTCATAAGCCAGGTCGTCCAGCTCATGCACCGCGCCACTGTTGACATCCAGTACAATATTTTTATTATGCATCCTGAATTTATGAATCATTTCTTTTCTCCTATGGATAATTGCCTGCACACATAAACAGCGAGGGGCACCGAGCCTCCCGCTGTTATGGTTTCAGCTTTGTTCAGCTATTTATCTCTTTTCACATTTCTGGTTTGCCACCGTGCAGCTTGTCTTGCAAGCTGACTGGCATGATGTCTGGCATTCGCCGCAGCCGGAATTCTTAATATCCTTCTTTAATGCCGGGCTGTTGATCGTCTTTATATGTTTCATATGTACCCTCCCATTTGCTTTCTGTACTTGCGACCTGTTACAGTCTTCCTATTGCGATGATAATTATAACACAACAATATACTGCTGAAAAGGGCTTTGCAAAATTCAATACCGATTTTAATTTCAGGCATGTCTGTATTTCTTGCCACCTTTTATATTAATGCCTACAATTCCGCCGATTGCGCCGGTTAAAATCCCAATCAGCGACATGGTGACCACATATTTGTCGATTGCGAAATTTTTAAATACAAGACTGCTGAAAATATACAGTATCAGCATATAAATGAAACCCACCACGCTGCCGTTCAGCCAACCTTTGTTCCTGACACCTTTTGTCGAAACCGAGCCCGCTGTGAGAACACTTATGATTGTTGTAATAACTACCGCCGGTGAGATCAGTTTCTGCGGAAAATCCGTATTGGCTAAAATCAGTGCAAATAACATAAAAGCCGGTATTGTAATTATGTAAGCAGCCAGAATACCCTTTAAAACGGATTTGGGACTGAGGCTTTCATTTGCTGCAGTATTGGCATTCACATTTGACGTTCTGGGCATAAACTCCCTCCTGCACTCTTCAAGCATATATTATATGCTTATTACAGTGGCGGAAGGAATAGAACAGAAAAACCGCAGCATAGAAATACCAAAAGAATGCTTCGCCCAGGTATTTCTTATCTTCTGAGCGAAGCACAGGTTTTGTAGCTTTATGATTCTACCGGTGCGATGACTTCTTTGACAGCCCATTTCTTGAAATTGATTTTTGTTTTCTCAACGCCCGTCTCAATCGTTACTTCATCATCCTTAATGTTGATTACTTTTCCGGTGATGCCGCCTATCGTAATAACATTATTCCCTACCTGCATGGCATTGAGCATTGCTTTGGCCTTTTTGTCCCTCTTCTTCTGGGGTAGGAATACTAATAAATACATAATTCCTATTATAAATACAAACCAAATCAACGTTGGCCAGATGGACGCACTAGCATCTGTAGGCATAATTTCCCTCCGTTTAATTTATTTTATTACAGGTTATTGCTAACCTTAATAATCCTTTATTATTTGTACCCATATGAGCTGAAGAATTCATTTCTAAAATCACCCAGCCTATCTTCCATTATAGCCTTTCTTACCTTTTTCATCAAGTCTAAAAGAAATTTTAGGTTGTGCCAGGTGGTCAGCCTGATGCCCAATACCTCCTGAGCTTTCAAAAGGTGCCTTATATATGCCCTGGAAAAATTCCTGCAGACATAGCAGTCGCACTCCGGATCCAGCGGGCTGAAGTCCCTTGCATACTTTGCATCCCTTGCTATGATTTTGCCCCTGCTTGTCATGACCGTACCGTTGCGGCCTATCCGGGTAGGCAGTACGCAGTCGAACATGTCGACACCCCGGATCGCACCCTCTATCAAAAAGTCCGGGCTGCCCACACCCATCAGATACCTTGGCTTATCTTCCGGCAATAGAGGAACGGTGCATTCGAGCATACGGTACATGTCCTCCGGCGGTTCGCCAACACTGAGCCCGCCGATCGAATAACCCGGAAAATCCATTTGCACCAGTTCTTTGGCGCTTTGCTCCCTTAAATCGGGGTATACTCCACCCTGCACGATGCCGAAAAGTGCCTGCTGCTCCGTATTTTTATGCGCCTCCTTGCACCTTAAAGCCCATCTGCTTGTTCTTTCAAGTGATTTTTGTGCATATTCATGGTCTGCCGGATAAGGAATGCACTCATCAAACGCCATAATAATGTCCGAACCCAGGTCGTTTTGTATTTTCATGACAAGCTCCGGTGTGAAAACATGCTTTGAACCGTCTATGTGAGATCTGAATGTCACACCCTCTTCCTTTATATCCCTCAGGTCGCTGAGGCTGAAAACCTGGAATCCGCCGCTGTCCGTGAGTATCGGCCTGTCCCAGTTCATAAACCTGTGCAGGCCTCCGGCCTCTCTGATCAGATCGTTACCAGGCCTCATATAAAGATGGTAGGTATTGCTGAGGATGATCCTTGCATCAATTTCCTTCAGCTCATCCGGCGACATTCCCTTTACCGTAGCCTGTGTTCCTACAGGCATGAAAACCGGCGTATCAAAAGAGCCATGAGGTGTGTGTACTACGCCGAGCCGCGCTCCTGTCTGTTTGCACTTTTTTACCAGTTCGTACCTTAATGCTGGCATGATTATCCCCTATCGGCAATCGCTTGCCTTTTTTATTTTAACAACATTGCATCTCCGAAACTGAAGAAGCGGTACTTGAGATCTACTGCCGTATGGTATGCATTCAGTGTATTCTCCCTGCCTGCAAATGCGCTCACCAGCATGATCAGTGTTGATTCAGGTAGATGGAAATTTGTCACGATTGCATCAACTACCTTAAACCTATAACCGGGATAAATGAAAATATCCGTCCATCCCTGCTTCTGTTCCATATGCCCGTCGCTTAAGCCGACCGTCTCAAGGACACGACAGCTGGTCGTCCCTACTGCTACAATCCTTCCGCCGTTTGCCTTTGCCCTGTTTATGGTCTCTGCTGCTGCGGAATCAATGGTATAATACTCCGAATGCATGACATGCTTTTCGATCTCCTTGACCTTGACCGGTCTGAAGGTCCCGAGGCCTACATGAAGAGTCAGGTATACGAGGCTTACGCCCTTATTCCTTATTTCCTCCAGCAATTGCGGCGTAAAATGAAGTCCGGCAGTTGGGGCAGCTGCAGAGCCCCTGTATTTTGAGTAGACCGTCTGATACCGTTCAGAATCCTCCAGTTTTTTTGTAATATACGGCGGCAGCGGCATAACGCCTACCCTGTCCAACACTTCTTGGAATATTCCTTCATATTCGAAGCGGACCAGTCTGTTTCCGCTTTCCAGAACATCCGTAATTTCAGCTTTGAGTTCATTATTTCCAAATACAAACCGGTTGCCGGTTTTTGCCCTCTTCCCCGGTTTGACGATGACTTCCCAGACATCTCCCTCAATACACTTAAGCAGCAGAAATTCTATTTTTCCGCCTGTGTCAGTCCGTTCTCCCAGTAATCTAGCCGGTATTACCCTGGTGTTGTTCATCACAAGGCAGTCGCCTTTTCGCAGATATTCCGGCAAATCACTGAAACCCCTGTGTTCCATACTACCGTCATTTTTATCAAGCACTAAAAGTCTGGAGCTGCTTCTTTTTGCAAGAGGTTCCTGCGCAATCAGTTCTTTTGGCAGTTCGTAAAAAAAATCACTCGATTTCATTATTCTCCTATTATATATCCGATTATGATATTTCCGGTAAAATTCGTATTTGCAGCTTATATATTTCCATCACAAAAGAAATCATACATGATGACGAAATATTTTTCAATATGATTTCTACCTTCATCTTATTCTATTTTCGTTCCCTGGAAATAATGGGTGAGTATTTCATCATATTTAAGGCCGGCCTTACCCATGCCGATCGCGCCCTCCTGGCTCATACCAACGGCATGTCCCCAGCCTTTCCCTGTAAATGTATAGGTCTCCGGCACAAAAGGGACTTTTTTTGTCCTGCCGTCCGACCCGAGTATGGTCATTTTATTGTTGGAACTATTCAAAGAACTGACTCCCGAAGCCGTGATGACCTTTTTACCTCCGAGCTGTGTTTTTTGAGGTGCGGTTGCATAGGGCAGAGTTATTTGAGAAGTAACCGGCGAATCACTGATTACAGGATATCCTACGGTTGCAGTCGATTGAACAGCCACGAGTCCTTCGGAATTCATTGGAGAGTTCAAAGTCTTTTTACCATCTGAACCCATTAATGTGACAGTATTACCGGAAGCGGCCAATGATACTGTGCCGGAAGCTGAAATGATCTTTATACCATCATTTTTGATGGCATCGACGATTGTTGTGGACTCTGCCGATGCAGTATTCGTACCGGCTGACGCAGTTGCACCTGAAACAACAGCTTTGGCAGTATCCGCAGAGGCTTGCAGCGGTATTGCCGGAGTACCGGCCAGCGCAATGGTATAGACGTCGGCATCCGTTGCAATGGTGTAAAGCTGGCTGTCCAGACTAAAGAGCGTCCTGGTTTTTTCAAGTGAATAGACAGCCGGGTCATTCCTGTCCGTCCCCCTCACTGCCAGCTGGGTCACCCTTCCCGATTCAGATGTTTGTGTTATTGTGATACCCAGAATATTGCCAAGCTGAGGAAGCTTTGATTTCACATCGGATGCACGAAGCGTTTTTGTCCAGGTATAAATCTTTTCATATTTATCTTCCACGCTCACAAGATAGGGATAGGATGATCCCCACACGTTGCGCACATCCTCCGTCCGCCCCCCGCTGGACGCAAAATAGAATATATGTCCTGCCAATTCTCCGTTATAGGTGATTACTTTGTCGGTCACTTCATCGATTGCGCTATTGCATTGAGGCACTTCGCTGCTGTAGCCCTTGTAAACCTGGCAGCTTGTTGTCGCACAAACATCAAATCCGGTGGCTCCATGCTTTCCCATGTTGTTGATTGCGTACATTTTTGATGCAATCGCCTGGGCTTTGATGGCCTCAGCCGGTGATCTTCCTCCGATCTCGGCGGGGACATTTCCATAGAGGTATTCCCGCATGGAAACGACATTGATTACGGTCATATCGCTCGTTTCCAGCCTTCTGACCTCCAATGCGCCTCTATAGAGTTTTCCTCTTATGTTTAGAACAGGCGGGTTGTTTTCAGGTGCAGGCCGAAGCTGGAAATATGCAAGACTGCTGCCGAACATGCAGACCGGCTGGTATTGTGCATTGGTCAGGACGATTCTGTCAGCGGAAGGAGAAATTACCGTATAAACCATTTCGCCAAGCTTTGGAATCAGATTGGGCAGATCAGTCTGGGCTGATGCTCCGTCTGCATAGGAGCCCGCCCACACCTGCCAGGCATCCGCATATGCGATATAAGCCCAAATACCCAGCTGACGGTATGCAGCAGCCTGTGCGCCCGCCGTTGCCGCGTCCGGGTAGTCATTTCCTATTTTGATATGATATGGTCCGAATTTCATCTGTGATGCTGTCGAAGCATCTGACGGCTTTTCCGGATTGTATTCTTTCAGAGAATTTCCTTCATTATAATAATGCGCATCCTTTCGGACATATAACGCGGAAGGGCTGGATTCCCTGTATATTTCAACAAATATATTGTCTTTCGAAAATCCTATCTGCAAGCCTGCAGCAGCAGATACATCAAAAATAGACAAGGCCGTATTGGTGGAGGAGTCTTTATAATAAAGTCCCACCCTGACTGCAGCGGTTATCTGGTATGCATTCACGGGAATAGGTGCTGTAGTTGAAATGACAACTATAATAACAAACAGAGCATAAATTTTTTTATAGTAAGTTTTCATCATCATGTACCTTCTCATTTGTAAAAGTAATTAAAAATAGAATTTACCCATTATATTTGTTCGACACGATATGCCCTTCTT
>JBDKVA010000186.1:0-2766 GCA_039679375.1 Clostridiaceae bacterium
CTGCCCTGGCCGCCAAGCCGAATACCTACACCGCCTTTGAGCGCGCTCTTATCAAAGCATACAAATTCTCACAGGAGAACCCATCCAAAACGGTGGACGATGTCGCGAAATATATCACTATTGACAAAAAAGACATCCAATACGAAGTATACGGTGGCCACTCCGTGTCGCATCCCGACCCTGACAAAAAGGCTACCTCGACGTTGAAAGACAGCACGGTCGAATTTGGCTATACCCAGGGAAAAAACTATGACATAAATGTGCTGTATAACACAACGATTTATAAAACAGCCCTGGAACAACTGCTTGCCGAAAACCCGAACGATCAGATTTACGCCAAGCTCCTGGAGCGTTTCAAAGCAGCCGACTGATCGTTTTATCTTAAATTATTTGTACTGATCGGATGCCCGTAGAATATACGGGTTTCTGATCAGGCAGGTGGTGGTTTGTATGAGTAAAATTGAAGTTAAAAACCTGTTCGTTGAATATTCCGATAATAATATATCTTTTCTGGCGCTGAAGGATATTTCTTTCCGTGTTGAAGAAGGCGAATTCGTATCGGTCATTGGCTCCAGCGGGTGCGGAAAAAGCACCCTGCTGAGCATTCTGCTGGGCCTTAAGCTTCCCGCCTCCGGAAGCGCTACGATTGACGGGCGCCCCATTACCGGCGCGGGAACCGATCGCGGAGTAGTATTTCAGCATTATTCGCTTTTCCCGTGGATGACCGTTCGATCCAATGTCGCTTTCGGCGTGAAGCAATCCAGAAAGGGCCTCAGCCACCGGCAGCGCCTCGAGATCGCCGACAGATTTTTGGAAAAAGTCAACCTGCCGGATTTTGCCCATAAATATCCTTTCCAGCTCTCCGGAGGGATGCAGCAGCGCGCGGCCATAGCCCGCGCTCTGGCAATGGATACCGATATACTGCTGATGGATGAACCCTTCGGCGCCATTGACGCTAAAAACCGCACCATTATGCAGGAACTGCTGCTCTCTTTGTGGGAGGGCGATGGCAAAACAGCCAAGAAAACAGTGGTATTTGTGACCCATGATATAGATGAAGCCATATTTTTGTCCGATAAAATCGTGATGCTGTCCAACAGCCCGGGCCATGTGTTCCGGGAAATAACCGTCCCGTTCGTCCGTCCGCGCAATCGATTCGCGATATTTGGGACAGACGCCTATTCCAAACTGCGCAACGAGCTTATGTCGCTTTTCTATCTTGATGTCGCGGAAAAAATCGGAGGGGATGAGGTGGTTATTTGAAACACATAATAGATCGGCTGTTCACCGTTCCGAACGGTTTGTTTGTCGTTTTGCTTCTGATTCAGCTTCTGCCCGGCAAAGCCACCAGAATCGTCGACCATCCGGAATATACGGTGGGCCTCACCTTGATCTTTGAGGTGATCTTGTTAACTGCTTCTTTCTCCATCAAAGAAAAGCAATCACGACAGGTTTTCACTGATATTATTGGTTTTATTTATGCTTTTTTGATTCTCTGGGTACTGGTCACTGCAAAATTCAACCTGTTCGGCAATGCGAAGGGTGCGATTTTCCCGCCGCCCGGCGCGGTGTTCATGCGGTTCGTCGATGATATCAATACGATCTTGGACAATGTACGTTATTCGTTGGTGTTGATCTTTCAAGGATATATGCTGGGAGTAGTTGCCGCAATACCGCTGGGACTGTTTTTGGGCTGGCACGCCCGCGTGGGAGCCGCGGCCGGTTATATAGCAAAATTTCTCAGCTCCATCTCGCCGATTATTTATATTCCTTATGCGATTGTTCTGTTGCCGACTTTTCGCTCCGCTTCGGTATTTGTAATTGTGGTCGCATCTTTTTGGCCTGTTCTTGCCAGTACCATGAGCGGCGTGCTGAATGTGGAAAAAAGGATCATTGATTCGGGTAAAGCACTCGGCCTGAATAGATTGACGATGCTGTTCCGCATCATCCTCCCTGCCTCCCTGCCCCAGATATTCATAGGATGTAATCAGGGGCTGAGCGTTTCCTTTATCTTGCTTATCTCCGCTGAAATGATCGGAGCGCGCAGCGGCATGGGCTATTATGTAAATACCTATGCGGATTTCGGCAACTATACCAGCGCACTTGCCGGTGTATTTGTAATCGGTATCGTTGTAACAGTCATAACTTTTCTCTTTAATCTGCTCCAGCGTTTTTCGCTCAAATGGAAACAGTAATCAGCGCGTGAAACAATGGGACGGCAGGCTGTATACAATCGCTCCCCGCTGTTCCCAGCCCTAATAGGTCCGACTAACAGCGGCCGCCATTAAATGAAAATACATATAATAAATATTATCCTACAACCTACCATGAGGCGCCTGCCATTTATGAACGGGGATATGTCCCTGTAGATGTTGCCATGATTATGGTTGCCCCTATGGATAAACACGGATTTTTCAATCTCGGTACCTCCAGTTCCAATTACCCCTGTGGTTTTGAAAATCGCTAAGAAGATCATTATCGAAGTGAACAGTTCCGTTCCGAAATGTTGGGGCGGTAATGGTGAATCAATCCATATCTCTAAAGTCGATTATATTGTGGAAGGAAACAGCCCTCCTCTAATTGAACTTCCCGAGGTTTCGATAAGCGAAGTGGATAAAAAACTGGGTGCCCGGGTTATGAAGGAAATCCCTGATGGCGCCTGTCTTCAATTAGGCATTGGTGCCATCCCCAACGTCATTGGCGCCATGATTGCCCAATTAGACTTAAAGGATCTTGGGGTTCATACGGAAATGCTGGCTGATTCGT
>JBDKVA010000187.1:0-2883 GCA_039679375.1 Clostridiaceae bacterium
AAGGGAAGGAAACCCCGAATACCGGGGCGAGCTATACGCATTTTATATTTATCAGGAAGAGCAGAATAAGGGCGTCGGCAAGGCTCTCTTCCTTTCGGTCTTAAGGAAGCTTGAAGAATCAGGCATCAATTCCCTTATGCTATGGGTATTCACTGACAATCCCTATCGCAGGTTTTATGAAAAAATGGGCGGTTATGTCGTAGAAAACAAGCTCTTTGAAATGGAAGGCTTCAGTATTCAAATAACTGCCTATGGATGGCCGGATATCGGGGCTAACTTACGGCCTTTTTAAAATTTATATTGTTTTAGTATTACCTCAAGTTGATGAGCCAACTGCGCTAATGATTCAGCTGCGGAGGCGATTTCCTGCATACCGGCCGACTGCTCTTCGGTTGTAGCGGAAATTGTTTGACTATTGGCTGCGGTTGCTTGTGAGACATCGCGGATTTTTTCAACCGAACAAATTACCTTACCGCTGCTGATGGCAAGCTGATGAACTATTGTGGTTATCTGTTGGATTGCGCGGCTCACATTGTCGATTTGGGATTGAATTACTTTAAACGACTCGCCGGCTGCAGCAACTACCCCCTGACCTACCGACACCTCATCAGCACTTTTATCCATCTTTTGAATACCATTCTTTATTTGTAATTGAACCTCTTTAATAATTTGTGTAATGTCATCAGCCGATTCTTTAGACTGTTCGGCAAGTTTTTTAACCTCTTCCGCTACCACGGAAAAACCGCGCCCTTGTTCACCGGCACGCGCTGCTTCAATAGCCGCGTTAAGAGCCAGGAGATTCGTCTGTGAGGCCAGTTTGGAGATGGTATCTACGATCTGGCTGATTCTGTCCGAGGATGTATCCAAATTCCTAATAACCCCGGCCGTTTCCTGAACAATACTATTGATATTGGTAATGGAATCAATGGCATGATTTAAGGCTTTGCCGCCATCCGTTGCAGCCGCCGTCGATTCCTTCGAGAGGGATACCACTTCAGCAGCGTTATCGGCAATAAGGCTAATTTCATTACCCATTTCCTTAACCATATTCACAGTCAAATCTACGGCATTAACCTGATTGGCAGCTCCTAAAGCAACCTTTGCCACCGTTCCAGCCACCTGTGCCGCACCTTGAGCGGACTGATCAGCACTCTCTTCCAGGACTTGGCTGGAACTGGCGATCTGGGTCGCAGCCTGCCCGATCTGTTCCATGGTTGATTTGAGCATAACAGCCATGTCTTTAAAAGCTGTTTGCAGTTTACCCAATTCGTCATCGCTTTTTACCACGATATCATTAGAGGCGGTAAAATCTCCGGCGGCGATAGTATTTGCCTGCTGCGAGATGTTTATAAGGGGCTTAATGAACCATCTGGCAAAAGCCACCGCGATAATACCACTTATCATTGAAGCTATAAGTGCGATCATTAGGGCTGAACTACGTTCCTTTGTAATAGGCTCCATAGCTTCTGCATAGCTCATCCGCGTTGCCACCCCGAATGAAGTACCAGGGATATTGGCATATGCGGCAATAGTCTTCTCACCGTTAAAACTGTAAATCTGAGTACCGCTATTACCCGAAATAGCTTCCTTAGCCATTTGCTGAAGCTCAGGAGCAACCCCATCCTGGCCTTGCCCATTATCGGGGTTAATTATCTTAAAAGATCCTACATAATCCTGACGGGGATGGGCAAATACCAGACCGTCTTTGCCGTCAAAAGCAAAAGAATAATTGCTCTCACTTTGTTTTGTTTCATTTATAATATATTGCAGTTTATCAATATTGATCGACATTCCCAGGTATCTTTCAGGAGCACCGGCAACCTTTACAGGCGTAGCAATCATAATCGAAGGCTTCTGGGTTGACTTTGAAATAAGTATTTCACGAGAGATTACATTTTGCTTGTTTTTCTTTACGTCCTGCATATATTCCCGGTTTGCCAGGGAGGTCATTTCGCCTTTTTCATTCAATCGGTTGAGAGACGCGTCACAAAGAAAAACGGTTGAGAAGATCTTATTTTGCTGTTTTATTGACAACAAAGTTTTAACCAGGACATCCTGGTCGTCAGATGCAAAAGCAGCGTTGTTGGCTGCGGTCTCCAGCGCAGATAGCGCCTTGGCAATTTCAGTCTCCAGTCTGGAGGCTGTCAATATTGCTATGTCCAGTTTTTTTTGACGAACGGTATTCTCAATTTCAGAAACTCTGACGTTATAATCGTAAAGCTTGATCGCGGTTGTGGACAAAATGACGAGCAGCAATATCATCATCACTAGTTTCGTTTGGATGCTCCCAATATTAATACGTAGTTTGTTAGATCGCATTGTATCCTCTCCTTTTTGATTAATTTTGCAGAGATGTTGCACCACAATATTAAGTTCCTTAAAGGTCTCTCCTGAAAATTTTCGACAATTTACCCTAAAGTCATGATTTGCACATTTTTATTATACATTATTAGACTCAATATAAAAACCATATAATGGAGTCATGGGGGAATAGGGCGAAAAATAAAGTACCAACGAGACCTGACCCCCAAGGCAGGATTGAACTACTGATAAGCATAAATAAAGGTATTACTCAAAACAAATGTTTTATTCAAATTAATCGGGATATTTATCGAGGAGAGCTTGAGCATAAGACAAACCCGTCTGACTGGTGTAAGCTTTAATATAATCAAGAGATCGTTAATGATAAGATAAAAACATCCCCAGTGTCCCGGCGGACAATAAAAGGAGTTGCTGCTGATATGAATTTCGATGCGCCATATTCCAGAAAAGGCAGTTATTCGCTGAAACATGACGGCTTGGAGGAGCGGTTTGGCCTGACTGGTGAAGATTTATTGCCTTTATGGGTAGCCGATATGGATTTTCCTTCGCCTCCGGTTGTCA
>JBDKVA010000188.1:0-2898 GCA_039679375.1 Clostridiaceae bacterium
CAAGCATGGCAATGTGATATGTTCAGGTCGTTAAGCCGGATCATGACAGCTTCTCCGTCAGCATCTTCAACGCCAAGCCTTGCCGCCTGTCCGCATGCTTCAGTAAGGCCGTCTTTATTGGGACTGCTGGTAATTATCATTACTTTCATGCTTATACCTCCAAATATACTTTAAATCTAATCTTATTTTAGCACAGAAAATGAGTGAATACAGATATTTTGGTTCTTCTGTCCCATTTCGGATTTATTCAATTTTCTAAATTAGAAAGCTCATATCGGCAGGCGCCTATATGTATTATGAAATATCAGTTCATCCAATGGTACTTACTTACTATTTTCCTTTAGTACTAATACGGAAATATTTTGAGTACTATGCAGGATTTAAACGGTTGCAAGACTATTCTATAATTGAAATCAAATAATTAAAATATGGAGTTGATACCCTAATATTATGTAAAAAAGGAGAATGTACATGAAAAAGCTTGCGTTACTGTTTATTGTGTTTACTATGTTAGCTGGCTTAACGACATTTGTATCCGCAGCAAGCGAGCCCAAAGCCGTCGATGTGGCGCTAAACGATACTCCAACTACAGTCGTTCCCGGTGAAGCTGTTGTTCTTAAAGCAATTTGCAAAAGAAGCGGATCCTCGTTCGATGTGGCCTGGACCGACGCAGTTGAAGGGCAAACAGCTTTTGATGAAGAAACGGAATGCTATGTATCCGAAGCAGTCTTTCAGCAAGACAAACCCGGTGCATACACAATCAGCTGTGACATTGTCATGTGCGCAGGCAAAAGCTCTACAACATTTGTCGGCAGAGTTGAAAGGACGATTGAAGTAACCGGCAGCGTCACACTCAAAGGAGCTGAGATAAGAGATCTTACAGCAAAACCCGTATATTGCAGCGACGGCAGTGTAGCCTGCTACGATGCCTCCGGAAGGATCTACTCGCTCTGGAGCGACGGTACGGCAGTTCTGTATGGATCAATTTACTTCTATTTCGGCGCTGATGAAACAAGTAAATCTGTCAACGTAACAATATACGAAAAGGGTATCAAGTACGTCTATCCTGTAACGGTAAACAGGTAGTATTACAATTGATTCAGAGTAATGCAGCCTTACAGAAATAATCACAAATGCTTTATCATGTTATTTCTGTAAGGCGCATTTGGAATTTAATGCAGCACCGGCTTTATAAAGGTTATAAAACTGTCTTATATGTTGAAGGATACTTTCAGCGATTTCTTTTTTGCAACTGCTTTCAATAGTACATGTGCTGCCAGTTCATATGCTTTTTCAACGCTCTCCTCACTTATCCTGAAATGTTTTGCCGCCTGGCCCAATACGATCCCGTCGTGTTTGGGGCTATAGCGTTTGTCCTTCCTTTCCAGTTTCTTATATTGGCCTTGACAATAATCATATATTTCCATACACTTCCTGGAATCCATAATAGCATACTCCCCTTTCAACAGATCATTACAAAATGACTATACTTAGAATACGAAAAATATGTTGCAAAAGTATGCTGATATGTTTAATAAATTGTTAACATTTTCAACAAGTAGCCTGCTGCTAAAGCGGAAGAACAGTCTATTCCATGTCAGCTGCATTGCTTTTTGTGCTGTTTTGGCTGTAATATGCGGCCTCGGCTTGCGCAGCCTGATTACGTCCTTTCCCGCACCGTGGATTAATCAGCAGACAATGCTTATGGCATGAGGTGCATACCAGCTTGGAAAGGTAATCTTCCAGCGATTCCCCGGATACTTCGTCTGCTGATTCCGATGAATATGTTGTACTGCTGTCGCTGTCCCCCTGTGCATCTTTACCGGTTATTTGTGACGAATATCCGTTGTTTTGGCTTGTTTGCGAGTTTTCAGAGATAGCGATGCCCGGCGTATTAAAGGGTTCAATAATTTTACGTGTGAGATCAATATCAAAGGACAATTTGATGCCAGCCACAATAATAGTCACTGTGACGAGATTCGAAACAATTGCCAGCATTCTGCTTTTACCGGTAATGCCAAGCATTCCTTTGACAGCGCCGAGGATCACCTGCGTATTCAGTCCGACATGGACAACAAGCAAAATGGCACTGATCCAGGCTGAACCATGGTGCAGCGCAATCAGAAATTCACTTCCGCCAAGGGCAAACAGCTCTCTCGATATCAGTATGCCCGTAACTAACAGGGTACAGACAGAAACCATGAGTAAAACTGCATTGATATACATGACACGGGCTCTTATGCTGATGGAAGAAGTAAAGAAACGTTTGCCAAGCGCTTTAATCCATGATGCATTGAGCAGATTATGCGTCAGAAACATGCCTCCTGCTGCGAGTCCCAGAACCTCATGCCAGAGTAGTCCGGTAATCATTGTATCCATCAGTACGGCAAAGAGTACTGTCATAATTACATCTAAAATAAGTTTTATATGTATTTTTTTCATTATATCGCCTCCCGTATTTGTTAGTCAGTGTAAACTCGTTTACACTATTGATAAGTATATCTGTTCAACCTTAAATTACTCTTAAAAGGATATTTAAGTTTCATTTCAACAAATATAGGCTTCTGGTACAAGAAATCGGGCAAAATAAATGGGATAAAAATACATATGCGAATTATCAAGCAGTGTATTCAGATGTTCAATATAATTTTGTTTGGAAAGGGCAAATTAGCACGAGTACTCCTGTAGAACGGTAAACCGCCGTGAACAAAAATGAAGTTCCATCAGGTGCATAGTTACACACTTCCTGGCAAGTATCTCTTGTCAACTTTGCAAATATAGGACCGTGTCGGATTTACAAATTGCGTATTCCGTGCGTGCATCACCTGTGCCAGAAGCATATACGCCTCCGTATGACTCATGCCGTATCCGTTCTCCAGCCAGCGCAGCATCTCATGG
>JBDKVA010000189.1:0-20222 GCA_039679375.1 Clostridiaceae bacterium
AATCAGAACCTTTCGGCTAAAAAATTTCCCGGGATATTTCAATATACCTGAAAATCCGGTAAAATCCCATGCTGCGGTACGAACGACACGGACGCCTGAAGGTATGTCGGCAAGCATGGATTCATCCCTAAGCCCCATACCGGCCAGCTCCCTGGTAAAAACTACAGGTTCCCAGCCAAAGTTCCTCAGGTATTTAACGAACTTAACCGTACGCTGAATACCGGAGCCGCCCATTGGAGGGAACTGATAAGCAATTACAAGCACCTTCTTCATAAGTAAACAACCTCTAAATTTATTTCACCTGTTTTACCGGCCGGTTTTACTGCAGGAACGGATGCTTCATGTTCTCTCCGTAAAGCCAACCGGCACAATGCAATAAATCATCTATAGATTATCATTTTGAATATTTCATGTCAATTGAACCATGTGTTGAGCTATTTGCGATATACCATATTTCGTGCTCCGCAGCACAATATATTAATAGGCCGCATCCTTTTCTCATTTTTTCATAAAGACCCAGAACCGGTAGCCGGTAAAATTCAATGCCTGTGCAATAAGGGTTGCAAATATTTTTGAGATGTAGACGTTCAATCCAAAAACATTTACACACAATCGAATGGCAGCAAGTGAACCAAGCAGGGATATAATATTGACAAAAACAAATTGAGAAAATTGAACCGCCAGCTTTTTATGCGCCTTTTGATCGCCGAACGTCCAGACCCTGTTCAAAATAAAACTGCTGACCACGCCTGAAGAATAGCCCGCAACCTGACAGATTGCGTAATGTATCACAAACATTTCGTTCAAAACAGTAAAAACCAGAAAGTCCACGCCTGTGTTGATGACTCCCACGATTGCAAAACGGATAAAGTATTTCAGATCCTTAAATTTAGTGAAATCAATTTTCCCTATTTTCCCGGTCATTACCCATCCGATCCTTTCAAAATACGGCATTCACACGCCGCCGTTTATTTTATCCCGTATTTTAGCCTGTAATATATAAATGCCATATGCGCCCAATAAAGTCAACATGCTATAATAGGCTCCCTTATATCTTGACGAAAATTCAAGGACCAGGAAAACAAGCACTGAACCCAGCATATAAAGAGAGGCAAGCTTCAGTCCGGGAGCCGTCTCTTTTAAAATCACAATGCAAATCATCGCAGCCATAGTGCCGAAAACCATTGTCAGATTATAAAAAGAGCAAATCAATTGAAACGTTTGGGCAATATCAGCAGATTCAAATATTGTATGTTCATTCTGCCATTTTGTAACCGAGTTCGATATAAAACTTTCATCAAACCATACGGCCGCTTTGTTGACGAAATGCATAAGAATACCTGCCTTCATATTACGGTACCGCTTAAAGCCCAATTGGGCAAAATAAGACTGCAGATCGGACGGATCATCATATTCCTCTATTTTTTCGTTGAACAAATCAGCATCATCCGTATTCCAGCTCCCTTTGCTTTCCTTGTTTGCACCGATGAACAAATTCCACCCATAACTGGGAGAAGGTTTCTCATAGCCGCTGACGGAACTGGTCAGCTGGCCCAGAAGAAATACCACTATAGCATACGAAGCAATCATGGCAGCCGAGCGCATGACTTTTGTCCTTAAATTACTTTTGTCAAAAATAGCAAACATAATAAAAGCAGCAATGATAAATATAATGCCGGTAGGCCTGAAAAAATTGGCCAAGGCGCACATTAAACCGGAGAACGCAGCAAAAGACAGACTGATTAATCCTTTCTTCCTGTAAATATTAATAAAGAGCAGGAGCGCGGCCATGGTAAGCGCCCCATAAACAGGTTCTCCGCCGGCAAAAAGAGTGAAAAATACAATGCATGGATTTAATGCGGCCGCAAGTCCGGCAAACAGCCCAAAGCGCGGATGGACGCTTATTTCTGCAACAGCGGTAACACAGCCTGCTTCCATGACGCCTGCAGCAAGATTAACAAGCTGTGGGATCCAGGGCAAACTGCCCGAGGCCAGCCGATACAGTCCGGATATGAAAATAGGGTAATTGAGCGCATGAGGAAACATTCCGTAATAAATAGTCCGTTTAAAACCGCCGGAGCTTAACTTTTGCGCAACAGAAAGATAGATGCCGTAATCGCCCTGCTGTATCAAATTCAAATAATAACAGACAAGAAACCTGATTATAAAAGCAATCAGCATAATATAAACGACCCTTGTACCGGTTTTTGCCCTTAACAGCGTATTGCGCATCATGTATGCGGCTAGAACGCAAATCATAACAAAGGCCGCATAAAATCCGGCCAGTATGATTTCCTTATGCCTGAAGGCAGTTAAAAAAACACCGGGCAATAAAGCTGTGCAAATAGCAAAAATGCAAATTATTTCAATCCTTCGGAAGCATTTTTTAAATATGTTTATAATCTTATTCGCCATAATCCTGATCCTCATTGTATATTGACGAATTTTTCAGCGTATGGTTCGCTTTTGCATTAATATTTTTTCCCGTTCTTCATAATCACCATACATCCAATGTGGGCTACCGCCCACAACCCAACGAATATACTTGTTGCCGCGAATGTGAAACTATTTTCTTGTTTTTTATTGCAATTTCGCGGCAATAAGTTACTAAAAGTCAATCCGCTCTACTCAGGAAGGCAAATGGAGGCTTAACTCCGCCTGACCGGGGAGTTAATTTAATTTCATCTTCATTTATTGCAGACCAATAGAAGTTAACGTTTTACAAGGACATTGACAAGCATTGATAGGCACTGCAGCTTATTTCCTGCCGGATGTGAGTCTGGCGCGTATCTGTGCAAATTCGTTTTTTATTTCACCCGTAAGGTACAGAACAAACCCGTAAGTAATCGCGCCGCAGCAAACAGAAGCGATCAGGATGATCATCGCGTTGACCTGCCACCGGATAAGCAAATGCTGCAGGCCGTATACAACAAGCCCCATGATGCCGCAGCTGAGAACGATCCTCGCAATCGATCCTGCAGGAATAACATACCCCAGGACCCTCCTGCCTCCCAGCAAGGAAATCAGGAAGTAGATAAAATACGACAGCGCCGTTGTTACCGCCGCTGTCTTGTATCCGTATACCGGTATGAAGATCAGGTTGATGGTTATGTTCAGAACAGCACATATCAGGCTGTTAAGGAAAGGCCGGAAAGTCCTCGAGGTCAGTTCCCACGGTTTGTTGGCATATTCGGTCAGCCCCAGGAAGAACATGCCTGCCGAGACCCAGATGATTACATCGCTTCCGGAATGATACGCTTCGCCAAGCAATCCGGAGACCATGCCGGAGAGTATCCCGAGGCCGGCTGCGCATGGCAGCGCTATAAGGATATAATTCCTTATCCCCTGTGTCAGCAGTGACATAGACATCTCCCTGTCATTCTGTTTCCAGTTCTTTAATATATTTGGGTACACGCCTCTCATCATACCGACCATCAGAGCACTGAATACGGCCGATGCGATGGAGTAATTGGCGACATAAATCCCGTTTTGGACAGAACCGATTTCTTTTCCCAGTGAAAGAATAATGACGTACCGGTCGGAAAGGTTCAACAGGCTCATTGCAATTCCCATGCCTGCTATGGGGATGCCATAGAAGGACAGCTTTTTAAATGTCGTCCGGGAAAAGATCTTCAGGCTGATTATTTTGTAAAGCTTCATCTTCAGTGTAATAATCAGTATTACCGTAAAGTCGATCAGGATACTTGATAGAATGACCGCTGCCGGCGTGGATGACCCAAGGGCGGTCAGCTTTACACCGATGGAAGCCAGTATCACCTTTGCCGTTACGGAGAAAACCGTCAGGAACAGGTTGAGCCGGATCTCCCGAATGGCTGTCAAAAAGCCTGAAAGGATCAGATTGGTGCTATAACCTGTAAACATAAAGGCAGCGGCAATCATATAGTACTGCAGGTTGCCGGTACCGCCGCTTCCCGCCCTGACGGCCAGAAAGCTAAGGCAGCAGGCGGCATATACAAAAAGATTCACCAAAGACCATACACGGAACGACGTGGAAAAGAACAGCACCTTTTCCTTCGGGCTGCCGTACATGTTTATGTATCGCGTTCCCGACTGCGTCAGCCAGCTGAGGAGTATGACATAGGCGATGTTTATGCTGACCGTCAGGTAGTTATAATCCGAATAAATCTCCGGCAGGAAAAATCGGGTATAGATCGAAATCGTGAAAATTCCCACGATTCCTTCAATCCCTTTTCCCAGCAGGTAGATCACCGTATCCTTTGCGATCCTGTTTTTTATCTGTACCAGTCCCGTTTTACCTGTATCCACGAAAAACACCTCAATTGCTTTCCATTTCCCTCGAGATTTCCATTATACCATGATTTCCGCAGAAATCATGGTATAATGGCCCATGCGCGTTTCGGCGCCACGCTCTTTGGCCGAAAATTTCGCGCGGGCGGCTAATTCCCGCGGAGCGGTATAATGTATCTGCATTACAGCTCGCACGCGGATACATTATACTATTTGCTCATGGCGCCTGCAATAGCTTCCCAAGTCTGATTTTACCGAATTGGTTAAACATGTGTTACCAATCTGTAACCAAACGTTAACTTGCCATCCGTTCACATGCCGAACTATAATTAATGTATAGTACAAAGGAGGAAATAATGAAAAACAAGTCATTGGAATCTATTTTTGGAAAAATCAACAAAGCGTTGGCAATGGTATTATTGTCTGTCATATTGGCACTCATTCCATGTTCTGTTTTGAATGCTGCGGCTGTAGGGACGGTTCTGTCCAATTCTGTTGAAAGACAGACAATCACCTCAGGCATCATCCACAAAACGGTAAAGCGATTCACATCCGAAGGATGGTTATCGATACATATACTGCAGGTTGATCTGAAAAACCCGAATATTGGGTTTAAAGTTCTGACCAACACTACAAATTCAACCAAACTGACCAATGTGAAAGCCCTTGCAGACGCCGGTTCAGTTATTGCTGCTGTGAATGCCAACTACTTCTACAGCGTAGGAAATGGAAATGCCAATGCATTGGGACCTGCAATTTCCGATGGTAAAATCGTCGACATATCCGACGGCTTCAATCAGGAATCGGATACTATGGCGACCTTTTCACTGGATTCTTCCGGGATGCCGGCAATCGATTACTGGAAAACGGATCTTTCCATCACTTCACCTGAAACCGGAGCTACAGGAAACGTCTCAAGTGTTAACCGTTTAAGCAGCTATTATTTCAAGGACATCATCATACTTGACAGAAAATATGGCGAAATGTCCCTCGGGGTGTCCGAGGAATATCCCGACCTGCTTGAGATGGTCGTCTCGGATGGCGTCGTCAGTGAAATACGGATCGGGCAGCCGGCCGTGAAGATACCCGAAAATGGTTATGTCGCGGTCACAAGAGCTTCAGATACTAATTTCATCGTCCAGAATTTCAAAGTGGGCTCTCCGGTCCGGATCGATGTGAAAAGCAGCATTGACTGGCAAAATATTGATCTGGCCGTTTCCGGATCGTCTGTGATACTGAAGGATGGCATCGTACCATCCGAATTCTCCTTTAAGGATTCAAATAACAATGTTCGGAATCCGCGTACCTTGATCGGAAGTACAAAGGACGCCAAAACCCTGTATATTGTCACAGTAGATGGGCGTCAGAAAGCCAGCATCGGAATGACCCTCAAAGAGGCTGCCGACTATATGCTGGAGCTCGGTGTATATAACGCGCTGAACCTGGACGGAGGAGGCTCGACGACCATGGTCAGCCGCCCGCTTGGAGACCATTCCCTGACACTTGCCAATACCCCCTCGGATGGCGGCATGCGTGGGGTTACAACAGCACTGGGCATCATATCTGCCGCGCCGATATCTCAGCTGGAAGGCTTGGTTATTGACGTCGAGGACAGCAATGTTTTTGTTAATACCAGCCGGAAGCTTACCGTTAAAGGATATGATAAATATTTCAACCCCATAGAGATAAAGCCGGCAGATATTAAATGGAGCATGACAGGGCTCAATGGCACAGTAAAGAAAAATGAAAAAGAGCCCTCTGCCGTATTTACACCTAAGGAAGTAGGATTGGCCAAACTGACCGCTACGATTGGAAAGGTCAAAAAAACAGTTGAAATTTATTCTCTAAGCTCACCTGTACGGTTGGAGCTTGACAGGACGTCCATTACAGCACCAATCGGAACAGAAACGCCGATTACTGTCACAGGTTACAATATTAACGGCTATGCTGCTCTTCTCGATCCTTCCGGAGTCAGTTTCAAAACTGCCGGCATCCTGCCGCAGGGCGGTAAAAAGGCTCCTAAAATCGGGTCGGTGAATGCTCAGGGTATATTTGTCCCGGAAGAATCAGGCACCGGGTATATTGATGCAGCGGTTGGAAAGGTGCATGCCTATTGCTCTGTGAGTGTTCTGCATACAGCTTATGTCTTCAAGGATACGTTTGAAAGTGAAACTAATAGGAGCTTCACTTCATACCCGGCCGATACAGAGGGCTCATACACGATTTCAAAGGATTTTGCCTACAACAACCTGTCCTCGGCAAAGCTCTCCTACAATTTTCTCGATTTGCCGGTATCAAGGGCAGTGTACATGAATTATGCGGATAAAGGGATTGAAGTGGATCCCGGCTACGAATATATAGGTGTCCATGCATATATACCTGCGACAAACGAAGCTGTTTCCAATGCTGCCAACCAGGTAAAGCTAGATGTTACGGACGGCAATGGGAAATCACATCTGCTCTCACTTGCCGAAAAGATGGACTGGACAGGCTGGAAATACCTCCAGGCATCCATCAGTGATCTGAAAAGCCCTGTACAAATCAACCGCCTCTACGTTGTCCGGATCGATGCGGGTGCAGCCCGCGGGGATATTTACTTTGACGAGCTTTTGATCAAAAAGAACTGGTACGATCCCATCGATAAAAAAGCCATCCCTGCGGATACGGCGCCCAAGGATACGGCAAATGTGCCGGGCGTTAAATTCAAAGCCTCCAGCACATCATTCCGTTTCGCTTTTTTCGGCCAATCCGCCGAACCCTCAACGGACATACAAAAAACGCTCATCAAGAAAATGACTGCAAGGGTCAAGAATCTTGAAACCTACGCTGTAGCGGGAAACAGCGCCCATGCATTTACGAAAGGCCTAAAAAAGCTGTATGTTTCGGCTTATAAGGGATTCAAATCCTACACCCTGAAAAATTCGCAATTTATTCAGCTGGATATGAACACAGGCTCAATGCGTACAAGCGGTCCTGAACAGTGGATCGAGCTGCAGAAATTGCTTGATACCACCAAGTCAAAAAATGTCTTCCTGTTCCTGGCCAAATCACCCAATGAGATGAGCGATAAGCTGGAAGCGAAGCTTTTGAAGGATATCCTCACGAATTTTAAACTGTCAAAGAGCAGAAATGTCTGGGTATTCTACAATGGTCCGGAAAACAAGACCTATATGGAGCGCGGCGTAAGGTATGTATCTTCGTGCGGTTACAGCGTGGAAGGCCTGAACTCCAAAACGATCAGTTCGGCAAAGTATTATCAGGTCACAGTGAACGGCGGCACGGTAACATATGAATTGAAATCAATGAATAGTTGATCGGATGATTTACATACACTTTATTATATAATAATATCGTATCGATGCAGTATTCATAAGGGCGACCATTGGTCGCCCTTTAATCTGCAATTTGATTCTTGATTGAGGTAATTTACATACAATTTATTTTATGATACGATTGTATCGATACAGTATTCGTAGGGACGACCATTGGTCGTCCTTATTTAAGCAATCTTCTACTATTATTTTATCATTACGAGGTGATATGCCATACTGGAGTTATTCAAGGAAATACAGCTTGACAAACACAGCGCATTGCCATTATACATGCAGCTTTACCAAACACTCCGCGAGATGGTGGAAAACGGACTGCTGCTGCGCGACACGCGTCTGCCGTCGGTACGTGAATTTACCCGTCTGCTTGGCGTCAATCAGGTCACTGTTGTTTCCTCATTCCGAAAGCTTGAAGAAGATGGCCTGATCTACACAAAATCCGGAAGCGGAACATATGTAGCAGGTCTGTTTCAGCGTATTCCTGACAAACCGGACAATCCTTTTCTCCAGGATGAGCTTTACCCGCAGGCTGACAGCCTCTATTCAGGCACAGGCCGGATCATGATAACGGAAAATACCATAAACTTTGCAAGTGCAACTCCAACCTCGGATTTATTTCCCGTTGACCATTTCAAACTGGTGCTAAACGAAATCCTTGACAGGGATAAGGGTAATGCATTCAGCTATACAGAAAGCCAGGGTTTCCCACCCCTTCAGGAGTCCATAGCCGGCCTTGTCTCAAGGGGGAAAAACTATTCTGCTGAGGATATTAATATCATATCTGGAGCGCAGCAGGGCATCGATATCATTACAAAAGCCCTGCTCAGGCAGGGGGACTGCATCG
Source organism: Clostridiaceae bacterium (assembly GCA_039679375.1). Lineage (GTDB taxonomy): Bacteria > Bacillota > Clostridia > Acetivibrionales > DTU013 > JBDKVA01. The sequence goes on from JBDKVA010000189.1 coordinate 8,443, forward strand.
TTGCGGAGAGCCCGACCTATACGGGCGCTGTTGCTGTTTTCAAATCCCGGGATGCACAGCTTGCCGACGTAGCCATGCAGCCCGGAGGCCCGGATCTGAATCTGCTGGAGTATACCATAAAAAAATATAAGCCGGGTCTCATGTACACCATACCGTCGTTTCAGAATCCTACCGGCTGCTCGTATACAAACGAGAAGCGGAAGGCATTGCTGGGAATGGCCGAAAAGTATAACTTCTTCATTATTGAGGATGATTATGTAAGTGATCTTGATTTTGACCAAAGGCAATACATGCCGCTAAAGAATCTTGATACCGGCAACAGGGTCATTATGATAAAGAGCTTTTCGAAGCTGTTTATGCCGGGCCTGAGGCTTGGCTTCATGGTGGTGCCGTCCCAGCTGTCGCAGGTGCTGCTGGCGGCAAAACACGCCGCGGATATATCGACTTCAGGGCTGGTGCAGAGGGCGTTCGACCTCTACATAAGGAAAGGGTACTGGAACAGCCATTTCGAATTCATGTACGGCGTATACCGGGACAGGTATAAAGTAATGGTTGAGTCTCTTACGCAATACCTTCCTGAAGGCTGCTGCTTCGTTAAACCCGGCGGCGGTTTAAATATCTGGATATCGCTTCCCGCCGGCTTTCCTGTCAATACTCTGCTTCATGCGGCCACCGCAAATGAAATTGCATTTGCTCCAGGTTCCATTTTTCATACAGGCAATACGCCGGATGCTGCAAATAACCTGCGGCTGAGCTTTGCTGCCGTTCCGACAGAAAAAATAAAAACAGGGATAGAGAAGCTTTGCTCCCTAATCAGCCGGCTCGGCAATCTAAGTCAATCAGGATCCAATATATCTGTATTTTAGACCTTGGTCCGCTCTGCATATAAACTGAAAAACACTCAAAATTGACTCATTCTATTGTAAAATCATCCCCGCACTTGAATATCTCTTTTCCATCTTTGATTATTATAAATTCAACGGAATACTTCCCGACAGGGAAAGGATTGGCGCCCTTTTCAAGATGAATGGTATAATACTGGTTATTGACTTCTTTTACCATCAGCTCCGGTTCTGTTTCTATAACAAGCTTCCCTTCATAATACCATTTTGATATGATTGCACTGTTCTCCGGAATATATTTTGCAAGTACTGCATAGTAAATGAATTGATCCTCCGGCTTAAACGTCTTAATGATCTCCAGCGGTTTTAACGTTTCCGCTTCCACAGAGCGTGCGAACCCCTTAGCCTCTATATCGGGCTTATCCTTGCTGCCTATGCTCAATTGAAATCCCCCAAGAGTGCCGGTTCCTTCTTCACCAAATGATAACCTTGCTTCATTTCCGTCACCCATGCCGGTAAAAGCAAATATGATAAATGTCGCCACAAGGGCGGCCGCAAAGGAAAATATCGTCCTGAAAAACCCTTTTGATATGCTTTTACGCAGAGCAAACATGAAAACCAGAATAACAACCGCCAGCACAAGGAATAAAACACCGCTGCCGCCGGCGTACAATAATACGTCAAACATCAAAAGAAAGATAAGCATAACCCAGAATACCAATCTTGTCCTGCCTTTTGGTTTATTGCGCATACTCTGCGCATTATAAGCTCCCTGAGGATTATACTGCTGTTGCGGCGGCGATTGGGTGCAGCCATTCTGCTGCGGCCTATACCCATCAGCGTACGATGCTTTATCCCTTTTCAGCACCGTTTTGAACTTCCAGCCGTACTGCCTGGCTACCTCTTTAAAAGCTTTCGGTATGGCGCCCAGGTCGAGATTATACTCATAAGCCTTGCCATCAGGGCCGTATTGTACGCTTTTTACCTTGCGAAAAAGTGTAGTGCCCGACTGAAAGGAAGACTCACCGCTTCCTCCAAAAGAGAAGCCCGCACCGGACTCTTTCGTCATTTCCCACATAAATACCGTCTGACTGCTTTCATCAAAAATAGCAGAGGCTTCATAACTGATTTTTTTATCGCCTGCTCCCCAGCCTGCATCCAGGAACTCGCAAGTTATTGAAATATCCGCCCCCTGGCCTGTTACACAGCCTACTCCCAATTGAGAAAGTTTCGAAATTATTTCCGGGATCATTATTTGCCTGCTCATACACAACTGCCCCTTTCCTGTTTATTACTGAACATCATCGCCAATCTTCCAAAAGCCTTTAATAACTGTCTATTAAACAGACCGCCCTGATATCCTCTTAATAATACTAATCCTGCCTGTACAGGATTGAGTATACTACTTGTATAAAGCCAGCGGTATCACCTGTTCGGGTGAATGCTGCAATATAATAACCTGCTTTTTTAGAGCAAGACTCCGCTATGCTCCATTAATAAAAAAATCACCCGATAGGGTGATTATATGATGCGTATTGCGCCGGTTGACTTTATTATTAGAACGCTCATATGGATTATAACAGGCGTAATCTATATGTAAAGCCCACCGCAGCAGGTTTGCGTACCGGAGGTATATGCCCCGGAGATTACTGCCTGCTGCGATGAGCGAATTAGTGCTTTATCCTTTAAGCATGCGCTGATTACTGTATATCAATTCTGTGAGACTTCGGTTTTTGCTCTTCTACCTTGGGAAGGTTAACTGTAAGTACGCCATCGTCATATTTTGCTGTAACGTTCTCCTGATTTACGCCATCTACATGGAAGGATCTGCTGTAAGAACCATATCTTCTTTCCTTGCGGATGTAGTTTTCTTTCTCTTCATTGGTCTGTTCATTATGCTCTACTCCGATCGTAAGCACTCCATCCCTCAGATCCAGCCTGATGTCCTCTTTCTTCACACCCGGCATATCCGCTTCAATGATAAGCTCCTTGTCGGTCTCACGGATATCAGCCTTAATGGGATGAGATGAGGTAAAAAATGCAGGCATAAACGAATCATTGAAAAAGTCATCAAATACATCCGTCAGATCAAACGGGTCATTCCTTGCTGCAATATTATTAGTTCTCCTGTTAAATGGTACTAGTCCGAACATATAAAACACCTCCGAAATTTTTAATTTAATTATTTTAATCGTCTCAGATCGTCTCAGGTTGTCTTTGACTATCTTTGACCTTGGTTATATTGTATTACACCTGAATATATTAATCAAAATCTGATTTTGACTATCTTTGACTTTATAAGCATAAAAATAAGAAGTAACCGGGAATATCATTCATATCCTCACATTTCCTTTATTTTTCTACGAGTTTTCAATCCAGCCATTTTCAAGATCTCATCCGGTTTGAATACTCCTGCCGCCATCATCAAAAAGCCTGATATCAGAGCATTTGCAACAAGCGTCATCAGGATTGTTACCGTACGGTCAAGATCCAGCATAAAGAAAAAATAATAGATATATTTGCCTATCAACATCATAGCAACAGAAATCACACCCGGTTTGAGAAGCCATCCGCGCAGGTCGATCACAAGCCCCGTTATTTTATTGATAACAAACAGGTTCAAGCAGGAAGTAAGGATATAACTGAATGCCAGACTCAATACATAGATACGTATCCCGTAAACCGGCATCAAAAAGTACACAACAGCTATCCTGATGACCGATCCAATCACCGTATCCCTTAATAGGACACCCTGTTTTCCCAGCCCATTCAACACTCCTGTCAGAGTCTGCTGCAGATAAATGAATATGCACGGAAATGCGAGCATATATAAAAGGCTTTCAATATCCTCATGCCTGTATACCAGCCTGCCGATCTCGCCGGGATAACTGATCAGCATCGCTGTAAACATCATCCCAAGGATAAGTGTGGTCTGTACGGACTTTGAGATTTTACTGTTGACCGCCCTGTAGTTTTTTTTGAATACGGACTCTGAAATTGCCGGTACCAGTGTCGTAGCGAGGGAATTGGTGACCAGGGACGGAAACATGATAAGCGGAAGCGCCATACCTGTCAGCCTTCCGAACAATTCCATGCTGTTTTTATACTCAAGGCCGCCTGACATGAGCATTGCCGGTATTAAGATATACTCCGCTGCCGATAATATGGATACGATCATCCTGTTGGCCGAAACCGGAACGGATATCTTCAGCAGCTCCATAATAATTGTCCTTTTTCGCATTAGACTGCCTGTAAAACCTGTTTTGCTGAAGTATCTCTTTTTGAATAAATATACTGCGGTAAGCACCAAAGCATTTGCAATTTCCCCGAGAGCCGCAGAAAGTGTTGCAACAGCGCATGCAAATTCCACTCCTTTTTCAGCAATTCTTCCGGTAAGAAACAGAACAAAGGCTATCTTGATTATCTGCTCAGCCACCTGGGAAAAGGCCGTTGGCATGACTTTCTGTATCCCGTAAAAATAGCCCTTAAACGCGGAAGCCGCCACTACGGCCGGAATGCATGGCACCATGATCAGCAAGGCCTTGTATGTCCTTGCGTCGCCCAGTATTTTCGTACTGATAAAATCAATATTAAAAAAAATGAACAGTGATACAAGTGAACCCGCCGCAATCACCAGTGCAATTGCCAAAGAAGTGATCCTGCCGGAGTTAGCCGTATTGTTCCTGGCCTGCTGCTCCGCAACCATTTTCGAAACAGCGATCGATATACCGGCTGTTATCGTCAAAACAACAGCCGTATATACAGGAACAACCAGCTGGAACAAGCCCATACCCTCGGCGCCTATCAGATTGGACAGATATATTCTGTATACAAAGCCAACAAGCCTGGCAATAAAGCCGGCCACAATCAGAATAATGGCTGAGCTGATAAAAGATTTCCGCACACTCGCCCTCATAAAATATCACTTTTGTTTTTCACATATAATTTGTATTACCATTATTTTTTTATATGCTTTATTTTTTGTGATATGTGATAGGGCAATTTTTCATATGCTGTATATATTGCGTACGAATTGAAGGTATTTTTATAGATCAGGATATTATCATATGGTGTCCCGGTTGCTTTCCCGCATTGCGGAACAGGATTTCTTCATAAGCCTGTCCCTCCGCCTTTTCAGGTCATCATACTGTTTACTGTGCTGGAGTCCTGCATCAAGGCATTTTTGTATAGCTTTATTTACAAGCACCAGCGCAAATTCGATATCCTTCGCCTTGTGCTCATAATATTTTGCCATTTCTACAAGATGAAATAGTTCAAAGCCGGAATCCTCCGACTCCATCCTTTTCCAATGCTCCAGTGCAAGATCATAACTTCCGTTTTTCTTGTACACACCCGTAAGCCGTTTAACGGCCTGCGACCGGATCGTATAGCGGTCCGAGCCGGTACACGCCTCAAAGCATTCCAGCATCGTATCCATCCTGCCTGTGGCCTCGAATATCCTGCCCAGCCCAAGGAGCTCAAACCCCCCGTCAGCTTCCGACAGCGGATCTTTCAGCAGGGAGGAGAGCCTTGCAAGGAGTGACACCATGGATAAGATGTCCAGCCCATTGTGCCGGATCACTCTTTTGATATCCGAAGCATCCCTGTCGTCAAGGTATTTGAAATAAACCGAAGGGATCTGTGCGCCGGGGATGTCGTCCGCCCGATATTCACCCAGCACATTTTCTTCAAGGGAAGCTAGTCTGCAATTCTCCAGCTTAAGTCCCCAGATCCTCCTGGATGGGTATAACAGGTCAAGGTTCGGAAGATCCCTGAAGGACGGCTTTAACCTGTTGGAAATGAACCGGCTCTGAAGCAGGTTGATATCGAAAGATTTGCCGTTGAAGGTCACAAAGCCCTGATATCTGTTGAATAGCTGATGCAGTTCCTTCAGCATCGCCTCTTCTTCATCATAGTCCCTGATAAAATACTGCCTGACGGTAAAAGTCTCCCCTTCAAAGAAGCCAACTCCCACAAGGAACGCTACCGTACCGGCTCCGCCGGATAAGCCGGTGGTCTCGGTATCCAGAAAAAGAAGCTTGTCGGCGCTGAGATCTTCGCAGCCCGTTCCGCCCAGTGCTGAAAGTGTGTCACTGTCAGATTTCAAAGCTTCTCCAAGATTGGCGCCACCATACCGGTACGATGAAGGATATACGTTTTCTATGACATAGCAGCTGCCTTGTTCGTTGGTGCAAACACTTCCGGGCACCAATATGTCGATTTCCCTGGCAGTATTTTTTACCTTTATAGCCGGAGCCTTTTCAATTGTTTTCTTATAGAGTTCCAGCCTGCTTCTTAAATCCATGCGGTATTCCTCTTTTATATAAACAATTTGTAAAGATTACATCCTCCCATTAAGTAAATCTAATGCTTCATTAGCCATTGTTAAAATATTATATTGAATGTCAGTTGCACTTTTCAAATCTTCCTTATTATACCATTTGAGAGAATTAGATTCACCATCCCCCGGTATTGTATCAAAAGATTGTGCAGTCGCATAATAAACAAAGTCTACATGATAATGCTCGGGACTTACTTCACCGCAAATTGTGTACATGGGGTTTATTAGCAATTTTTCTCCTACCAATTCACATGTATCTTTAAGTTGGTTATTTATTCGATTGTACAGATTTATTTTTAAACCTGATTCTTCTTGTGCTTCACGAATGCATGCCTCTTCTGGTAATTCATTCACTTCGACATGTCCACCTAAAGGGAGCATTTTTTTAGCCTTTTTATGTAAATGCAATAATACTTTATCTTTATGCACTATATATATAGAAACTGTAAAATGTCTATCCATACTTATATTACCCCTCTAAAATTGTATACCAAGCATTTAGTCAGTAAAATATAAAAATTACGTAGTATAAGAACTTCTAATTTTCTTATAATATTTGGAAGTGACTACCATGGTATTATCGTAAGAGTAGGCCATTTTGCACTCCATTTACTCACTTTTTGCATATATATTTCCTCTGTTATTTGAGCCTTATTCGCTTTAACAATCATACCAAACAAATCATTTAATCCAAATGGAGCGTATACTTTTAAACTGTCATTTTCCAGTCGAACACCTACAGAAGTTGCTGTTGTCGGCCATGTGTTTATTGCATCTTCAACGGATCGATATGGATTAATGTCATAGCCAAAGCGTTCTTTATACCACAGATGGACTCTGGCCTGATTTTTTATGTCAAGCTTGATTTTGTGAGGTTTTATCTCAGATGTTACTCGCTCGATAATAACATTTTCTGCGGCAAATGATAAATTCGAATTATCATAATACACAAAATCAATGTCCGAGATTCCACTTGTTAAATCGTTTCTAACTTGATAATTCCATACTGTCTGTGTAATGCAACCAGCGCCAATATAATAATTCTGTAATCCTATGTTATTCGCTTTTTTTATTACATCATATAAGGTTTCGCTGCGCTTTAGAATTTCTGTTAATTGTTCTATTTGACTTTGCAAATCAGTATTGAATCCAAACATTCCGATACCTCGCATTTTTAAACATATACGTCATAGTCACGACTGCATTTATTAATTTACCGCGTAAGATTCCCGATCCTCAGAATTTGTTTTTATCCTCCCTGCCGGATCAATTCCATCAGCTTCAGCGTCAGTTCCTTCGGGTTGCCTGTTCCGGTAAATTCGTTCAGCGGTCCTACGCAGGAAGGACAGCCGGATTCACAGCCGCACTGCCGTACCATGTCGGCGGCTGTTGCGAACAGTTCATCATGCAGTTCGTACAATTTGTTGCTAAAGCCCACTCCGCCAGGATAGCTGTCATAAATATATACCGTCGGCCGCTGCGTAAAGGTCGAGCGAACCTGATGCACCACCCGGATATCGCCCGGATCGCACATCAGGTAAATCGGCGCCACATTGGCAAGCATGTTCGATATGCCTAGAAGGCCGTTCTGCAAATCTGTCTGAGACATACCCGGAATTTGTTCGGGCAGGCTCACCCAGTAAGCTGTCGTATGCATCTCGAGCTCCGGCAGGTTGACCGGTCCCGAGCCAATATTTTCATGTGTATGAAGCTTTATTTTTTTGAACATGGTGACCAGCGAACTGACCGATACCTCGCCGCTGCTCCTTAGTACGGATTTTTCCGTGTCCTCGCGGAATACGTCAATCACCTTGAGGTCGACCGCCAGGTTCGCATCCGTATAATAGTCCACATCCACCCGGCGCACATAGGCCTTCTTGTCGTCAAAATCCAGCTTTTCCACCTGATACTGCATGCCCTCGTGCATGTATATGGCTTCTTCGTGCAGCAGCATCGGAGCGCTGAACCTGTCAGTCTCACCAATAACGGTATGTTTCGGATCCGATATGTCTATGATGATGAAATTTTCGTTTGATGCGCTGCGGAGGCTTATCTCATCGGCAGGGAATACATCGGACATCCAGTGCCACCTGTTGCCAACATGTCTTACGAGCCTTGCTTCCTCCATAAAGGACAATATCTCATCCGTCGTTTCAACGCCAAACTTCTCCCCATCCTCAAAAGGCAGTTCAAAAGCGGCGCATTTCATATGATTGTAAAGGATGACCAGGTTGTCCGGATTGATAAGGCCATTTTCCGGGCTTTTCCCAAAAAAGTAATCGGGGTTGCTGATGATATACTGGTCAAGCGGGCTGCTGTTTGCAACAAGGAATGCTGCGGAAACGCCGCTTCTGCGGCCTGCCCGCCCGGCTTGCTGCCAGGTACTCGCTATGGTGCCGGGGTAGCCGCAGATGATGCAGGCCTCCAGAGCGCCTATATCAATACCGAGTTCAAGCGCATTCGTCGATACGACGCCAGTGATGCTTCCCTCCCTGAGGCCTTTCTCTATTTCACGCCTCAGATTCGGAAGATAGCCGCCCCTGTAACCGCGCACCTTCCTGTCCCCATCCCGGCTTCCATGGTATATGTCCTTGAGATAGGTGACCAGCACCTCCACATTGAGCCTGCTTCGTGTGAATACGATTGTCTGGATGCCGTTGCGGATCAGGACCTCAGCCAGGCCTTCCGCCTCCAGTATGCTGCTCCTCCGGATGCCCAGTTCCTTATTTACAAGCGGTGGGTTGTAGAAAATAATATGCTTTTTACAGGAAGGCGCGCCATTATTGTCTATAAGCTTTACCTGAACACCTGTAATCCTCGAAGCCAGCTCAGCCGGATTGGCAATTGTGGCTGAACAGCATATGAATTGCGGCTTCGACCCGTAAAATTCGCAGATCCTCATCAGTCTTCTGATCACATTTGCCAGATGACTCCCGAAAACACCCCTGTAATGATGAACTTCATCAATTACGATATATTTCAGATTTTCAAATAGCTTGGTCCATTTTGTATGATGCGGGAGAATGCCGCTATGAAGCATATCGGGATTGGTAACAACGATATGCCCTGCCTGCCGGATGGCCTTTCTGGCGGACTGGGGCGTATCGCCGTCGTATGTAAAGGTCCTGACATCCACGCCCGCCTCCGTGATAAGCTCATGAAGCTCAGAGGTTTGATCCTGCGAAAGCGCCTTGGTAGGGAACAGGAAAAGTGCCCGCGATTCCTCGTCCTTCAGTATGGCATCCAGTACCGGTATATTGTAGCACATTGTTTTTCCTGAAGCCGTTGGGGTCACTACCACTACGCTTTCACCGCCATTAACCGCCCTGATGGCACTTGCCTGATGGGAATAGAGCCTTCTCACCCCTCTTTTTTCAAGCGCCTTTATGATCCGCTCATCAACGAAATCCGGGAAATCCTCATGCACTGCTTCTTTGGCTGGCAGTTCCACCCATGAGGTGATATTTCGCATTATTTTATCCGAAGCTTTGATATAATCGAGCATTTGCTCCAGGTTCATATTAACCGCCATTCCGCCGTTGTGCACCGGCATAAAAGTAACAAAAACAATCACATATCACACAATATGATATGCAGGTTAGTCTGCCGAACATATATTCTATTGATTATTTTAGTATATAACAGTTATATTGTAAAGAATGTCTGATCAGAATGTATCACATCTGCTTTCTCACGGTTTTATATTCATCATTGAACCGGAAATACGGGCAATCAGAAAATGACTTGCTTAAAAACCTGCTCATTTCATCTTCATCCAGATGGACCTGGCATTCATAACACTCGTAATCGTCGTCATAAACATAATGTACACAACAATCGCAGTTTATTTTACTTTTCATTTTAGCGCCTCTTTGAAACCCCCTATTCTCCATGGATTCGTATGCAGGCCAAAGACAGCCTTATTGGAAAAATTCACTAATTTCACCTTTTTTATCGCCTGTCTTTCCTAAACCGTATGACTTAAGAAGAATCAATACATTATTATTTGTTAATTTGTTAGCCAACAGCTGTTTGAATTTGACCGAATGCATTTTATCTTCAGACCGGAGTCTTTCCAATTCCTTCGATATTTCGTCCTGCTTTGAGATCAGATCCTCAAACATATTTTCAAAACCCGCCAATCTGGTTATTGCGTCTCCGGAATATCCGCCGGCATCCCGCCGCAGTTTTATTTCATCCACGACATAAATACCGCCGTCCAATTTCCTTGTCAACCGTTCCAAACAAATCCCTCCTTTACAATAGCAGGATGTTTATGCAGTCGCAATAATGCAGGTTCAATGATGCCTGCACATACGCCTAACAAAAAACTGCTTCAGCCTCCTTATAGTTCATTTACGAGCCCCGCCATTTCATCCTGCGTTACGGCTCTGAAAATTTTGTCCTTGAACTGCCCTGAATTCCTGTGCCCCTTCATGTACCAGGCAATGTGTTTTCGCATCTCGCATACGCCCGTACGCTCTCCCTTCAATGCAACAAGCATTTCCAGGTGACGCAGGATCATTTCCTTTTTTTCGTCAATAGTCGGCTCCGGCAGCAATTCCCCTGTATTAAGATAATGGTTGATCGTTCTGAAAATCCATGGGTTACCCTGCGCTCCCCTTCCGACCATGACTGCATCGCACCCGGTCGATTCCAGCATTCTTGCGGCATCCTCCGGCTTATAAACATCTCCGTTTCCGATCACCGGAATGGACACAGCCTCTTTCACGCTGCGGATGATTCCCCAGTCCGCCTTACCGCTGTAGAATTGCTCCCGTGTCCTGCCATGCACGGCTATGGCGGATGCACCGCTTTTTTCCGCCAGCAGGGCAATCTCAACGGCATTGACATGCTCTTCATCCCAGCCTTTACGGATTTTCACCGTCACCGGCTTTTTTGATACGGAACAGACTGCTTTAATGATCTCACCCGCCAGTTCAGGCTTCAGCATGAGCGCGCTGCCCTCCCCGTTTTTTGTTATTTTAGGGGTGGGACAGCCCATGTTGATATCGAGGATCACCGCGTCGGAAGCATTCAATTTTTCAGCCGAATGCGCCAGGATCTCCGGCTCGGAACCGAATATCTGCACTGCCGCCGGTTTTTCCTCTTCGCTGATATCCGCTAGCTTCCAGCTTTTTATATCTTTATAGAACATGCCTTTTGCACTTATCATCTCGGAATATACCAGGGCGCAGCCCTGCTCCCTGCAGATGATCCTGAAAGGCATGTCGGTAACGCCTGCCATCGGAGCAAGAAATATGTTGCTTTTAAAGATAACCGAGCCTATTTTCATTAACTTTCCACCATTTTTATAATTTGCACTACAGCGAAAGATACGTTAATCAGTCGGCATTCATACGCCTTACATAAATAATCGCGAATGCTTTAGCGCCTTCTTTTATTCTACCACAAGCGCATCGATCGAATCCACATAAAAGAACATCCATGATATTACGCTGCAGCAAGTAAATCCCGGGGCATCGAGCCCCGCTCCTGGCACATTTCGCTATGCGAAATTGTCTATTTGGCCGGATTTGCAGAGCAAATGGCCAGTAATAAAAAAGCACAACTTCCCCTCTCCGGCTTGCCAAAAG
>JBDKVA010000190.1:0-20379 GCA_039679375.1 Clostridiaceae bacterium
GGGCCGGGGGATCCCCTTTGCGACCCGGAACGAACACTAGAAACATTGCGAGCTGTGCATGTCAGCCATCCTGATCTTCTGATTTGTATTTCTACCAATGGGCTAAATCTGTCTGACCATATTGATGAACTGGTCGATGTCGGGGTGACCCATGTCACGGTTACGGTCAATGCCGTTGATCCATATATCGGGGAAAATATTTATGCTTCGATCAAGATAAATCATCGGATTTACAAAGGGATCGAAGCCGCCAAGATACTCCTGCGCCATCAGGATGAGGCAATTGTAGGCCTGAAGCGGCGAGGATTGATTGTTAAGATTAATACTGTCGTTCTACCTGGCATCAATATGGATCATATTCCTGCAATTGCTGAAAAGGCGGCTTTATGGGGTGCAGATGTTATGAATTGTATGCCACTGATCCCTGTTCATGACACTCCCTTCGAAAATCTGGTACCTCCCACGGAGGCAGATATAGCTCGTATCAGAAAATTAGCCATTGTTCACATCCCGCAGATCTATCATTGTTGCAGGTGCCGTGCAGATGCTGTCGGACTCCTGCGTACTCCTGAAACTGAAGGGTGTGTGCCTGCCATATCCTGTTAGCCGAGATTCATAGACTGTTATGGCGAGTTAATGATATAGGTACGTACTATTGCTCAAACATCATATAGGGGGTAAGTTTTTTGATTTATTTGGACAATGCAGCGACGACGATGGATAAGCCGGATTGTGTTATTGATGCGGTAGTAGACGGGATGCGCAAGATGGGCAATGCATCTCGTGGTGCCCATGAACAGGCACTGGCAGCGGATCGTATCATCTACAAAACACGCAGACAGTTGGCGCAGCTTTTTGGTGTGCTAAGCCCTAGTCAGGTGGCTTTTACCAAAAATTCAACGGAAGCGCTTAATGTGGCACTTTGCGGGTTGCTCTCACCGGGAGACCATGTGGTTACTACAGCTATTGAGCACAATTCCGTGCTTAGGCCAAGTTATAGATTGGCTGAAAAAGGTGTGGACTATACCATCGTTCCGGCAGATGACATGGGGAGAATTGACCCGGCGGCAGTGGATATGGCTATGACAAACAAAACTCGGGTTCTTGTAACAACTCATGCTTCTAATGTGACAGGGAATGTAACGGATATAGAGGCGTTGGGACAGATTGCCAAGGCGCACGGGGTATACTTTATCTTAGATGCTTCCCAAACTGCAGGAGTCTTTCCTATAGATATGGAGGCAATGCATATTAGTGTGGTGTGTTTTACCGGCCACAAGGGCCTTCTTGGACCACAGGGAACGGGTGGAATTTGTGTTTCTAAAAATTGCGTGATTTCGCCCTTATTAGTGGGCGGCAGCGGTGTACATAGTTTTGCTCATTATCAACCGGAGGTAATGCCGGTAGCGTTGGAGGCAGGAACACTAAATGGACATGGTATAGCAGGGTTGTCGGCGGCCATTTCTTATATTGAGGCTCAGGGGATGGATGCCCTTCGCCAGAAGGAGCAAGCGCTCGCAAAGCAGTTTTATGAAGGAGTCCGCTCTATCGACGGGATCCAATTTTATGGAGATTATGACCAAAAAAATCGTGGGGCTATTGTGGCATTGAACTTGGGTGAGGAAGATGCCGGAGTAATCAGCGATTGCCTTTCTCAACAGTATGATATTGCCACTCGCCCGGGAGCGCACTGTGCTCCTTTAATGCATAAAACATTCAAAACGGAGGCGCAAGGCATTGTGCGGTTCAGTTTTTCACACATGAACAACGAAGAGGAGGTGGAGGCTGCGATTAGAGCGATGAAAGAGATCGCATCATCGAGATGTAAATAGTATTTATTATTTTTAGGGAGGGTATCATGAATTTTTTGCAAGAAAAAAAAGGTATCTTTTTCTTAGGTTTATTGGCAGGGCTGGGAGCGGTTATCTTGGCGATGAACGGTAATCCCAAGAATATGGCTTTTTGTATCGCCTGTTTTATACGGGATAGTGCAGGTGCGATGAAGTTTCAGACAACGCCGGTTGTTCAGTATTTCCGTCCGGAAATTGTGGGGATAGTGGCGGGTTCTTTTATAATTTCCCTGACGACTAGGGAATACCGTTCTATGGCAGGTTCTTCTCCAATGATACGTTTTGTTTTGGGAACGCTTATGATGATTGGGGCTCTGGTCTTCTTGGGGTGCCCCCTCCGCATGGTTCTGCGAATGTCTGCAGGAGATATTAGCGCTTATGTAGGGCTGATTGGTTTTATAGGCGGGGTAGCTACAGGGGCTTACATGCTTAAGAAAGGTTTCAGTCTGGGCCGGTCCTACCCTGTAAAGAAGGAGAACGGTTATTTTTTGCCGGCAGTTTTAGTGGCTTTGCTGGTGCTCAGTGCAACGACTACGCTTTTTGCCGTTAGCACGAAGGGGCCGGGGAGCATGCATGCTCCTTTGTTGCTGAGTCTTGTGGTTGGCATTATTTTTGGTATAATTGCGCAAAAAACCAGAATGTGTTTTGCGGGCTCTCTGCGTGATGTGATCCTCATGAAAGATTTCAAGCTTTTTTCGGTTGTCGGCGGAATTTTTGTTATGATGCTGATTTATAATATTGTCTCCGGTAATTTTAAATTTGCCGCTTTTGGTCCTATTGCTCATGCTCAAATAACTTGGAATATTCTAGGAATGTATGTGGTGGGCTTTGCAGCAGTGCTTTTGGGGGGATGTCCTCTGAGACAATTGGTATTGGCAGGCTCCGGTTCTTCTGATGCAGGGGTAACCGTAGTGGGAATGTTTTTTGGTGGTGCATTGGCTCATAATTTTGACTTAGCGTCTTCAGCAGCAAGCAAGGCAACAACTGATGCGGCAGCTGTGGTTGGTGGCCCTGGGGTGAATGGACAGATTATGACCATTGCTTGCATCGCCCTGTTGTTTGTAATAGCTTTTATCGGTATTAAGAAGAACGCAGTGAATAAATAAGGAGGATGGAAATGAAGAAATTAGATGTTCGAGGATTATCTTGTCCTGAACCGGTATTGATGGTGTCTAATGCGCTGCACGACGGAGAAAACGATTCATTCAAAGTGCTGGCTAGCGAAGCTCATACCGTAGCCAATATCAAAGAATTTGTCGAGGGTAAAGGGAAAAAGGTTTCCGTAAGGAAAGTTGGGGATGACTTCGAGATGGAAATAAGTTAATGACGGAGTCAGTTTTGGTGGTGACCTTTCATACCACGTCGGAAGCCATGGCTACTGAGTTTCTTTCAAGGGAGAAGGGCTTTGCAGGGCGCCTGATTCCAGTGCCGCGCCAGCTTTCAGCAGGTTGCGGTATCGCCTGGAAAACGGCGGTGGCTTTGCAGGAGCCTTTACTTAAGGCCCTCGAGAAAGAAGGGATTGAGTGGGATGAGACTCATGTAATTAAGTTGTGACCCCCGTATATTGCGAATTTCTTATAATATAACGTTTATTCGGAGTGTGACTTATTTGAGTAAATCGGTTGTTGCAGGAATAGATGCCGGGTCAACCGCACTTAAAGTAGCATTATATGATGGAAAAAGATTTAGTTATCACATACGGCCGGCAGGCTGGAATCCCAGGGAGGAAGCGTTGGCTTTGCTGAAAGAGGCAGCTTGTGGCAGGCAGATTGACATATGCGAGCTGAAACGAGTGGTTGGTACCGGGTATGGGCGCAATAACTTGCCATTTGTCACGCACACCATGACCGAGATTACCTGTCACGCAAAAGGGGCTGCTTATTTATGCCCTGGTGCAAACACGGTTGTTGATATCGGCGGACAGGACGCAAAAGCTATTCGGCTAGATCAGTTTGGTCATGTGCAGGATTTTGTGATGAACGATAAGTGCGCTGCCGGGACAGGCCGCTTTATGCAAGTCATGACAATGGCATTAGGCATTCAATTGTGTGCATTGGCAGACATGTCATTGGCGGGAGTAACACCTTGCCCGATTAATGCTATGTGCACAGTATTTGCAGAATCAGAGGTCATTGGCTTGTTAAATCAGGGCAAGGATAGGCATGCAATATTGGCGGGCATTATAAAATCCATTACCGGACGGGTCGCAGCGATGGCAGACCGCATTAATCCGCAGGTACCCGTGGTATTAACCGGCGGGATGTCAAGGATTACCACCTTGATAAACTACTTGGAGCAGGATTTGGGGCTGAGGGTTATTGTTCCGGAACAAGCGGTGTTTGCCGGAGCTATTGGTGCGGCATTGCTGGCTTGGGATAAAAACGAAAAATCAGAAGCTTGAATGAAAATTTTTAGTTTGGAAAATAAAGGAGGGAAAATAATGACAGTAGAAAGAATACAGGGTATGGAAGGTTTTGATGGGCTTATTCCTAATGCAGGGGTAGCACTGAAGGAAATGAAAGAAAAAGGGAAAAAGGTAGTTGGCTTTTACTGTACATTTGCGCCGCAGGAATTGGTGTTAGCTATCGGTGCAATTCCCGTTCCCCTATGCGCAACAAAGGAAGAACTGATTGCCGCTGGTGAAAAAACATTACCGCGAAATTTTTGCCCGCTTATCAAATCTTCATATGGTTTTGCCGTAACCGACAAATGCCCATACTTCCATTTTTCTGATTTGATTGTTGGGGAAACAACCTGCGATGGAAAGAAAAAAATGTTTGAATTGATGGCAGATTTTAAACCAGTGCATGTAATGAGTTTGCCCAAAGGGTATCAAACCGATGAAGATAAAGCATATTGGTTGGAAAGCGTAAAAAAATTGAAGGCTGTTTTAGAAGAACGTTTTGGTATTCAAATTACCGACGATAACTTACGCAAAGCCATAAAAGAGTTAAACGAAGAACGAATTCTTTTACAGCGTTTGTCAAAGACCATGCAGGCTGATCCGGTACCCTTTAGCGGGCATGACTTGTTAGAAGTATTGTGGGCCCGAAACTTTGCTTTTGACCGTAAGGAGTTTGCTGCTAAGGTTAATGAACTTATCACCCAGCTGGAAGAACGGATTCAAAGGAAGGAAGGCGTCTTTCCGCAGGGGGCGAAACGTATTGTTATTACTGGTGTACCTACCGGGCTAGGTGCCGAGAAAGTTTTGAAAATAATTGAAGAGTGCGGCGCTGCCATTGTTTATATTGAAAATTGTTCTGGAATGAAACAATATGTTGATTTAGTAGATGAAACCAAAGAGCCGCTTACCGCGATAGCGGAAAAATATTTAAACATTCCCTGTTCATGTATGAGTCCGAATCCTAAGCGACTGAAAAATATCAGCGCAGCCGTCAGGGATTTCAATGCGGACGGTGTGGTCGATATTGTTTGGCAGGGTTGTCATACCTATAATGTAGAAAATGCTCTGTTGGGCAGACATCTGCAAGCAAACGGCGGTATCCCTCTGCTGCATATTGAAACCGATTATTCTCAAGGTGATGTAGAACAACTTAAAACCCGCATTCAAGCCTTTTTAGAAATGATAGGCTAAAAAAATAATACATTTTTCTCTTGAATACATAGACAACCTCTTGTCCCATTGTGATTCCAAGATTTTGTCCGAATACCAATTGGCGCTACTGATTTCTAAACTGATAGCAGCAGCCGTACTTGTCATAAGGTCATCAATGACTTCTGAAATAACAGAAAATCGATTCAGTTGTTGTTGTAACATAAGAAAATGCAAAATGCATATTATTGTTCGTAGTGACATTATCACAAGTTAAACACATATTGAGGAATTTTTATTGATGAGTAAGGGGCTCTATGCTATAATAAAGGCGTTAGCACTGGTAGTACCAGTGCTAACGCAATAATAGGAAAGTCGAACTATATTATATTGGCACGTTAAAACATGACATACTACGGCTGCTTATGTAACGTTAATTAAACAGCCGCACCATATTTCTAAGGAGGATTTATTGTGTTTAAGAAAAAAAGCATATTGGCTGTAATTGTCTTGTTTAGTATGATATTCGTTTTGACGGCATGCGGCACAAAAAATGACAGCGCGGAAAAACCGGCAGGGAAAAATGTCTCGGCACAGATTATGTTCAACGGATCGTCGACATTGTCGCCGGTTATTTCTAAAATAGCTACGGATTTTACGGAAAAAAATGAGAAATGGAATAAGGTAGATTCTTCACTGCCTGATTCGAATATCACGATTTATGTTTCTTCCGGCGGATCAGGTGCCGGTATTAAGGCCATTATTGATGGTACGGCTGATTTTGGTCTCGTGTCACGGAATGTAAAAGAGGAGGAAAAGGCCAAAGTTAAGGATTATAAGGAATACAAGGTGGGAATTGATGCGCTGACTATCGCTGTCAACCAGAAAAATCCGATTAAAAACGTAAAGGATAATCTTACCAGTGAAGAGATAAAGAAGATTTTTTCTGGTGAATATAAAACTTGGAATCAGGTTGATCCATCCTTGCCGAATAAGGAAATCGTCGTCGTAACGAGAGATGTTGGCGGCGGCGCTCATGAAGTATTCCAAAAAAATATCATGGGTGAGGAGAAAATTGTCAAAACGGCTATTCAGGCCCCTTCTATGGGGGCTCTTGTTGCCAAGGTTATTGAGAATGAATATGCTATCGGCTATGCTTCTTATGGCGTATCTAAACAAAACGAAGGTAAGCTGTTCCCGCTCAAGGTCGACGGTGTGGCTGCTACGCCGGAAACTATTTTAGACGGCACCTATAAAATACAGAGACCGCTTCTGATTGTCGGCCATGGCGAGCTTACAGCGTTACAAAAATCATTTATGGATTATGTACGGTCCGAAGCGGGTCTCAAGGTTGTAGAAGCTATGGGATTTATTTCGGTAAAATAATCTAAGACCCGAAACATTTTATGCATAAACGCACTTTGCAAATGCAAGTTGAATGTTTTGGTAAAATAGCAGCCAATCAAGCAGCATGAACCATCAATATAATCAGCGATGAAATTGCTGTGCAATATAACGTAGTGAATGTTCTATGTAGCCTCTTTCCGCAAGTCTTACATGTCAAAAAGATGACGTGGAGGTGCTATCCTTATGATAAACAGCCATAGTGAAAACCACCTTATGATTGGATTTTGTCATCTTTATCATACTCGGGTGTTCACTTTGGTTGTTTATTTTTCTATTGTATTTCATTTTACAATGAATCGAGAATATTAAATGGGCAGCTTTGATCGCATTCTGGAAATTCTAATAAAAATATGCACGGCCTTTACCTTTTTCATGCTGGTATTCCTTATCGCCTATATGACGGTCGAGGGATTGCCGGTGTTTCAAACGGTCAGTCCGGTCAATTTTATTTTTGGAACGGAATGGAACCCTGTTGGGGAAACGGGAGAATTTGGCATATTGGCTATGATATTAGGAAGTTTCTACGTATCCAGCTTAGCGATTTGTATGGCTCTGCCGATAGGTATCGGCTGTGCTGTTTGTATCTGCTTTTGTATTCAGGAAAAAGGGGGACGGATCCTTTTATCCTTCATTGATATGCTGGCGGGTGTACCTTCCGTTATTTTTGGCTTTATCGGCTTGATGATCGTCGTCCGTTTTTTTGAAAGTACCATCGGCATTTCCTCCGGCGAGTGCGTACTGGCCGGAGCAGTTCTGCTGGCCGTCATGATCCTTCCCTTTATTATTACAAATTGTACAGAATCGCTGACGAATGGAAGAACTCTGTATGAAGGGCCTTCCCTGAACCTCGGTGTGAGCTCATGGTATACGATAAGAAGAATTATTCTGCCCCAGTCCTTTCGGGCCGTCGGCGTCAGCCTGATCTTAGCTTTTTCGCGGGCTATGGGTGAAACCATGGCAGTCATGATGGTCATGGGAAATGCGTCCGTTCTGCCGGAATTGCTCCATAAAGGAGAAACGATTCCCGCCTTGATTGCATTGGAGATGGGCAGTGCGGCCTATGACAGCCCTCATTATCATGCCCTGTATGCGGCGGGACTGGTGCTGCTCGTCATGCTGGTTTTGTGTAATCTGTTATTTTACTTTTTTAAAAACCACTTTAGAGAGTGGGGACGACAATGAAGGATATGCTGCTTCGCTGCTTTTCCTATGCAAGCGGATTGATCGTTGGAGTTGTTGTCCTTTTTATCTTTCTCTATATTCTTTTTAAAGGATATAGTGTTATCAATGGGCAGTTTCTTCTCAATTATCCCCAAGGTATGCCGCTGGGCATGGCGGGGGGGATTTTTCCCGCCATTATGGGGAGTCTCTATCTGGGTGCTGTAGCGGCGTTGATTGCCGGTATTTTTTCCCTTGCAACGGCTATCTATTTGAGCTTTTTTTGTCGGAATAAAGCTATATATGAAATCAACCGTTTTGTGATCCAGTGTATTTCGGGAATTCCCTCTATTGTGCTTGGCCTGTTTGGCTATAGTTTCCTTATCATGGATGCAGCTATTCCCAAAAGCCTTCTGTCGGCAGGAATTACTTTGGCTGTTATGATCATCCCTTTCATTACGCTGCGCATAGAGAAGGTATTCAACGAGTTTTCCCGAGAAATTATCGCTTCGTCCCTAGCATTAGGTGTTTCTCTGACGCATACAGTAATTTTCATCGTTCTGCCTGTATGCCGGAGAGAAATCGCTACGGCCATTGCCCTGGCCTCTGCCTACGCCATGGGAGCGACAGCTCCTATTATGTTTACAGGTGCTGTTCTCTACACAGGGAGGCTGCCTTCTCTGCTGGATCCGTTTATGGCGCTGCCTTATCATCTGTATATATTGGTCAATGAGGGTTATTCCCTGGAGATGGCCTATGGGACAGCCTTTGTGCTGCTCGTGCTGCTCATTATCATTAATTTAGCTTGCCAGTGCTTAGATGGGAGAAAAGGATAACCATGGAACCTATCATTGAAGTAAAGAATTTAAATGTTACCATTCATAAAAAGCGCATCTTAAACAATATTACTTTTCCGATCTATAGAAATCAGATTACGGCTATTATCGGTACATCCGGGTGTGGCAAGACAACATTGCTGAAATCGCTGAATCGCAGCGTAGAAAATGACGGCGTTGTTATCAATGGCATTGTTACATTGGAGAAGAGGAATATATTTGATCGTCCCGAACAGGAAATACGGAAAACCATCGGCCTTATATGTCAAAAACCGTCACCTTTTCCTTTTTCTGTTTATAAAAATATGAGCTATGCTTTGAACTATTATGGCCTCAAGGATAGTAAAGAACTACGTGAAATCATCCTGGAAAATTTGAAAAGAGTAGGCCTTTATGACGAGGTTTCAGCGCAGCTCCAAATGGATGCCAGAAATTTATCGGGCGGACAGCAGCAGCGACTTTGCATTGCCAGGAGCCTGGCCGTTAATCCCAAAGTACTGCTTCTCGATGAACCATGTTCTGCTCTTGATATTAAGAATATATTGAAAATAGAAAATACTTTGCGGCAGATCAAAGAAAAATATACGATCGTGATCGTGACGCATAACTTGTCACAAGCCCAGCGTATTGCTGACTATACGCTTTTTATGGAGAACGGCGAAGCGTTGGAATTTGGCACAACAAAGCAGATTTTTAAAAGTCCTGCTAACAGTCGTACGCGAGAATACATGAGTTATGTTCTATGAGAGCTTCTGGGAAGCGAGATAAAAGGAGTTGATTTATGTGGAACAATTAGTAGTTTGCGGCGGGTGCAACGCGAAAATCGGCGCCGGTAATCTGGGGAAATTACTGGAGGGGCTGCCAAAGCTCAATAGTGACAAGCTTCTCGTCGGTTTTGATTCGTCCGATGATTCGGCGGTCATTAAATTGTCGGATACGCTGGCCATCATTCAGACTGTGGACTTCTTTCCGACGATGGTGACGGATCCCTATTTGTTTGGTAAGATCGCAGCGGCGAATGCTTTGAGCGATGTTTATGCCATGGGCGGCATGGTCTTATCGGCTTTAAATATTGTCGCTTTTCCCGAGCAAAATGATTTGTCGATCCTGCGGGAAATCCTGCAAGGCGGCGCAGAAAAAGTGCAAGAAGCTGGCGGTATTTTGTCAGGCGGCCATTCCATACACGACCGCACCGTAAAGTATGGTCTTGCTGTTACCGGGACAGTCCATCCGGCTCAAATCCTTCGCAACGATACATGTCATGAAGGCGACCATCTGATTTTGACCAAACCATTAGGAGTCAGCATCATTACTATTGGCTATAGCGCCGGGGAAATCAGTCGGGAAAGTTTCATAAAGGCGACAGACAGCATGCAGACCTTAAATAAGTATGCTATGGATATTATACGAAATTATCCTGTTACTAGCTGTACAGACGTAACGGGGTTCGGCTTGGCCGGACATTTGCACGAAATGCTGCACGGTGTTTATTCGGCCCATATAGATACGAAAAAGTTACCCTACTTTGCAGAAGCTTACGAAGGCGCAAAAAAGTTTATTCTGACGGCAGGCGGACAGCGGAACCGCAATTATTTGGAGAATAAAATCGATTTTCAAATTGATGATTTTGGCTTAGAAGAAATTATTTTTGACCCGCAAACATCGGGAGGACTTCTTGTTACAGTTCCAGAGGTAAAGGTTGAGACTTTGATGAAGGATCTCCACAATAATCATATACCAGCTGCTGATTTTGGCACGATAGTGCCAAAAGAAAATAAAGAAATTACTATATACTAAGAGGAGAGGATAAATATGTTTAAAGTAGATGCATTAGGCAAGGCTTGTCCGTTACCGGTCATTGAAACGCGTAAGGCTTTAAAAGAACACGATACTGTGGCAACACTGGTCGATAACAAAATTGCCACACAAAATCTAGAAAAAATGGCTAAGCAGTTAGGTTATGTTTATCAAATGCAGGAGGATTCGCCAACTCACTATACGGTAGTCATTACCAAGGGAGCGGTCGAACCGGAGCAGACTGTGGAAACAGAACAGACTGTCAATGCAGGTCATAAAGCTGATGATGAATATATCGTCGTCATTAACTCCGACAAGATGGGTATCGGCGAGGAAAAGCTGGGTAAGAATCTAATGAAGACCTTTATTTATACGCTGACAGAGCAGGATGTCCTGCCGCAACGGATCATCTTTTATAATGGCGGAGTTCCTTTAGTTACGGAGGGTTCAGAATCCTTGGAGGATCTGAAAAATTTGGCTGCTAAGGGCGTAGAAATCTACGCGTGCGGTGCCTGCTTGAATTTTTATGGCCTGACGGCAAAGGTAGCAGTCGGTGAAATAACGAATATGTATCGTATTGTGGAAATGATGCGCTCGGCTTATCGGATTGTAAAGCCTTGAGGTGACTATAATGGAACGATATGGAGTTGCCCTTTTTTATTCGACACAGGACGCCATGGAAATGGAGGCTGCAACCAAGGAGCGGCAGATGAAGATCCGCATCATACCGACGCCGGAGAAAATATACGCCAGCTGCGGGTTCTCCTTGAAATACACATTGGGGGATGAAGGGGCATTAGCGGCGCTGCTGCAGGAAAAGAAAATACAGTGTGAAGGCTTTTACCATGCCAGGCAAGAAGGACTTACGGTTACATATGAACAGATAAAGGAGCTACAGTGACATGGCACAGCATATCGTTATTGGTACGGCCGGACATGTCGATCACGGCAAGACAATGTTGATCAAGGCCTTGACTGGTATTGAAACGGATACGACAATAGAAGAAAAAACAAGAGGCATGTCAATCAATTTGGGTTTTGCCTATCTTGATCTTCCCAATCATACGAGGGTAGGCATTGTCGATGTGCCCGGACACGAAAGATTTATAAAGAATATGGTCGCCGGCTTGCCCGGTATTAATTTGGTTCTTCTTGTCATTGATGCTAACGAAGGCGTTATGCCGCAGACGCGGGAGCACTTGGACATATTGACGCTGCTGGGAGTGCGGAATTTTCTTATTGTCCTAACGAAGATCGACACAGTAGATGCTGACTTGAAGGAGATGGCGATTGAGGATATACGGGAGCAGCTGGCTGATACAATTGTAGCTGATGCGGCTATCGTAGAAACGGACGCGGTTACGGGAAGGGGGATTCCCGAACTGATCCAAAAAATACAGGACATGACGGAGCAGATCCCTGATGTAGTCAGTGACGGCATGGCCCGCCTGAATATTGACAGGGTATTCAGTGTCAAGGGATTTGGTACCGTTGTAACAGGGACGCTTCTCGATGGCAGTGTTTCTATTGGCGACGAGCTCTATGTATATCCCGGGGGTAAGAAAGTACGCATTCGCAATATACAGATTCATGAGCAGAATGTAAAAAAAGCGGAACCCAAACAGCGTACGGCCTTGAATCTGGCCAATATCGCCAAAGATGAACTTCAGCGGGGCGATGTCCTGGCTGCGTCGGATAAACTCAAGGCTACGTGGATGCTTGACGTCAAGGTAAAATGCCTTGGCAGGTCGCCGCTTTCCATTGGTTTATGGGATCGGGTCCGCCTCCTCGTAGGGACGAGAGAGGTGATGGCTCGGACGGTACCTATTGGCACTGAAGCAATCAACCCGGGAGAAGAAGGATTTGTGCAACTGCGCCTGGAACAGGAGCAGCTCGTTGTCAAGGAGCGTGATTATTTTATTCTCCGCACATTTTCTCCAATTCATACAATCGCCGGCGGAGAAATCCTTGATGCCAGCCCGGTCAAGCACCGCCGCTTTAAGGCTGATATTTTGGAAAGTTTAAAGGCTAAAGATGATGGGATTGTCGATGAAATCGTAGCCGACTTCTTGCTGCATAAAAAATCGCCCTTTACGACGAAGGCAGAGCTGGAGGAATATACAGGATTTTCCGGCGATGATCTGCAAATGGCTATCGACCAGCTGAACGGCGCTGAGGTTATCCGGGAAACGCCGCTGGGTTATTTGCATAAAGAAACATATAAGAAGCTGCGGGGGCAGGTTTTGCAGATACTGCTAAACTATCACCGGAAACATTCTCTGCGGCAAGGTATGGACATTAGTGAATTCCGGTCTTGCCTGGGGAAGGATCTAAGTGAACGGGATATATCGGAGCTCTTGCAGCTAATGATCGAAGGCGGTATTTGTAGGGAAAAGGATCATATCATTGCTGCCAGTAATTTTGCAGTCGTCTTCAATCCAGCTCAGCAGCAAACTAAGAGGAAGATTGAGGCGGCTTTGGAGAAAGCAGGCTTTACGGCCGTCAAGACCGATGAGTTCACGGAAACGGATAAGAATGCCGCCGCAGTATTGGAAGCTCTGAACGGTGATACTGTCGTTTTTTTGACCTTTGAATATGTTATTTTCAAGAGATTTTATCAGCAGGCCGTGCAGCAGGTGCGGGAGTATCTTCGCACAAATGAAAAGATTGAGCTGGGGGATTTTCGCGATATGATCGGCTCCAGCCGGAAGGCATCACTATTGATTTTAGAATATATGGATAAAAGGCATATTACGAAGCGCATGAAAGATTACCGCGTTGCCGGTGACTGTATGGAAGTGGGGGAATAATATGCACTATTTTGATAATGCCGCCACGACAGTCCAAAAACCGCAGCAGGTGGCACAGGCTGTATACGATGCGTTAAATTCGCAGGAATTAGGAAATCCGTCGCGCGGGGCCCATGGTTATTCCCTCAATGCTTATCGAAAGGTGCTGGCGGCGAAGTGTCTTGTCAAGGAACTCTTTCAGGCGAGTTCGGATTATGAGGTCGTCTTTATGCATAATTCGACAACGGCCCTGAATGTGGTCTTAAAGGGGATCCTTCATCCCGGTGATCATGTGCTGACGACGGTGTGGGAGCACAATGCTGTGCTCCGACCGTTATATCAAATGAGGCAGCAAGGCCTTTTTCTCGATTTTATTTCCGGTGAGCCGTTGACAGGCGCTCTCCGCTATGATGAATTTGAGCAAAGGGTACGGCCTGAAACGAAAATGGTTGTGTGCAACCATGCTTCCAATGTAACGGGCAATGTCCTGGATTTGGATCTGATCAAGAAGTTCTGCAAAAAACATGGGATATTTCTCGTCGTCGATGTTTCCCAGTCAGCCGGGGCTTATCCTGTCGACTTGTCAGACGGTGCTATTTCGGCTGTTTGCTTTACCGGTCATAAATCCCTCTATGGACCTGGCGGAACTGGCGGTGCTTGTCTCAAGAAGGACTTGACGGTCAAGCCGCTCATTACAGGCGGCGACGGGGTTCATTCCTATAACCGCGAGCAGCCACCAGGGTTGCCTGGCGTGCTGGAAGCGGGGACGGCCAATGTAACGGGAATCGTAGGTCTGGCAGCAGGCATCCGGTATATTCTTGATAAGACGGTGAAGCGGATGATGCAGAAGCAGAGCAGGCTGGCTCAGATATTTGTTCAGGGAGTCCGGTCTATTCCTAATCTTACATTATACGGCGATTTTACACATCCCCGGGTTAGCGTTTTTTCCGTCAATATTGGTGATGCCGATTCAGCTGTCGTCAGTGAAATCCTTTGGGAAGAATTCCGCATGGCGACGCGTTCCGGTTTTCATTGCGCTCCCCTGATGCATGAGGCCTTACAGACAGAGCGGCGCGGTACGGTGCGCTTTTCCTTTTCCAGCTTTACGGCGGAGGAAGACGTGTGTCAAGCCGTTGAGGCTCTGAAAAGTATAGCGAAGCGCTAGAGAGTAGGTATTATTATGAACATAGAAGCAAAACAGCTATTGGAAAATCTGCCGTCGGTAGAT
This sequence comes from Clostridiaceae bacterium, assembly GCA_039679375.1. Lineage (GTDB taxonomy): Bacteria > Bacillota > Clostridia > Acetivibrionales > DTU013 > JBDKVA01. The sequence goes on from JBDKVA010000190.1 coordinate 14,619, forward strand.
GTACTATTGAAAAGCCCGGCGATGGTGTGTCTTGAGGAATCCTTTTCGCGGAATCTGGTGAAGCAGTCCATACAAAGTGTGCTGGCTTCTATCCGCAAGGAATTCTTGTCGGGAATCAGGGCGACGTTACCGACGGAGCGGACCTTGGAAACGCTGGTTCAGGCAAGACTGGAACAGCGTAAGGAGTTTCACCTCAAACGTGTCGTTAATGCTGCGGGGACGATTATCCATACAAATCTGGGGCGATCGATTCTAAGCAGCAGCCTGCAAAAACAGCTTTTGGATATTGCCTGTCATTACTCCAATTTGGAATACAATTTGGATGAAGGAAAGCGCGGCTCCCGCTACAGCCACCTTAGCGAGATACTGCGGGAGCTTACGGGTGCAGAGGATGTGCTTGTCGTCAATAATAATGCGGCGGCAGTCCTGCTTGTACTGGATACGCTGGTCAAGGGGCGCGAGGTTTTGATTTCACGTGGTGAGCTCGTCGAAATAGGCGGATTTTTCCGTATCCCCGAGGTCATCGAGCGCAGCGGCGGAACTATTTGTGAGGTCGGCACGACGAATAAGACCCATCTGGAGGATTTCAGCCGTGCTATCAATGAAAAGACAGGCGCTGTCATGAAGGTGCACACCAGCAATTACCGCATCATAGGTTTTACCGAAAGCGTTGCTACGGAGGAACTGGCGGTGCTGGCTCATGAGCGGGGGATACCTTTTATCAACGATTTAGGCAGCGGCCTGCTTGTTGATATGCGCCGTTTTGGTCTGCCCTATGAGCCGACAGTGAAGGAAGCCCTTGACCAGGGCTGCGATGTTGTTACCTTTAGTGGCGACAAGCTTCTTGGCGGTCCCCAGGCCGGCATTATCGTCGGCAAGAAATGTTTTATCGAACAAATGAAGCAGAACCAACTTTTGCGGGCTCTGCGCGTTGATAAAATGACGTTGGCTGCCTTGGAGGCAACCCTTCATTTGTACCGCGATGAAAAAATAGCGGTCAAAAAAATACCCGTACTGGCGATGCTGTCTCTGACAGAGGAGGAGTGCCGGAAAAAGGCGGGGGCGCTGGCAGAAATGCTGCGACAGTGTCAGCTGCCCCTGGCGATTGACATAGCCGCAGAAACAGATGTTGTAGGCGGCGGATCTTACCCGGAATACACTCTTCCAGGCTATGTCGTTTCCGTGGAATCAGATACTATGACGGCGGCAGATATAGAAAAACGGCTGCGCCAGGGGAAGAGCCCTGTCATCGTCCGCGTCAGGAAAGATCAAGTCTGCTTAGATGTACGCACGATTCGGTGTGAAGAATTCTCTATTGTTGTGCAAGCCATACGGGATTTATTTAAAGATTGAAACTATTTTAAATCAGCCGGTAATAATGAGCAAGTATTAGGAAAATAAAAAGGATAAGGCGGATCAGCATCCGTCTTATCCTTTTGCGCTGTAATAAAAATATGGCGGGAAAGTGTGGGAATCGAACCCACCTAAGAAGCTCTTAACTCCTTATACTGGTTTTGAAGACCAGAGGGAACACCAGAACCCATACTCCCCCATAGCTTGAAAATCAACCATAAATGCCTATTGCTGCTGCAATTAATAACTAATTTATAATACTACAATCGATTTTTTATGTCAAGAATAAGCCATAGCTCGGGGGAAAACAGACAAATCAAAGCTTGTCTATGATCGCCGGCATCATACTGTCGAGGCATTATCGGTAATAGTCTAAAAGGTTTCTTTGAAATAATTTTGCGTAAAAGTTTTAAACTCGGTAGCAACCGGGGAAAGAGTAACGTTTTTCTTATACATCATATAAAATTCCCGGTCAAAACAGTCCTCTTCAACTTCAAAAGAAAGAAAGTCATCTTCCGTTTCTTGCTGCCGAACCGCCATCTCGGATAAAACGGAAATCCCCATTCCTTGAGACACTGCCGTTTTAATAGCGCCTATGTTATTCATCATAGCAAGTGCATGAATTCGGACACCGCTTTGGACACACCTATCTTCGAAGGTTTTACGGGTAGCCGAGCCTTCTTCCCGCCAAATAAAGGATTCACCATCAAAATCCAGAATGTCAATTTTTTTCTTTCGCTCCCGCAACGCAAGGTATTTCGGCAGTTTTGGCGTAATAATGACACATTTATCCCGGCAAAGAAACTCATATGTCAGTTCGTTGTTGCGGAGATAGCCGGTGAATCCTATTTCGCCTTTATGGTCACAGATGTTGCGAGCGGCCTGCTTACTGTCTGATTGTTCCAAATAAAACCGCACGTTTTCATATTGTTCTTTAAATCTTGCCATAAGAACGGGTACGAGATACTGCCCCGGGATACTGGAAGCCTGTACCTCCAAAATTCCTGACATATCATTTCTTTTGTTACTGACAGCCATGGCAGCCTTGTCTCTCGTATGAATAAGATCGAGAGCATATTTATAAAAGAGACTGCCTTCTTTTGTTGGGTACGACTCTTTCCCCATCCGGTCGATGAGAGTTACTCCCAGTTCTTTCTCCAACGAATTGATATGAGCACTAATCGTAGGCTGCGTCAGAAAAGATGCGTCCGCAGCCTTGGAAAAGCTCCTATATTTTATTACATTGATAAATGCCTCAATTTGCTTGAAATCCATCTTTTCACCCACTACAAATTAATCGATTTAGCGTTTCCGCCTAATCCGCACAGCCTACTTTATAAGTATATAGCGTGGACTCATTTGTGTGTGCCGTATAGAAATTTCCGATCTGATATTTTTGGAAGGACATCTTATCAATGATATCATAATGCCGGTCGATAGCCTGTATTCCGCTAGCCGGGTTATCCTGGACAAGGCCTTCGTAAATGGCCAAATGGGCCAGGTGCAGGTTGTGCATCACCTCAGGTGATGCATTTCGCAATACCAGATCAATCCCCTCGTAATAAATGTCGGAAACAGAACTCATCATGATGCTTAACAGTTTGTTTCCTGCCGCACGTATCAGCAGGTAGTGGAATTCTTTGTCCATTTCGATTTGTGCAGCCAACATTGCCTTGGGGAATTTGGGAAACAGAGGTTTCATCTGGGCAAGATAAGGGTTATTTTTGCGCTTTTTATAGGCTAGATCGAAGACGGTTTTTTCAATCCCTCGCCGGAATTGAAAAATATCTTCGGCGTCTGTTTGTTGCAGAATTAGCATAGCGTCAATCATTTTTGAAAGGCTCTGCGATACATTCCCGCTCAGATAGTTGCCTAAGCCCTGCCGGCTTTCAATGAGACCCATATTTTCAAGCATTCGTAAAGCTTCTCTTGTGGAATTACGACTAATAGAAAGAGTTTCCGATATTTTTCGCTCCGGAGGAATTCTGCTCCCAATCTGGATTTTTTGGTCAATAATCAATGAACGGATATATTCAATAGCTTTTTGATATTCTTTTCCATTTTGGTCCATAGCTGATCCTCCAGTATTTGTCTTTCATTTCAATAGTTAAAGCATCCATCCTACGACCTCAGATCCCCAAAGCCGGGAAAAAACAAGTCAATTGTATATCCATTATATACAATTGACTTACATGTCATAGCATTTGTATGTCGATAGATAATTATTAATCAAACTATTAATTATTTTAGCATATTGATATTTGATTCGCAAGGATTTCTGCGCCTGGAATAAATTTACTTCGAAAAAAATTCAATATCGATATGATTATCCTCATATACAGTTACTCGCTTAATAAGGCTTCGCACAACTGCCTTTTGCTCCTCAGGCGTAGCTTCGCGCCATACTTTTTTAAACGATTTCAGCGTTTCAATAAAATCTTCGATGGAGCGGGCTTGCGCTTGTACTGTTGTTTCCGCTGCTTCATATTCAAGCAGCCGATGCTCAAGGTGATAGCGCTGTTCGCTTAAATCCTTAACTCTTTCCGTAAGCTGCTCCGGATCAAGGGCGCCTTTTTCAAAGGCATCATACCATCTATTTAGTTTTTTCTTGATGGCTTCCAGTTCTTTTTTTGTCTGCACTGAAGCAAGTGCGGTTGATGCGGTATTGACTTTGGCAAGAAGCTCAGCGGCTACTTCCTTGACTAGTCTTGGTTTAGTCGCGTACTTCATAAGACGATTAATAACAAGCTGATCAATATTATTTGCTTTTTTATAGCCGCAGCGGCAGGACGCGTTCTTGATCATATAAGGGGTGCTGCCGTCTTGCGAGTAGCAAATATAGTATCGGGTAATCTTTTTTGGATCAGTCTGAGGGTGGTTCTGCCATACGTTCTTTGTGCGCATTCTGGCGCCGCATTCGCCGCAGTAGATGCAGCCAGAGATGAGACCGGAGTGGATTTGCGGCAAGTATTTATTTCGCGTTTTTAATAATTCCTGTACTTCGTTATATTGTTCAACTGTTACGATGGCATCATGCTGTCCTTTGTAAAATTGCTCTTTATGCGCGATATAGCCGGCATAGAAGGGATTGGTCAGCAGTTTGCGGACAGTGGAACGGCTCCACGACTTCGTCCTTCTTGGTGAGATTTTTTGTTTATTTAATTTGTCGGCAATCGCTTGATAACCCGTTTCGCCCCGCAAGTATATATTATAAATCATATGTATGACTTGGGCCTCAATTTCATTAATCTCTACGATTTTCTTTGCAGGGTTGTGGGCATAGCCAAAGGGCGGCTGGCCTCCCATAAATCTGCCTTGACGGGCGGCTTCTTTTTTTGCTTCCGACACACGTTCAATTAATTGATCGCGTTCTAATTGGGCGAATACGGCTATCATTCCGATTGCCGCTTTTCCAAAGGCAGTCGTTGTGTCAAAGGCCTGCGTAACTGATTTAAAGCCAATCTCGTTTGGTTCAAACACATCTTCTATAAGATAGAGCACATCCTTTTGGGAACGCGATATACGGTCCAGGCGCACCACTACTACTGCGTTGAACGTATTCTGCTTGCAATCATTGAGAAGACGCTTCATTTCCGGTCGGTTGAGGTTTTTGGCGCTATATCCGTCATCTACATATATATCACGCAATTCCCAGCCCTGCGATTGGCAATATGCAATGATTCGCGCTTTTTGCGCGGGGATAGAAAGATCCTTTTCGGCCTGTTCTTCTTTAGAAACGCGAACGTATCCGGCTATGGTTATCATATAAGACCGACCCCTTTTTGCAATAAAAAGCAATCACAATTTATCTGTGTATATTATATGCTGCGAGCTGAAACACAAAAACATTTATGCTTCAAGATGAAGTAAGAAATTAAGAAATAAGAGTCACCGAGACAACCCGTTTGTGCATAAAATTTTTACTGGGGGTGACATCGATGACCGAGGGGAAAGCAGGAGAAAAAGCTGCAATCAGAATACTGATTGATGGCTTGCCAAGTTCACCCGGAGGCGTTGGCCCGGTAATTCGCTTACTAGAAAAGCGGCGGTTAATTAAAGAAAAATGGGAAGCTCGTATGGTGAAAAGGGCAAAAAAGAATGAAAAGCCGGGTGATGATCCGGCGGCTTAAAAATGGACAAGTTGTGATAATACATAAGGGTACTAGTATTGTTCGGCTAGCTTTATATATATATATCGGTATGCAGATAACGCCAAAGCGATCCTCACCGATATCGGCACCGAAGAACTGGCCCATATGGAAATGATCGCCGGTCTGGTTTATAAACTGACGGAAGGCGCCGATCCGGCTGATTTTGAAGCGGCCGGCTGGGGCGGGCAGTATGTTCAGCACGATCACGGCCTGTTTTGGACAGACGCCAACGGCATTCCCTGGAGCGCCAAATACAT
>JBDKVA010000191.1:0-3676 GCA_039679375.1 Clostridiaceae bacterium
AACGCTGAGATCGGGGATTTTACCTGTGGAGCCGGTAAAAACGCCGTAGCCGCCGAAATTGAGCCTCAGACAGAGAAGGTAGCAAAATTGGGATTATGTGAAGAGAAGAATGTCCGCTGGCATCGACTACGTGTGCATGACAAAAATCCTGCGGGAGCGCAAAACCCTCAACCCCATGGCTTACTTCAATCAGAATAATCCCGACTACTTCAAGACCGATTACTGATGCAAGCCTTTCGACTGGTACGCCATTTCAGTGCGCTCCATCATGATGAATCAGGCTTACATAGGGAATTGTGTCTTCGGTAGAACAAAGGTAAAAAGGCTTCTTCGATAAGACTCGAATCCATGCGCTGAAAGAAGAATGGATTATAACTGAAAATACTCACGAACCCATTATATCGAGGGAGCTGTGGGATACAGTGCAGCAGTTGATGAAAAGCCGTAGGAGAGAAAACTGTAAAGGTGAAGTTCAGATGTTTGCCGGACTGGTTAAATGCTCCCAATGCGGCTCCTCCCTTAATATTAATTTCGATAAAAAGAAAGGAAAATATACCGGCTTTTCCTGTGCTGATAGCCGAAGTTAGAGGGATGACGAAAGGGCTTGTAGGATAGAATATGAATTGTGAATAAAGGGAATTTTTGTTATAATTAAATAAAATAGCTGAACTTTTAGATGATTTAAACCCCTCGATTTCGAGGGGCTTGGAGTTTAGAAATGTCATCTTTATCGAAAGGAGGATTGGCATCATGAGTAAAAAGAAACATAAAAAGCAAAGATTAGTTAAAGCTGATGACTATTATAATAACGGGCTATTTGAGCTTGCTCGTTATGGAAAAGTGGTGTCTATGCGTAATCTGAGCACGCCTGAACAGCATGCTCAGATTCGTGCATTTTATAAAGAGGAATACCCGAAAGTTAAGGAACGCATAGATGAAAAGGTAAAAAAGATACAAGAAGAAATATCTATATGCGATCCTTTAATGATACTTAAATTCACTAAAGATATGGCTATGCTGTCTCATTTGAATAAGTTTTCCGAGCTTGATTATACGAGCGAAGAAAATATGGTTATCAGGGCTCAGGAATATATTCAAAGCATTTTAGTTTCAACCGAGAATCATTTTGATAATACTGAGTCCAGAGAAGATCAGGAAAAACGGTGGTATTCAATTCTCGCGGATGTAGAAGATTTGTACAAGGAATTCATATATTTTTATCATTATTGGTCGGCATATAAAGAAGAGTCCGGCGAGATTTCCGATGAGATGATGCGCTATATTGTAGAATCTCAGATGCTCTATCTCGTCAGAGGGAATCGATATCAGGCATTTGAACTTGAGCCGCTCAAAAAACTTTTGCCTCCGCATAACGATGTGCTTATAGAATTGTTTGGTGTTACGGCTGAGCAAATAATTGAAGGACTTGAAAAGCTTGAATATTCTATGTCGCAGGGCTTAGGTGATGCCTGGATGGACATGAGAAAAAGCTGGGATGAGTTCCGTAAAGCAGTTGATTTAGGTGCAGACCCCGAAGCAGCAATTGAAGATGCGAGAGATGTGATGAATCCTGTAGTCGAAAAAATATTCGGTGAAGCTTTAAATGACATTTCTCATGTAACCGGATGGGATGCAAGATTGATTGATGCACTTTCGTTAGGCATTGGCGAATGTAATTCCTTCTTTGATGGCTCAGAGTTTTCGGGCTGGCCAATCATGGAGATGCCGACCAAAAAGAAACCGTTTATAAAAATAGATGGAACCTCATACGGATTTGATTATTATTCTTTATTCGATAATTTTTATCGAGCCTTACAGAAGGAAATCTTCCGTCTGAAACCTAAGTATGTTGATACATGGAGCAAACGACAGAACATAGCCAGCGAAGACATGGTTAAGGCGCTATTTTTGAATCTGCTGCCTGGAGCAACGGCTTATATAGGGAATTACTATCCTGTAGGCAATTCCTTAAAACAGATGAACGAGAATGACTTACTTATTACATATGAAAATTACCTGTTTATCATCGAAGTAAAAGCGGGTTCCTTCCCCCAGACGCCACCGATTAATGACTTCGACGCTCATATAAAAGCATATACAAAGCTCGCCCAGGAAGCTGATTCACAATGCAGCCGAACAATAAAGTACATAAATGAGCACCAGCCTGCTCCATTCTATGACGCTGATAAGCACATGAAATTCGAAATCGGCAGAATCTCGGATTTCAAGGAAGTCTACTCATTTTCAGTAACCGTTGATAATTTTAACGAATTTGCAGCAAAAGCAGAAAAGCTGAATTTTATAACGCTTTCAAGTAAAACAATAGTAATTTCGTATGATGACTTACTGTCGTATGAAAACTATTTTGATTCGCCAATTTGTTTTCTGCATTTTTTGAAGCAACGAAAGATTGCTATAGATATTCCTCAAATTGCAATGAGGGATGAGCTTGATCACTTAGGCATGTATATTAAACACAATATGTACTCTATTACAGCCTCCGAATTCCCTGCAGAGCACATGGTAAATTGGCATGGCTACAGAGAAGATCTGGATAACTATTTCTGCAGATTGTATCTGCCGGAACTAAATCCAACAAAGCCCAAGCAGGACATACCTAATGAAATAACAGAAATAATCCAGCTGTTAGAACGAGGGACAGACGAAAATAGGGTAGATGTGGCACACTTCCTCTTAAACTTGTCCTCAGAAGCTAAAGACGATTTTTGCAGAGCGATTCATCATGCGCTTAAAAGACAGCCTGAAATTGGCAGAATGCTTGTAACGTCTGCCTTCGGTGAAATAAAGTATTGTCTATTCGTTGCGATGCCAGGTATTAAAGTCATGAGCACACAGGAACGCCAGGATTATGTCTTGTCTGCCATTCTTAGCGATGAGTCAATGCCGATTATGCGGATTGATCTTGACTATGATAAGGACGGTAATTTGCTCGGTGTGAAGGGGAAGCAATGTAGCTATTGTGACATCCCAACCGGTGATATTGACCGATTAAAAGAATTGAGTGTCGAGTATGCAAAAAGCAGGATAGAAAGCTTTCGACGTCAAAATCATAGAAAGGTTGGCAGAAATGATTCTTGCCCTTGCGGTAGTGGCAAAAAGTATAAAAAGTGCTGCTTGCAATATGAGAGTTTATGATTTATACTTCCTTACGAACAACCGCCAAGGTATTGGGGAGCTTAACCCCGAGCAAGCCGAAAGCGAAGCGGCGTGCGATTTCCCCCATCGGCTCCAATGATATTAAAATCTTACAAAGGATTGCGGGATTTTTGTTTTGCAAAAAAAGCATAGAATTAAACTTGAACGTGTGTTCGATATATGGTATGATTTTCCTGTATTGTATTTGAGAATTTACAATGTTTTTGTCACATAAGGAATGGGGGCAAATTGGATGCTAAAGGATAAAAACTTTAAGGATACTATTTTCGCTAAAGGAACTGAAATAACTGTTATTTCTGGCGAAGATGACAATGATTATATTTCATTGACCGATATTGCAAAATATAAAACAGACGAAAATCCTGGTTATGTGATACAGAACTGGATGAGAAATCGTAACGTAGTTCAATTTCTTAGCTTATGGGAGAGATTAAATAATCCGGACTTCAATTGCCTCGAATTCGAGGCAATTGAAAATGAAGCTGGACTCAATAGTTTC
>JBDKVA010000192.1:0-6140 GCA_039679375.1 Clostridiaceae bacterium
TTATCGGCATATAACGGTATAAACGGCAACCCTGCATATGTAGCGGTCAATGGAGTGGTATATGATGTGACAAACATTGCAGCATGGGCTGCAGCCACTCATTTTGGGCTTGTTGCAGGGAGAGACCTTACACAGGAATTTGCATCCTGTCATGCGGGTCAAAATATATTATCAAAATTAAAGGTAGTAGGACGGTTAGTTAATGAGTAAAGAAAGCTTATTATGTCCAGAATACGACAGCAAACATCAAACCGCCGGAAAACTTCTGGATGAAGCTGACGAAGGTATACGGAACGGAACATTAAAAAAGAAAAACTTAATATGGTTGGAGCTTACAAGCTGCTCAGGTAATATCATATCGCTATTAGACGGAACAAACCCTGACTACGAGTACATGATAACGAATATGGTAAATCTGCTTTTCAATAACAGCCTTATGTCCAACTGGGGCGAGGAAGCAATAGAAAAGCTAATTAATGCACCAGGCACGGATTACATACTTGCCGTGGAAGGTGCTGTCGCAACAAAAAACAATGGGCTGTATAACATCATAGGACGATGGAAAGGAAAACCTTTTACGGCATTGGATGCAATTAATCTTTTAGGTGAAAAAGCCTCACACGTTATTGCTGTCGGAGCATGTGCAACTCATGGCGGCGTATCAGCAGCATATCCTAACCCGTCTGGCAGCGTAAGTGTCCAATCCCTTCTTAAGCGTAAGGTTATAAAACTTCCGGGATGTCCGTGTCATCCTGATTGGTTTTTGGGAACACTGGCTCACATTCTTTTATATGGAGAACCGGAGCTTGATAATGTAGATAGACCGATTTTATTTTATGGTATCCGGATCCATGACAGGTGTCCCAGGAGATCCTTTTATGACCAGGGTATTTTTGCAACCAGGCTCGGTGAAATGACCTGCATGTTCAAATTAGGCTGCCGCGGGCCGGTAACAAGGACTGATTGTCCGATACGGCAATGGAATAAATATGTTAATTGGCCGATCAAAGACGATACCCCGTGTATAGGCTGCTCACAGATCGGTTTTCCCGACAGGATGGAGCCGTTTATAAGCTATAACGTTACAAGAGAGGTAGAATAAATGGTTGAAAAAATTATTATTAACCCGGTAACCAGGATAAGCGGATTTTTGGAATTAGAAGTATATATTGAAAATCATGTTGTTATAGAGGCTAAAACAAAGGGCTTTTTGTTCAGGGGCTTTGAAAAGATGCTTTTAGGAAGAAATCCTTTCGATGTAGTGTACTTCACCGAAAGAATTTGCGGTATATGCTCTACAGCCCATGCAATGGCTTCAACCCTTGCCCTGGAGGATGCATTTGGAATTACCGTTACCGAACAGGGAAGAATTCTAAGGGATATTGTCCACGGATGCGAATTTCTGCAAAACCACATAAGGCATTTTTATCAATACACAATCCCCGATTTCGTGAGGCTGCCGGATATTCATCCTTTATACCCTATAATACATAAAGATTTCAGGCTTCCCGACAATATAAACGCAAGAATATCGGCAAATTATTTTGAATCACTTGAAATGAGCAGAAATGCCCATGAAATGCTTGCGGTATTAGGTGGAAAAGTACCGCATAATCATGGTATTTTCATCGGTGGAATTACAACGCAGCCTACCACCGACAAGATAATAAAAATAAAATCCATAGTACAAAAAATACACCGGTTTGCAGTTAATAAAATGATACCTGATGTCTATTCGATAGCTGAATACTACAAGGATTACTTCACCATAGGGAAAGGCTACGGCAACCTGTTAAGCTATGGTGTTTTCAATGGCTACAAGGATTTAGGCACGCTGTATGTAAACCCTTTTATCTACACAAATGAGAATATTAAAAGCTTTAGCCCTGATGGTATAACCGAACAAATCAACTATTCATGGTATGACGGAGGAATAAACACATACACACCTTATGAAAGAGTGCCGGAAGCAGACATGAACAAACCTGACGCCTATACTTGGATTAAGGCGGCCAGGTATAAGGGTTTGCCCTTTGAAACCGGTCCCCTTGCAAGGCAGTGGTTAAGTGGAGAATACAGAAACGGAATTTCCGCACTGGACAGAACAATAGCGCGGGTTTTGGAAATAAAAAAGGTGGCTGAGATTATAAACACCCTGCTTGATAATGTTATACCCGGTATATCAGTGCAAAAGAAATATGAAATACCTCAAAACGCTCAAGGCAAAGGTCTTATTGATACTACAAGAGGCTCCTTGGGGCATTGGCTGAAAATAAACAACAGGACTATATCTTTCTATCAGATCATTACACCTTCCGTCTGGAACCTATCACCCCATGATGTAAAGAATATGAGAGGTGTTTCGGAGCAGGCATTAATAGGCACACCTATCCAGGACCCTGGAAATCCAATAGAGCTTGGCCGTGTTATACGCTCGTACGATCCTTGTGTATCCTGTGCCACACATGTATATGCCCCGGGGCATGAACCAAAATGTATCGAGGTATGCCCATGATAAATACAGTGGTTTTGGGAATAGGTAACCGTCTGTTGATGGACGACGGTATCGGCCTCTATGTTGCCGAAGCCCTTAAGGAGCTTTCTACCGGAGATATACACTGTGTTATAGGAGAAACCGACATAGACTACTGCCTGGATGAAGTAAAGGGGGCTGAGTTTTTAATAATTATAGATGCTGCAAAGCTCGGAAAAGCATCAGGCGAAGTAACTGTGCTTGACCTTGATGATGTAAAAGCATGCAGGAATTTGGGCTTATCTATGCACAATCTCCGCCTTTTTAACATGGTGGAACTAATATACAAAGACATCAAAGGAATAATGATAGGTATTGAGCCTTATATGATTGATTATAATTTAGGGTTAAGTGAAGAAATAAGTATTAAGCTGCCGGAAATTTTAACTAAAGTAAGGAATATAGTAAATCAGGGCATTTATCAGCCTTTCCATCACACATTGCGTTAACTTCCAGAGAATCCGCATGGCACATACGGCTTTTACTATAATGACAATTTTCAACACGGCATTTTACCTGCATTCTTGGAGAATCACAGCATCCCATTAACTCTCACCACCTTTCAATTTGTTCCCAATGATATTGTTCCCGCTCCCGACAATATTATTGACCTTACATCATTTTTTGTATCTCCTGCTGAAGCTGAGTTATCTGCTGCATTTTTCCGTCCCTCATCTGCATGAACATCTGCCTTAATTCAGGATTCTGTACATCCATCATATATTTGTTATAATGCATCTGGTTCATCATTTCGGTATGAAGTACATCATTTAGCATATTCATGTTCATCATTTTATCCATTTCAGCATCCTCCCGTCATACAATAGCCATTTCGGACATCTTTTGAGAAATGGACTTGTAATTATTCCTTGCAGCCATTTCCATTCCCTTAAGCATGTTCTGCATATTCGGCTCCGTTATCTGCTGCGACATTTGAGCATATTTATTTGCTGTCATTTCCTCCATCAAAAGCATTTCCTTTAATGCATTATTGATAATTTCCTGTTCAGTTAACATCCTTATTCCTTCCTTTCTATTCGCTCAATGAGCAATATATATTTCCTGTGCCGTCAATTGTTGCCAGGAATACTTTCTTGATATCAGTTGTACCGAATTTAGATATTTGTTCCTTAAGCCATTTTCTATCATATCCTAATTTCTCAAGGTTTTTATCCAGTATCTTTCCATCGTTTACGAGAATTACGGGCAGTCCGCTTTCAACAGTTGGAATATTGAGGTCTGCAGGTGTTACGGGTAGGTGGTCGGATTTTTTTAGAACACTGACACGTCCATTGGTTTCATGTATAGCTGTTTCAATTTCGCTTAAATTGGGAGCATCGACTTCCCTAAGCTGTGCAAGTAAGAGTTCAATCGGAAATAGTGATTTCAGCATAACTTTTTTCTGTAATTGCCCTCCAGCCACAAGCACTTCCGCCTTACCGAAGACCACCCTCGCAAAAGTCCTTGATTTCACTGCAAGGATTGATATGAGATAGTGCACAATATAAATTGTAACCGCTGCTGTTATTGTATTTGTAAAATTTATTTTTGAGTCAAATAAAGGAGATGCAATAAGACCTCCCATCATCCAGAAAAATGTAAAATCATACCCTGCATACTGACCGCCGGAGCGTTGCGGAAGAAATCTGCTTCCGATGTAAAGCATAACTCCTACAATTAATGTTCTGGCCGCAAAACCTAATGCACTTAACTTATCTGCAGAATTCCAAATACCCTCCAATGTATCACCGCCTTTAAACGCTTACATATAATGTCCCGTCGCCTTCCAGCACTGCCAGGAATACGTCTTTTATCTGTAAAACCCCTTTTGTTTTTATCTTACCGTCAAGCCAGTTTAAATCGTGTCCAAGCATTTTGAGATTTTCATTTTGAACCTTTCCGTCATAAACCAGCACAGTAGGAATACTGACATTTTTTAACGGCAGCTTCATCTGCTTTCTTGTTACCGGAAGCCCTGATGCTTTTTTAATCACATTTATCTTCCCTGATGGCTCAACCATAGCAAGCTCTACCTCAGACAAGCTGAAAATATTTTTAATACGCAGCTGCCCCAAAAGATTATCTATGGTTATTCTGGCATCGAGCAGGTTTTTCTTTATGATTTGCCCGTTTTCCACCAATACGGTTGCATGTCTGTCTATAAAGCGTGGAAATTTAACATCAAGGTATGACAGGAAAATATTGATCGCAGCATATAAAACCACAATAAGCAAGCCTGCCGCAAGAGAAGCTTCCGGGTTTACCATCCTCACCGCTGCAAGGCTTACAATTCCTGCCGCTACCAGGTAATTATGCCCAGAATGGATGGCAATCTGCCTTTGGCGCATAAACCTGGTAGCGATTATTAATGTTATATACAGCAACACCGCTCTTATCGAAAAAGCCCAAAAGGGCAGTTCTTTTGCTCCATTCCAAATATCATTCCAAGTCATGTAATCACCTTTACTATTACCTGCTTGCCTTTTTTACACCCGGTATCTGCCCCTTATAGGCCAACTCTGCATATAAAAAACAATATTCTTATTCTAACCAGCCGGGTTTCATAAAATACCTCGATATCTGGTAGAATGATGCCAATAATATATTAGAAAATTGAATGGGTACCTGTTGTATCGTTTTTTATTGAAACATATAACTGACCGTCTGTCTGGAGTCCGGCAAGAACAACATCCTTAATATTAGAAATATTCCTGCTTTTCAATTGATCAAACAGCCATTGAGTATCTTTGCCTATGACTTGCAGGTGCTGTGATATAATCCGTCCATCTATTATTAATTCAGTCATAAGCCCTTTATAATTGGTAGGGATATTTAAATCCCTTGGTGTTGCAGGATTATACTGTGACTTTTTCAAAACACTCAACTCACCATTCGGCTCTAATATGGCAAATTCTACTTCGCTTATATCGAAAACCCCCTTATCCCTAAGCTGCATCAACAGGTCGCCCATGTTATACTTTTCCTTTAACATATTTTTATTGATAATAGTGCCATTCTGTATTATTACTTTAGGTTCTCCATCAACAAATCTCCTGAAAGCTAAATTTTTTACTGCTATATATCCAATAATAATAGGCATTGCACACCATACTATAGTGGCTATTATCCCATCAATTACACTAATAGACCTGTCGACAACAATAGAAGCAGCTATTGATCCAACAGTAATTCCAACAATATAGTCAAAGAAGGTTATCTGGGATAATTGCTTTCTTCCCATCAAATGGGTTAGAAACAGAAGTCCAATAAAAGCAATGACAGACCTTAAAAATATATTGATATATCCTTCCATAAAATTCTTCTCCAGTATTTAAACATAAATTTTATCTATTATTTACACCTATCTCTTGCTTTATTAATCCTGGTGCTTACAAAGAGATTATAGTTTAAGGAAAATGCAAAAAAAGTCATTTGGAGCCAACATCCAGATGACATTTTTTAGAGTCGTTGTAAAAAGAACGTAAGCGTCTAATTACCTGGTGCATTGACCTGCCCCTCGGCCTTTTTGCAAAATGCTATTGCGTCCTCTGACCAGGGAAGAAAATCTTCAAGAAATTCCGGATGTTCTTCAAACTGAACACCAGGC
>JBDKVA010000193.1:0-73505 GCA_039679375.1 Clostridiaceae bacterium
TACCAATAATTTATTATTTGTGTTTAAATAAAATCATAATATTGTTATAATAAAACAATAAACAACATTTTTATTGTATGAAATGGGGTGGTTCTATGTTGAACTTGCTGGCGTTTGACTACGGTGCAAGCAGCGGGAGAGCGATTGCGGGCATATATGACGGACAATTGCTGAAGCTTGAAGAACTCCACAGGTTTTCCAACGATCCGATTATGATAAACCAAAGACTGCATTGGGATATTCTGAGGCTTTTTTATGAGATGAAGCAGGGTATTTTGAAATGTACCAAATCCGCATACGCTAAAATTGCTTCAATCGGTATCGACACCTGGGGCGTTGACTTCGGATTGCTGGACGAATACGGCAATCTGCTCGGGAATCCCTGCCATTACAGGGATTCCGGCACAGAGGGCATATTGAAGGAGGCCTTCGGCATAGTACCTTCAGAGGAGATATACAGTCAAACAGGAATTCAATTCATGGAGTTTAATACACTGTTTCAGCTGCTGGCAATGAAGCAAAAGAAGGCTCCAATCCTTGAAATAGCCAAAACCTTACTTTTTACACCGGATCTTCTGAGGTATTTTCTCACGGGTGAAAAAAGCACGGAATACACCATCGCAAGCACATCTCAGATGCTTGATGCTAAAACAGGCGGCTGGGCGTATGGTTTGCTGGATCGTTTTAATATTCCGAAGGAAATATTGACTCCTGTAATTGATCCCGGAACTTTAGCCGGAAAGCTTACCGGAAAGGTTGCGGAAGAACTTGGAACGGAAAGGATACCGGTAATTGCCATAGCAGAGCATGATACGGCAAGCGCGGTAGCCGCGGTTCCCGCAAAGGAGGCAGAATATGCATATCTGAGCAGCGGAACATGGTCGTTGCTTGGGGTGGAAGCTCCTTCGCCTGTCATTAATGAAGCCAGCTTTAATTTTAATTGTACGAATGAAGGTGGATTTGGAAGAAAGATAAGGCTGTTGAAAAATATAATGGGCTTGTGGATATATCAGGAATGTCGGAGGGAATGGGAGAAATCCGGAGAAACCGTGAGTTTTGAAGAACTGGAAACAGGAGCCGGGAAAGCTGAGCCTTTTGCAGCATTGATTGATCCCGATAATATTGCCTTCATGAGACCTGGGAATATGAGCGCAAAAATACGCGAGTTTTGCCGGAAAACCGGTCAGACCACCCCTGAAACAAAACCGGCGATCGTTCGATGCATACTGGAAAGCCTTGCGCTCAAATACCGGATGACGGTGGAAGGTCTTGAAGCGATCCTTGGTTACCGGCTGCCGGTGCTGCACATTGTCGGGGGAGGCTGTAAAAATAAACTTTTATCACAGTTTACGGCAAATGCAATCGGAAGGCCTGTCATGACAGGACCAACCGAAGCTACGGCAACAGGCAACCTGATTGCGCAGCTGATAGCCCTTGGCGAAATAAGAAGCCTGGAAGAAGGAAGGGAGCTTGTAAGGCGCTCGTTCCATGTGATTGAATACGCTCCTGAGGATACAGCTGCCTGGGACGAAGCGTATGCAAGGTTTTTAAGATTGAGAGAGTAATTCTGTGCGAAAACGGAGGTGCACACTATGGAAAATCGTGAAACGGAGAACCGGATACGGGAAGGCTACGCCTATGCGAAAAAGGCTTACGCAGCTTTTGGCGTAAATACGGACGAAGTGTTGGAAAAAATGAAGGACAGGCATATATCGCTGCACTGTTGGCAGGGCGATGATGTAAAAGGCTTTGAAGTTGGATCAGGGGGAGCTTCAGGAGGAATATTAAGCACAGGCAGCTACCCGGGAGCGGCACGCAGCGGCGAGGAGCTGCGGGCGGACTACGAAAAGGCTTTCAGCCTGATACCCGGCAGGCACCGTGTCAATTTGCATGCAATCTATGCTGAGACGGACGGCATGACAGTTGAACGTAATGAGATAAGAACAAGCCATTTCAGAAAGTGGATAGACTGGGCCCGGAAGCTGGATATCGCAATTGACTTCAATCCTACCTGCTTTGGCCATCCTATGGCTGCATCAGGCTTCACGCTGGGCAGCAAGGATGAAAAGGTCAGGAAATTCTGGGTGGAACACGTGGCCAGCTGCAGGAAAATTGCAGCAGATATAGGCAAAGAACTGGGAAAAGCCTGTATCATGAATATATGGATACCTGACGGAATGAAGGATATTCCTGCAGACAGGATGGGCTATCGGATGCAGGTGAAGAAATCACTGGACGAGATTTTTGCAGTAAAATATGACAGGAGATACCTGATTGACGCCTTCGAGAGCAAGCTGTTCGGAATAGGCGTAGAATCCTATACCGCCGGTTCCCACGAATTTGTAATGGGATATGCATTGAAGAACAATATTACCATGACGTTCGACATGGGTCATTTTCACCTGACAGAGAGCATTGCCGATAAAATATCCTCCGTACTGCTTTTTTCTGACGATCTGCTTTTGCATGTATCAAGGCCGGTGCGCTGGGACAGCGACCATGTAACCATCCTGAACGACGACATGGTGGCGGTGGCGCAGGAAGTCAAACGCTGTGACGCCTTCGACAGGGTGTATTATGCTCTGGATTTCTTCGACGGCAGCATCAACAGGATAACTGCATGGGTTTCAGGTACAAGAGCCGTGTTAAAATCGATCCTGTTTGCACTGCTGGAGCCGACCGATTTGATCGTTGAAGCGGAAAACAAAGCGAACTACGGCAACAGGATGGCGCTGATGGAGGAATTCAAAGCACTTCCTTTTGGCGCAGTCTGGGACAAATACTGCATGGATATGAATACTCCCGCGGGGTCAAGCTGGCTGGAGGATATCAGGACATATGAGGAAAGCGTATTGATGAAGAGGAAGCAGTGATAAAAATTTGTAAAGATTATGAAATGGTGGTGGCTTTATAGTGCTGAATTTAGATTTTAAAACGTATGAAGCAAAGCTTAAGGACCTGGAATATATTTCAAAAGAAGTGGGCATTCCGGTCGAATATACCCAGGGCGGCGGAGGGAATACCTCTGTCAAGCTGGATGGAGAGTTCATGGCAGTTAAGGCATCGGGCTGCAAACTCAAACAGATTACCCCTTCGGAAGGCTATGTAATTATTGATTATAAAAAAATCAAAGATTATTATTCGGGCGTTGACTTGAACGCAGATCATGACTTTGAGAAGGAAAGTGCGGAATTGGCCAGGCAAAGTGTACAGCCCGCTCCATGGCTCAAGGTATTAAGGCCTTCCGTTGAAGCAGGCTTTCACTCTATCATGAAGAAGTATGTCATACATACCCATTCGGTTTACGCAAACATCCTGACCTGTGCAGAAAACGGACAGGAGCTGGTAAACAGGATATTCGGCGGCAAAGCTTATAAAGCAGTCTGGATACCTTACATCAATCCCGGGTTTTGCCTGACTCTGAAGATACGGGAATCCATAAGGGAATGCAGGGAGCGTAACGGTAAGGAGCCGGAAGTATTCTTCATGGAAAATCACGGTTTGATTGTTACGGCAGATGAGTATGACAGAACGGTAAACCTTCATAGCGAAGTGAATGATGCAATCAGGGACTACCTTGATATAACGCAGAGATTTCCGGAAATAGTATTACTGAATGTGGATGAAAATACCACGATCAGTAGAACAGCGTATATTTCGGAATTCATAAAAAACGACAGCCTTAAGCCGGGTTTTTTTGAGGAGGTAATATTATATCCGGATCAGTTTGTCTACCTGAATGACGCTGTTGCCTTCAACAGTCTTGATAAAAAACTAAACATTATGACAGATACCGGCGAGGTTATATATAAAACCGGCGGAAATGAAGCAAGGGTAATGGAAGAGACGTTGCTTGCCTGTGTATATGTGGTGAATGAGATGAAAAGAAGGTCTTTGCCTCTTAAGACCATGACAAAAAAGGATATAGACTTTATCAAAAATTGGGAGAGCGAAGCATATCGCAAAAGCCTGGTAAAGGAAATGAAGAGGTAAATCGGGCAAATTTTATACGAGTATTGGATCAGATGAATAAAGTATTGATAGCATCAAGTATAAGAAAGAGTCCCTAAATAGTCGGGAGGTTTATTGATTCTTTAAAGGCCTAGATATTGAAGGCATTGAAGTAGATGGGCGGGTTTAGAAATTAGGACAGCTTAGAAGGTCAGGTAAATAATCATCTTACACTGAATCAATATACATATGGGCTTAACAATCCTCTAAGTATTTGGATCCTTATGGGAATATGTCCATTCGGGATATAGGGCTTCATAAACTGCAGCATAAAATAGAAGGGTATTGATAGGAGCGGAAAGATGAATAATAAAGAAATCGAATCAGTTTCTAAACTATCGGGTTCTAAAAGGTATGAATATTTTATCAAGAAAGTTGCTGATTTTGAAGAAGTCTGGGGCTTATATGATAATGGATGGGCAGTGGGAGAAAGTAGTGATGGTAACATTAACATACCGTTTTGGCCCAAAAAGGAGTTTGCTCAATTATGTTCAAAAGAAGCTTGGACAGGCTATTTACCAAAAAGAATTACATTAGAGGATTTTATGAACAACTGGTTACCTGGGATGAACCGTGATAATCGTAAACCAGCAATTTTTTATACTGAAGAAGATAAAGGAGTGGTTATAGAGATTACTAGATTGTTGAATGATCTGGAAGAAGAATTGATGAAATACTAATCATTTGGGTTTTGCCCGCTTCTGGATAAATCGGTAACAAAAAGGAAATTTAAAACTAAAGCTGCCACTGAAATGTAGCATAGATTGACTGCAAAACTTCAGCCAAACTGATAGCAAAACAACACTAACTCCAAACAGAAACAGGCAAACGCAACTATGGCAAGGCTTTGCCAAAGCTGAGACGCTCAAACTTTCTGCATAATGATAATTCTGCAGCGAGCGGCACTGGGTTTCCGAAAATAGCGTCAGTATCGGAAGAATCGGCAACAAAAAACAACCCAGAGTGGGCCAGCGGGAAACGGAAAAATCCTGCTGGCCTCCTTTTTGCCCATTTGCGGCGAGTCAATCCCAAGCGGAAGAAGGGGGAGAGAGAATGTGAAAAAAAATTGCCCAAAGAGGCATCCGAATGGGGCGGGCAGTATCTTCGTATACCCTGCCCCAAAAAGACCGGAGATTTCGGCAAACAGGA
The DNA here is from genome assembly GCA_039679375.1 of Clostridiaceae bacterium. GTDB lineage: Bacteria > Bacillota > Clostridia > Acetivibrionales > DTU013 > JBDKVA01. Next base: position 5,161 of record JBDKVA010000193.1, read on the forward strand.
AGCAAGTCGAAACGGATGGGGAGATAGGGATGGACAACAAAACAGAAAGACTGGTAGAGGGCTTTGACCGGCGCCTGGCGGAGGACGGGAAGCGGCCTAAGACCGTCGAAAGCTACGTCGGGAATGTTGGAGGGTTCCTGGAGCACATTATATAAAAATCATCTAAGGGCATTTATAAAGTTTACTATCTATGGTAAAATATTATAAAAAAATAGTAGATTTAATATAAAGAAAGAAAAAGGTAAAATGTCTTTTGAAAATTATTTTCTTAGGGGAGGTAAAATTTTGGCTAATAATTCGAACGAAGAAGAAACCAGCAAAAATGATGGAATAAATAATTCAATATATTATGTATCATTTTCATTTAGTATTATTTCATTTCTACTACCGGTCTATAGCAAAAGAATAGGTGCAAATGCCTTTGAGATTGGCATACTTTTTTCAGTATTCAGTTTTGTTACTTTACTTCTGAGACCAATAATTGGTTGGGCGATAGACAAATTTGGCAGAAGAAAGTTCTTTGTTTTATCACTGCTTTTTTATGCTTTTGCTATGTTATTGTTTTCAACAGCGACGAGTATTAAATGGCTTTATTTAGCCAGGACACTTCAAGGAATAGGCTCGTCTATATTGTGGACTACTGCTTATACATTGGCGTCAGACTTATCTTCTGAAAAAGATAAAGGTAAGATTATGGGCATGATTAATGAGATTTCTTCAAGAGGAAGTTTTATTGGGGCGATTATTGGCTTTATTGCTCTTGGTATGATGACGTTAATGACAGGGTGGAAAGTAATTTTTTCCGGATATGCAGTGCTGGCTGCCATCGCTGCAATTATTGCCTGGAAAAGGGTACCGGACATAAAAAGTACCAAAGAAGTTACTGATAGAAAAGTTTTACTAAATAGTGATTTTGTTAAAATTGTTTTTATTATACTTATTAGTTCCATAGGCAGTTCAATGTTAAATCCCATGTTAATGATCTACTTGCAAGACAAATTTACTACTGACATAAGCATGCTTGCAATTGCTTCGATTCCAGCTGCTATAATAATTAGTATATTACCTTCAAAAACAGGAAGGTTTAGTGATAAGGTTGGGCGTATTTTACCACTTGAAATTGGATATCTTATATGCGGTATATCATCAATTCTTATAATAAATGCTACCAACTTATATATGCTTGTTGCTTTTTGGGCAATAGAAGCTATTGGGATAGCTTTATTATTACCTGCAGAACAAGCAATTATTTCTGATATAACAGGGAAGAATCTTGCAGGTACTGGTTATGGCATATATATGTTTGCATCCGGCATAGGGAATGTTGCTGGACCTATCCTCGGCGGCGTATTATATGAAAATTATTTACATGAAATGCCTTTCTATATTTGTGGAATTTTACTAGTAGTCAGTTCATTTTTAACTTTAATACTATTTAGAAAAAATAAATTTTTGATAAAACCGGATGGATTAATTTGATGTCAGACTACTTGTTTTAAATCATGTGGCAGCAAGGTGTCGGGCGGAATACCGTTTGAATCAGTTTTACGGAGGTGTTGATATGATGCACAGTAACAAGTTTGCATGGACGTGGAGGGTGAAGGAAGAATGTCTGGAGGAATATGTGAGGATGCATCTTAACCCCTGGCCGGAAATCATGGAGGAACATAGGAAAGCCGGTATCCGGAATTACTCGATATTCCAGAACGGGACACAATTCTTTTACTGCTATGAATGTGATGATGTAAAAGCAGCTAATGAATATATCGCTAATAGTGAAATCTGCAAACGGTGGAATGCGATTACCTCAAAAATGGTGGAGGGTTCTTTCGATTTTAATAAAGAAGAGCCTATTAAACAAATGCGGGAGGTTTTTTATTTAAAGTAGTGGCCTATTCAGGCACCCAATAAAGTGAAATAAAATAAGATGCGCTTTTATGAAATACCCGCCCATGAGGACTTGGCAAACCAGTTTCCGAAATACCCACCCCCAAAGCGGTTAAAAGCGCATCTTCTTGCATGGAGTTCTGCCAATTTAGTTGGTATTTCAGTAATTGAAGTGTATCCTGCAGCTACTCTAGATAGATACGGTATTATTAATACGGGGTATAAGGAAAAAGAAAAAACGCAGATCAGGGAATGTCTTTTACCCCGAAAGCTACGATCTTGCCAAAAAGGAAGGATGGAATGGGTCAGGAACAAAAGCACTATTTGATGAAATTTTGCCGGGTTTAACGCGATACAGTGACTCCATGTGGTTTCTAAATGTTTGACTGAACAATGTATAGATTCGTCAGAAAAACGCAAATTAATTTTCTTTACCAGCCTTACATATTTTGATATAATATACATACTGTGGATTCAAACATCATTCACAAATTCTCGGAATAGCGTGGTAGACCATCTATGCTTAAAATATCAGAAGAATTTGTTAACACAAATGCTCCGAATCAGAATGCCATCCTAAATGGCTGGGGACTGGTTCGAAAAAACAGTTTTGTGAAATATCATATTTCTCAGGATGAAACGGTTATCTTCGGAGAATGCGTTGGCAGCGGGACCAGCAACTATCTTACTTCAGTTGACTTCATCAAACCGGACAGTCCTGTTTTCCGATGTACCTGTCCCAGTCGGCAGTTTCCGTGCAAGCATGCGCTGGGCTTGATGTATGCATATGCCAGTGGGAAGAAGTTCACGACCGACACGATTCCAGCCGATATTCTTGAAAAACGTGACAAGGTAGAGAAGCGGGAGGAGAAGAAAAAGGAGAAGGTTGCCAGGCCAGCTTCGGTTGAAAGCGGTACATCGCAAGATGCGGCCGGTACCACCACACCTACCGTTTCCACGCCCGCTGCCTCACCGAAAAAAACAAACAAATCCGCCCTTGTCAAAAAAATAAATGCACAGCTGGAAGGCTTGGAGCTTCTGGACAAAATCATAAGCAGTACCCTTCAGGGCGGTCTCGGAACGATCAATGAAAAATCGCTTAAAATCCTGGAGGACCAGGCAAAACAGCTTGGCAATTACTATATTCCAGGAGCGCAGACAGCTTTACGAGGGTTGATCAACCTGTTCCGGAATTCGGAAGACCGTGAGAAGGCATATTCCAACGCCGTGGAACAGCTCACGATCCTGTACGCGCTTTCCAAAAAGGGTAAGGATCAACTAACGAAGAGACTGGATGATCCTGAAGCGGCGTATGATCCAAGCTCAACACTGGATGAATGGCTGGGACATGCATGGCAGTTATCCGAACTGAAGGAAGCCAGTCTTGTCCTGAAGAATGTGGATCTGGTTCAGCTGTCTTTCCTATCCTATGTGGATGATGCCAGGCAGGAGTACGTAGACGAGGGGATCTGGCTGAATCTCGGAAGCGGACAGCTGGTGCGGACCTTGAATTATAGGCCTTTTAAAGCGGCTAAGTACATTCGTGAGGATGATTCGGTATATTCCGTGGTACATACGGAAGAACTGTTTGTCTATCCGGGTGATCTGAATCCGAGAGTTCGATGGGAAAGCATGACGATGCGGCCTTTGACGGATAACGAGTATTCCACAATCAGAACCCATGCCGGCGGGTCGTTCAAGGAAACCATCAAGCTGGTGAAAAATAAGATTAAAAATCCACTTTCCGATAAAGAACCCGTTACCTTGCTGTATTATGAAAAAATTGGCAGAGTCGGGGATAGCATTGTTCTGGTGGATGCCGAAGGACAACGTCTGGTCCTTGCAGACAATGCAGGAAGAGCAGAACCGGAAACGGTCGGACTAATTGACCTGCTGGATTCTCAGGATATGAAAAACCAGACAATGCTGGTTCGTTTCCAACATGATATGGATGCAAAAAGGCTTTATGCAAAGCCCCTCAGCATTATTCGGGAGAATGCGGTCATCAGGCTGGCATATTAAATTTTTACCAGATTGGACTAATTGCTCTTTCAAATGAGATTAGGAGAGTAAAATATGAGCATACAACTGCTTTACGAAACCCTAACCGAGGTTAGAAGACTGTACATCGCCGGTTGTGAAATGGCTGCTGATGATTTTAAACTGAAAAAGCTTCTGCCGCAAATGCAGAAAGCCGGTGAAAGCGCTCCAGTGTTTGCTAGGGTGGCGGATGCATTGAACCTTGTGTTGCAACCTGGCGGAAGCAATTCGGTAAAGATGCTGGAACTGGCCAATCTTATCAATGCGATTCTGTACACCCAAGGCCAGACATCGGCGGATGGTGAACTGGAAGATATAATACCGGCTGGATTAAATACTTCCACCGAGGTCTCATACCGGCGTATTCAACCTGTAATGGAAGCACTGACCGGACAAGGCTCCGGGAGACTTGAAGTCATCCGTGAGGCCTATATCGGAGGAAACTGTCATGATATCAGGCTTGTATATCCTCTTATTGCCGCCTTGAATGACAGCTATCCTGATATAGCAGACCTGGCATCCGAGATCTTGGAAGGGTTCGGCCCTGCGGTTGTGAAAGTTTTGAAAAAAAGCCTGCTGCTGGATGACGGGAAAGGTCATGCGCGCAGAATCGGGCTGATTTCAAAGATCAACGGCAGCAAAGAGAAGGAATTTTACCTGGAAGTAATCGAAAAGGGAGCTTCCGAAGCAAAGGCTGCCGCAATAAGGGCACTTAAAGATTTGCCGGAGTGCGAAGAACTGCTTCAGGAACTGTCCCGTGACCGGAAAAAGGACAACCGTGAAGCAAGCCTGTTTGCGCTGGCTCACTTGGGGACGGATGCAGCGGTCAAACGGTTGTATGAGGTGTTCAGCGGAAACGAAAGGAATCTGGCAGTCTATCCGATCAAACTTTGCATGGCGAAAGGAATTGCCCTTCTGCTTGTAAAAGAAGGTGAGCGGCTTCTGGCAAATATTTTAAAATCCGAGAAAGGATTTTCTCTGTTTGCGAAAAAAGTGGAGCCGCCATCAACAGAGGTATTGGAGTACTTTGCCGTTACCCTGGAGTGTATGGAAGGGAAACAGGATCCCGAGGTCTTTCAATTCCTTGAAAAATGCCTGATACACGCCAAACATCTTCAGCAGTTCAAGATCGCATCATCCTTGCAGGGAGTGAGGGACAACCTTACGATGATCGTTGCGGAAAACATTATGGTGATTGGCTCCGTACAGGCAATGGAATTACTGGAATCCGTGCGTGGAAAATATGACGATATCCTTGCGGCTTATTCCTTTGAAGCGGCAGTCAGAAGCAGGAGCGCAGACTATGTTTTTGACCATTACTCCAGATACCTCAAGGAAGGGAGAAAATCGGAGGAAGGCCAGAGAATCCTTGAAGTTATGGATCAGTATATTGACTTTGAGGAGCAGTACCAGCTCACCGATATCTTTTCCTATGAACGAAAAAATCAACGTATTGCGAGCATCGATAAGAGTGCCATCAAATGGGATCCGAGATGGCTGAAAATGTTGGCCGACATGGATGAAACCAGTCTGGCGTGCAGACTGATTACTAAAAATGATAGCAGGGTTGCCGATTCCCTGGCAAGAAAGCTTGCCGGCATCGGTGAACAGGACACAAAGAGTATGAAGGATATTATCAGGGGCCTGCTGCAGGCTGGATATCCAGATATGATCGGAATTATCGGCAAGGCTATCGACAAGTACTTTAAAAATGCACGATATTATTCCGGTTATCTATTTAATGATTTTGCACAGGTTCTTCGATTCCTTCCAAAGGAATGCGCAAAAGGAGTTGAAGAACTTGCGTTGAAGCAGGACAATGCATCTGCGGCGAAGCTGTATGAAATAGCGCAGTATCTGAAGTTGAAAGAATAGAAAATGATGAAGAGGGTGCGGACATGGCGGAAAATACGAATGTACTGAGACTTACGGCGGAAGAGCAGTATGCGAAAGAGATCGAAGCGCTGAAATCCAGCGAAAGGGATCGGGTGCCAACGGGTTGGCAAATGTCGCCGCGATCTGTGCTGACCTACATCATTGGAGGGAAAGCCGGTGGAGTGGAGATTTCCCCAAAGTATATAGGAAACAAAAGATTGGTGGAGATCGCAATTTCTACCCTGGTTACCGATCGTGCTCTGTTGTTGATCGGGGAACCTGGTACTGCGAAGTCCTGGCTCTCGGAGCATCTTGCCGCAGCAATCCATGGAGATTCCACCAAGGTAGTACAGGGGACAGCAGGAACGACGGAAGAGCAGATTCGTTATTCGTGGAATTATGCCATGCTGCTGGCGAACGGACCGACCATGGAGGCTCTTGTCAAGAGCCCAGTCTACAGGGCAATGGAATGCGGCGGGATCGCACGGTTTGAGGAAATATCAAGATGCGCGTCGGAAGTGCAGGATGCGCTCATTTCGATTCTTTCGGAAAAGAGAATCTCCGTACCGGAACTCGGATTTGAACTACCTGCCCTGCGTGGGTTTTCGATCATAGCAACGGCAAATACGCGGGACAGAGGTGTGAATGATATGTCGGCGGCATTGAAAAGGCGGTTCAATATCATTGTGCTGCCAACCCCCGGCGACGTGAATACCGAGGTTGAAATCGTACGTAAACGCGTTTCAGAACTGGCTGTAAACCTGGATCTGCAGGCATCACTGCCCGCCGGGGACGCATTGATGAAGGTGGTTACCATATTCCGTGAACTCCGCAGCGGCGTGACTCTGGACAGCAAGGAGAAAGTCAAGTCCCCCAGTGGGGTTCTCTCTACTGCTGAAGCTATCTCCCTGCTGGCGAACAGTATGGCGCTCGCAGCGAGCTTTGGAAACGGAAGGATCACCAGTGAGGACATTGCAGCCGGATTGCAGGGAGCTGTCGTCAAGGATGAGGATAAGGACAAACTGGTCTGGAAGGAATATCTGGATAATGTCCTGAAAAAGCGTGGTTCTGAATGGCGTGAGTTATATAATGCATGCAGGGAGATGAATGCGTGAACCGGACAGGAAACAATCCTCACATATTCGGCGTCCGGCATCTCTCGCCAGGTGGGTCATATCACCTGCTTCAGTTTCTTGATGAAGTGCAGCCGGAGGCTGTCCTGATTGAAGGATTGTCGGATGCCAACTCACAAATTCCGCATTTCACTTCCAGTGATACAAAACCGCCTGTTGCCATCCTTGCTTATACGGAGGAGCTGCCGGTCAGGACAATTCTGTATCCGTTTGCAGACTATTCTCCTGAGTATCAGGCCTTAGTGTGGGTCAGGAAACATGGGGCTCATGCTGAATTTATCGATTTGCCTTCGGATGTGTTCATTCCGTTGGACTATCAACTGGCGGATAAACCAGCAGATAAACCGGTAGTCAAACCGGCGGATAAATCAGCAGACAAACCTACAGACAAACCGGAGGACAAACTGGCAGAACAGACAGAACAACCCGAACCGCCCGAACCTCCCCTAGTGAGCAGGAGCGACATTTACGAGCATTGGGCAAAGGTAGCAGGGGAAGAGGATCATGAGACTTATTGGGAATACAATTTTGAACATAACTTGAACAGGGATGCATACCGTCTTGCTTCCTTTGAATTTGGCAGGAGCATGAGGGAGCTTCTCATGGATGCTCCGCTGGAATATGCAAAGAATATCGTCCGTGAAGCCTATATGAGGAACAGAATAGCGAATGCTATCCGGTCGGGGTATCGACCCGAAAAGATTGTTGTTGTTACCGGGGCTTACCATGCTTCTGCTCTGAATTCCGATGCAGAACCAATGAGTGATGAGGAATTTGATAAGCTGCCACGAGTCCGAACAAAGCTGACATTAATGCCCTATTCCTATTACAGGCTGTCTTCCAGGTCCGGATATGGCGCCGGGAACAATGCACCTGCCTACTTCGGACTTATGTGGGAATCCTTCCGGAAGGGCTGCTTTGAGAAGCTGCCTGCGGGATATTTATCCAGGATCGCAGCATATTTGCGGGAAAACGGTACCCATCGTTCCTCGGCGGAGGTCATTGAAGGGGTTCGTCTTGCCAATACATTAGCGGCGCTCCACTTGGGCAGTGCACCGTCAAATAGGGATCTCAGGGATGCTGCAGTAGTTTGCCTCGGGTATGGTGAATTATCGACAGTTGCGGAAGCTATTGCAAATACCGATATCGGCACGGCCATCGGCAGCTTACGGGAAGGGGTGAGCCGGACCTCCATCCAGGATGATTTTTACCGGGAATTGAAAAGATTGAAGCTGGAAAGATACCGGTCTGCAGTAGCAATGGACCTTGATCTGGATCTGCGGGAAAACAGGAGGGTGCAATCGGAAGAGGCCGCATACCTTGATCTTTCCAGATCCTTTTTCCTACATAGGCTCAAAGTACTGAACATCAGCTTCCAGCAAATGAAGCAAAAGACTCAGCAATCGGCGACCTGGTCCGAATCATGGGTTCTGCAGTGGACTCCTGAAGCGGAAATTGAACTTGTAGAATCCACTCTCAGGGGGGAAACTGTGGAACTCGCTGCAGCCTATGTGTTCAAGGAAAGGCTGGATAACAGTCAAAGTATCCCCGATGCGGCAAAGGTAATCCGGGAAGCCTGCGAATGCGGAATGATGGAATCCATGGAGCAGGCCAGGCAAGCTCTTCAAAGGCTGGCTGTCGATTCCGGGTCTTTTATTGAGATCGCCGAGGCTGCTTTTAACCTTTCACTTGTAATCAGTTATGGCGATATACGCAAATTTGACACCTCCCACCTGGTGCCACTGCTTCAGCAGTTATTCCTGAGGGGCTCGCTGCTTATGCCTGATGCAGCCAGATGTGATAATACTGCGGCGAGGGCAGGAATTGGGGCCGTCAATTATATGAATGCTGTTTCTCTGGAGCATTTTGAAACCATTGATGAAGAACTGTGGATTAAGAAATTGATGGAATTGTCGGATGCAGATGACAGGAATCCATTGCTGTCTGGTTATGCCTGTGCTATTTTGCTGGAACGGAACAAGATAGATGGGGTAAAACTGGCCCAGGAAGTTTCGCGCAGGTTGTCTCCCGGGATTGAAGCAGATCTCGGTGCCGGTTGGTTTGAAGGACTGTCGATGAGAAATCGGTATGCACTGCTGGCCAGAATGAATTTGTGGGAGCAGTTGAACGAATATGTCAATTCACTGGATCAGGAGCAATTCAAGCGTGCTCTGGTGTTTTTGAGAAGAGCCTTCGGTGACTTTAGCCCGGGCGAAAAGCGGAGCATCTGCGAAAATCTGGGTGAGATCTGGGGAACGGGTCGTGAAGATGCCAGCGATCTGTTGCACCGCGAACTGAACGAGGAAGAACAGAAAAAGATCGATGAGCTCAATGAATTTGATTTTGGAGATATCTAAATGGTTGATCAGGAACAGTTAAAAAGATGGAGACTCATATTGGGAAAAAGTGCGAACGAAACTCTGGAATCCTTTAGCACAGGTGGCATGAAGCTTGATCCGGAGGACCTTGTCATGGATGAAGCCCTTGCAGCAATCTATGATGGTACTTCGGATAGCGAAAATCCGGGAATCAGGGCTGGTGCAGGGAAGGGAGCCGGAGCGAATTCCGCCCAGAGAAGCGCTGGACTGGGCCCATCCGCACCAAAACTGGCCAAATGGTTGGCCGACATTCGGAACTTCTTCTCCGAGGATGTCGTATCGGTTATCCAGTCGGATGCCATAGAACGAAAAGGGTTGAAACAGCTGCTATTTGAGCCCGAGATATTGAAAAACGTCCAAGCGGACATCGAAATGGTTGCAACCCTGATGTCTTTGAAGGGGAAAATTCCGGAGAAGACGAAGGAAACGGCCAGGCAACTTGTGAAAACCGTCGTGGATGAGATCAACAAGCGATTGGAAAACGATTTGAAAAAAGCCGTTACCGGGGCGTTGAACAAAAGGAAGCATTCTCCCATACCCAATAGCTCCAGTATTGACTGGAAATATACCATCAACCGGAACTTGAAGAACTATAGCCTGAAGCATAAGAAAATCATACCGGAGCGGTTCTTCTTCTTTGACAGGATACGTCGATCAAATAACTGGAATGTCATATTAGATATGGATCAGAGTGGTTCCATGGCGGAATCGATCATTTACGGATCCATAGCCGGGTCCATCTTCGCCAGCATGGCTGCATTAAACACAAGGATTGTAGCCTTTGATACAGAGATTGTCGACTTGAGTGAACAGTATGATAACGACCCTGTAGATATGTTGTTTGGAATCCAGCTGGGCGGGGGTACTGACATCAACAAGTCGGTGGCATACTGCCAGCAGTTTGTCACAGACCCTGCCAAGACATTGTTTATCCTGATTTCAGATCTGTATGAAGGGGGAAACCAGGCTTCTCTTGTCAAAAGGATGGAGGAACTGCATGAATCAGGCGTGAGGGTGATCTGTCTGCTAGCCCTGTCGGACAGGGGCACACCGAGCTATGATGAGAATCTGGCCCGCAGGATTAGCCAGATCGGGATACCATGCTTCGCGTACACTCCTGCACTCCTGCCAGAACTGCTGGAAGGTACCCTGAAGGGAAAAGACCTGAATGGGCTGGCTGCAGCACTGAAGAGTAAAAAGTGAGGTGACTGCTTTGAGTGATAAAAACAATGGAACAGTGTGTATGATAAAGTAAAGCACATCAGAATCAACTTGGAAATTTTATCTATGCTAACTGAGTTCGACCCGCAAACTAGTGCCCATCTTCTGGGTGTTGATACTCTTAATTGAAACGGTTATGCCTGAGAGAAACATTAAACCTTATTTCAGGAACGAATCCGAGTGCAATACCTTATATTCTGTTAAGGTTGAATGGTTCTGGATAGAGCAAAGGAATTGCTGCGTTTTTGGATAATTGCATCATCCAGCCTATATTCAAAACCAGAGGGTTCGGTAAGAAACAATATATTATGTATGATGGAATATATTGAAAACAAAAATATTGTTTCCGAACATGCTTTAAAAGAATTGAGTTTTATCATAGAGACAAGAAGGTAGGGGGTCAAAATAAATTACAACAATATTACAGAAGTGAAAACTGTTGACAGAGAATATCGGAGTATAATATAATGATTTCAATTTTAGTTAAGTGAGAGGAGGAAGAGCAATGTACAGGACTTGTTCCGAAGAACTGAGAAAAAACTCCATATCAATCGAATTGCATCGGGAACAGGGTATTAATCTGGCAATACATTGGCTTAATCCTCTACTGTGTAAACGTTGATCCCAAATTCATTAAAAGCAGACGTGTACATATAAAGATAGAGTGGTTAAGTCCGGGAGATGGATTTAACCACTTTTTTTTGAGAAAGGAGAAGTGAAACAATTGATACTTACAATAACCTATACCCAGCCTCCCGCAACGGACTTGGGATATTTGCTTTATAAAAACCCATCCAGGCCGCAAACGTTTGAACTGAGTCATGGGAAAGCCCATATATTTTATCCTGAGACGAACAAGGAAAGATGCACAGCTGCACTCATACTTGATATTGACCCGATTGATCTTGCACGGGGGAAGAAGGGATCCTCGGGAGAAGGTGGCTTGTTTGACTATGTAAATGACAGGCCGTATGTTGCATCTTCCTTCCTGAGTGTTGCAATGTCCAGGGTGTTTGGAACTGCAATGTCCGGCAAGTCCAAGGACCGCCAGGAACTGGCTGATAAGGCCCTGCCTCTTCAGGCTAAAATTACAATGCTACCGTGCAGAGGGGACGAAGGTATAATTAATAGACTGTTTGAACCCTTGGGATATAAAGTGAATGTCGAAGGTTACATGCTGGATGAAAAGTTTCCCGAGTGGGGACAAAGCAAGTATTTTTCGGTCACATTGGACGGGAATGTCCGGCTTCAGGATCTGTTAAACCATATCTATGTGCTTATTCCAGTTCTGGATTCAGATAAGCATTACTGGGTCGGACAGGATGAAATCGAAAAACTTCTCCGTCACGGGGAAGGATGGCTTGCAGCCCATCCGGAAAAAGCGTTGATCACCGGCAGATATTTAAAAAGAAAACGAAATCTGATCAATAAGGCACTGGAAAGGCTTATTGAGGAAGATGCAATTACTGGTGAGGAAGACGAACTGGACGATTCAAAGAAGTCCGGCGAAATTGGTCAGCAGGAACTACCAGAAAAGAAGCTTAACCTGAACCAGCAAAGATTAGGTACCGCTGTTGCAACACTTAAAAGTGTTGATGCCAAGAGAGTGATAGATATTGGGTGCGGTGAGGGAAATCTGATCTCTTTGCTTATAAAGGATAGGAGTTTTGAACAGATTGCCGGAGTCGATGTAGCTTACAGCGTTCTTGAGCGGGCAAAAGATAAATTGAAGCTGGACAGGATGCCTGAATTGCAGAAGAAAAGGATTGAGCTGTTCCAAGGTTCTCTGACATATAGGGATAAAAGGTTTTCCGGATACGATGCGGCAACTGTAATCGAGGTTATTGAGCATTTGGATGAAAACAGGCTCTCGGCTTTTGAAAAGGTGCTTTTCAAATTTGCCAAGCCTCGGAATGTGATTATGTCCACCCCGAACAAGGAGTATAACATGCGATATGCAAACCTGTTTGAAGGTGAGTTGCGTCATAGGGATCACCGGTTCGAATGGAGCCGTAAGGAGTTTGAGACATGGGCAACAAAGGTTGCCGTGCAATTCGGATACTCTGTCCGCTTTATTGCAGTGGGTGACATTGACAGTGAAGTCGGAAGCCCAACACAGATGGGAGTGTTTACATTAAGGCTGTAAGTGATAATGGAGGTTAAAATGTCGCGAAGCATACATACAACCTGGAGCCAGTTGAAAAAGGAAAGAAATAGGCAACTTTTAAAGAAAGGTGCTGAAAATGGCCCCAAACTGGATAAAATGTATCACGAGTTGAAAATTAAAAGGGATATAAAAAGGCAAATCATTCAGGAGCGGAACCAGGAACCCTTATGCGTAGCCACCGATCCTGAGGTTTTTCCTATTATTGTTCTTGATGAAAATGAATTTTTGCATTACCCAATCAATGTAAACGACATTCGGGCTATTCTAAGGCATCTACCGAAGGGGCTTCTTGATGGTTTAAAAAGAATTGAGCTAAAGGCTGGATTTGGTAAGGAGAAAGAATACGATGATCTACCGGATCCTGATCCATATACCGGGAGACCTGGGCATGAAATTCTTCCTGGAGTCTTTCAACCCGAGGTTCTTGGCACCTACTTTTCCGGTGAAAGAGTAATTGAGGTTTATGGGTATGTATATAAGAATATTCAGGACTTCGGAATTTGGAATGTGTGCCTGAAGATCTATATGCTGACGACACTTGTTCACGAGTTATCACACCATTTCGATTTCCAGAACCGGATTGGACGCGGAAGATGGTATAAAAAAGAAAAAGGCAAGATTGAATCCTATGCTGAGGTTATGGAGTACAAATGGCTCAATGAAGCGATTTTACCGTACATTGAGGAGACCTATACGGAAGATGTCTATGCTTTAAATCAATGGATATTACAGAATGTTGGCATAAGGTTACCACTTTCTATCCTGGCAGGGGACCCGAGAAAGACCTTGAAAAATGGCTTTATGAAACGTTTTTTCCCTGCAGATGAGTACTTTTTTGAGTTTGCAAAAGGGACATATGAAGGGAAAGATAAGATTGATGCAAAGTTGAATCTGGCTAAGGGGTTTCATTATGCAGATATGTATGAGCTGTCTCTGGAGATAATTGAAGTAATACTGAACAGCGACCCTCAAAACAGAAAGGCGCTCAACCTAAAGGCAGATACTTTTGTTCATCAGGAGAAATTTGATGAGGCCGAGCAAATTGCAAATTATGTTTTGTCACTAAACGAAAATGAGTATGATGCCTGGGATGTACTAAGTGATGTTTATTTTGAAAAATCCAGATGGACAGATTTCTTGAGCGCTTCCGAGAAAGCATTGGAACGTGCTGCAGACAACTGGCGAAAAGATAGTATAATTCTACGTCAGGCAGAAGTGTTCATCGAGGCAGGAAAAATAGATCAGGCAAAGAGCAAACTAGGTTTATTGAAAAATTCAACAAGAAAACATATTATTAAGAGAATCAATGAATTAAGTGAACAAATAAAAAAGATAGAGAAACAGGGTGAATGATTTATGAAGTTAACAATACCGGAGTTATCGTTAGTCGTTCTGGTCGGATCTTCGGGGTGCGGGAAATCAACTTTCGCAAGACAGCACTTCAAACCAACCGAAGTATTATCATCGGACTTCTGTAGAGGTTTGGTATCGGACGATGATAACAATCAAGCGGTAACAAATACTGCATTTGAGGTTTTGCACTATATAGCTTCGAAAAGGTTGCAACTCGGTAATCTTACCGTTGTTGATGCAACAAATGTACAGGAGTCTGCAAGAAAACCGCTGGTTCAACTCGCACGCGATTATCATTGCCTTCCTGTTGCAGTTGTGTTCAACCTGCCGGAAAAAGTATGTCACGAGAGAAACAGGAACAGAACCGACAGGCAGGTTGGTGAGCATGTAATAAGAAATCATACACAGCAACTGAGAAAATCGGTCAAGGGTCTTCAGAAAGAAGGATTCCGATATGTGTATGTATTGAATTCGCCTGAGGATGTGGATCAGGTTGAGTTCGAAAGGCAGCCTCTATGGAACAACCGGAAGACGGAGCATGGACCATTCGACATTGTTGGGGACATACATGGTTGTTTTGAGGAGCTTAAGCTGCTATTGGAGAAGCTGGGATACGTTATTTCTATAACCGTAGAGGAAGGTAAAGGGAATATATATGATGTGATGCACCCTGACGGCAGAAGGGCGATATTCCTTGGCGACCTGGTGGATCGAGGCCCTGGCGTAACGGAGGTACTGAAACTCATCATGAGTATGGTGAAGAATGGCAGTGCATTCTGTGTTCCTGGCAACCATGACATAAAACTCTTGAAGAAACTGAAGGGTTCCAATGTACAAATAACTCATGGCCTTGATAAATCGCTGGAGCAGCTTGCGAATGAGCCGACAACTTTCATTGAAGAGGTCAAGATTTTTATTGATGGACTTGTAAGCCACTATGTCCTGGATAATGGAAATCTGGTTGTGGCGCATGCAGGAATGAAGGAAGAACTACAGGGAAGAGGCTCAGGTAAGGTCCGTGAATTTGCTCTATATGGGGAGACGACCGGCGAAACGGATGAATATGGCTTGTCGGTAAGGTATGACTGGGCTTCGGATTACCGTGGGAAAGCAACAGTAGTTTATGGCCATACTCCACAGGCTGATTCACTTAAAGCAAATAATACTATAAACATTGATACCGGTTGTGTATTTGGTGGTAAGCTAACAGCCTACCGATATCCTGAAAGAGACCTGGTTGATGTAAAGGCAGCAAAAACCTACTACGAACCTGCAAAGCCTTTTCTCCCAGATACAGATAAGCTTGAGATTTTTGATGCCAAAGGAGACAATGACCTGCTAGATATCAATGATGTTCTGGGAAAACGGATCGTTGAAACCCGGCTATACCATAACATCACGATACAGGAGGAGAATTCCATAGCAGCACTTGAGGTGATGAGCAGATTTGCCGCTGATCCTCATTGGCTAATTTACCTGCCTCCTACCATGTCTCCAAGTGAAACAAGCAAGGAAGAGAGCCTACTGGAGTATCCCACTGATGCATTTTCATACTACCGTACCAGAGGTGTGGACAAGGTTGTCTGTGAGCAAAAGCACATGGGCTCGCGTGCTGTGGTCATAGTATGCAAGGATCAACAAGCGGCAGCTGCCAAATTCGGAGTTATCGATGGATCGGATGGAATATGCTATACTCGTACAGGTAGACACTTTTTTGATGACAAAGAACTGGAACGAGCTTTTCTTGATAAGGTGAGAAAAGCTTTGAACAAATCAGGATTTTGGAGTGACTTTGATACGGATTGGGTCTGTCTGGATTGCGAATTGATGCCTTGGTCTGCAAAGGCACAGGCACTCTTGAAGGAGCAATATTCAGCCGTTGGCATTTCCGGCAGGACAGCACTTGACGAAGCAGTCATGCTTCTCGAACAAGCTTCCAGTAACAGGACAATATCCTTTGACGTAAGTAACCAGACATCAGGTCAGAATGTTGATATTAGGTCAGTGCTAGATCGATTCAATATGCGTTCAGAAATGATGTACAAATATGTAGACGCATACAGAGAGTACTGCTGGCCGGTGAAATCCATAGATGATCTGAAACTTGCCCCGTTCCATATTCTGGCGACAGAGGGCAAGGTACATACAGACAAGGATCACATATGGCACATGAACACAATATCAAAATACTGTACTCTGGATGATCAGATGATTATCGCAACAAACCATATCATGATTGACGTCACAGATACAGAAAGTATGACTAAGGGTACGGAATGGTGGGAGAAACTCACGGAATCTGGCGGAGAAGGAATGGTAGTGAAGCCTTACAATTTCATTGTGAAAAATAGCAAGGAACTATTACAGCCAGCCGTAAAATGCCGTGGGAGAGAGTATCTGAGGATTATATACGGGCCTGAATATACTCTGGAGGAGAACATACAACGCTTGAGAAGCAGGTCACTTGGCAAGAAGCGTTCATTGGCACTAAGAGAGTTCGCACTCGGGATGGAATCGCTTGAAAGGTTTGTAAGGAAGGAACCTCTTTACAGGGTTCATGAGTGTGTATTTGGAGTACTTGCTCTTGAAAGTGAGCCTGTGGATCCGAGATTATAGACATTTCATGCAAGATAATATTCGGGAGGTGGCAAAATGAGTAAGCTTGAGTTTAGCTCATTTATGAATTTACATAACCATACGATATGGTCGGACGGAGTTGACACACCAGAAGAAATAATTTTAATGCTATCATAATAATGTAGAAGTGGTTGACTGCTGCGTTGCACACCTGGACTATAACTGGAATAAATTCAAGGCTGCAAAGGTAAAGTACGGTTCAAAGATAAAGGTAACCGATCATGGATATCTCGGTGCGGTATTGGTTTCCAGTGAAACAGATGAATTTACTATATCGGATATTATTAAGGAATTTGAAATAGAACTGTTGGATGAGCATATGGAAAGGGTTTTAGCCCATCGGCATAACCCCAGGAATATTGAGCTTTAGCATAATAATTTGTTAGAATGCGGTAAAAGCCCACCGCATAGACCTTGGTTGTATGGGCGAGCAGTGAGCATCGCTCACGACCAGCCACATAGGCTTGCTGCCTGGCAGCGGTATCTTAATTTGTTTTGTACAGGAGTTGGATTACAGTGGTAGAGAATAGTGTAGTGATTAAGGTTCTGGAGAATTATGGACTTGATAATTTTTTGGAACTGATACCAATAGTAAATGGTATTGCAAATACAAGCTATATAATCAAATGTATTGAAGGAAATCTTGTCTTGAGATGCAGAAGTCCCCAATACTCCTCTGATATCCAGATGCTCTATGAAGAAGAATATCTTAACTATGTTTTTCATAGAGGAATAAATGTTCCGGTACCCTATAAGAATATTCCTGATGAAGTATATTACAGCCTGCCCAAATTAGTCATGCATGGTGATTATCATCCTGTGAATGTAAAATATCAGGACGGGAAGGTATCGTGAAAACAGAGAAAAACCGTTTGTTGGCAGCGGACATATAAAGCCGGAGGATGAAGCATTTAAAAAGCTTCAATGATAGAATAAAGAGCTATGGGAAGAAAATGAAATACTAAAAAAGGCGGCAGCCTACTTCACCAAAAACCAAAAATAGCTATATACAGGTTTATCAAGGCTGAATCGTCAAACTACAGGATAGCGAAGCTATGCAAGGTTCTTGATGTAAAGAGGAGCGGATACTATGCATGGGATAAACGTCCTGAAAGCAAAAGAAATGTAAGAAAAAGCAAACTGACAGAGGTTATCAAAAAGAGTTTTATGAAAACAAGCAGATCCCGGGTTCTGTCAAGATAGCGGAGAATATTAGCAGGCCTGGTGAGCAAGTGAGCCGCAAGCTTGTTGCAATGAATATATCGCTAATAGTGATATCTGCAAACGTTGGAATGCGATTACCTCAAAAATGGTGGAGGGTTCTTTCGATTTTAATAATGAAGAACCTATTAAACCAATGGGGGAGGTTTTTTATTTAAAGTAGTGGCCTGTATCATTCGGATTGCCACAGGGTTCAATATATGATAAAATAACACTTGTCCGATATGACTTGTGAAAAAGTTATCAACCGTATGGCTGGATTTACTGCATATGTCAGCAGGCTGCGGATGGCAGAAGGAAGGTTAAGCATGGAGCCGGTTTCCAGATACATAAAGAAATACAATATCAGCCTGAGTGATGTCGACTTTACAAAGCACCTGAAGCTCAGCACGCTTTTTGGATATTTTCAGGATATCGCAAGCATGGCAGTAGAAAATCTTGGGATAGGTATTGACGTTCTGGGGGAAAAATTCTCGTTGGCCTGGATCCTGATGCGGATCAGGGTCGATATCATAAGGAATCCGGTATGGAACGAGGAAATTACGGTTGAAACCTGGCCGCAGCAGCCTAAAAAACTTGAATTTGAACGTGATTACATCGTGAAGGATGCAAAAGGCAATATCCTGATAAGGGCAGTTTCGATCTGGTTCATCATCGATATCAAAACGAGGGAGCTGCGGAAGAGTGAGCTGCTTCCATTTCATTACCCACCATTCATAACGGAAAGGGCGATAGACTGCAAACTCGGGAAACTGAGGCCTTTTGGTCAAACGGACGTTGCTTATAAGAGAGTGATCGGATACAGTGATGTAGACCTTAACGGCCATCTCAATAATTCCAGATATGTTGATTTTATTATGGATTGTTTTACTGTAGAAAATCATAAAAAGTATGGTGTAAAATCCTTTGAGATAAATTATATGAACGAAGCCATGCCAGGAGATACATTGGTGCTTCACAGAGACATTTCAGCATTGGATTCAAATTGGATTTACATAGAAGGTGTGAATGAAGCGGGCAACAAGCCTGTATTCAATGCACGGATTGAAATCACGGCCATATAGCCATTATACATAGAATCATTCCGAATGTTGCATCTTACTTTAATATACATTTTAAATCAGGAGGATATTATGAATCAAACAGAACTTTTAGCAATCAATACGTTAAGGCTTTTATCGGCTGAGGGAGTTCAAAAGGCAAACTCAGGACATCCGGGGTTGCCTATGGGATCAGCTCCCATGGCATATACGCTCTGGGCGAAAAACTTAAGGCACAATCCTGCCGATCCCGACTGGGATGACCGGGATCGGTTCATACTTTCGGCAGGGCACGGCTCCATGCTCATTTATTCTCTTCTTCACCTGTTCGGATACGGATTGACCATCGATGATCTGAAGAACTTCAGGCAATTGGGCAGCCTGACCCCGGGGCATCCCGAATATGGTCATACCAAGGGAGTCGAAGTGACAACGGGGCCGCTTGGACAGGGCTTTTCAAACGGTGTGGGAATGGCTATGGCTGAAGCATATCTGGCTAAAAAGTTTAACCGCCCGGGATATGCAATTGTGGATCATTACACCTATGTGCTGTCAGGCGATGGCTGCATGATGGAGGGAATTACATCCGAGGCTGCTTCACTGGCCGGGACTCTTGGGCTCGGTAAGCTGATCGTGCTGTATGATTCAAACAAGATCTCTATTGAAGGTTCCACCGACATAGCCTTCCGGGAGGATACCGCCAAACGCTTCGAGGCGTATGGCTGGCAGACGCTCATAGTGGAGGACGGGACCAGTGTGGATGACATTGATGCCGCTATTAAAAAAGCAAAGGAAGAGACCGGCAAACCTTCCCTGATTGTAATAAAAACGCAGATTGGCTTTGGATGCCCGGCAAAACAGGGAAAGGCATCCGCACACGGCGAACCTCTCGGAGAGGATAATATTAAAGCTACGAAGCAATGTCTGGGCTGGAATTACGAAGAAGATTTCCATGTGCCTCAGGAAGTGAAAGAGTATATGAAAACGATCCGCCAAAAATGTGCAGAGCAGGAAACAGCATGGAACAAACTGCTGGCGGGTTATAAAAAGGAATTCCCCGAATTGGCCGCTGAATGGGATGCCTGGAAGAAGAGCGATTATGCTTCAGGATTACCGCAGGATAAGGATTACTGGACATTTGAAAATAAAGCGAACGCTACAAGATCTTCATCCGGTGAGATAATGAGCAAGCTTGCAGGCAGGGTGCCGAACCTGATCGGAGGATCAGCTGATCTGTCTCCCTCAACCAAGACCTATATAAAAGGGAGGGGTGACTTCTCACACGAGGATCACAGCGGCGCCAACCTGCATTTCGGCGTCCGTGAGCATGCCATGGCGGCAATTGCCAACGGTATGGCAGTTCATGGCAGGCTGGTTCCCTATGTATCTACCTTCTTCGTATTCAGTGACTATATGAGAGGATCCATGAGGTTATCTGCAATAATGAAGCTGCCTGTGATCTATGTACTGACACATGACAGCATCGGAGTGGGCGAGGATGGGCCAACCCATCAGCCGGTTGAACAGATTGCTTCTTTGAGGTGCATACCGAACTTTACGCTATTCCGCCCCTGCGACGCGAAAGAAACTGCAGCCGGATGGTATGCAGCATTATCAAGGAAGAAATCGCCTACGGCGCTCGTGCTTACCAGGCAAAACCTGCCGCAGCTTGAAATGACAGGAATGGATGCTTTAAAGGGTGCTTATGTCATATTGGATTCTGGAAAGCAACCGGAAATCATATTAATAGGTACCGGTTCTGAAGTACAATTGGTGTATGAAGCCGGAAAAGAGCTCATCAACAGAGGAACAGCGGCCAGAGTCGTCAGCATGCCTTCATGGGAGCTGTTTGAGGAACAGGATGAGGCCTATAAGGAAGCCGTGCTTCCTTCGAAGGTTACGAAGCGGCTTGCAGTGGAAGCGGCATCTTCGTTCGGCTGGCATAAATATGTCGGCCTTCAGGGCGATATCATATCGATCGACCAGTTCGGAGAATCCGGTCCGGCAGGCCAGCTGTTCAAAAAGTACGGCTTTACCGTCGAAAACGTTCTGGATCATGCTCTGAAGCTGCTAAAAAAATAGTATCAAGGCATTAACGTCTATGTAATTAATGATGAAAGCGGTTGGCTTATTCCAAGCCCGCCGCTTTTTTATTAAAAAAAGAATCTAAATGCCAAAAAAATACTACCAGACATGGAAAGGTAAAATTATGTATAATAAACATAATGCAGGTTATCGGAAAGGTGGTATGTATGAATAAAAAAATTTTGTTTTTTATTGCAGCGGCGCTTCTCATTGCGGCAATAACAGGCGTCATTATTAAAATATCAACCGGACGCGGAACAGACGATGAAGGAGAGGAGTTCCTTCCAGCGGTTGAACAGATCGATGTTAAGGATCTGGAGGATGCGAAGCTGACCATTTATATCGAGGGTGAGAGATCCAATGCATTGACAGAGGTGCTGGATGCGATAAACAGCAAGCTGCGTGATGAACTCAAGACCGAACTTGCATTTGAGCTTGTATGGGAGTATCCGGAGAATTATCTCAACACCGTAATAAAAGCTGTTTCATCCGGTTTACCCTGCGACGCCTTTTACTTTTCCTCTTATTTTCCTATTACGCTTAAAGAATTGGCGGCAGAGGGCCTGGCGAAGGATATTACCGATTTGTTCCCTCAATATGCGCCCAATTATTTCAGCAAATTTTCAAAAGAAGATATTGATGCAATCGATATAAATGGCAAAATATATGCAATACCCTCAAGGATACCGAACACGAGCAGAAAATGTGTACTGGTAAGGTCGGATATCATGGGAAAATATAATCTGCCTGAGATTAAGAGTTATTCGGATTATGAGTTATATCTTGAGGCGGTGAAGAAAAATGAACCGGATTTGATCCCCATGATATACTGGGATACTACGCTTGGGCTGTTTTCAGAAGTAAACGGTTATGCCACAATGGATTATGAGATAGGACTTGTATATAAATGGAACAGCCCGTCAATCAAGCTGGAGGCATGGGAACAGACGGACGGTTTTGCGGATGGCTTGAACAGGATAAAAAACTGGCGGGATAAGGGGTATTTGACCAAGAATGTCGGAATTGCTTCCATTGATGAGCAAATAATCAAAAGCGGCAAGTGGGCTTCCTTTATTGGCCGCTGGGGAAATCAGTTTGACTATAATGCGATCCTTACGGCAAACGGTATACAGGATTACAAATATGAAGCGTACCAGCTGCATGAAGGCGTTTCTGAAAGGAATTCACCCCTTGAAAATGGCCTGCTTGTCAATGATAAATCGGCGCTGGCAGACAGGGTATTGATGTTTATTGAATGGCTGCAGTCCAAACAGGAAAATTACGATATGCTGATGTACGGCATAAAAGGCACACATTATATTGAGATGAAGGATTACATTACACCTCCTGAGGACGTAAAAATGGAGAATTCTTTTTTCTCCTGGGGATGGAAGGCGCCATTCCGGAATATGGATTATGAACGGGTAAATTATCCGGGATTGAAGGAGCAAATAAAAAACTATAATGATGTGATCAATAATAAGACAAAATATCCGCCGCATATGGGATTTTTCCCAAATTATTCTGAAATGAACGGTATTATAAGCAGGCGAATGGCATTCTCAGAACTGGACCGGAAAATTTACACGGGCAGCTTTGAGGATAGCGATATTGGAGAATATATAAAAGAGCAGAAAGAAAGCGGGATTGATAACATTGTTCTTCAGGTGCAGCAGCAGCTTGATGAATACTTGAAGGAGAAATGATATACCGGGGCTGCTGCACTGATTTTTAACAGCTGCCCTCGTTAATCCTCCCTCAAAATCAACTTCATATTATTTTCCGTCATTGCGCCCATGTTGCACAGGTAGGCTGCCAATTTTGTATCTGTTCCTTTCATTGAAGCGTTTAATATCATGTAGGAGGCAAAGACCATGTCATCATAGAAAAACGGCCTGTCCTTAAGCCATTGTACGTTATCTTCCATGATGATTCCTTTGCTGCAGGCTGTGGATAGGGCGCCGGTATACAGGAAATCTCCCTTTATATCCGAATAGCCCAATGCACGCAGCATGAAAGTATAAAATTGATTTGCAGTTGCCGGTTGGTCAGCACCGAAAAGATCAGCTGAAATTCCATTGGTAAGCTGATTTTTATAGAGATACCCGATGTAACTGTCGGCCCATTCGGGAACATCTTTAAAGGGATGTTTGTTTGCCTGCTCAAGTGCTTCCTTTTCTTTTCCCAGAAGCCTGACAAGAACTATAGCAGCCTGAACCCGGTTAACCCGGCTTGTCAGATCTATGCCATTATTATCCCCGCGCACAATGCCGGCTGTCTTTAAATCATCCGCCATAGATTTGTTGCGCCGGATATCCGGCTTCCAGACAAACATGGTCAGGGTATCTGGAAATTTCACTTTTTTGAGTGAACTGTCAAAATTTCCATACATAGACTGATAGATGCCTTCACTGACTGTTAAATGAAAAGAGTACTCTATGAATCCTGCATCCAGGGGCATGTTTAATGTGAATTCGGTATAAGTTTTACTTCCGCTATGAAGCACAGGAAGTGTAATTATTACCTGGCTGCCGCGGATATCCTTTTGCAGGTCTGCTATTATCGACCATTCATACTTCACGCCTTTACCTGTTACCAGTTTTGATATGTCTGTCAGACCTCCCGGTAAATCATATACATTGAGCTGTAATTTGATTTCCTTGCATTTTGCAGCTTCCGGATCGGTTATTTCAACCTGCACGGGTGTGGATTTACCCAGCTCCACTTTCGAAGGAGTCATTTTTATGATGTTGTCGCTGTGCTCGGTACGATAGACATATGATCGAAGGAAATCGCTGATATCCGCTGCGGTTACATCGAAGCCCAGACCGCGGTAAAAGGTGAAGAAATCCGAATGGTCTTTGCCTGTTGTTTCATTCAGCAGTGAGATAATTTCCTGCTCCGTAAGGTCGCCTTTGGATAAATCCTTGCTTTTCCGGGCTTTATATATGAAATTGATGAAATTATCATTGTAATTAATCGGTGTATAAACCGATGTGCCAAAACCAAAATCATCGGAAGCCGAAACCAATTCCTGGTTGATAAAATATGCAGAATTATGACCGGAATACCAGTAGCCTGAGATATACTGCAAAAACAGCTCAAAGTCCTTTCTTTGCGAGTCCAGAAGATTTGGATCCAGCTTGTCATATCGCAGGATATATTGATTGTAGAATTCCGTCCAGTCAGTTCCTGTTAAAGCCTTAAGCTCATTTAGCATGGTTTCCGGTTCAATAAAAACCGGATCGGGCGCGGAATATGTTTTCCAAATATGGGACATAAAATCGTTTATTGTTTTTTGCCCATTGGTGTCCCTCTTTATCTTGTCATCTATCATGAGAACAGTAAGGAAACCTGTGACATATCCTGCTGAATTCTGCTCCAAGTTCCCGTACTTCAAGCCTCTCAGATAATGTATCTTTTTCTCGTATTCCATGCCTTCCCACATGGGATTGCCCGTAATTTCAGCAGTAAGAAATCCTTCGGAATATATAGAGTAGCCTTCACGGAATATGTCAAAAAAGGCGCCGTTAAAATTGATACGCGCGGGATAAGTGGGACCAAAGCAATAATGCATCATATGGTGGGGTGTTGACTGAAACATAAAGCTCCCGTCTATTCGCTGCCTCAGCCAGGTGTACCCGCCCTGCCAGTAGTCCGGCCCGACCAGGAGCATGCTTTTTGGCATATAATCGTCGCCGAACATTTTCCTGTATTCCAGCCAGGTTTTATGGAACATGTCCGCGGAGTTTTTGGCTTCTTCTGCTGCCGTATTGTCATAATATGCCTTCCAATGCCGGAAGGTATAATTTTTCATACCTACAGTCCTGACCTTGAAACCGTCGTTGTAGCTATATGTTTTGTCAAAGGCAAACTCACCGATATCCCAGTCGCTGACACCGATTTCAAGTGCAAGGTTACGATAATTCAGAGGAGTGATTTGAAACCAATCGCCATCCTGAGGATAGATGGTAGCAATCTGCCACGGTCCGGGTACGTCAATCTTCACCTTTGCGGAAGAAACCGCCTGTCCTGACGGCATCAGGAAAACATCATAGCCGGTGAACTTCGCACCCCATGCAGCAATGCTGGTTCCGCGTTCGTGATTCAGGATGTTCATATCTATTTCATATGAAGCTGTAATTGTATCTGCAGCGCCGGCTACTTCCAGGGTTCGATTATCTATCTTTTTATATTCAAGCTTTTTACCGTCCGCTGCGGTAATATTCAGACCGGCAATAGCATCAAGAGAGGTATTGTAGCCCATGAAGCCCAGCTCCAGGCGAAGTGAACCCGAGACATTGCGATAAACGGCATTTACTTTAAATTGCTGCGGTTGGACTGAAATGAAGACCTGGTATTCTACGGAAAGCCCCTGCTCTGTATTGGAATCCGGCGATTCTGCCATGACCTGATACGGGCAGGCCGATGAAAAAACAATTAGCAGGCTTAACAGCAATAATGTAAATTTTCTCATTGTTCGCATCACCTTTATATTATTATTTGGCAGATACTTAACAGTAGCTATAATACCATAATTTACTTTTGATTTCAATCCGGATAAGCTTGCCTGTTCTATCGGCAGCTTATGTGCTATATGTATTGGAATGAAAATCGGTATGAAGTACATATGATCCTGCTTTTGTCCGGCTAATGGTTATAAAAAAATGAAATATTGACATTTTTATTTATATATTATAAAATTTAGAAAAAAGAATATGGCGGATTTATGAGGTGTATTTATGGTGAGGAAGACAGAAAAAAGGCTGCCGTTCAACTATAGCGCCGCAGACCTGGGACAAGCCGTTTCAGGCGGTATTACACCAGGCGGGGAATATCATCTTGTCAGTTATCTCACGCCACCTGTTGCGAAAGGCTCCTTTAACGATTATGTTGTATTTGTTACAAATGGCGTGACCGAGCCGGACCATTACCTCTGGACCTTTCAATGCGTTTACACTAAGAAAACTTACATAACGAAAGAAATAACACAGGACGGCCTTTTCCAGTTCCAAATCCCGGCGGATGCCGAACGACTGGAAGTAAAGGTAGAACTGTGCGATATGCTGGGTACTGTACTCGCCACGCTGGTCATGGAGCAGGCTGCCATAAGCAGCTTTGCTGTTGTCGATGCGCTGATGGAGCCTTCGGCGCCGGCAGTTAACAATATCAGCAAGTTTGTGGATGCCGGAAACCCTGAAACGACAAGGGAGATATTTGATAACTTCAGAGTTTACATAGAAGAAGCCGCTTTTAAGGAAGCAGATCTGCTGATCCAGGCGGGAGGAGCGGAAGGTATCCCTCCGGCATTTCTGGCTTCCGTTGTTTATAAGGAAGCGATTTTCAGACCATATCAGTTCACATGGTCCAGGCCTTATCTTGCGGCGGAGTTTACCCGGAGCTACGAGCTGGAGGAGGCGGCGGAAGAGATCAACGGGGTATTGGGTTCCAAACTTATTACACATCTGGACAATACCTTTGGCGTATGCCAGATTTCGCTTGCGACACTGGCAATGCACCTTGGATTGATCACGTTGCGTGAACTTCCTTCAACAGGCAGGGATGCCGTGCTTAAAAATATCGCTGATGACTACGCGGCGGCAATAGCCGGAAAAGATACGGAAACAGACCTTTTCAACCTGCTTCGTTTTCCAAAAACGAACATCTTGATGTGCGCAAAGATTTTGAACAGCCTGAAAAACAGAAGTAAACGATGGCCTGACGTCAAATTCAAGGATTTTATGAGCAATGAAAATGTTGTGAAGATCATTGCCACCGAATACAACCTCGGGGCAACCGACACGCCGAGAGACAAGGTGGGCGCCAGTCATTACGGCGTCGATGTTCTCAAATATTCGAAGTCCCATCTGATCCGTTTCTTTTTTACACACAGTGTGAATTCCTACATGCTCGACAGCACCGTTTCTCTTAAAAAGGGCGACAGTGATAAAATGGCCTCTGTGCTGCTGGATAATGCAAGTGCGCAGGTAGCCAGGCATTTTGTCACCGAGCTGCAGACGGATCTATTCAACCTGGCGTTTCTTGAATCAAAATATATCACCGGGTACTTTGGTGTGGAGACTGAAAATGCACTGACCGCTTTCAAGCTTTTTGCACGTAATACTTACAGACTGAACAGGTACACGATGGCCCCGACGTCCGTTCCGGATATTTTTACGGGTCAGCCGACCGGCATTGCGGATGCCGCTGTGGCAGCCGAAATCAGAAAATGGTTCAAAAACGGCTGGATCGGCATTTCTCCTTATGGGAATTACAAGCTCATGAAAGGCGACCGTGATGACGCTAAAATTTATGAAGGGCAGCCACGCGTAGACGCCATTGGCAAATATGTCTGCGAGCTGCAAAAAGACCTGCTTCGCCTGGGTTACTGGGTCAGTACCCCTGTCACAAGCAATGGCACGGTCGACAGCCATGGAACATCTATGGACGGCAGCTTTGGCGATTCGTGCAGAGGGTCGGTCTATCTTTTCCAGCGTGAGCACGGACTTAATCCGACAGGAGAAGTTGACCTTCTGACCGGCAGCAAAATCAAGGAAAAGGTACTTGAGACAGGTGCGCAAAAATACCGCAGGCCGGGATATCCGGCGGCGCTTAATTATGGAGGCACCGCCTATAACCTTACTCTTTATCAGCTTCCTCCGTCCGATGATTATTATATGAAAAATGCCAATTTCTATTTAAAAAATAATTATAAGTATATTGATAATGCCTGGGGACAGTTGAATATGATCGAAATGCTCGAAAATACCGCCTCCGACTGGGTAAAGGGCGGAAATGAGTGCTTCCTGATCGTAGACCTGTCGCATGACGACGGAACGGAAATAGAGTTCGGTGCAGGGAATAAGCATCATCCATTAGGCGCAAAGGTCGATATCAACAGCGCGAATTATTGCCATCTGCTGTCTTCTGATTTTGACAGGCACAAATCGCTTGAGCTTGCCAACTTGTTCATCGAAAAAGGGGCGCTGCGGATCCTGTTCTGCTGCCCCTATGTGTCCGATAATGCGAGAAATCCGGGTGAACCAAGGAAGGTTTATCCGCTGGTGGATCATCATCATCATTATCATATTGATACATATCTGATTTCCCCCAATGAAACGGGAACGACAGTCAACCACCCCGGCCAGTTTTGCAAATGCAGGACTTATGAGACCGATCCGGCGACGAACGCAAGTGTGGAGGTGTACAAGAACTGCACCAAGTGGGTCGACCCTGCGGATGAGCAGAATGTGGTAAACAGTGAATGGACCGAATTGCAAAAGGACATGTCTCCGCAAGAAATCGCGGCGGTTTCAGACATTGCAGCTTATGTGCGCGATCACTCTTCAAGGTACTGCTTGTATGAAAAAAGGGCAGGGAAAAGACAACCTGCCGATAATCAATGATTGAGGTGCGAATATGAGCAATTCTCTTTTTGAACTGGTAATCGGCGAAGTATCCAGTGCGCTTGCACCGCTGATCAAATTAAAGGCGACGGGAGCCGATGGTTCCATTAATGTGGAACGCTGCAGCAAAAATGTGGAAACGCTGCTCGGTGAACTGGGCTACAAGCCGCCGGCCATCGGCGTTTATTCGGATATTGCCGTAGGACTTGCCGCTGCTGTAAAAGCGGTCACGGACATCCTGGACAGGCTGAAAAATGACGTCAACAGCGACCTGATGGATCTGGCAAAGGATATCTTTCCTATATTGAAAGACGTTTTCCCGGCAATCAAGAAGGTGGCTGAGGATTTTAAAAATGGTGCGTTTGAAGATAGTGCCGGGGAAATGGGGCAATTCTTTACTTCAACCAACTTTGACGAGACCTTTCCAAGGCGGCTGCTGGATTACCTGATCCTGGCCCATCTGAAACGCAGCTACCCGAAAATATACAGTGTACTGCTAGTATTGGGCTTTGCCCGGAGCATAGATCAAGAAGAAGCGGTAAATGAATATAAATCGAAATGCGTATTGCAGGTCTTGAACTGGGAGGCGGTGCCGGTCCTGTTCAAGGATCCGCTTTCCATTCCGGCCTCCGCATATGATTTTGGGGAGAACTTCAATGCAGAGCGATTCATGGCATACCTGGAGCTTTTTATCCGGAGCTTTGGCATTCCGGGAGGACTTTACCCTCTGGATGACACTGTCTGCGCCAAATTGACCGGAACGGTACAGAATGCGCCGGGCACACAGGAGGATGGACCGAAAGAAATGCGTATACCCGTCTTCACCTCCGGTGATTGGACCCAGGGAGATTTCAGTGCGCTGAATCTATGCATTGCGCCGATTAAGAACACTGCCGGTACACAGACACTCTCATATAAAGGTTTCGGAGCATATTTCAACGGCAGTCTGGCCGAATCCATCGAACTGGCTGAATCCTTGAAGCTGGGCATTGCTGCCGATATGCAAAAGCCCATCCTTGTGAAGGTGCTTCCGGGCCAGGTCGCAGTGGAAATGCTGACGGACGATGGCAGCTGCTTTTCAGGCAGGCTAGCCGCAAAGCTGACCTACCGGCGCGCTGAACCAACCGTGCTCATCGGCTTTGCTGATGCGCTGAGCATTGGATTTGACGGTTTAGCGCTCAGCACTGCTGTGGAAAAGAGTCCGACCGGTGCGGATTATCTGGTCGAAGCGGATGTGATCGGGTTGTTTGCGCAAATACAGGCAGGTGAAGGCGATTCGTTCCTGCAAAAAATCCTGCCCTCCGATCCGATAAGGGTAAGCTTCGATATTGGGTTTGGCTATTCAAAGGCAAAAAAATTCTATATCAAGTTCGGCAGC
Organism: Clostridiaceae bacterium; assembly: GCA_039679375.1. Taxonomy (GTDB): domain Bacteria; phylum Bacillota; class Clostridia; order Acetivibrionales; family DTU013; genus JBDKVA01. The sequence continues at coordinate 34,982 of JBDKVA010000193.1, forward strand.
GATGGCCAGGGAGGAGAGTTGAACTACACCTGGCATCTGAATAAAGAACTGGGTCCGGTCCTCATCCGCGATATCATCTTCTCGCTGAAGAGCGAGGATAAGAAAATCAAGGCATCGGCTGCGGTATGCGCCAGGGCTGAGCTTGGACCGGTCACATTCCTTGTAGAGAAGGTTGGACTTGCAATTATTGTGGATATGGATAAACCCGGTATTTTAGGCAAGGCCGATATGTATGTCGACTTTAAATTGCCTGAAGCCGTAGGTATCAATATTGAAGCTTCAGCTGTAACGGGCGGAGGGTATCTTGCCATCAATGACACGGGATATGAAGGAATCCTCAGCATATCCGTCAGCGGCAAGTTTTCTGTTACGGCCATTGGTATTTTAACTACAAAACCACCGGATGGCGGCGATTATTTCTCATTGAAAATCATAGGTAATGTGCTTTTCCCACCCGTTCAGCTTGGGTATGGCTTTTTCCTTTCCGGTGTAGGGATTGCGGCGGCGATCAATTCGGCGATGAATGTGACTGCTTTGCAAAATTCAGTCCGGGATGGTTCCATCACTTCGATCATGTTTCCGCCTGACCCTATAAAAAACGCACCAAGGATCATAAATGACATCAAGACGCTTTTGCCGGCATGCGAGGGTTCCCATGTGTTCGGCGTCATGGTAAAAATCGGCTGGGGAGGCGCGGTCGCGATCCTTGACGGTGAACTCGGCATTTTCATTCAGGTAGGCAAGAGCTTCAAGCTGGCGATCGCAGGTATCATCAGGGCTGTATTGCCAAAGCCGGAAAGTGCGGTTGTTTCGCTGCAGCTTGCGGTGATCGGCATTCTTGATCTGGAAACCGAAACGATTTCCATCGATGCCTCGCTGTTCAGCTCAAAAATCCTGACATGGCCTATTTCAGGAGATATGGCGCTTCGCCTCTGCTATGGAGACAACGCTTATTTTGCAATGTCGGTCGGCGGATTTTTCCCTGGGTACAGGGCGCCGGGAGGCTTTCCGGAGCTTAGGCGGCTTGCGATCTGCTTTGGAGAGGACAACCCGAAAATCATGCTGGGTTCCTATTTTGCCATCACCGACAACTCGGTCCAGTTCGGAGCCGGAGTGGAATTCCTGTTCCAGAAGGATTTCGGAGGTATTATCGGAAACATCAAGCTTGAGGGCACCGGCGGTTTTGATGCGCTGATACTGTTCCGGCCCAAATTCTACTTTGAATGCGCCCTCTATTTCAGGCTGAATTTGAGCCGCAATGATGTAAAATTATTCTTCCTGAGCCTGGATGCACATTTCTCCGGCCCGAATGTATTCCATCTCTATGGCAGCTGTACGGTAGATATAGCGGGCATTTTCTCGAAGGAGTTTGACTTTGACGAGTACTTCGGAGACGAGATTCCCGAGCCGCAGTCACCCAGGATCAGCGCTCTCGGCCTTTTGCAGGAAGAGATCAGAAGCAGTGCCAACTGGATCCCCATGGGGCCGACAGAAACGGAAACTCTGGTTACATTCCGATACGGTGAGGATGTTAAGCAGTATGTCAATATAGAGGGCGGGATCCGGTTCAGCCAGGGCTTGCTGCCGCTGGAGCGCGAGATCGAGAAGCTCGGGGAATCTGAAATTTCCGAAGGTACGGCTTACTTCAGTATCGAACCAATTGTCCCGGGCGCCTTGACACAAACGATTGCCCCGCAGGAGGGGAATTTCGCGCCAGGAATGTATAAGTATCTGAGCGACGCCGAGAAGCTGTCGGGACCGGCGTTTATAAAGATGCCATCCGGCTTTTCCGTCAGTGCTGACGGCATTCGCACTTCATCACGGCTGGAACAGACGGATTTTGACTATGAGATCGTTTCGATTGTTGAGGATTCCGAGGGACAGCCCACTCCGGCATCCAAATCGGGTTATCCGCGTTCAGACAGGCTGGTATATAAAGGTGTCAGACCAAATACCGGGTTGATCAGGGAAATGGCGGAGCATGCCGGGTTTGCCCTGAATGACGGATGGATTTTCAGTAAGCCGGGTAAGCGCAAAGGGACCGGAAAGTATAAGGTAAATTATTATTAGTATAGTTTTTAGTATAGATTTATTGTGAGGTAGCGATATGGCACTTGTATTCTTACCATGGATCCGGCTCGGCATAGGAGCCCTTAATACAACGCATACAAAACAGGAGGCCGGTAAGGACGGAAACATCGTCGTCCTGCAGACGGCACGGCGGAATATCGAGGTCGAATCCAAAGTGAAGGACAAGCCCGGCAATCTTCTGGGCGATATCAGGAAATCCTTTACGCTCAAAGGCCCCGGTGAGGTCCTTGGATTTTCGGATCAGGCCATCGCACTGACGGAGCCGGTAGTAAACGAAACATCCTTTGCGCCAAATCAAATCCCATACGTGGATTTTAAAGACGCAGATTTCCCATGGCGGTATTCACTCGAAGAGCCTGATGCTCAAAACAGGCTCCGGCCATGGCTTTTACTGATTGTACTGAAAAAGGGTGAATACAGTGAGCTGCCGCCGGGCAGATCCAGTGCGATGATATCGGTCAATAGCTCTCTGCTGCCGGATCTAAATGAATCATGGGCATTTTCACACGTTCAGTTATCCACTCAAGAGGGTTTTGATCCTGCCGATATTTCTTCATATATCACAGACCACCCTGAATCTGCGCATTCCAGGATTTTATGCACTCGCAGGCTCCAGGCCTCGCAAAGTTATACCGCTTTTCTGGTGCCTGTTTATAAAATGGGTATTCAGGCGGCGCTGGAGCTGGAAGTTCAGGACACCGCAGATTTGGCCTGGAATACAGGCAGCCCGTCTATTCTCTCATTGCCGTATTATTTCCGGTGGGATTTTTCTACTTCGGATACGGGCGATTTTGAGGACCTTGCACGCCGCATCAGGGTATATGACAATCCGGGTATCATCAGCGGCAGCAGAAAGGTCGCCGACAGCACCGGGACAGAAATGGAGTTTGAAGGACTTGTCCTCCCAAATAACAGACAGCCTTCCGACAAAACCTATAATATTGCCTTTTCCAATAATGCGATCGCGCAATTTAACAAAATGTACAATAAACAACGTCCGGTCGTTTCGGCACAGGGTGGTGAACCGGAACTGTTCATACCGCTTTACGGGCAAAACCACGCGGACAGCGAACATCTGATCGGGCCAACCTCTGCGGGGACCTGGGAAAACCGTCCTGGAGCGTATAATCCGGCATATGATCCTGTCCGGTCTCCTGATCTGTGGTTCAGTGAGGGAAACCTTGACCGCAATTACCGCTATGCCACAGCACTAGGGGCTTCGGTCGTACGGTACAATCAGGATGATTTTATCAGCCGGTGCTTTGCCATGGCAGGCGAAGTAAAGGAGGTAAACCAACTGATCAAACGCTATAAGGTACTCAGAAATATCAGGAAAAACATTGTCAGGCGGCATCTGAACACGATGGACGATACCCGCTTCATGCACGTGACGAAGAACCTGCAGAGGTATTATACCGGGTCAGATAGAGTAAATACAACGGTTCATTCCACGGGTGGCTTTAGTGCGCCGGTGCATTCGGCCAGAGGTGTGGATATATCTGAAAGTTTTAAGTCCGGCAGGTCATCTTATCCGAATATTTCAATGAACCTCATCAAAAGCATCAATATCTGCAACAGTATCGGCGAGCTTCGAAATGAGCGGCTGATGAACTTCAGGGACGAAGCGGAAAAGAGCTCGTTCATGGAGGATGCGCAGACCTTTAAAAGTTTGCTGCTGAATACGGATACGGCCAGAGAAGTGCTGAACCGCATTGTAACAAGCCCGGACAGGTCGGAGGTGGGCGATTCGGAGATTTACCATGAGCCGAAAATCGGTGAAGGGCTTCTCGGATATATACCGCAGCAGATCATGAAAGACCTGATTCCCGGACTCACAGAGTTACCCAATAACTCATCCATGCTCCTTAAGCTGAACAGGGAATTTCTTGAAGCTTTTATGCTCGGGGCAAACCATGAAATGGTAAGAGAATTGATCTGGAGGGAGTTTCCGGTCGATCGCCGCGCTACGGTTTTCAATTCTTTCTGGGGCGCCGGCGGCGCCAACAGGGAGGACATTAAAGATATCGCCAATTGGAACGGTCGTTTGGGTGAAAATGCCGGAGTGAGCGGATCAAATCAGGACAACATCATTGTAGCGATCAAATCCGACCTTTTCAGAAGATACCCAAAAACCGTCCTGTATGCGGTAGAATATGACCCTGCGCTAATAACGCCGCAGAACGGCTGGAATGCAGTGATCAATGCAGTGAAGCAGGGCGCTTCGCAAACCGGTGCGACGCTTCATAAGCCGCTGTTTACGGTAGATGTCATGGAGGATCTCCTGTTCATTTATTATAACTTTACCAAACAATATATGGACCGTGCTTTAAACGGCAGTAATCCGGGCGGGATACGGAAATTCTGCTTTGTTATTCTGGAAAATGTGACCCTGCCCAAATTTGGATTGGATGAGAGTGTAACGGCAAACAAAAACAGCCTGGATGACCTTTCGTGGAATGATTTTGACGTCAATGCCACTTCAGGCTATCTGAACATTTCGACCATGCAGAGTAAGCTTGCAGCCATGAATTTCAGCGGAGCCGCCGTAAACAGGGATTTCGCCGATGCCGCGAAGATGGCGATCATAGCTTTGAACAAGCCCAGCGGCGTCATTATGGACTTTGGCAGTATATGTTAGCAGCTTATTACCGCGAAATTGCATTCGTTGGGTTGTGGACGGTAGCCCACATTAGATGTAAAAAGGAGTTGGATGTATGAATTCGATGAACAGGCCGGTAGTGCTTTTCCCAATGCGGCTGCAGCTGATGAAAAAGGAAGGGGAAAGACTTGTACCTGTATTTGGAGGCAGTATCATTGATGTCGGAAGGCTGATCGATCTGAGTAAGGAAAGGTTTGTTGTTCCTGACAGACCAAAGAAGGGGACTGGTACGAAAATTCCGTCATTGCCGGCAAAGCGCATGAAGGCTGTGGATCTGAACAGTAAAAAGGCCAGGGAATGGATCGGCAGCAAATGGGCAACGGCAAATGACCTTTTGCATATTGACAGGGACATTTTTGAACAAATTGAGTATAAAACGGTACAATACCGCTATTACCAGATCCGCTGGTATCCTGATGCATGCCAGGCTTTCAACCCGGTCCGGCCTGTCTCCGATAAAGAAAACGATGCATATCAGATATACAGGAACCGCTGTACGGGGGTTGACGAAGAGGACCCAAAAGCGGCTCTTGCCGAATTTATCAGTGTTGTTGGTTCCGGCAGAGCGCGTCATATCATTCTTTCAAAAGAGAAGGGGATCGATCCGTCGGATTATGCGGATACGGAAAATGAAGGCGCTGCAGGGAAGAGTCGTTTCAAAATGCTTCCTGACAGTGTCAAAATATTTACGGTGAAGAATGTGTACATTACCAATGGGATACCATTTGAAATCAAGGAGCTTTCTGCAGACATCCGGCCAATACCGGAGGATCTGGGCATATCTCTCGAAGAGCTGTCACCTGACAGCCAGAGTTGGATCAATGATTTCAGTAAGGCTGTCAGTGTCGGAATGGGAGTTGAGGTGTCCGGGGAGAACCAGGTCGCGCAGATCGATACGGCTGACTGGCTGCTGGTTGTTGGCTTTTCGGGTGATGACAGCTGTGACGGCTTGATCCGGGAGCTTTTCATGAGAAAGCGTGCAGCAGGCGCATTGGAGGTCATCAGGCAGGACTGTCCTACCAATAATTCCGAGGATGAAAAGTCAGGACTCTCAAGCGGGAAAATGAAAACAGACGAGTTTTCAGAGATGATGAGCGAAACCGGCTTCGGCTTATCGGCGGCAAATATCCTCGGAGCGATTTTCGGATTTGAGGCTGCGCAAAGGAAGGAAGCATTCGGCTATCTGAAAAACGGGAACTCACTGGATCAGCTTTATGCCATGGACACCTTTGCACTGATGTATCCGGGATGTACTGCAGAGTTCTGGAAGGCGAAGATCGAAGCGCACAGGTATATCGAATTACCTATTGTACATGCTACCGCGGGCGGAACGATCGAGATTGTAGGATACGAGACAAAGCCGAATCCGGGGTTTGAAGAATATGCGGCGTCCATGCATCATCATGAATTCGCAATCTTTGAGGATCTAAAGTGTTTTGTTTCAGCCCGCGGCTCGGTCCCACCCGTTCTGATCGACAGGAATCCGTATGGCATCCTTCCTGTAAGGTGCCTTCCGTTCTGGGTTCTGGATTCGATTAATGAACCGGGAAATATACATTCTTCCATGGGTGTTCTATCGGAAATATTCAACAGAAAGCGGTTTGAGAGCAGGTATTTCGGCGTAACGGGAAGGTACAGCACGCTTCAGTCCATAGCGGACCGATTGGAAGCGAACAGCAAGGCATTGCCGATACCGGATAAAATCTTTACCAGGGCTTTGCAGGGCGGTGCACAGAGCTTTGCGGACCAGGAGGCCGCGGAACTGACGATGCCGGTTGTGCAGGAGGGCGATTTGTCAAGCCTGAAAGCATCCGTATATGGTGTGGAGGCCTATCTGAGATCATTGAATGCGGGAAATCCGGCATCTCCCATACCTCAGGTCCTTACTGAAAACCCGTTAACGGCAAATTCGCTGTTGGTTGCGATCGTCAAAAAATCGCTTGTTCAAATGAAAGAGATATTTGATTTCGGCGACTGCAAGGAACAGGTCCTCGGCATACTTGTTCAGATGAAAACAGCCGCCGACCTTCTAGCCGGTGAAAGGGGGCCTTCCATTGCCGAGTTGGAGGTGCTCGTGAAGGAGACGCTGGATATCTTTTCACCCAGGTATGATGCCTGGATGCTGGCATTGTCCGCACGAAGACTGCTCGAAACGGACCGTGCAGGAGAGGGGATCGGAAGGAACGGTACGAAAGCCGGCCAGATACCGGATGTTCCTTGCCTGAATAAAAACCTGACAGGAGTTTTCGGATGGCTCGAAAATCCGGGAAATGCCCCTTCAACACACAAAACCGACGGCTATTTCCAGACGCCGTCTGCAAATCAGACCGTTGCAGCCTCCATGATCCGGAACGCATCCTTTTACAGTGCGGAGGGGCAGAACCCATTCATGGTCAATCTCTCTTCTCTGAGGTATAAGGAGGCCGTCTGGTTTATCGAAGGAATGCAAAAGGGCTATTCCAGGGCGGAACTGTTGGGAATGCGCCTGGAAAGGCTGCTCCATGATCAGGGGCTTGACAGGCTCCTGTATTCCCTGAGGAACTTTTATCCGCTTGATCAGGCTGGAGATTTATTGAAATGTTCCTATCTTGTGAACGGGGAAGCATTCCTGGAAGATGAGGCAATTGGCGGTAAAGGTTTTTCTGCGGGTGACCTGGATGTGTTGAAGCAGCTGCAAAATAAGATCGGTGAATTGTCTGACAACGCTTCGGACCTGATCATCTCTGAAATTGCGTACAATATCTCGGCAGGAAACACGGAAACAGCCAATGCATGGCTTTCCGCCTTTGAAAACAAGCTGCCTCCGCCAAAGGTCAATATGGCTGCTACAGTACGCACGGGACAGGTCCTGATGCAGCGTTTGGTCCTGCCGCTGGACGGAGGCGAGGCCGGAGCTGCCGAGAAAAATCCAAGGTCTATCGCAGAGCCATCACTTGCCAGGATATCAGATACTTTGCTGTCTGCTTTCGGGTATGGCGGCAGTATCCGCTTTACCGCAAGCGTATATATGAGGAGCAAGGATGTCAGCCGGCGTACCAAGCTTGGCGAGGTATCGGTCAGTCCGGCGGAGGATCTGGGTTTGTCCGCTTTTGACATTGTCCTGGGAGGCCGCAGGGAGCTGGATGCGCTTGCGAAAAGATTTGTTTTGCATTCTTTGCATGGCAAGGGTCAGGACGTGGATGGGGCGTTGAAGGCTAAAAATCCTGAAGATGCTTTTGACAGCAAAGCATATATCCTGTTTGACTATGCCGGAGGAATGGACAGGATATTGGCGAAAGCCTCGGAGCTTCTAATGCTGATCAGGTCTTCACAGCCTTTGAAATGGGACGATGTCGCCATATCCCGCACAACTGCAGAAGAGTCATTCCAAATCAGGGTAACAAGCCTGAAAACTCTTTATTCCAGGCTTTCCCGCCTGTCTGAGAGCTACCTGACAGCACTTGATGAATTGATCTCACTCAAAACAAACCTGGCGGAAATCCTCAAACCCGGAGTGATTATTACGCGGCCGGGAACGGCTGAATCCCGTATAAAGGCGATTATTGAGAAAATCAATGCCCTTCTTGACAAATTTGTAAAGTTCGGATTTCAGGAGGCTAACATTTATCTATATGCCGAACCTGGTTTACAGTTGATCGAACCTGGACCGGGCATAAAAACCCCTGTCATTGAAAAGCTGGAATCGCTCATTGAAAGGCTGCAAAGCAGGAAAATCCGGATCATCATGAGGGATATTTTAAAGTATCCTCTGAACGAGACGGTTACGATCTCGTATGATATGCAACAGGATCGTTTCATAGCAGAAACGGGAGCACCTTTGGATGAATCCGCAAAGACGGTTGCTCTGAACGGATTGCTGGAAAAGGTTCAAAATCAGCTGAAGGAGTGGACTGCCAGAGAGACCATGGTCATCCTGCCCCCGTTCATATGCCGGAAGGCCAGGACGGTTTCGGGGGGGAGTTCCTCAGAACAGCTGGAGACGTACCGCAGGGTGAGGAAAAACATTTCGGTCGCCTCTTCACTGACCGACCGGTTTACAACCGGTCTGCAGCACTCTGTGTGGGAGCCCGGCATTCTGGAAAGCGTTGAGGCTGTCCGGAACATGGTGATGAAGAATGTGAGCCAGACCGATGCCGCAGCCGTCATGAATGACCTGAAGGCACTCAAATTGGAGGGAAGGAATTCAACCGACCTGCATTATCTCCTGTGCCAAAATACTTTTTCGTTTACTGCCGGCTCACCCTTTGCCGGTTTGAAAATCGATGAATGGTCCGATTTTATCCACAATAAGTCGGAAGTGACTGGTGTGGGTTTAAAATGCCAGACCCCGAAATCACAGGCGCCCAATGTCATTCTGATCGCCGTACCGGAATATCAGTACCCTTCCAATTCTGCGGGACAGTGGACACATCTCCAGCTTGTGCGCCATATGACGGAAACGCTTCGGCTCATGTTTATCCGGACAGAAGGTTTCAATAAGGAAGCGCCGGTAACGGCAGATCCGTCCCAACCCGGAAATGAGAATGCCGCCTTTGTTGACAATGCCGCACCTGTGCTGTTTGTGAAGTCAAATGCAAATGATCCGCTGCTCAAATAGGAGGAATCGCCATGAGTGAGTATACATTGATTTATGAAGATGCATCGAGCATATACCAGAAAATTTATACGGACAGAACGGATGAAACAAAAACGGAATCATTAAAAGCAAAGGTGAAGGATCCTTTGTGGTTTATCAGCCGCCAGTGGCAGTTTGGTGAATTTTTGGCGGAGAGCTGCGGATATCCTGTAAAAATGGAGCTTTCCTACAGTGAACTGCCTATTCTGGCAGTCCGCCACAAGGACAATACAACGCAGCCGTTTGATGCGGCAAAGCCGATGGAGTGGTACATTGAAAATGAGATAAATGGCCAAAAGCCTGCAGACTGGGATGACAGAAGGCTTGAACATAACTGCGACCTGGAATGTCCGGGCGCTAAATTGCATGCGGATGAGTATTACAGCGGCGATCTGGACTGGTATGACTTTGTTCTGGAGGGGAATCCGGATTTTGCAGGAAGGCCTGTGACGAAGTTAAACGTGATCCCCACAAACGCCGTGTACCGTGGGATGCCTGCCATACGTTACTGGGCATTTGAAGACGGGAATGTCAATTTCAAGAGCATCATCCGCGAAGATGAAAATGTATTGACCACGATGCTGACGATTTTCTCCCAGCTATTCGGGGAGGACTGGTACATGGTACCACTGGAGCAAAACACGGGGACGCTCCGCAAAATTCTGTCGCTCAGCGTACATGATAATTTTGACAATACCTTTGAAATCGGGCCGGTTGCAGATGCAAGTGCGGATAGCAGCCTCTGGAGCATGTTTGCGTTGTCGAAAAAGAATGGGTCGCCTCCCGACGGCAGTCTATTCTTCCTGCCCAATGCCATTTCCCACCTGCTTGAAAGCGAAGATATGGAAGAGGTCACCTTCTTGCGCGATGAGATGATGAATATGGCCTGGGCGGTGGAAAACAGGTATGAACGGGATGGAAAGGCAATAGACAGGAATGATGAGTTAGCCATGATGGAGCGGCAGACGGCTGCAATCAAGAAAGGCGATTTGCCGTTATATACGGAAATGGGGGAGGTGCCGGAGAATTGGGTCCCATATTTCCCTGTTGCACTTGGAACCCAGACGGCACAGATGGTATTAAAATGCGGCAAGGCGGCGGAAGTCCCCGGAGTGCCCTATCACCCCACAAATCCGAAGGGGAAGATTATAAAAGAAAGTTCTCTTGTGAATGAGGAGGAAATCCCGGCCACTCCGATTTCCGTAGTACGAAAGTATAATCTAGTCAATCTTGGTAGAAATGAAAAATGGGTGCTGGAAAAAGACAATGCTACAGGAAAATGGGGCGTCAGAAGAACTGATGCAGGCACCGCCAATCTGCTTCTTTGGAGCTCAAGGGAAAAGAAGGTGGGAAAGAAGGTGCCTTTGAAGGATTTGAATTTCGATACGGTGGAATAAAACAAGTCGCGGAGTCCTGGCGCAACGCATTGTCTTATTTATATACAACAAGCTCTTCCATGGATTTTCTGGTTTTCCTCATTGCAAAATCTTCCTTTTCATAGCCTAATGGTGTAAAGGCAACCGGTTCCATGGAAGCATCCAGCTCCAGGACCCTTTTTGCCGCCCCCGCATCAAATGCGCCGATCCAGCAGGTCCCCAGCCCCTGCTCGGCAGAGGCGAGAATGATATGGTCCATAACGATGGCTGAATCAACATCGCCGTAACTCTTGCCGTCGCGGCGTCGTACCCAGCATTTCTCAGTGAGTGTACAAATACACAGGACATAAGGCGGGGCAACAAACCAATCCCTTCCGTATATTTGCTTAAGCTCTTCTTCTCTTCCCTTTGTCCGGATGACGATTATTTTAAAAGCCTGTAAATTGCAGGCCGTCGGAGCAAGCCTGGCCACCTGCAGTATTTTTTCCAGTTTTTCGTCCTCTACCGGATCGGATTTGTATGAGCGCACACTATGCCTTTTTTCAGCCAATTCCATAAAGTCCATAAAATTCAGCTCCTTTTGCCTTTGGTGCTTTTTATGTTTAAAAGCTTCGTTTTCATTTAACGGATAAAGCTTTAACCGTTAAGCAAGCCATAATAATAGCGTATCATTCCTGAATGAAATAGCAAGGACTTTTGCGTAAAAAATCAAAGTATATGGAAATCAGGGTAAAGCTACAAAACATTTGCGATAAACTTCCAATATGTTTATAATAAATAATGCATCGCTTATCATTGTTTTATAAGTATAAGATTAGCGGGCGTATAAAAAATGAAGCCGGAGCTGCGGCAGAATGGCGGTTTTATCATTATGAACAGAGTTAAAATTATTCATGGCAAAGTTATCACTCCTTACCGTTTATTGGATGACGCATGCGTCATATATGAAGACGGCATTATAAAATATGCGGGGACAGATGAGTCCACGGCTGGAGAATTTGAAACAATTGATGCGAAAGGTTTATATGTCTCCCCGGGCTTTATTGATATCCACTCGCATGGCGGCGGCGGACATGATTTCATGGATGGCACGGTTGACGCTTTTACCGGCGCGGCTGCAAAGCATGCGGAGCACGGTACGACGGCTATGGTGCCGACTACCTTGACAAGCACGCTGGATGAACTAAAAAATTCCCTATATATTTTCAAGGAAGCGAAGAAGAAGGAATTCGACGGGGCTGAGCTTTTAGGGCTTCATCTGGAGGGACCTTATTTTTCCATGTCACAGAAGGGCGCTCAGGATCCGAGGTATATTAAAAATCCTGCAGTTGAAGAATATACGAAAATCCTCAGCTGGTCCGATGACATCATCCGTTGGAGCGCTGCTCCCGAGCTTGAGGGAAGCATGGAATTCGGAAGGTATCTTCATAAAAAAGGTATTCTGGCGTCCATTGCGCACTCGGATGCTATTTCATCACAGGTAGAGGAAGCGTTTGAAAATGGATTTACCCATGTGACGCATCTCTATTCCGGAATGTCGGGAGTCAGAAGGATCAATGCCTACAGGTATGGAGGCATTATAGAAAGCGCATATCTGATTGATGAAATGACAGTAGAGATTATTGCAGATGGAAAACATCTGCCGGCGGAGCTGCTGAAGCTGATCTACAAGATCAAAGGACCGTCACGCATTGCGCTGGTGACGGATTCCATGAGAGCTGCCGGAATGCCGGAAGGTGAGAGTTTGATGGGCAGTCTGAATAATGGGCAGAAGGTCATTGTAGAAGACGGCGTGGCAAAGCTGCTGGACAGGACTGCTTTTGCAGGCAGCGTGGCAACAACGGACAGGCTGGTCAGAACTATGGTCACTCTGGCGGGAGTACCTTTGACGGATGCGGTCCGGATGATGACGTCAACACCGGCGTCGATCATTGGCGTACATGGCAGGAAAGGTGCTCTGGCGCCTGGAATGGATGCGGATATTGTCCTGTTTGATGAGAATATCGGAGTACGTATGACGATCGTCGGCGGCAGGGTTGTTTATAAAAAGGTATAGAGTCAGCGAGAATTGCATATTATAAACGCATAATGGGCTCAATAATTGAGCCCATTTTTATAATTATACTGTTATACAGGTATTTAACTCTTTGCAACATCTTTCCAGGTGAATTTGAAACTGCTTTTCCAAAGAATCACAAGCAACAGCAGTGAAATCAAAGTATTCAGCCCAACTCCGCAGAAGATCCTGCCCATAAAGTAATGTGCCGCCGCCAGAATACCGCAAATTGCAAAGGACAGGAACATAACAGCGGTACTGCTTCCACCCTGCGTATATTGGAAATCCTTATAAAAAGGCAACTCTTTGCTTTTAAACTTGAAAACAAATAACAGGAGAATAATCATGTTTATAAACATCAGAATAATGTCCAAAAGAATTCTGACACCGTAAATACCTATAAACAGCAGGCTGAGCAATATATAAACGGGCAGTATATATTTCAGTATAAAGCTTTTCAAAGCGCCTTTTATTACGGGAACCGGCGAGGTAATCGGTAAAGCCCGGTAAATCCATGCCCCCTTGTATCGTTCACTTGTACTGAGAAACTGTATTGAGGATGTAAGTAATGCCGCGGATAGATATATCCATAAATAATACCTGCTGCTTGAAAGTTTAGTCAGTATTTCAGGAATGGGGCTATCTTTCCTCGCGACGTTTATTATAAAAATGAACGGAAAGATAAAAGATAGAGCGAGATTCGGATATATTTTAAGCTTTAGCTTGCGTTCATTAGATAACATGTTATGTGAAAATAAGAAGAAGGTGCCTTCCAGCTTATCATAACAGAGCCACTTTGCCAAAACCCGCTGCCTTTTTTCTTTTGCCGCAGCTTTTTTTCTTTTACTCCCGCTGTTGTTATTGAGCTTCTGAAGGTTCTTTTCAAAATAAGGCGTCACTGCTTTTGTATATATGATAAGGGCTGCGGCGGGTATGACCAACCCTGTGACGGCTTGTATGATAAATTCTTTTGTAAAGCTGTGCTCTATAAGCATGCTGAAGGGTGCAGCAAACCAGGTAGAGGGAAGAAGGACATTCCACCACTTTGGTGTATATGTAATGTTGATATCTACTATTTCGAATATCCGCCCTATTAACTGATAGGCTACGGTCATAAAAACTGCAAGTATGATTTGAACATAATTGATGATATCCTTAAGCTTTTCTCCGTCGAAGAATTTGAGGATCAGTGAATAGATTATGGAAGTAAAAAGGATGACAAAGCAACAAATCAATATAAGCTCCAGCACAAAAATCAAAAAGAAGGTAAAGCCGTAAACAAATAATGAGGCTGCCAGAGCAGGTCCGGCTATCGCCATCGTGATACTGAAAAGGTAAATCACAATATGAATCAGTTTCGCAGTATTAATGGTCTGCGGACTGACGGGCCTCGGAAGAAGAATGTTTTTATCTTTTATGTCCAGCAAGACATCAGAAAAGTCGGAAATCATTGTTGTCATCACCATAAATATGATCACGCCAAAAACCATATTCATTTTGAAGAACAGCGGGAAAGGAAAAAGGATCAAAACTCCAATAAACAATCCCATAAAACCGTATATCAGCAGGGAGGTTTTGAAAGAGCCTTTTCCGTCGGATTTTTTGCTGTTGCTCATGATTGTAGGAACTCTTCTGTTATCCATAATGAGCTTCATCTGTAATATTTTCCGCATTACCTTATAGTCAGCTCCGAGCCTGGTAAACAGAAAGCTGAATCTATCCAGTATTTTTAAGAAAACAAAATCTTTCATGTCTATACCTCTTTCAGCACGGAAATAAATTCCCCGGCTATATCCTTATATTTGCTGAATCCTGTCAGCTGGTTGAAAATCTCTTCCAGCGAACCTTCGCGGCACTTCTCCTTCAATTCGTCAAAGGTACCGTCGGCAACGATTTTACCGTCATTTATAAGGATGATCCTGCTGCTTATCTTCTCAACCACATCCATGATATGTGATGAATAGAAAATGGTTTTACCCTCGGCCGCAAGCTCGGTCATCACTTCCTTAAAAACCATTACGCTGTTTGCATCAAGACCGCTTAGAGGCTCATCGAAAAACAAGATTTCAGGATTGTGAAGAAGGCTCGCGATAATGAGGAGCTTTTGTTTCATTCCTTTTGAATAGGAAGATATCCTGGAGTTATAAACATCTTCTATTCCGAATAAAGCCATCAGCTTTTTTGCCTTATTATCGACTGTTTCACAATCCATTCCGTAAATTTCACCGATAAAAGTAAGGTACTCATATGCGGTAAGAGTGTCATAAACCTCGGCTGTCTCAGGGACATAGCCAATCCTTCTTTTGTATTCGACACTGCCATTTGCAATATCCTCACCGAATACGTTGACAGTGCCGGTGAAACCATCCAGCATCCCGAGGATTATTTTTACCGTAGTGCTTTTCCCTGCGCCGTTTGGCCCGATATATCCAATGATCTGGCCTTTGTATATATCCAGGTCGATCCCTTTCAGTACTTCCTTGTCACTGTAGCTCATCTTCAAATTCCTGATGGATACGGCAGCCTTACTGTCTAGCGCCGTATTTGTACAAGTATCCGGCTCCCTGTTTTTATCAGCAATTAAGCCCATATCATTTCCTCCATTTAGTTACTTATTTACAATATAGGATATTATATCACATAATTATACGGCTCTTATAAAATATTGTTTACTATTATTACAGCGAAACAAACATTAATAAATCGGCACTTTACGCGCCTTACATAAATATCGCGAACGCTTCTTCAATGCGCCATTTCCGGGAGGTTCCGGAAGGATCAGTGAAAAAATTTGTAATTAGGTCTTGACATTGAAGACTTTATGTAATATATTACTTATTAAATGAGTAATATATTACATGAAGGAGGACGCCATGAATTTTCAGGATTTCGACGACAGGTATACGATATTCGGCATGCTGTTTGTACTTGGTAACCGGCTTCAGGTGATCGGAGATAAGTTTTATGAAGAGATCACGGCAAAACAATGGTTCTTGCTTGTAATGCTCGACCTGCTCGGAGAAAACCATCCGGATCTGAATGGGCTTTCGGAAGCGGCAGGCAGTTCTCATCAGAATGTAAAGCAGCTTGTCCTGAAGCTCGAGCAGAAAGGATATGTGGAACTGTATACGGATGATTCCGACAAAAGGAAATGCAGAATACGAATTACTGACAAATATGATGAAATAAGAGAAAAATACCGCGGCAAGCAAATTGAATTCATGCAGACGCTCTTTGAAGGAATAGAACCGGAAACGCTTAAACATACAGTAAATACCATGCTGAAACTGGAAGAAAATATGGAGATGATGAAATGAATCAGAAAACAGTCGTAGTTTACAAGTCAAAAACAGGATTCGCAAAAAGGTATGCGGAATGGATCGCAGAGGCATTGCAGTGCGACTTGAAAGAAAATGCAAAGATGTCCCTGGAGGATATTATCCATTACGATACGATCATATATGGCGGTGGGCTATACGCGGTTGGCATTAATGGAATCAACCTTATTAAAAATAATTATGATGCACTGAAGGATAAAAATCTCGTCGTATTTGCAACAGGCGTCACGCCGCCGCGCGAGGATGATATGGTGAAGGTACGGGAAATGAACTTCACGGAAGAACAAAGGAAGACGATAAAGTTTTTCTATTTCAGGGGCGGATTTAATTTCTCAAAGCTGAATATGGGAAATAAAATTTTGATGACGATGATGAAGTCAAAGTTAAAAAATGAAAAGACGCCTTCCGATGATGAAAGAGACATGTTGGAGGCAATAGACAAGCCGGTGGATTTTACGGACAGGAATAATATCCTGCCGCTTATAAAATATGTGGAGGGAATAAAATGAAACGTGGATTAAAAATTTTTGGCATTGTTGTACTGATTTTTGCAGTTGCCATTGCTGCATTATACATCTGGATGACGGTAGACCAGCGCTCAAAAATTAGCCAATTGGTTTTTGAAGAGATCGATATGTCGCAGGTTATGGACGGGACATATACAGGGGCTGCGAGTACGGGACTTGTCAGTGTTGAAGCCCGGGTAACCGTAGCAGGGAATAAAATAACCGGCATAGAATTGCTGAAGCATGACAATGGTAAGGGCGGTAAGGCAGAAGTTATCATTAATGACATGATTCAACGCAATACGTATGACGTGGATGGCGTCAGCGGGGCTACGGCTTCAAGCCAGACAATAAAAAGCACCGTTTGTAATGCGCTTTTGAAGGGAGTAACAAAAAAATAGCCGTCTGAATGAAAGCCGGGTTTACACTGCCAGCTGGGTCCGGCATGTAAAATCCGGCTTTTTACTCTGGGAGCAAGCCCGGCTTATATACGGCAAGAGTATCCGCGATGGACTGAGTCAAAGCAGCCTTGAGGCGTCGATCAGCTTTTCGTCATAATACCCATTGGGCATCAATGTGTGAATCATCTGTTTTGCGAGTACCGTATTCCCATATTTGGTAAGATGTATATTATCATACCTCCAAACGGGAATAGGTGTATTTTCAAAAAGCCTGAACACATCAATGCAATCTGCACCGATTTTTTCGGCATGCTTATACAGGATTTCGTTATATTCCATATAGTAGTCAAACCGCTCTTTCCCGCATTTGCAGGCAACATCGGCAGGGTCATACTCTACGTGTTCATCAAAATGCTGTCCTCGGCCGGGCGCAATATACACTATTTTACACCCGGGTGAAGTACCGAGTATCATGCCGGTGAGCTTTTGAAGGCCGTTTTCAAACTGCTCGCAGCTTAAGCGTATCTGGTCATTTGCACCAATCGAAAAAATGAAAATATCAGGCGTATATCTGCCTATCCGCTCTTCAAAATTTTCTATGAAATATGTAACTGTCCTGTTTCCGATACCGCTGTTATAAACCTCCACATACCTGGATCCAATTCCGGCGAGAGTAATAAATGCCGTGCCGCTGCATTGGATATTCCGGAATTCTATGTTATGTTCACATGCTCCCGATACAGAAAGAATTATTGGAAACTGCTCCCAGCCCTGATGTCTTTCGGGATTTCCGAGTGTGTTTACATGGGATTCAACAGGCGCCCCGTCTACATAAATATCGAAGAGGCAGCTATGCGAGTCCGGACGTTTTTGCAGGTAGAGCACGATTGTGTCTGTCGGGCACGAGTAACGAAAACCCAGGCTTTCACCATTTTCAGCAACGGCAGTACGTGAATATATTAGGCGGCACATTGGCTCGTCACAATCAGGAAGCGTGTTTATGACCGATTTGCACCCTGTGATTGTAATGTCCTTCCCAAATTTGTAGAAAGCGTCGTTTTGATAGATTGCCTCAATGACAAGCGTTGACCACGACGGCATTCCCGGATAGCATAATACTGCCTCTGTTCTGGGAACAGGATCGAAGTCATAACGGTTGTAGGAAAGGCTGTCACCTGATATAAGCACCTTTGTACCATTTTTATTCAGTAATGAACTATATTTTTCCATATTTTTGACCTGACTTAGTAATGTAGTTTGCATATTCTGCAACATGGATATTATATCATGATTATATGCAAGCAAATATGATAAATTTAAACAATATGATATGCTGTACGTGGTTTTCTGCATACAGCAATAAAATTTTTAATATGACATACTGCTGTCAAATTTACTCATGTATACTATAATCCTTGGTAAAAGGAGGAAGATTTTGCATGACGAATAAAGAACGATTCTTAAATCATATGAATTTCAAAGGTGTTGACAGATGCTTCTGTATGGAGACGGGTTTTTGGAGTGAATTATTTTCGGAATGGCCGATGTTTGCCGCTGCCAACGTAAAGAATAATGCACAGGCCAATGCGTTCCTCGGACTTGATATGATTGAAAACTTTTGGGGTGAGCTAATCCATGCAAATACATTTCTCGAACCGTTTTATTCAAGTACATTATTAGGTGAAACTGAAACCACTGAGATAATGTATAATTCATATGGGGTCGTTATAGAGAAAATGAAACCGTTATACGGGGAACGCAGCCGCATGCTGCGACCTTCAATTGTTACACCCGGCGACTGGCATCGTACAAAGGCGGAACGATTTATTATTGCCGATCCGAAAAGGAATGTTGATATTGAGCAATGCAGAAAAAATCTATCCGGAGTAGTCGATAGTCCTCTGGGGCTTTACTGTGGCTCTATGGTTGGCTTAATCGCACAGATGCTTACATTTGAAGGTATGATATACTCATGCTTTGATTATCCGGAAATGATGGAAGATATGGTGGAAACGTGCTTTCGGCTTATTGACCGTTTTCTGGATCAGGTGCTTCCGCACTTCAAATTTGACATAGCTTGTTTTTATGAAAATATCACATGCAAGAATGGACCCACCTTGCCGGTATGGTTCTTCCGGGAAATTGTCGTGCCGCGCTACAAGCTGATTTGTAAAAAACTGAATCAATATGGAGTGAATTTAATATCCGTGGGCAGCGACGGCGACATTCGCCCCCTGCTTCCATACTTCCTGGAATGCGGTGTCAATTGCCTCTCCCCATATGAAGTCAATGGCTGCGTACATCCGGATGAGCTGCTGAGCCGGTATCCTGGCGCACTTCGGATTATCGGCGGCGTTGACAAGCTTGAAATAGCCAAGGGAAAAGAGGAAATCGACAAGTATCTGCAATCTATTTATAAAGCGGTTGTACGCGGCGGGTACATCCCGCATATTGACCATGATGTACCTCCGAGTATAAGCGAAGAAAACTTTGTCTATTATCTGGAACAGAAGCGGAAGCTGCTTGGTTAATATGCGCAGGTCCGATGACGATTTTATTTATATACTGTTTGATCATATTGACGGGGATAACCTGTTCGGTAAGCTTCTTTGCAAAGCTCTTATAAGGGAGCTTGCCGAAAACGTTGCCGAACTGCATAACATTCATCTAAGGTTGATAATCAGCAGTTCATCAGAGCGGGATATTGCGATTAAATTGTCTATTTATCACATAGACATAATTCAATGGTCTACATAAGCAGGCTTTGTATATTTGTGTTTGATTATATGGTAAATTATTGATATCATTGTTGCAGGATAGTATTATATGACGAATTACTTATAATTTATATAAAATACGAAGGGAATTGAAAAAAATGTCCGAAAAAAGTAACGCCTCTTTGGATAAAGAGCAAGAGAAAATCAGTCCCCAAATAGAGGAAGAAATCCTCGAACTTCTTGAGGGTGATTTAAAGGAAACAGCGCTGGGATTCGTCGCCTATTTAAGAACGAATCAAATGACGCCGCGGCAGTGGTTTGGTCCAAATTATTGGAGAATTCCCTATGAGAAAAATTATTTGTGCAGCATATTCATGAATAAGGATAAATGGCGCGTTTTTTTCTTTTCAGGTGATTACAAGGGCGAATTTGAGGAAGGGTTCGTAAAAGCCGTTCAAGACAGTGTAATGCCTTGTGTATCTTGTACGGGTGACGATTGCCCAAAGGGAAAAGAAATGACGGTTTTCGGCAAAGAATTTACAAACACATGTTTTCAATTCCCTGTTCAGTTTGTAAATCCTAATGGTAGTACTTTGGAATATATTAAGGAATTGTTAGAGTATTGGAAAGAGGTAGCACCACATAGTGATTCATGGCATGCTCATTGACTTGGACAGTACTGTCTAATAAGCATTTTCAGTACTAAACTACTACACAACTTGTTTAAATATGCAACTTCGTACCTTGTTAATTCTATCATTGAGCTATTTACGAATAAATTCACAGGTATTTTATGCCTGGCATCTGAAAAACCTGTATCACATTTTGAATTTTATAGGCTTTTAGCACGAATTATAAGCATGGATGAGAATTTGATTGCTCCGGTTATATCAGAAAATCCATATAAAGATTACTTTAATGTTTCAAAGTCAAAAGCTTTGCTAAAGACAATTATATACGATTTTGTATAGACCTACCTTGGAGAATTTTTCAGCATGCTTATGCAGAATTTCATTATATTTTATATAGTAGTCAAACCGTTCTTTTCCGGTCATGCCGGCAGTATCGGGAGGGTTATAGCGAACGATTTGTATACCTGGTGAACAAACGTTTCTAACTGCTGTTAGACATGGGCTTGAAATACGTTGGGTTGCAGGCGGCCTTCAGGTTATGAGTTACTAGGCCTTAATAATAAAAAATCATCGATCCCAAAGTGTGTAAATACTGCCCTTTTATCTACTTTTCCGTCCATAATATACATACAGTTTTATAGGCATAGCAATAACCGATAAATCGGTATTGAGGGTAAATTAATAATGTATTACATTGCCTGTATAGCATGGCTTTTTCGCTGATTTCCTATACAGCCATGCCTTCTCCGAGAGATTGCCGTCATGTGGAGCGATATAATGCATCTGCATTTCAGCTTTATTGGCAGATGCGTTATATCATAAATCAAGCTCAAAGTATTCCTTTATAACATTGTTTATACTGTTACGGATTATGTTATCATTAATAACGCCGCAGTTTTTTCCAAGCCTCTCTTTAGAGACAGTTCTTATTTGGTGAACCATAGCGATAGAATCTTTTGGAAGGCTGGTTTTACTCATTGGTAAATAAATTTCAGTAGGATATACTCGGCCTTGTCCTTTTACCGATGATACCGGCAGTACTGTGATGACCGGCAGTATTTCATTTACCGCATTATTCGATATGACAAGCACAGGTCTTGTCCCTGCCTGTTCGGAGCCCACGACAGGATCAAGGGATACCCAGTACAGCGACCACTTTTCTACCATTCGGGAATCATCTCCTCAGTCTCTTTATCCAAATACCTGAAGCTTTTCATAGCATCTTCATTGCGTTTTATGAAATCCGGATCTTCAACTGCTTCTTTCAAGCAATCTCTGTAATCCTTTGCTTTCAGATTAATAAGGTATTCTTCAATGGCTTCCCTCACCCCGGCGTTAACCGAGGTTATTTTGCTGCCGTCAACAAGTTCTTTTAGTTCCCTGATGCTTGATTCAGGGAGCACAACGGTATATTTGACGCTATTTTCGATGGATTTTGTCCTGCCCATTATTTTCACCTCCATAATATGATTATAATTTATGCCATCATTATATGCAAGCACATATATTAAATTACTAAAATATAATAACGAAAATAATAAAATATATCATGTTATTTGGAAGGATATAGTATATCCCTGTAGAATATAAAACACATTAATTATTTATCATGTGTTTTATGAGTGTTCATAGTTAGAAAAGGGAAAAACATTAATGATTGATTTAAACATTATTGTCGATAAACTTCTGGATATGAAGCCTGATCCAATTCCAGAATTTATCCTATTAAAGGAATTTAAGGGATTTAGCCTAAATTGTCGTGAATATCAGAATGCGTACGATAGGGTATGTAACCATCTTTTTGTTAAAGAGATTGAAAACGAACAAAATCATAGAGGGTTTTGGCCGCCTTTTCACGGCTATTCCGAGCACATAATACGAAGATGCCTTTCGCTTGGACTAGACAAGGATCATCACTGCCTTAAAAGAATATCTGACTATATAAAAAAAGTTCTTAATAATGAAGAATGCTGGGATGAATTTGAAAAGCAGGACAATATCCGTTGGTGGCCGGAAATGTTTGTACCGCTTGCTTGTGCAGCCATGCTTTCATTGATTGAAGCAGATAACGAAATACTCGATTTGCACAGGCGCCGCTGGGCTTATTTTGCAGAAACAGCTTTCTCCGGGGGCGGTTATGACAAAGAGGCGGAAAGTAGTGCTCAGAATAACTATTTTGGGTTTATTACAAAACGTACTATACCGGCGTTTGGCTATTATAATCTGCTGTTATTGGCTCCAACAGATAAAGTAAATTACATCAGTGATACTACCGACCGGGCGTTAGTAGATTACTCCATGAACTATGCAGATCAAATTTACTATGTTTACAACTGCAAACTATCAGATTTTGTCCCTATTGCTATTAAGAGAAGGGACAGCAGGGACTTTTGTCACTGGTTACGTGCTTTATCTCTGGTTTCGCAGTTTAAGGGATGGATGAAATATAAGGACAGATATAATGAGTGGATTTTTAGCCAAAGGAATAAGGATAACTTTTGGGAATTAGTAAATAAACCAAATCGTTTTGACTTTCCTTTATCGGATTCTTGGAGAAACCGGAGAAATAGGATCATCGACAGTACTATCATGGTTTTAAGGTTCTTAAATCATAATCAAGTGTTCTAGTATCTTTACAAATAGCGTACCATTTAAGTTTATATAAGGCTAATACTTGATAGTTAAGCCTTGCTAAAAAATACATTCAACAAGGCAGACTTATTATTCATATGATAAAGATCAGACAGAACATGATGCAGGAAGATTTTCTGGAGCTGGAGCCTGTACTCCTTAAGGAGCTAAAGCAGGATGAGAGGCTGGAGAATGCTCATTTGTTCGGCAAATTGGAGCAGGTGAGCCTTTTTGAATAACTGAAGAATAGCATGTACACAAATATCCACTCTATGGTATAATCAAAAAGCTTTGGAGATAAAGTTGTTGTTGATGATTTGAGTTTTGAGATTAATCGACCGGGGCGAACCAATGTCAATAATTAAAAACAGGATATTCAGAGCAAGGCAATTATTGAAGGAAATGCTCATAGGCGTGGCATAGCCACAAAACGCTTTACGATGTGCTATGCACCCTGCCAAAGCTATGACCACAATCAAGCTTATCGCGGCAGTTTCCTGCCGGGCATCGCATTTCAGACCCGAGCGGAAGGCTCTTCTTTTTTTGAATTCTGCCGGTACTCTGAAGGCGTAATGCCTGTTATCTTTTTGAAAATAGTATAAAAATAACTCTTGCTGTAAAAACCTGCCTTAGCAGCAACATCACTTACAGGCATACTGGATTCTTCAAGCAATTCAAGCGTTTTTCCCACCCGCAGCTTGTTTAAATAATCGCCTATGGACTTGTTGGTGTACGTTTTGAACAGCCTGCCCAGATAATTCGGCGAAATGCCAAGTTTGTCGGCAATTGTATTCTGACACAGGCTTTCATCCGCATAGTGCTGGTTTATTATATCTATTGCATCATTTACTAGAACTCCGTATTTTGAGTTCTTCTGCTTTTCGAGTTGCATAAAGACATGGTTGAACATGGTAGTAAAATTATTTTTGATCTCCTCCATAGTTTCACACTTATTCAGATTAGAAGTAAATGTGTTGAAATCATAATCAATGGAGTATTTGCTTATATTTTCAACGCTTTCAAAGGTATTTATGATTGAGAATGTCAGTCTTAACAGCAGAGAATTTATTGCTTTATACGTATATCCATTAACCGAATATAGAATTTCTTCCAGCAGCTTTTCGGCTTGCTCGATTTTTCCAAGCATCAGTGCATCCAGCAGCAATTTTTCTTTTGCATACGGATGCACATATTCCTTATTGTAAAGCATTTTCAAATCCTCTGTATGTATTATGCATTTATGCCCATAAAAAAGCCTACAGTTGGAAGCTTGCTTTACTTCGGTATATAGAAGCCCAATATCGCTGAAGGTATATCCCGACGGGCTTATTACTGCAGACAAGGATAACTTGATATTCTTTTCGACTGAGTCCTGTATGAGCCGGATTATTTCATCAAGTCGGATGAGCTCCTCTGGTAAACTGTTATCGCTAATGATTAATGTAATAAGATCGTCCTTCATGTCAACCATTTCAATAATGCATTTCTCGTGCAGCTTATGACCTGCTTCTTTAATGATAGCCTGTTTCAGGAGCGTGATTTCATGCGTTTTAAACCTTGAGCATAGTTCATTATAATGGTCTATTCTGAATAAAACCAGCACCAGTTCGTCTTCGACCGGGAGTAAAATATTTAACCTTTTAAAATCCTCTTTTACTTTTTCACAGGACAGAGGAAGCTCATTAAGCATGCTGATGTAAAGATACTCTTCCTTACGCTTTTCCAGTTCGCTGCGATTATCCTTTATCTGGTTTTGCAGGTCTATAATAATATCATCAATAGATCTTTTCGCCCTTCCGGTAATCATATACGAAACAATATAACCTATGAATATATAAACAGCGAACATAAGAATAGTGATTATGCCGATTTTTTTAAGGTTATCATATATGCTGATGTAAGGAATGATGCGTATAAAGTACCATCCAAACCTGCTTGATTTGACGTATGTAATAAAGGATTTGGTATTTTGCACATCGCATATAAAAGACCCCGTATCATTTTTGGAATTGAGTATTCCGGATGCAAAATCCTCATGTGAAATATTATTAAGAATATCATCCTTATATAGGGAACTGACCAGTACGCCTTCCTCATTCATTATGCACAATTCACCTTTAATATTATTGTTGAATGATTCAATAGAATTTTTAACCCAACTCTCTGAAATATTAATAATTACAACAGTTCCGATATAATCTGCAGAAGCAATAGGCAGATTATAAAAGATGCTATAAATATTAATTGTATTATTTGGTACGTCCGGAGCACCCTCCATTTTAATTTTTCTTGCAATGGGATGAAGAATTTTAACATTATCGAAATTATCAATGAGATTTACAGCGTCCTTATCCCAAAACTCGATCCTCTTCCTTTTAGGATCGTTATGAAGCGTAGTATAGAAGCAATCGGTCTGTTTGTTGTAAACATATATAGATACGATATTAGAAGCCATTATAGTATAGCTTTTTAGCCTTCCATACGTTTTATTCAGAAACGTTGCGTCTTTATTAATATCATTAACCATCGAAGTAATTTCTGTATCATTATGAATCTGGTAAGCGATTTTCCGCATTGGTTCAAATAGTGCATCACAGCTTCCGGTCATCTGAAGAAGGCTATTTGTGGAATTACCGATTATACGCTCGACCTCCATATTATAGTAAACTAAAAAAAATACAATAGAGATGACTAATAATATCATTACCATTGAAAAGGTGATATATTTTTTTAAGAAACCAAAAACCCTGTCCTTATCTTCTATTTTGGTACTCACTGATTTTACCTCAACAATAATATTTTAATTGCATTTAAGAAATTCGGTGTTAACAAAAAAAACAAAACCAAAATTGATTTAGTAATAATATACAAAAATAATAAATTTACTACTATAATTTTAGTATAACCATGACATATAATCAACAACTTCTATTGCCAAAAAAGAATTTTTATTGCAAATCAAACAATTTGTTAAATTTCAAAGACAAAAATGTTAATTTTCGAAGTGAACCCCTGATTCAGGAGTTTACATTTAAAGGTTTATGGATGAAAATTAACATGTCAGATATTTTCACAGCATAAATCCCATAACTAATTTTCTTGGAGGCTAAACATGACAACTATCGAAAATAAAAAGAATATAAAAACTAAAACATTACCAAGCTCAAATCCCTTTTACAATTTCATTAAAGAGATTAAAAAGAACAGCAGCATGTTTATTTTACTGCTGCCCGGATTTCTGCTTGTGTTCGTATTATGTTATATGCCAATGGCAGGTATATTATTGGCCTTTCAAAAATACAGATTTGTACACAAAAACTTTTTTATAAATTTATTAAAATTAGAATGGGTTAGCTTTGATAATTTCAAGCTATTTTTCACTGATCAATATTTCGCTCATGCTTTAAAAAACACTATTATCTATAATACTGTTTTTTTGTTAACGGGTACAATCATTTCTCTGATTATTGCCATAATAATAAATGAGCTGCTCAATAGAAAAATTGCAAAGCTATATCATAGCCTGATGATACTTCCATATTTTTTGTCAATGATAGTATTTAGTTATGTAGTATTCGCATTTCTTGGACAGGAGCATGGTTTTATAAACAACTCCATACTTGTACCTCTTGGTCTTAAAAAAATAGAATGGTACATGGAGCCTAAATACTGGCCGTTTATATTGATTATCGTCAATACCATTAAGCATGCTGCTTATGGCAGCATATTATACCTTTCGGCTATAGTAGGTCTGGATCCTGAATATTATGAACTGGCAATGATATATGGAGCAAGCAAGTGGCAGCAGCTTACAAAAATTACACTGCCTTTAATCTCTAATGTAATAATTATACTCATAATACTAAACCTTGGTAATATACTATCAGCCGATTTCGCAATGTTTTATAGTGTTCCGCTTCATGTACCGCACTTAAGAAGCGCAACGCGCGTATTGGATGTATATATTTATGAGCTGTTCAGACTTGCCCTATCGGATCAAATAGGTAAAACCACCGCAGCTGGTCTTTTTAAATCTATAATTGGTATGATTACTGTACTGACATCAAATTTAGTAGTAAGAAAAATTGACAAAGAAAAAGCATTATTTTAGGAGGGTGCAGCAATGAATATATTATCCTCAAAAAGAGAATCTGCAAAATCAATTTCATACAGGTGGAATACTATATTAAATACAATTATTGCTTCATATACTGCAATTTGTTTACTTCCGTTTCTGTTGGTATTTATAGTCTCATTTACTGACGAGAAATCAATAAGCCGGCATGGATATTCGTTCTTTCCTAAAGTGTTGTCGCTTGAAGCATACAAATCGGTTATATTAAATACCAAATCAATAGGACGAATATACCTTATTTCTATAATTGTTACAGTCATAGGCACGCTATTAGGATTACTTATTATGGCAATGTATGCTTATCCTATTTCGCGAAGCAGCTTCCGTTACAGGACCCACTTCACATTTTATATATACTTTACAATGCTGTTTGGCGGCGGAATGGTGCCGTGGTATATTATATGTACCCAGGTTCTAAAAATGAAAAATACTATTTGGGCTCTGATAGTTCCATATCTTTTCAATGTATTTTATGTAATTATACTTAGAACATTTTTTAAGACAATTCACGAGTCTATAATTGAATCAGCAAAGCTGGATGGTGCCAGTGAAATAAAAATTTTCCGTTCAATCATCCTGCCGCTTTCTCTGCCGGTACTTGCCAGCGTAGGGCTTTTTACGTCGATTGGTTATTGGAATGACTGGTGGCTTTCCCTGATGTTTCAGGATTCGGGCTATTGGATAAATTTACAGTATGCAATGTACAAGGTACTTGAAAATGCAACTTATCTCGCCACATTAAGCGGAGGTGCGGGTGGAGGACTAACACAATCCCAGCTTGCAAATATGCCGACAGAAACCATGCGTATGGCGATGTGCGTTTTTGCAATAGGTCCTATTATTTTGGCATATCCCTTCTTCCAGAGATATTTTGTAAGCGGTCTGACTATAGGCTCAATAAAGGGATAGTTGGAATTTAAGCGGCAGACAATTCCGGATACGCTGCTGCTTGAAGATAAAGCACAAGCTTGTAAGAATTTATTAAGGGAGGCAGTTTTATGAAAAAGGTTTTAAAGCTTCTATGTCTTGCTCTTTGTATCAGTATGCTACTGACTTCATTTCTAACAGGTTGTACAAAAGATAGTGGTGATGATCCTGAACCCGGCAAAACATCTGACCCGGCAAAAACATCTGACGGGGTTGTTGACACAAAGCCTGAGTTGGAGCCATATGAAGTGAAATGGTTCTTCGGGGGAAGCGGCGGCGAACCTGACGAAAAGATGGTTGAGGATGAGATAGGCAAGTATCTGAAGGATAAAATCAATACTACCGTTGACATCGTACAGATCCCTCTCGGAGAATATAACCAGAGGCTTATGCCAATCCTTCAATCAGGAGAAAAGGCGGATTTAATTTTCTCGTGCTCCTGGACCCAGACAGTCTATTTTGACCAGGCCAGAACCGGACTTCTTACTGAGATAACGGACGAGATGCTTGATAAGTATGCGCCCAATATAAAGAAGGTGCTGGGGGCTACTCCATTCCTTGAGGGCGCAAAGGTTGACGGAAAGCTATACAATATAGCATGCAACAAGGAAGTGGGCAGACAGGGCGGTGTACTGCTAAACAAAGCGCTTGTCGACAAATACAAATTTGATCTGAGCACACTTAAGAAATATGCAGATCTTGAGCCTATGCTGCAAAAAATAAAGGATAATGAACCTGATGTTTATCCGCTTGGTACCTGCGGAAATGACACCGTTGAGTATCTGACTGCATGCTATGGAGACTGGTCTTCAAGCATACTTATCAGATTCCCGATGAACGGGACGAAATGGGTTCCTGTAACGGATATACCCGAAATTGTTGACATATGGAGAACTATGAAAAGATACGGTGATTTAGGATTTACCAGGGAGGATGCCATCTCTTATCCGGATGTAATGCCTGATTTGAAGGCAGGGAAGGTATTTGCAACACACATGCAGCTAAAGCCCGGCAAGGATAAAGAGTTCTCACCTAATACACCCGGCATCGAATGGGTTCAGGTCGGCCTTACCGATTATGTAGTACCGACTGGTGATACAACAGGTTCAATGATGGCTATACCTGCTACATGTGAAAAGCCTGACAGGGTTTTGATGTTCTATGACTTTTTCTATCATGATAAAGAGATGCTGACTATGGTTAACTTCGGCATTAAGGATAAGCATTATGTAAAGATCGATGAGAATACTATCGACTATGCGCCTAAGACAGAAGGCGGGAAAAAATCCGGATGGGTACATGATACAGGCTGGGTAATCGGCAACCAGTTCATAAATTATATTAAAAAGGGCGAGGATCCTAATAAGTATGAGAATCTTAAAAACTTTAACGCCCAGTGTAAGCCTTTCGGCGAATCAACAGGCTTTATATTTGACTCCTCAAAATGCAGTGACTTAGTGGCTAAGTTTAATGCATCAGGATCAGATTACTACAATCTGCTGAACCTGGGTCTTGCAAAGGATGTTGACAAAGCAATAGAGGATCAGTTAAAGGTATGGAACGAGGCTGGATTACAGGAGCTTTTAGCAGAGTATGAAAAGCAGTTTGCTAAATTTAAAGCAAGTAAATGATTCCGGTCTATTAGCAAAAGCCTGGTGATGTTTATCACCAGGCTTTTTGCGTGTGTGTGTGCCCGGTTGCAAATGGTTTCTAGTTCATTTCTGCAATTAAAGCGTCTCGGGTATACTCGCTAATAACGGGTACGGCATCGATATGGATGAATTGTACCTGCCCGGTACAATTGATGAACTGCTTAAGCGGTATAGTAAAGTAATTGAACTATTACCGCTTTTCTATTTTCAATTTAAATACTCAAAGCCATTGACCAGAGTTTGGTAATCTATGTCGGCAAGCATTGAATCAGGAATGCAAATATAGTATTTGATATAATTGCCGTCCTTTTCAATAAAAGTTTCTATGGAGGTTACATTATATACATTGTTACTCCTTATTATATAGGGATGATTGCTTTTGTCATAAACCAGTTGGGAGGCGCCTTGCAGGTAATTAGAGGTGACATAAGTATCAACCATGTAATCTGTAATTGTATAGGCTGATAAAATAAGCCTTTCTTCCTCTGTTATAAAATTCGCAGCCACACTCAGCTTTTGGCACTTTTCAATTTCAGCTTCCGGTGTGCCAACAGGGATGAACTGGTAATGTGTTCCGGTAACAGACTCATTTGCGCCTTCGTCCGGATACGTACTTG
Organism: Clostridiaceae bacterium; assembly: GCA_039679375.1. Classification (GTDB taxonomy): domain Bacteria; phylum Bacillota; class Clostridia; order Acetivibrionales; family DTU013; genus JBDKVA01. Next base: position 65,335 of record JBDKVA010000193.1, read on the forward strand.
ATGCGGATTGAAATATAGATTTGCTGTAGATTTTACTGTTAATGTATAAAGGCATGCTCATGAACTGTTTAATTTTATTAAAATCACCAGTATCATATTTTATATAACATAAATAGAGGGAGTTACTGTCCGTACCTCTTTTGAGTCTTTTAAGGAAGCAGCATAAAGATTTTTTCGTGCTGACAGAGTGCAGATTTACCTGAATTTAGGTGGTACCACGGACTGAAAATATGAGTTCGCCCTAGGCATAAAGCTTAGTGCGGACTTTTTTATTATTAAAATATATAGCTGGGAGGTATATGCAGATGACAAAAGTGAATATGGAAGAAATGATGGCATATTGTAATCGGTACGGATTTATATTTCAAGGAAGCGGTATATACGGCGGATTAGCGAATACCTGGGATTACGGACCACTTGGCTCGAGGCTGAAAAATAATATTAAGGATGCGTGGAGATATTATTTTATTCAGAGGAGGGATAACAGCTACGAGCTGGATTCGGACATTCTGATGAATCCTACTACTTGGAAGGCTAGTGGACATTTAGATAGTTTTTCTGATCCACTGTTGGACTGTAAGGAATGCAAAACAAGGCATCGGGCAGATAACCTGATAAGTGAGTTTGATGCTACAGTGAATGTTGATGTGATGACACAGGAAGTGATGGTTAACTTTATAAAAGAGAAAAAAGTACCATGCCCTAAGTGTGGCAAATCGAATTTCACAGATATCAGACAATTTAATCTTATGTTTGCAACACAGCGCGGTGTGACGCAGGATACGACAAATACCATATATCTACGACCCGAAAATGCACAGGGCGAGTATGTAAATTTTTTAAACGTATTGCGTACGATGAGAACGAAATTGCCATTTAGCATTGGCCAAATTGGAAAGGCCTTCCGTAATGAAATAACACCAGGCAATTTTACATTCCGAACAATTGAATTTGAACAGATGGAATACCAGACATTCTGCAAACAGGGAGATGATGAAAGTCTATATGAATATTTCAAGGACTATGGAATAAAATTTTTTGAATTTATTGGGCTGTCAAAGGAGCATTTGAGGTTTCATGATCATGATAAACTGGCACATTACGCAAAGGCTGCGTGTGATATTGAGTATCTGTTTCCGTTTGGATGGGGAGAAATAAACGGAACACATAATAGGACGGACTTTGATTTACGCAGGCATCAGGAATTTTCAAAGAAGAGTATGGAGTACTTCGATGCGCAGACAAATGAAAAGTATATTCCTTATGTGATTGAGTCAACTTATGGACTTGACCGACTTGTACTGGCTGTTTTGTTTGAGGCGTTGACGGAAGAAGAGTTGGAAAGTGGAGATACAAGAGAGGTTTTGAAGATTAATCCTTCTCTTGCACCTATCAAGGTAAATGTGCTGCCTCTTATCAAAAAACGTCATGCTGAAAAAGCGCAGGAAATTTACAATGAGTTGAAGAAGTATTTTATGGTTTCTTACGATGAAACCGGCAATATAGGAAAACGTTACCGCAGGGGCGATGCTATTGGAACACCTTATGCAGTCACGATAGATGATGCGACGCTTGAGAACAGCACAGTTACGGTACGGGAACAAGACACTATGCAGCAGGTGACCATCGCAGTTGAGGATTTGAGGAGCTATATGTCGGACAGAATAATATAATAATGATATATTAAAAGACTTCTGTTCGCACTTCCCATTAACAATATAGTGACACATACTGCAAATTTGGTTTAATATTAGGTTAAGTTTTGGCATCTTATATAACAGTAAATTGTCCGACAAATCTGAGCATTTGGTGACAGGACTTAAATTGGAAAATACGTTATCATAAAGACACAGGGAGATGATTGGATGGAGTGGGTTCAGAGCCTTAACAAAGCAGTTGACTATATTGAAGATAACCTGCTTAACAATGAGTTAAATTGCGGTGAAATAGCAGAACATATCTATATTTCAAGCTTTCATTTTCAAAGGGTATTCAGTTTGCTAACCGGTATGACCATAGGAGAGTATATCAGAAATAGACGTCTTTCTCTTGCCGGTCATGAATTGGCAATGTCAAATACCAAAGTGATAGATATAGCCTTGAAGTATGGATATGATACGCCGGAGAGCTTCACAAAGGCATTTGCACGGTTTCATGGCATAACTCCCAATCAGGCAAAGCTGGAAGGCTCCAATCTTAAATCATTTAATCGCCTTGTTATCAAAATCAGATTGGAAGGTGGTAATATTATGGATTACAGGATCATCAAAAAAGATGCGCTTAAGGTGCTGGCGAAAATTAGAACTTTTACACCGGAAAATAGTAAAAATGAAATTCCGAAGTTCTGGACTGAATACTTTTCCGATGGCTCCAGCAATCAGGTATGCGGTATGTTGGGAATCTGTGAACAGGTAAAAACAGGCTCAGAGGAATTCCGTTACGGTATTGGCTGCGAATGTGAACCTGGCTCAATAATTCCGGATGGATTTGAAATGTTGACTATTCCTGCTTATACATGGGCAATTTTCAAATGCGTCGGACCTATGCCGGATGCTATTCAGAATATGTGGACAAGAATATACAGCGAATGGCTGCCGCAGGCGGAATATGAACTTATTTCAGGTTATGATATTGAATTATATACGGATGGCGACACTCAGAGCAAGGATTATGTCAGTGAGATATGGATACCGGTAAAAAAGAAATAAGAGAAATGATAGGAACTACGGATCAAGTACCAGGGTTACAGTGCCAAAGCTGTAACCCTGGTATTTTAACTGTGAAATAACCGACCAACTCGTCCGGCAGGTATAAGATTGTGCCAAGCCTGATGGGTAGCCCAGGCGGTGAAAGCCGGTTATACGCAGTGAGCTCAATTATGGGTTGAGTTCGTTCAAATATGAAGTTATTGAGTTATCCTCCGATTTCTGTATAATGAAACCATACGGCCGTGATAAATACTTACATTTATGGAAACGGGGTATCTATTATGATAATCTGGCGGGTAAACTGGCTGCAATTTATGGTGATACCAACAAGAAGGAAGACTTCCAGCAGGCAGAGCTTGCATATAATCGGTTATTTGCAGAAGGGAAATACACTGCTTATGATTTATTTACGTATGGCTACATCAATTGGTTTTACGCATGGAATTGTTTTCATACAGCTGAGGAGCATTATAATAAGGCGATGGAAATGGCAGGCGACGAGAATAATAAAATTTATAGGGATTCACTTTCCAGAATGATAGACTTGAAGGAAGATATGAGACAGAGCCAGCAGATGATCGATAAACTCAAAGCGATGTACGGAGAGAAACCAGGCAGCAGTTTTCTTCGTAACATGTTAATCAGAGCTTATATAGCAGCCAGGCAGACAAATGAAGCTGAGAAAATGGTTGATGAGGCCATTTCCTCCGGTCATGAAGAATGGTTCCTATATCAAACCAAAGGGGACTTACTTCAATCAAGAAACTCACTTCAGGAAGCTTTATCCTGCTTTGAAAAGGCTTGGGCAATTGACAGTGAAACCTATTGTGACACATTGTACTCCTTCTTATGTATTTATAAGCAGATGGGTGATAAGGAAAAAGCAATCGAGATATGCAATAAATGGATTAAATGGTATGAAGATCGTGGCGCCATCATCGAAAAGAAGCACGTAGAACGTGAACTTGAGAGCCTGCTATAATTTATATTAATACACACTTCGCTGCAGTATCAGGGTACTATAAAAATATTTACCTAAAATAGTAATCAGAAGTCACAAATCAATTCGTTTTTTTGTCATATTTTATAGAAGGACATGCATGCCCTCTGTACCAGGGAAACAGGTTAGGTTGAAAAATCTGGAGGTGTGGATTTGAATATAATTCCCGAAGAATTTCAGGATATCGTGGAAAAACAGCAAAAAAAAATATTCAGGTATTGCTTCAGGATGACAGGTGATTTCCATGCGGCACAGGATATCATGCAGGATGCATTTGTCAGCTGCTACGGGAAATATGCCGGTAGTGGAGCAATCGGAAATATAACCGGATATATTTACAAAACAGCCTACCATATGTGTATAGACTATCTGAACGGCAGGAAAAAGGCCAGGCTTGTTGAGCTTGACCCTGAGATGGAAAGCCCTGGCATGGGTACGGAAGAATCGATGCTGAGCCGGTATTACAACCCCAAAATCGAAGAGTGTCTTAATGCACTTACGGGCCTTCAAAGAAGCGTTTTGATTTTGCACTGCGTAGACGGTATTGATTACAGGGAAATGTCAGGGATTTTAGGTAAAAAGGAAGCGGCTCTCCGCAAACAGTATCAGAGGGCAAAAGATAAAATTGAGAGTATGCTGAAAAGAAATGGAGGTGCGGAATATGAAGGATATGGAGTCTTTCGAAGAGTTTAGAGAGGAACTGATTAGCAGCTCTTTCAGGGAGCCGGATTATGACAGCACAAAGAATATCATTTTTTATAGAATAGCAAAGCTGCCTGAGGGAAGGGTGAAAAGGAAGGTTAGGCGCACAACTTTGCTTGCCGCTATAATTATCATTGCGTTAGCATCCTTTCCGATTTATGCGGCTACAAGCTATTTACTCAATCATTCTGCAGAGCTGAAAAATGAAAAAGGGGAAACCGTCGTTAAAATAAAAAATGATCCCAAGGAACATGCTTTATCTGAAGCGGCATATCAGGATAAGCGCCGTGAAAGGGAGTCGGTAAGGAAGGAGCATGAAGCCCTTATAGAGCAGCTGAAGCTGGAAATACCTGAAGGTATGGTCGGCGGTGTAATAATACCACTGCCTGAAAAGGGTGAAAAGGAATTCTACAGTGAATGGTTTGTTGAAGACAGATTTAAGCAGATCAAATCTCCAGGGGAGTTTCAGGCGCTTATTGCAAAGCAAAATGAGATGCCTTTCGTGCTTCCTGAGAAAATGCCGGGAGATTTTAAGTTCATGGATGCACATGTTGCATTCGCAATAGATGATTTTCCACAGCAATTGCTTTTTAACGAAGCCAGAAGATGGAATAAGGAATATATGCTTTGGACAGGGAAGATACATGATGAGATAGAGAATGTAAGATGTTTTTTTTCCCGCTATTATAACGGCAAATATGAGACTGTAAGCATTTCTACAACGGTTGACGATGTCGGAACCTATAACACCGAAGACAAGATTGAGACTGTGGAAATAGAACAAAGCGGAAGAAAACTGATTAAGTCCGTTAATACTGATCAATCCAGTTATTTATTCACTATCAGTGTTAACGGTGTTGACTTCATTTACCAAATCGTGGCATCAGGCAGTATTTCCGATGATGCTATTCTTGGGATGGTTGGCAGTATAATCAGTCAGGTAGAAGCAAATGAAGCAGATTATATGGTGGAAGGTGGCGGCGATAGCCCTATTGACGGAATAAGAAAATATGTCGGAGACGTAAAATTCGACTTCGTAACCGATATACAGACGGAGTATATCGTAAATGCAGAATACCTGAGCGACGGTTGTTTAAAAGAGATACAAACGATTAATAACACCTGCGAAGAGCTTCTTATAAGAAAATATCAAGCTTTATTGGGCAACAACCTCAGAATAGGGTACAATTTCGTCGCTCCTCTGACGAAAACCGGCGGTAAAGGGGCATATTACATTGTTAAGCTGGCAAACTCGGATTTATTTGAAAAGCAGGCCGACTTCACCGGAAGGCTTGCTGAAGCAGGCTTCCCTATGATTATTCCCGAATACGCACTAAAGGACTATGGCTTTTCCGGAGCATCTATTATGTCTAAATACAACGGCGGCGGAAGCTTTACCGATATGTGCGAAACGGCGGATTCCAAAGGCATTGCGTCATGGGATGCATATAAGGATAACAACAGCATAATGAGGGCCAGGGCAAAATTTTCAAATGCGACAAATAACAGTGCTGTATTCCTTGGTATGTCCAGTGAGCCTGAGTATTATGACTGGATGAAAAAAGAAGCTTTATCTTATAACGGCAAGGAGATTCAAGTGCTGCAGAAAGATAGCAGTATAATGTATCTGTCTGATATCTCCATCGGCGATATGAAGTACTACTGCCAGATCATATTCGATGGCGGAGTCGGCTCGGCTGACATGGCAAAAATCCTTGATGCTGTGCTGAAGCAGGCCCAAAGCCTTGCTGCAGAGTAGACGGCACGTATTGCTGGCTGGTTATGCAAATCGTAATGGGGTAAAGTGATCTTCATCCACTAATTGACCATATAGTAGATATTTGATATTATTTTAACAGGATAGTCATATTTGCGAACCGGATTTAATTTGCAAAACTTACAGTATAAACTGCCAATATAAAAAGAGGAGTATAGTGATGGAAGATTTGGTGAGAATAAAGATGCCTGACAATATCATTATAAGTTGGCCAGGCTTAATGCCATCAAGAAAGGCTATAATAAAGGGTAGTACCGGGGACGTGCTATGGGAAGGCAACCATGGAGAAAATGCCAGCTTTAGCATAAATAATCCAACAAACATTATAATTGAATTAGGTGATTGGACAAATCCTGTTTCGGAAAGAGTTGAACCGAAAAGAAATTATTCCATCATTCAAGATATGGGAGCACATTGTTTGGCTACTTTTAAATTGACCGAAATTAAATGAATGATATTATTTGAATATTCACGGATCCAGTACCTGGGTTACAGTGCCGAAGCTGTAGCCCTGTCGCCTTAGCTGTGAAATAATTGAAGGGAGTGCCTCGGGGGTCTGGGGCGCAGCCTGGTGCATCAGGACAATGGCTCCCGGTTGAATATTGCCGACTACACGGCTGACGATCTGATTAACACCGGGGTTCTTCCAGTCGAGAGAATCGACTGTCCACATAATTGTAATATAACCCAGCATTGCCACGGTATTCAAAATTGCCTGATTGTACTCGCCAAACGGAGGCCTGAACAAATAGGTGCTTTTCCCTGTAATATTCCTGATCAATGCGCCGGTCCGTACGATCTGATTGCTTACCTCCGTCAAAGGAATCTGAGTCATATGCGGGTGTGTCAGGCTATGATTTCCAATCTCATGTCCCGCTGCCGATATGGCTCTCGCAAGGTTTGGGAAATTCGTCGGCCAGATGCCGGATAAGAAAAAAGTGGCCTGTATATTGTTATCTCTTAAGATTTGCAGCAGCCTCGTTGTCTGGTTATCTCCGTAGGTAGCGTCAAATGTGAGGGCGACCATTCTTTTGGAAGGATTACCTTTGTATATTGCCGTAGCATTTTCCGGTATGGGAATTGTAATTATCTGCCCGGGTGTTAGCCTTTGTGGGTTCAGACCCGGATTTGAATTCAGTATGGATTGAACGGTCGTGCCGAATCTTATTGCTATACGGTAAATGGTATCCCCCAGTAATACGGAATACCTTATTATGCCGGGTTCTACAGGCTGGAAAGGGTTTACGGCGTTTTGCGGAAGAATTATTTTAAGCCCGGGGTAAATCCGTGTAGGGTCTGGTATGTTGTTCAATGTGAGTATACTCTGCAGGCTGACTTTGAACAGAAGGGCGATGGTATAAAGCGTATCACCCTGCTGAACAGTATAGATCAGGCTCCCTGCCGGTGCTCCCGGATAATCCTCCTCCTCGACTGGTATCAGAAGGACGGCGCCCGGGTAAATCAGGTTCGGGTTTGAAATATTATTTACATCTGTAATTGCCGTTACTGTACTCCCGTATAACCGGGCAATTCCTGAAATCGTGTCACCGGACTGCACTGTATAGATCAGCTGCGGCATAGGCAAGCCCTCCTTTTCGTACATTACATCATATTGAGAAGGTGCAAATTATGTTACATAATATTGCATTTATGTACACCGGCCAACTCAATTATATTTGACTTTGACTAAAGACTATGTTATCATAGTTAATGAGTTGAATCACTAACCCATTAGCTTTATTGCCGGCCACTTGATTTGCGAATCCGGCCAAAACCGGGCGGGGCCCGATGCCCCGGGATTTTTATTATGAGAGGAGGCATTACTTGAGTAGTGATAAGCCTATTTTTATCAAAATTATGGAAATGATTGAAAATAATATCCTGTCAGATAGATATAAAACAGATGAACTAATCATATCAACCACACAAATATCAAAATTACTATCAGTTAATCCTACAACGGCAGTTAAGGCTATCAGCAACC